>NZ_CP135436.1:827500-1494725 GCF_032340315.1 Streptococcus sp. DTU_2020_1001019_1_SI_AUS_MUR_006 | reverse complement strand
TGAAGCTAGCAGATCGATCATTGCTAAATCCCTTAAGTTTTCACAATTGTCTCGCATGATTTCAAGATGTTCATCAGTATAAGTTTCTTTCACAGTTTGTTCGGTCTTAATCTTTTTTATCCGTCGAATAGGATTTTTGATGATATATTCCTCCTGCTCAAGCCAAGCAAAAAACGAAGACAGGATGCGTCGGATATTGTCCAAATTTGCTTTACTGCAATCTTTTTCTGACTGATACTGTGCTAGATAACTTCTCAAATCATCTGTTGTCAGTTGTGTTACAGACTGCTTTATGCTTGTAAATAAATTTTCAATGGTCCTTTGATAATAACAAATGGTTTTTGCACTACAACCCTCCACCTGTTTAGCAGTAATAAACAAGGCTAACAAGGAATTATTCGTATACTTCTGTTGATTTACACCACTCACTAAATGACGCTCTAAACTCTCCCGTAATGCTAGTAATTGTGCATTGTTTAAAAGGGGTAGCATTTCTTGAATGATGATTGTCACTTTTGTTTCCATATATTCTCACTTTCATTATTTCAATAAAAAGAGACAATATTAGTTTTCTGAATTACAGAATTCTAATATTGTCTCTTTATCTATTTTTTACGGCTCTATAATATTTGTAGTGGGTAAATCCCCTATAGATATTATGGAGCCTATTTTGTTGTAGAAAAAAAGTCCCATATGACCTATAATGAAAAGCGACAAAACAACTCATTAGAAAGATTCATATGGAACAATTACATTTTATCACAAAACTCCTTGATATTAAAGACCCAAACATCAAGATTGTAGATATCATCAATATGGATACACACAAGGAAATCATCGCCAAACTGGACTACGATGCTCTATCTTGTCCTGATTGTGGAAGTCAAATGAAAAAATATGACTTTCAAAAACCGTCGAAAATTCCTTATCTTGAAACAACTGGTATGCCTACTAGAATCCTCCTTAGAAAGCGTCGATTCAAGTGCTATCATTGCTCGAAAATGATGGTCGCTGAGACTTCTATCGTCAAGAAGAATCATCAAATTCCTCGTATTATCAACCAAAAAATTGCGCAAAAGTTAATTGAAAAGACTTCTATGACTGATATTGCCCATCAGCTATCCATTTCAACTTCAACTGTCATTCGAAAGCTCAATGATTTCCACTTTAAGCATGATTTTTCTCGTCTTCCTGAGATTATGTCCTGGGACGAGTATGCCTTCACTAAGGGAAAAATGAGTTTCATTGCACAAGATTTTGATAATCTCAACATCATCACTGTTCTTGAAGGCAGAACACAAGCTATCATCCGCAATCACTTTCTTCGCTACGATAGAGCGGTTCGCTGTCAGGTGAAAATCATTACTATGGATATGTTTAGTCCTTACTATAACTTGGCTAAACAGCTTTTTCCTTATGCTAAAATCGTTCTAGATCGTTTTCACATTGTGCAACATCTTAGCCGTGCTATGAGTCGTGTCCGTGTTCAAATCATGAATCAATTTGATAGAAAATCCCATGAATACAAAGCTATCAAGCGCTACTGGAAGCTCATTCAACAGGATAGTCGTAAACTAAGTGATAAACGTTTTTATCGCCCTACTTTTCGCATGCACTTAACAAATAAGGAGATTCTAGACAAGCTTTTGAGCTATTCAGAAGACTTGAGACACCACTATAATCTCTATCAGCTCTTGCTTTTTCACTTTCAGAACAAGGAGCCAGACAAATTTTTCGGACTCATTGAGGACAATCTTAAACAGGTTCATCCTCTTTTTCAGACTGTCTTTAAGACATTTCTCAAGGACAAAGAGAAAATTGTCAACGCCCTTCAACTACCCTATTCCAACGCCAAATTGGAAGCGACCAATAATCTCGTTAAACTTATCAAACGAAATGCCTTTGGATTTCGGAACTTTGACAACTTTAAGAAACGAATTTTCATCGCTCTGAATATAAAAATGAAGAGGACATCAATTGTCCTCTCCAGATGTTAGTTTTTATTCAACCCACTACAGTTGACAAAGAGCCTTTTTTACTTATAGGATTTAAATATCCAAGCTTAAATTTGGCCATTAGCTCTAAATGAATGTTCTGAGATCCATTTGGTGTAGCTAGACAACTTTTCATCTGTTAAGGATTCTACTGCGATAGTTACACACATATCGACCGCTTCTTCAACTGTTACAGAAAAACGATAACCATTTAACTGTAGAAATTTCACCAAAACAAAGAAAGCAGTTCGTTTATTAGCGTTGGCAAAAACATGCTTCTTGATCAATTGGACAAATAGTATCGTTGCCTTATCAAAAATTGTTGGATAAAGAGGTTTACCGAAGACAAATTGTTCTGGTAAATTGACAATCATATTTAAGGCAGAAGGACTAACCGTTTGAATTTTTTCATTAGGTGAATACCGTTGAATTGCTAAAGCATTGATTTTTTCAATTTGCCTTTCTGTTAGATAGACTGTCATTTTTCCACCAAAGCTTTGAAAACATCATCGTATTCGTCAAAAATTTTGTCTAAATTTAAGTCAAAGGCATCATCAGATACATAAGAAATCTGATGTCCAGACTCTTCGGGAGTAAAGATAATTTCACCACTTGGTAACAATTTTGCTTCGTATTTAACACCACTTGGAATATTGAATTCGCTTGGAATGGTGATGGTGATTGAATTTCCTTGCTTTCTTGTTTTTACTACCATCTGATTTCCTCCTTTGAAGTATTATAACAAATAATTACCGTAATTACAATGACAGAATATCAGCCAAAATACTCCTGCATGAGAGATTTCTTCAAAGTTTCAAGTTCTTCTAGTGATTTTTGAATTGCCAATTGTGATTTGTCTACCTGAGCCACAAAGTCTGCGAACTCGTTTTGGAGGGAAAGAGGGGGGAGGGGGACTCTAATTTGTAAAAATTTTGATTTCGAAATATTTTTCATACTCCCACTAGTTCCAGAGGAAATTCTCTTAATTTTTAATTTTGTTTTCTCATTTGTAATAAGCTTCCATAAGAAAACTGGATTTACTCGATCATTCAGAATAACCTTCCATAATCTATCTGGCAAATATATATTATCACTATTGATAGCCCAAACATACCCAGCAGCCCCAACTAGTTCAGAAGTGTTCATACGACTAATAATTACATCCCCTATTTCAACTTTATGTTCATCTAAGGGAATATAGTCAATTGGTAAATTTTTTACTTCAGAGGAATTAAAATAATCGTACGATACAGCTCCTGTTTTTAATACTTTATTAGACTTCCTGCGAAACTAGAATCCTAGTTCACGATTGATAATGCCAGTAATCAAATTCATTCGTAATCCAAACCGTTTGCGTCGATTTCGATAGGTTGTTGAAAATATTTTAAACGTTTTTACTTTGGCAAAAATATTCTCAACCTTGATTCTCTCTTTAGATAGCGCATGGTTATAGGATTTATCTTCAAGAGTTAGTGGCTTAAGTTTGCTTGATTTCCTCGGAGTTTGCGCTTGTGAATACATCTTCATGAGTCCTTGATAACCACTGTCAGCCAAGATTTTACCAGCTTGTCCGATATTTCTGCGACTCATTTTGAACAATTTCATATCGTGGCAATAGTTCACTGCAATATCCAAAGAAACAATTCTCCCTTGGCTTGTGACAATCGCTTGAGCCTTCATAGCATGGCATTTCTTTTTACCAGAATAATTGGCTAGTTGATTTTTTTAGGACGATTTATTTTTACCTCTGTTGCATCCACAATCACCGTATCCTCAGCACTAAGATGAGTTTTTGAAATCGTAAAGCCACTTTGAATAAGAGTTGATTCAACCCATTGACTCCGACGAATTAAGTTGCTTTCGTGAATGCCAAAATCAGCCGCAATTTGTTCATAAGTACGGTATTCGCGCATGTATTGAAGAGTAGCCATGAGGAGATCTTCTAAGCTTAACTTAGGGGTCCGTCCACCTTTTGCGTGTTTACGTTGATAAGCTGTTTTTAATACGGCTAACATCTCTTCAAAAGTAGTGCGCTGAACACCAACAAGGCGTTTAAAGCGTGCATCAGTTAATGGTTTACTTACTTCATAATTCATAGTTTTATTGTATCATATTTTGTTTCGCAGGAAGTCTATTCTTATTATTTTCCTCACCAGCTAAACTTTTACCTGCTCTCAGTTCTTTTATATATGTATCTAAGAATACTGAGTCAGGATAATCTTCAAACATCTCGTTAAATCGGGATTTTACAAGGTTTGAGAGTTCTATGAGTTGCTGATTACGTAGAGTAATTATTTGATTTATTTTAGTTAAATTATTACAAATTTCTTGCTGAATACTATTTTCAACAATAGGGACCTCTATATTTTTTAAGTACGTTAAATTAATGTTATTCTGAGCCACTCCTCTACTATCGTTTCTTACTCTATTTTTAATAGAAAGAAGGAAAAAATAAAGATATTCTTTTAATACTTTTTCAGACTTTAAATGTAAACCTGCTATAGCCTGATTTGTTGCAGCATCAATATCTAATATAGCTACTTCACCAATAGTAGCAAAAATAGTATACAATATCGTACCTCTTGAAAATAATTTTGCAGAGGAAAACCGCAACCCTAAATCTGTAATATGTTCTTCAACTTTAGAGATGTATTTTGAGTTTATATCTTTTATTTTTACCCAAGGTATATTACCTTGAACCCAAAATTCTTGCTTATTTCTTGAAGGAGTACCTCCTGCTTGTATCTCACAAATTTCACCTAGTTTCACTTTCTTCATGCAACCACCTCCTCGAAATATCGGGATTTGGCGAGCTCGTTCAATTTTTTATTTTGTTCTTTACGACAGCAAATTAATCGTTCAATCAAATTTAACGTACTAGTAATCAACTTTTGTTGCTCAACTGAAGGATAAGTAATTTCTACTTTTTTTAACCAATCTGTACTTAAATTTTTTTGAGCAACACCATTAGAACTTCTTATTGCTGACTGTTCAAACAGATCTGAATTAAGAAATTGAAATACATATTCTTTGGAAATTAAACTATCAATAGTTCTTAAACAGGCAACCCGTTGATTTAATGCAGCAGGAAGCATAGTTTTACTTATTAATCCTACTCGTCCAACATTTCCTGTTAAAGACATAAGCAAATCATTTTCTTTTAAAATATACTTCTCGATTGAATTTCTATATTCAATTGGATAGTATTTTGGGTCACTATCTTCGATGTATCCTTTTTGAACATTAGTTATTCTTATAATACGAATGCCTTCGTTAACATATAGCAAACTCTTGAAGGCAAATCCATTTAAAATCTCACAAACTTCCCCCAACTTCACTTTTTTCATACATGCATCTCCCTACTTTAGTAATTCTTCTAACTCTGCTAAGCCAGCTTGAATTTCTTTTTCTAGATCATTGATTTTCTTTAAAATGACTTCTGTTGGTTCATACTCAACTTTTTCATACTCGATTTCTTTGTATTTATTGATGGACAGATCAAAATCATTTTCCTTAATCTCATCAACTGGAACAAAGAAGGACTGATCTGTTCTCTTGCGTTCTACTTCTTTCTCTAATTGATGGAATCGTTGAATAATATCTGGAATATCATTTTCGTTGATAGGTTGGCGTTTATCATCTAAACTCAGACCGTCTGCTTTCATATCGTAAAACCAAACCTTATCCGTCCCACCATTTCCAGTCTTAGTGAAGATAAGTATAGCCGTTGAAACTCCTGCATAAGGCTTGAAAACACCACTTGGCATCGAAATAACTGCATCTAGTTTATGATACTCAACGATTTCCTGACGAATCCCTTTATGAGCTTTAGAGGAACCAAAGAGGACACCGTCCGGTACAATAACAGCTGCACGTCCACCTGGCTTCAAAGTGCGTAAGAAAAGGGCAAGGAAAAGCAACTCTGTCTTCTTAGTCTTAATCGTAGCCAACAAATCGCCAGAGGTTGAATCATAATCAAGAGATCCTTTGAAAGGTGGATTGGCTAAAACTAGAGTATATTTATCAGCTTCTTCGTTATCTTGAGAAAGCGAGTCTAGATAGCTAATTTGTGGATTCTCAACCCCATGGAGCATCATGTTCATAGCCCCAAGTCTCAACATTGTCGTATCTGTATCATTCCCATGAAACATAGTATTGTGGAAATGCTTTACACTGTCAATATTTGTTTGCCACTCTTCTTTTCTTCGGTCTAGGTAGCGACTTGCAGAAACTAAAAATCCTGCAGACCCCATGGCAGGATCTGAAATAATATCCTTAATTGTCGGTTGCATGAGCTCAACCATCATATCAATGATATGACGAGGAGTACGAAATTGACCATTTGCCCCTGCCTGAGATAATTTTGACAATAGATACTCGTAAATGTCTCCAATATCATTTATACTTTGTTTGTCACTATAAAACTCCATATCCGATCCTTTAGTTGGAAATTCATCCAATATAGAAATTACTTTTTGGAGTGTAGCAGGTTTATTGATTTGAAAAATCGCTTCACGCATATAACGTGAAAAAGCTGTATCGTCAGTATCCCCTTTCAGATTCTTAATAAATGGAAAAATCTCTTGTGACATCAGGCGATAAACTTCTTGCGCATCTCCTAAGTTCTTAAAGGTTGACCAACGATATTCGGGTTTATCTTTTGGGAAAATTCCCTCAAAGGGAATACCTAGAAATTCAGCATCATTTTCTCGTTCAAGTTCAACTCTGTCCAAATCCTTCATAAATAAAAGATAAGTCAATTGCTCGATGTTAGTCAAAGGATTCGCATTTCCCTCTGTCCATAACATTTCCCACAATTGATCAATCTTATTCTTTAATTCGCCTGTAATCATATTTTACCTCTCAAAATGTTTCAATTTTAAAAATCTGACATACAAAATTTTAAAACTTCTTATACCCCATTTTATCAGAATCCTAGGACATTATCAAAAAATTATTATAGTATCTACAGAAAAAAGCCTCTTGGAGGCTTTTTGGGCTCTTTGTCAACTGTAGTGGGTTGAATAAAAGCTAACATCTGGAGAGGACAATCGTTGTCCTCTCCATTTTTATATTCAGAGCGATAAAAATTCGTTTCTTAAAGTTGTCAAAGTTCCTAAAACCAAAAGCATTTCGTTTGATGAGTTTAATGAGATTATTAGTCGCTTCCAATTTAGCGTTGGAATAGGGCAATTGAAGGGCGTTGACAATTTTCTCTTTGTCCTTGAGAAATGTCTTAAAGACAGTCTGAAAAAGAGGATGAACCTGCTTCAGATTGTCCTCAATAAGTCCGAAAAATTTGTCAGCTTCTTTATTCTGGAAGTGAAAAAGCAAGAGTTGATAGAGATTATAGTGGTGTTTCAAGTCTTCTGAATAGCTCAAAAGCTTGTCTAGAATCTCTTTATTCGTTAAGTGCATGCGAAAAGTAGGGCGATAAAAACGTTTATCACTCAGTTTACGGCTATCTTGTTGGATGAGTTTCCAATAGCGCTTGATAGCCTTGTATTCATGAGATTTTCGCTCAAATTGATTCATGATTTGAACACGGACACGACTCATAGCACGGCTAAGATGTTGGATAATGTGAAAGCGATCTAGAACGATTTTAGCACATGGAAAAAGCTGTTTAGCCAAGTTATAGTAAGGACTAAACATATCCATAGTAATTATTTTCACCTGACAGCGAACGGCTCTATCGTAGCGCAGAAAGTGATTTCGGATGATAGTCTGGGTTCTACCTTCAAGCACGGTGATAATGTTGAGATTGTCAAAATCTTGTGCGATAAAACTCATCTTTCCCTTGGTAAAGGCATACTCGTCCCAAGACATAATCTCAGGAAGTCGGCTAAAGTCATGTTTAAAACGGAAGTCATTGAGCTTGCGAACGACAGTTGAAGTTGAAATGGAAAGCTGATGGGCAATATCAGTCATAGAAGTCTTTTCAATCAATTTTTGCGCAATTTTTTGATTGATAATACGAGGAATTTGGTGATTTTTCTTGACGAGAGAGGTCACGGCGACCATCATTTTCGAGCACTGATAGCATTTGAAACGGCGTTTTCTAAGGAGGATTCTAGTAGGCATACCAGTCGTTTCGAGGTAAGGAATTTTCGACGGTTTTTGGAAGTCATATTTCTTCATTTGACTTCCGCAATCAGGACAAGATGGAGCCTCATAATCCAGTTTAGCGATGATTTCTTTGTGAGTATCCATATTGATAATATCTAGAATTTTGATGTTTGGGTCTTTGATATCGAGTAGTTTTGTGATAAAATGTAATTGTTCCATATGAATCTTTCTAATGAGTTGTTTAGTCGCTTTTCATTATAGGTCATATGGGACTTTTTTTCTACACAAAAATAGGCTCCATAATATCCATAGGGGATTTACCCACTACAAATATTATAGAGCCGCTTTTTGTCATTTCACAATATCTTTATACATGTCTGGTCTTCTGTCTCTAAAGAGACCCCAGTTAAGTCGCTCATTTGCTCCCTTGTCGAGGTCATAAGTAGCTATGAGGATTGCTTCATCTTGTCGTTCGGCTTGACTTAAAATAGCTCCTGTTTCATCGGTCATAAAGGATGAACCGTAGAAGTTTAGACTGGAACTTTGTCCTCCATTTTCCTCGCAAGGAGTGACTTCTTCTAAACCATAACGATTTGCTGCGATAACTGGCACAATATTTGCTGCTGCATGCCCTTGCATGGTACGTTGCCAATGACCACAACTATCAGTATCCAAAATCGGCTCCGAACCAATAGCTGTCGGATAAAAGAGTAATTCTGCTCCATTTAGTGCAAGACAACGGGCAGTTTCAGGGAACCATTGATCCCAACAGATCCCGATACCAATCTTGGCGTAGCGAGTGTCCCAGACCTTGAAACCAGTATTTCCAGGTGTGAAAAAGAATTTCTCCTGATAATAATGGTCATCTGGTATGTGGGTTTTCCGATAAACGCCAAGCACTTCTCCATCTGCATCAATGATAGCAATGGAATTGTATAAGACATTACCATCTTTTTCATAGAAACTGATTGGTAAAACGACCTGTAGTTCCTTAGCAATCACCTTAAAATGCTGAATGGCAGTATTTTCTGCTACAAATTGGGCATGCTGGTAGTAGTCATACTGACGTTCCTGACAAAAGTATGGACGTTCAAATAATTCGGGTAAAAGAATAATTTGTGCACCTTGTTCTGCAGCCTGACGTACTAAACGCTCTGCTGTTTGAATATTTGTTGCCACATCCTTAGCGCATTGCATCTGAATGGCTGCAACTCTTACATTTCTCATCTTTTTCTCCTATTCTGGGATTTGTTGGGTGATACAGTGGATATTGCCACCACCTAAGAGAATATCTCTGGCTGGAATTCCGACAACTTTACGGTCTGGAAAACACTTACTGAGGATATCTAAGGCTACTTGATCGTTTTTATCTTGAAACTGGGGAACAAGGACTGCCTGGTTGGCGATATAAAAGTTCACGTAGGAAGCTGCTAGTCGTTCACCTGCGTATCGCTCTTCTTCACCTTCTTCGTAGGAATAACCAGGAAGATCTTCTTCTGTCACAACTTGTCGAACTGCAGGGATAGGCAATTTATGAATGGTGAAGTGACGACCTTTTGCATCTGTTTCCTTTTCTAAAAGCGCTAAATCAGCTTCTGACATGGCATATTGAGGATCGCTTTCGTCGTCCGTCCAAGCCAAGACAAGTTCTGCAGGACCAACAAAGGCTGCAACATTGTCAACGTGTTCATTGGTTTCGTCCTGATAAATACCATAAGGAAGCCAGATAACTTTTTCAGCTCCAAGGCTCTCTAATAAGGTATTCTCAATTTCCTCTTTACTTAGATGAGGATTGCGACCGGGACTAAGCAAGCAACTTTCAGTCACAAGAATGGTTCCTTGGCCATCGCTATGTATCGCTCCGCCTTCTAGGACAAAAGGTTTAGCATCATAAACAGGCATTTCCAAGGCCTCGGCAAAATGACTGGCTACTTGGTCATCATATTCATAGTCTTGGTAGAGACCATCTACAGCACCACCCCAAGCATTGAAAGACCAATCCACGGCTAATTTCTGGCCTTCATCATTGACAAGAATAGTCGGACCCGTATCACGCGCCCAGGCATCATTGGTAGGAATATATAGATAAACAACCTTGTCTCCAAGATAAGATTGGGCTTCAGATAGATAATCTTGCTCTACCAAAAGATAGACTCTTTCCCCTTCTGCTATGGTATTAATAATCTGGCTAAATGCTGCTTTAGTAGCTTTTCCTTGAAAAGGCCATGAACCTGGTCGAGTCGGCCATATCATGAGGGTACCATGATGTGGTTCGTACTCTGCTGGCATACGATAGCCTAATTTTTTGGGACTGTCCATCATGATAATCTCCCTTTAAAATCTTGATAGCCGAAGGCTTTGACTAAGCTACAGTCACCCTGATCGTCCATGAGATAGAGACTTGGCAATCCAATACCATTAAAGGTATTATTTTTAACAAATGAGTAAATAGCCATGTCCTCAAAGTAAAGTCTATCTCCAATCTCAACAGGATTTTCAAAACTATAATCACCAATCACATCGCCTGTCAGACATGTATTGGAAGAAAGTCTATAAGTATGGGCTTTTTCCTGTGCCTCAAAGCCATTTCTCAAAGGTGGACGATAGGGCATCTCAAGTACATCAGGCATATGGCAGGTCGCAGAGGCATCTAAAACCAAGCTTTCCATACCGTTTTCTACAATATCTAATACCTCAGTTGCTAGATAACCCGCATTGAGTGCAATGGCTTCACCCGGCTCGATATAGATTTCAAGATTGTAAGTTTCTCGGATACGCTTGATTTCTGAAATCAGCAAATCCACATCGTAACCTTCTCTTGTGATGTGGTGTCCGCCCCCCATATTGAGCCATTTGACCTGATGCAAATACGTTCCAAATTGCGCTTCTACTGCTTTCAAAGTTGTCTCTAAATCATCCGAACCTTGCTCACAAAGGGTGTGAAAATGAAGACCATCCACCAAATCCAACAAATCACTAGGAATTTTATCTAGTGTCACGCCAAAACGAGAACCTGGTGCACAGGGGTCATAGAGCGCGTGATCACCCTGAGTTGAACATTGGGGATTGATACGGAGACCTATACTGATACCAGCCTCACGACAACGCGAACCATGCTTACGCAACTGTCTCTCAGAGTTAAAGACAATAGACTTCCTGCGAAACAAAATATGATACAATAAAACTATGAATTATGAAGTAAGTAAACCATTAACTGATGCACGCTTTAAACGCCTTGTTGGTGTTCAGCGCACTACTTTTGAAGAGATGTTAGCCGTATTAAAAACAGCTTATCAACGTAAACACGCAAAAGGTGGACGGACCCCTAAGTTAAGCTTAGAAGATCTCCTCATGGCTACTCTTCAATACATGCGCGAATACCGTACTTATGAACAAATTGCGGCTGATTTTGGCATTCACGAAAGCAACTTAATTCGTCGGAGTCAATGGGTTGAATCAACTCTTATTCAAAGTGGCTTTACGATTTCAAAAACTCATCTTAGTGCTGAGGATACGGTGATTGTGGATGCAACAGAGGTAAAAATAAATCGTCCTAAAAAAATCAACTAGCCAATTATTCTGGTAAAAAGAAATGCCATGCTATGAAGGCTCAAGCGATTGTCACAAGCCAAGGGAGAATTGTTTCTTTGGATATTGCAGTGAACTATTGCCACGATATGAAATTGTTCAAAATGAGTCGCAGAAATATCGGACAAGCTGGTAAAATCTTGGCTGACAGTGGTTATCAAGGACTCATGAAGATGTATTCACAAGCGCAAACTCCGAGGAAATCAAGCAAACTTAAGCCACTAACTCTTGAAGATAAATCCTATAACCATGCGCTATCTAAAGAGAGAATCAAGGTTGAGAATATTTTTGCCAAAGTAAAAACGTTTAAAATATTTTCAACAACCTATCGAAATCGACGCAAACGGTTTGGATTACGAATGAATTTGATTACTGGCATTATCAATCGTGAACTAGGATTCTAGTTTCGCAGGAAGTCTAATGTGGTCAGTAATTTCAAGTAATTCTTCCAAGTCTGAATCTTTGAAAGCAGGTGCAAAGACATGGACTTCACCAGGAAATTCTTCCCTTGCCAATTTGGCTTCATAAAGACCACTGGCAGTAGTCCCAGAGAGATACTGGCTAATCAAGGGATAGGTTTTGTAAAGAGAATATGCCTTCTGGGCAAGCAAAATCTTGCAGCCAGCTTCTTCTTGTACATATTGTAGAATGCGACAGTTGGCTTCTAACTTTGCCAAGTCAATAACATAAGCTGGTGTTGGTACATTTTCTAATTTCATTAGTCCACCATTTGTGGATTTTCAACCACAACCCAAGGCAAACCATACTCATTCAAAGCTTCCATAAATGGATCTGGATCTAATTCTTCAAGGTTGTAAACTCCTGGTTGTTTCCAAGTACCGTTCATAACCAATTTTGTCCCTATCATGGCTGGAACTCCAGTCGTGTACGAAATGGCTTGCGAACCAACTTCTGCGTAACATTCCTGATGGTCGCAGACATTGTAGATGTAGATGGTCTTTTCAACGCCATCTTTGACACCTGTAAAGATACATCCGATATTGGTTTTACCAACAGTGCGTGGACCAAGGCTGGCTGGATCTGGAAGCAAGGCTTTCAAGAATTGGATTGGAACGATTTCTTGTCCATTGAAGTTAATAGTATCTGTACGGAGGAGACCGACATTTTCCAAACATTTCATGTGCGTCAAGTAAGATTGACCAAAGGTCATAAAGAAACGAATGCGTTTGACACCTGGAATGTTTTTCGCTAATGATTCAATTTCTTCGTGATGAAGGAGATACATGTCTTTTTGTCCAACCTGAGGGAAATCGTACTCGCGCTTGATAGACATGGCTTCAACTTCGACCCATTTTCCATCTTCCCAGTAAGAACCTGGCGCAGAAACCTCGCGGAGATTGATTTCTGGGTTAAAGTTTGTTGCAAATGGATAACCGTGGTCACCACCATTACAGTCTAAAATGTCGATATAATGGATTTCATCAAAATAATGTTTAAGGGCGTAAGCTGAAAAGACACTAGTCACACCTGGGTCAAAACCAGAACCAAGCAGAGCTGTCAAGCCAGCTTCTTTGAATTTCTCCTGATAAGCCCACTGCCATGAGTAGTCAAAGTAGGCTGTAAAACCAAGTTCCTTGCAACGTTTTTCATAAATAGCTCGCCATTCTGGATCTTCCGTATCCTCGGCTTCGTAGTTAGCTGTATCGATATAGTGAACTCCAGTCGCCAAACATGCGTCCATAATGGTTAAATCTTGATATGGTAGTGCTACGTTCAAAACGGCTTCTGGCTTGTAGCTTTCAATCAGGGCAATCACTTCTTCTACCTTGTCAGCATCAAGTGCAGCTGTCTCAATCTTTGTACTTGTTTTGCCTTCCAGTTTAGCCTTCAAGTCATCACATTTTGACTTGGTACGGCTAGCAATCATAATCTCTGTAAAGGTTTCGCTATCTTGACAAATCTTTGAAATAGCAACTTGGGCAACGCCCCCGCATCCAATAACTAGTAAACGACTCATTTTTTTCCTTCCTCTTCTTCTAAAATGTCCTCAACATACTTGGGCAACATAAAGGCTCCCACGTGCAAGTTTGCAGTGTAGTATTCTGTGAAAAGCTGGCGTTTTTTCCAGCCTTCCTTGTCAAAATCTTTGACAGGGTGGTATTTTTTCGATGCAAATCCAAACAACCAATAGCCAGCTGGGCTAGTTGGAATATGGGCCTGATAGACCCGACTGATTGGAAAGGCTTGATTGACCTTGCGATGCATACTACGGCAAGCCGACTCATCCTCGTCAAAGAAGGGACTCCCATGCTGGTAAATCATGATGCCGTCTTCTTTCAAGGCTCTGTAACTGTTGCCGTAAAATTCCTTGGTAAAGAGCCCTTCCGTATGTCCAAATGGATCAGTGGCATCGTTGATGATAATATCGTAATCATCTTCACAGTTTCGCAAAAAGCGTAGCCCATTTTGGTAGTAAATGGTAACACGAGGATCATCTAGCCCTGCAGCAAAATCTGGGAAATACTCACGACAAACCTCAACTAGCATCTCATCTGGTTCCACGATATCGATTTGTTCCAATTCAGGATAGAGTGTTAATACTTGGGCAACACCACCGTCACCACCCCCTATTACCAAAACTTTCTTGGGATTGGGATGCACAGCCATGGGAACATGAACGGTCATTTCATTGTAGACAAAATCATCCGCATCTGAGAACAAGACATGCCCATTCAAAATCAAAATTTTTCCAAAAGCTGGCGTATCCAAGACTTCGATATCCTGCCATTCACTTTTACCAGCGTAGAGTTGCTTGGCTGTTCTCAGGGACAATTTCACATCTGGAGTATGAACTTCAGAAAACCATAAATCCATCTAGTTCTCCTTTCTCTTAATGACGTTGATGTGATTGACCTCAGGATCTTCCGTCCCTTGGAGGGAGCAACCACGTTCCTTGGCAAATTGGATATAGTCTACAATTTCTCGTGTAATACGTTCTCCAGGAGCCAAGATAGGGATTCCTGGAGGATAGCACATGACAAATTCCCCACAGACTTGTCCAACAGATTCGTCTAAAGACAAACTTTTTCTCTCTGAATAGAAGGCTTCTTGTGGAGACAGCACTAACTCGGGCTGGATATATTCTCCAGCTATCAAGTCCTTCCCATCTCGTGAGTATAGTCTCTTGATATCTGCTAAAGCACCAACTAATCGTTCAATGTCTTGGATGCGGTCGCCGATGGAAATATAGGCCAAGATATTACCAATATCACCAAACTCAATCTGAATGTCGTATTCATCTCGCAGGAGGTCATAAACCTCGATACCTGTTAAGCCAATACCCTGAGTGTAAACTGACAACTTGGTCACGTCAAAATCGCAAACGGACACTCCGTCTATTAACTCTTTTGAATAGGCATAGTAGCCACCGATAGCATTGATTTCACGACGAGCATACTCTGATAGCTCAATGACTTTCTCAAACGACTCTTTACCACGAAGGGCCAAGTTGCGACGTGAAATATCCAAACTAGCCATCAACAAGTAAGAGGCGGATGTTGACTGGGTCAGGTTGATAATCTGACGAACGTACTCAGGATTCATCTGCTCCCCGATTAAAAGAAGCGAACTTTGTGTCAAACTCCCACCAGACTTATGCATGGAGACTGCTGCCATATCAGCCCCTGCGTCCATAGCAGAAATTGGAAGTTTATCTGTAAAATGCAAATGCGCCCCGTGGGCTTCATCCACTAAAACCATCATGCCAGCTTCATGAGCCATTTCCGTTAAACCCTTGAGGTCTGAACAAATTCCATAGTAAGTAGGATTGTTAATCAAAATAGCCTTAGCATCTGGATGGTCCTTTATGGCCTGGGCTACTCGGTCATTTTCAAGACCTAAAGCGATACCAATCTTAGGATCCACACTCATCTCGATATAGATGGGAATGGCACCACATAGAACCAACGCATTAATAGCAGATTTATGGACATTTCGTGGCAGAATAATCTTATCTCCAGCCTTGCAGGTAGAAAGAATCATAGTCTGCACCGATGAAGTTGTTCCCCCAATCATTAGAAAGGCATGGGCTGCTCCAAAAGCATCAGCCGCCAGCTCCTCTGC
The DNA here is from genome assembly GCF_032340315.1 of Streptococcus sp. DTU_2020_1001019_1_SI_AUS_MUR_006. Taxonomy (NCBI): domain Bacteria; kingdom Bacillati; phylum Bacillota; class Bacilli; order Lactobacillales; family Streptococcaceae; genus Streptococcus; species Streptococcus sp. DTU_2020_1001019_1_SI_AUS_MUR_006. Next base: position 1,478,991 of record NZ_CP135436.1, on the reverse strand, counting down.
ATCCCGAATAATCGAAATGGGATGGCCTAAATTATCCAAGGGTTTCATCGAATTGACATCAATGCCAACACATTTTTCACCTAACAGTTCGACAAGTTCTGGATTTCCCCGTCCACGCTTGTGACCTGGAACATCAAAGGGAACAATCCTTTTCTTGCGTAACTTCACCATGGCCTCATAAATTGGGGCTTGGTTTTGATCTAACTCCTTCAAGACATACTCCTCTCCATATTTTTAGAACCTTATGAAAACTAAGGAACTAAAGGTTGACTCATGAAAAAAGAGCAGGATTTCACCTGCTCTGCAATCTTCTGACGTTTTTATGTTTGTTTCTGTTGAGTATGTCTGTTCCTGATGTTTCCTAACTCTCTAGTAGCAAATATTACGTACTTTATTGATCGTTTCACAAGATGACGTGTGCTTTCACCACACTAAAAATTTATGAATTAGGACAAGTGTCCTAACATCAACTTATAAAAGTAGGCTTTTAACCCTATCAATAATGTGGTTTTTCAACCACGCTTCGGCATTCAACCCTGCCTGTCCGTAGGCATTTTTTACTCGGGTTTATATTTGCTAGAAAACATCATCTCATTTTCTAAGCTTTATTACTATATCATGTTTTCAGATACTTGTAAAGTATTTTTAGAAACTTTTTTTAAATAATTTAATATTTTGTTCGTGAAATTGCTTTAGTTTCAAAATGGAAATCGTTTTAAATTAAAATCAAAAAACAAAAAAAGGAACTAAATAAATTAAGGCTCTATAATATTTGTAGTGGGTAAATCCCCTATAGATATTATGGAGCCTATTTTGTTGTAGAAAAAAAGTCCCATATGACCTATAATGAAAAGCGACAAAACAACTCATTAGAAAGATTCATATGGAACAATTACATTTTATCACAAAACTCCTTGATATTAAAGACCCAAACATCAAGATTGTAGATATCATCAATATGGATACACACAAGGAAATCATCGCCAAACTGGACTACGATGCTCTATCTTGTCCTGATTGTGGAAGTCAAATGAAAAAATATGACTTTCAAAAACCGTCGAAAATTCCTTATCTTGAAACAACTGGTATGCCTACTAGAATCCTCCTTAGAAAGCGTCGATTCAAGTGCTATCATTGCTCGAAAATGATGGTCGCTGAGACTTCTATCGTCAAGAAGAATCATCAAATTCCTCGTATTATCAACCAAAAAATTGCGCAAAAGTTAATTGAAAAGACTTCTATGACTGATATTGCCCATCAGCTATCCATTTCAACTTCAACTGTCATTCGAAAGCTCAATGATTTCCACTTTAAGCATGATTTTTCTCGTCTTCCTGAGATTATGTCCTGGGACGAGTATGCCTTCACTAAGGGAAAAATGAGTTTCATTGCACAAGATTTTGATAATCTCAACATCATCACTGTTCTTGAAGGCAGAACACAAGCTATCATCCGCAATCACTTTCTTCGCTACGATAGAGCGGTTCGCTGTCAGGTGAAAATCATTACTATGGATATGTTTAGTCCTTACTATAACTTGGCTAAACAGCTTTTTCCTTATGCTAAAATCGTTCTAGATCGTTTTCACATTGTGCAACATCTTAGCCGTGCTATGAGTCGTGTCCGTGTTCAAATCATGAATCAATTTGATAGAAAATCCCATGAATACAAAGCTATCAAGCGCTACTGGAAGCTCATTCAACAGGATAGTCGTAAACTAAGTGATAAACGTTTTTATCGCCCTACTTTTCGCATGCACTTAACAAATAAGGAGATTCTAGACAAGCTTTTGAGCTATTCAGAAGACTTGAGACACCACTATAATCTCTATCAGCTCTTGCTTTTTCACTTTCAGAACAAGGAGCCAGACAAATTTTTCGGACTCATTGAGGACAATCTTAAACAGGTTCATCCTCTTTTTCAGACTGTCTTTAAGACATTTCTCAAGGACAAAGAGAAAATTGTCAACGCCCTTCAACTACCCTATTCCAACGCCAAATTGGAAGCGACCAATAATCTCGTTAAACTTATCAAACGAAATGCCTTTGGATTTCGGAACTTTGACAACTTTAAGAAACGAATTTTCATCGCTCTGAATATAAAAATGAAGAGGACATCAATTGTCCTCTCCAGATGTTAGTTTTTATTCAACCCACTACAGTTGACAAAGAGCCTAAATTAATTCCTTTAGATAGGCATAAGCAAAGCTAACTATTCAAAATCGTATTTACTCATCACGCGCTACTTTGGCAGCTAGTTCAAAATCAGTCATCAAATAATTTTCATCTAGACGGATAAGACTATAATACTCATTCCAAAATAGAGAGTCACTGTTACTTGACCACTGTAATCCATACCACAATTGAGTGACATCACTTGTATTTGATGGGGGGATTGACCATAGATGCTTTTTAAAAGTTTCTTGAACAAGTGGAACATCCAGTCGACTAGTCAAGTCGAGTTCATCCAATTTCAAAATTATAGAATGTTCTTTAGCTGCTTCAATGCTATCCTTGTTAAATCGAACCTGAATAACCTTAGAATCTTCTAGAACCACGTCCTTATCTTCTGCCCCGTAAAAGGAAATACTCCCAAGAACTATGCCATCTTTTGCAAAGAGATAGGGAGCGTAGGGAACAGCATTGCTATCAAGTCTGAAGCCTTTTTCGATAGTGACTGTTTTATCACCTGCATACTTTTGGAAATTGCCATCTGCCAGGAGGTCTTCGGAGTCGCTACCACCATCACCTTGTCTTACATAGATATCAAATCCAGCTTCCATCAGATCACTTGCTTTTGTTTCTGCTAACGTGATTTTACTTTCATTAATTTGCAAAATCGGTGCTTGAGGTGGCAAACCAATCGTGAGATTAAACATGACTCCTACCAGAAAGACCATAAAGGTTATAAGGAGGGCAAGTAATGACTTTCCAGTCCTTTTTCTTGCATTGAAAAGAGCCATTATGGCTGGGAGAAGAATCATTTTGGCTAAAATAGAATTCCCAACACCACCTCTATTTAAGGCCTGAAAAGCAAAGATCCCTGCAATAGCAATCAACGTCAGGTAGACTAAAATCTCGCCTAAACCCAGTTTTTCTGTTCGAGTTTGTTGATTTACAGGGGTTTCGTACAATGACTGCCCGTTCTCTTTCCTCTTTTTTAGAAAGAGATAAAACCCCAGACCAAGTAGCAGATTAAAGATTGCAAAAACTATTAAAGTACCTATTATCGCCGTTCTAGCCATGGCTCTCTACTCCTTTATGTTCTCTCTCAAATCTTATCTTTCTCTTTAGCACCCAATTCACAATCAATAAGACCAGCAAGAAGAAGGGGCCACCTTCTATGACCACAATGGGCAAAGCCAGTAGAGCAATCATCAAAAAACTAGCTTTCTTTTGACGCAAACTACCGCCCCATTCTCCGTTTATCAGCTGACCCAAATAGTCGATGTAGTCAGTATACATCATAAACAAAGGATTTTGGAAATCACTGAGCCTTAGGTAAATGAATAAAGCAGAATTTAGCAAAACATAAAGAATTCCAAGGACTAGAATAATCTTTTGACTAGTTCGAGTAGCCTCTAGAACGATTTTTTCTCTCTTCTCTGGTTTTATTTCCTTGAGACTTGGATTCTTACAAGAGAGTTTTTCAAATCTATAGACCAGAAATCGGTAGAGATAATACTTTTTTATATCACGCTTCATAAAATCCCCAATTTAGGAAGGACACTCAATTATAAATCATGGTCTAAACCTCTAACTTCAAGGAATTTCCTTCCAAATAGACAGCTTTTGACTCAGTGATTTTGATTTTTTGATCTTCTGAAAAGCCAATGGTTTCACCATCCTTTAAGGTGACATCACTGCCTAAAACATACTGAAGAATAGACAAGAGGAAATAATATAAGTCATCGCTATCCATGACAGAATCAATGATTTCAATCTCAGTTTTTCCAAACTCTTTCAAACCATAAGTGTAAATACTAGTTTTATCTCCCTGGTTGATAATTCCCATATAAATCCAGAGTTGAAGAGGAAGCATTTCTTCTTTCAAAAGGTCAGCTAGGTCTAGATAAAGATCTTTGGGCAAGAGCAAGGTGGTAGAACCCTGATAAATACCAATAGCTGATTGACTAGTTTTTAGGATAGAGGCATTGACTTTAGTTAATAGGGAATAAGTTTCTACTGGCGAAAGATTGTCAGACAAAATAGAAACAATGGCGTGTTGTGTGTGCTCCTGTGTTTCCTTCTCAACATCCTGCCAGAGGTAAGAATAGGCATACAATTCTTCAAATTCTTGACTTGGGATAGGAAGATCCATCAATGCCAAAGCAACGAGAGCACCATCAATCATAAATGTTGCACTCGAATCATCCCCAGAAACTTCAGAAATTTCAAGTCCCCAGTGAGATTTCAATTCCTGAACAACCTGGTCTAAAGAATAGGCTTGCTGGCCTTTGAAGAGGGGCATGGACAAGATAAGTTGTTTTTTCTTCTCTGACTTTTCTTTCTTACTAGCAAATAGATTTTTTAAAAAATTCATAGGACTTCTCCTTTTTCTCATATCAGTTGGAAAGCAAAGCTATCTTACTCAAAGTGAGTCAAGATACCAAGTTTCCTCGTCCTCAAAACCGTAAAATTTCTCATCAAGTAGCCAATTTCCATCCACCAATCTAAGAACAAACTGATGCTTCATTTCTAATGCTTCTTGAAAATGGGTGATAATTCTTGCTTCTTCAGCTTTTGTCATGATAAAATCGACAGAAAAATCATTCGTTTGAACATAGTTATACTCACTTGGGGAAGCATAAGAATTCCGAGGACCTCTTTGAAGATATTGTGGTGTCACTCGTCCAGTTAAAAGTTGCATTTGCCTCTGAAAATAGTCATCCATAAGTTCATTCCACAAAGGATGAAGCTGATTTGATGGGATGCCAAGGCCTTCTTTTTCCTTATCCAGTGCTCTGTTACGCTCAAAAATTTCCTCTTCTAACAAGGTTAAACTTTTGAGTAAATCAAGTAAGTCAGGGATGATTTTTTCTGCTATGGCTTGATATTTTTCAGGGGTATTTTTATAGTTCACTCTCATGATAAACCTCTTAATTCTCCTGGATTAATTGGTTTAATTCTAGGTCTGAAAGAAAGCCATCCTTGTATAGTTTTCTCAGTAAGTCCTCATCAACTGTGATTGAATAATAGTCAGTCACAAACTCATGAAATCTCTCAAAGCTATCAAAAAGGAAGGTTGTTTCATCTTTTTGGTCTTCTGAATAAAGTGAGACATACTTTTCATCCAGTCCTTTATAAAAACTATCGATGATATCTTGATTCCACTCGTCAGCAGCAAACTGGCTTAAACTACTCTCATGATCCAAGCCTTTTATAAGGATCATTTTATCAGTCAAAATCACATCCAAAGAATCACCAGAGCCATTGTCAATAAGGTAGCGGAGTCCATAGTCTTCCTCAGTCTTAATCACGAGTTTGATCCAATCCTCACTCGGATCTGTCAGATACTCATCCAGGACCAGCAAGGCATCTAAACGAGTCTTTATCTTGTCCCAATCAATCTTTCTCATCTCTAAAAACCTCCATCTTATTCTTGCGATTTATCAAGATCACAAGCCCTATAACGAGCTGTTAGATAGCCTGAAAGGCTAATCTGAGGGATATTCCACTCATTGGGCAAATAAATTGAACAATCTACCTGATCACCTAGAGAGGAACTTGCTGAGAAGACATATCTTCCCAAATCTTCATTATTAGGATTTCTTTCAACTAGACTCAATCTGCTAGTATTGAACCAGTCTTTAAACAGTAGCCAGATTTGCTCGGCATCTTCGTTTAATAGGGAGACTTTCAAGTTGTAGCTGATTCCGACCCTACATCTTTTTTTGAATCCTGACTCATCAGCCCTACAAACTTTTATCGATCCCTTATCATACTGCCAGTTATCACTATCAAATAGGGAAAATTGAGCAGATAGATTGTCTTTAAATCCCTGCATAGTATCTAATAAATCTTTGGAGGCAGCTTCAAATAATTCTAGTTCTTCCATAGTCTTCTCTTTAATTTTCATAGCGAATCACATTCCGATTTAATCTGCATCGACCCAGATCTGGTATTTTGGGCAATGGAGGTATCTAAACAAATAACCACAGAGAGACCCATCTTTGACCAAGTAGTCTTCTACCTCTTGATATTCTTCACGCGCTTCATAGTCTGCCAAGACTTGCTTAGCGATTCCCATGGCCTTTAATTCTCGAATGCCAACTGTACCCAAGTAAGCACAATAATCTTGGCAACAAGAAAGCCAAGATTATCCCTGCCAACTAGAGTAGCCTGGAGTCTGACAAAAAAAGAGCTGATTCTTTTCTGGATCCAATTCACCCTGCCACTCGTCATCTTGGATAAATTCTGCATCGAATTTTTTGGCTGCTTGACCGTTTGCAATGCAAGTTGGGCAGAGATGTTCTATCTCTTCGATACTATAAGGTATAAGGGTATAATAAACATTGCTTTCTTTCCCACAAGATGGGCAAACCTTGGCTTCTCCTTCAACAAATGAACCTGTAGCTAATGGATCTGGATGATAGAGAAAATGGGGTAAGTCTTTTAACAAGTCCTGCCTTTGCTTCTTCCCTTCTTTTGTTAGGGAACGAGGAAGGGCAAATCTATCTCCATGACTCTGACTCATTTCTTGTAAACGACTCAGTTTCTTTATCTGTTTTCGATTTGGTTTATCAAAAATTTCGGTAAATAAGCTATAGGCACTAATGTAGAGACCCAATTGCTCATAGAGGTCAACTAAGTCTTTCTTCGCTTCTAAATCATCAGACTTAGCTAATTCATCAGCCAAATCATAAAGGGCTGCGACACTTGAAGGCTTTCCATCTTGGTCCAGGTATTGCTTTTTTAATGTAATGTATTTTTCTAGAAATGGATTCATCTGACCACCTTCCTAATGGATGACATAAAATCTTAACAAATAGTCACTAAGACATTCCCCTTGTGGTTTAAGATTTCATTGTAAAAGTCTTTCATTTTGACAAAGCAGGTTAAAATGTCATCCTTGATTTCTTCCTCTTCCTCAAGATAATCCCAAATATCAGGATACAAGTCGGCTTTCTTACAGGCTTCCATACTAAAGTCAGTCATAGCTCTGTCCATGTCAAAACTTTCTAGAGCTTCTACGATCTCGGCTATCTTGTTTTTTTTCAGTATAGGCGATATATTCAGATACATCCTCTAGAGGAGTCACCCCTAAAACAGCTTCTCTCAAGGGATTGTCATCCAAAAATTCTGAACTACTAAATCCTGTCAAGACAAAGACCAAGACATCCCACATTTTATCGATATCCAGAAAAATTTCAAATTCTTCTGCATAATCCTCCGCCAAGTCCAGCAAGTCATTTTCCTCATTAGAAAGTAGCTTTATTTGTTTTAATTTATCGTCTGGTAAATATTGATAATTGGCAATCATTCCCATGATTTTTCTCCTTTGAATCTGTTAGTATCATATGGATATTTCTAGCTCTATTTCCCTAGAAAATGCTATAATGGAGCTAAGAAATTGTTTTATTGTAGGTTAAATAGGGGAAATAGTCATGTTCACTAGTATTGTTTTGGGCTTTTATGCTCTTTTCTTTCTATCCTTATCCTTTACCACCTATCTCTATATCAGACTCGTAGTTGCGGTTAAAAAAGGCAAAGACATTCCCAAATGGATTTATAAATTTGGCCATGCTGTTCAAGGAAGAATTCACGTTGACTATGAAGAAATCACTGATGCTAATGCCCTTAAAGAGATTCATTGGTTCTTGCTGATCTATTTAATCGTAAATCTACTCGTATTGGCTGGCTTCTACTATCATGGCAATAGCTTCCCGCAAGCAGTTTATGAATGTTTGAAAAAACAATTTTTCATCGTACTTGTTAGTATGATTTTAAAAAGTCTTGGAAAATTTGTTGTACTAGCTATAAGAAAAAACTTTCATAACAGTCATGTCTATGCATCAACCAACGCTTTTGTCGGGACATTTTTTTTAACGAGTTATGTTTTTATGTTTTGCATCATGATGAGTGGTCTTCCAGCGCAACCTGTTCCAGTAACCATTCAAGATACCACTGTCATTATAGGGGAGACCAAGGCTTCCGAGCTTTTGGAGCATGGGTTCACCTTCGAAGATAAAGGTGCAGATAGTCCAATCACCAATCCCAAAAACGACCACTTCTACTACGGTCAGCTTCTCGAAGTCAAGCGGGATGATCAGTCCTATGGCTTTATGAGCCTTACTCCCACAGGTAAAGATACTGATCAACTCAAAAACTGCGTCGTCACCTATTACAGAACACCTAAGGATAAGAATCAACTAGAAGAAATTTCCATCAATCATGTCAAGCTAGCAAACCTCAAACACCAAGACTTTCAAACACGAAAATTAATCGATATCTTTGAAGTCAATCCTGTTGATTATCATGAATCTGATACCGATGCCAACTTCATTTTAACCATTCAAACAGCAGATTACGACCTCTGGAAAAGATACCGGATTGAATCCAAGTTCAATTCAGATGGTTCCCTGGATAGCTATGGTGTCAGAGCCCAACACAGCATGTGGGAATGATTGACCATTTCTCCCATTATCACATAGGCATTAAACTGGAAAAATATCGTCGACAAGTTTATAGGTTTCAATGAATCTAAGGCCAGAGGAACCTTTATCTCTAGTGATTTCTTCATAAATATCTTCTAAATTTTGGGCAGGTGCTAACATCCAAAGACTAAAAGGTCTAAGTTTCACCTGTCCAATTTTTTCAATATTTTCTAATAATTGCCCTAAATCTTTGTGATTGAACCAGCAGTCTGTAACGAGAGCAAACTTTGTATTGTCCATCTTACAGGAGATATGACTGGTCAAAAAATCATCGATAGTGGGCTTTTTTGTCTGTAAGAGGCGCGTGCAAGCCAGATGGTACTCAAGCTTTCTAGGACTCTGATCAACCATAGATACAAAGACAAGACCATACTCATCTTGAAACTTAACAGCAAGGAGATCCCCTTCTTCAAAATAGGGTTTGCGTTTAGTTTTGGCTTTAGGGAACTTTAGAGGCCTAGGATTTTCAGTTTGCAACTGGATAGCAAGTTTTTCCAAGACTTTTTGCCTTTGCTTCAAAGCCTTTGGATCTATTTCCATCCAAAATGGATCAGCCCCTTTTTGGATAAGCTCTACCGTTTTATCTCTGATATCGTCTGTCAGGTGACCAATCTTCCACAGTGAATAGGCAAGAGCAGTCCAATAAATCTCTGTAAAAAAGTCAGTTTGACAGTAATCTTTCTCTGCATCGAGGATATCCTTGATAATATTGGACACATGATCACCGTCTCTATAACGACCAACTACCTCATTGTAAATGTCATACCCTTGATCACTGTCAATGATTTTAACGCCATCAATAGCCATTCTCAACTCCTAGGTTCAACCGCCATGAAATTACTAAATTTAAAACCTTACTTAATCTTATGCTTGTTCATTTTTTCTTGGAAAATATCTGTAAGAATTTGTCGCAATTCTTGAGCTTCTTTTTCAGGAAGTTGGCCTTCTTGTTCAGCTACAGCATACAACTCTGGATACTCGAGCGAGATTCTCTTAACAGTACGTGTAATGGCATGTTTTCTAACAAAAAATGGAATTCGTTTAATCATATCTTGAGGAATTAAAGCGATAATTTTATCGGCAGTTTCCTTATCGGTCAGCTTAGAGAAAGTTAGTCCCTTTTTAATCATTTCTTGTTCTTTTTCTGTAAAATCTTTAATATCCATTGTGTCTCCTTATGACTATTTTATTTACTACTATTATACTATTTTTTTAATTGGTCGAATGAAAAATCTCTATAAATCACTTCTTTGCCAAGAACGGAATCTGTTGTAACAGGTAGTTTTTGCAGCAAATCTTGGATATCAATATTAGTGGGAAGAGGATTAAATTCTCCCAGACTATTTTCTTGAAGATGTGATGCAAAGATAAACTCCCCCTTTTCCCAATCCATAGCACAATCATTGATAACATCTACTGGCGACAGGTCCAGCAGTTCTTGCTCTTGCGCTATAAACGTTTCGTAGATCAACTCAAAAATAGCTTCCTTATCAATTTTTACAACTCTTAATGTATGTTCATCCATGCTTGCTATCCTCTAATCATGTCAATTTAACTATCATTCGATTGGTAACTTCTTATCCTACTCTTTAGGCAAATCATCCCCAAAATCCTACTTTTAGAATTGAACCCACTTATCATTATCCATAATAAAGGGATTCGCTAGACCTTCTCCTGTATAGTTTTCGTATTTTGTATCTAGATATTTGTAACAATCTTCCTTGGTCGCAAATTTGATGGCTTGATAAGGCTCCTCAAAGGTTAACTTTTCGACAAAAAGGTAGCCATCCTCACTTGGTACAAGTATCCCAACATGACCGATAAAAAGGGATTGCCCATCCAAGTCATCATGGACAACTACGGATAGCATTCGAGCATTTTCATTAAACTTGAATTGAGAAAGGAAGTTTTCCATCTTAGCAGCATGAACCTTGACATCTGTGGTTGCTTCAGTTTTAACTCTTGAAAATAAAATATCAAAGGCATCCTTGTCTTCTGCACCAAAGACCTTTCCCTTATCAATAGCATCATTATCGACAAACAAGAGGGAATCATCTTTCTCTAACTTAGGAATTTCGATGGAATTTTTCAATAAACAATAACTGTTAATACGACAGTTGGTACCTACAAAATCACCTTTTTTCGGAGTCCAAAGATTGCTTATCTTTTCAACATCATAGTTTGTTTTGGTAAATGTAGAAAAATCTCCAGTTAGGCCAACTGAACCGACAGTATTGTTATAATCATTTACAAGGTTGAAAAATGCATCCACACTTTCTTTATCCAAATGTGCAGCCAAGGCTTTCCGAACTTCTTCTGCACTCGGTTGATTGTTCAAATTGCTATAAGTTGCTTTCCAGGCAACTTGATCAGACTGTGTTTGAGTTACTGAAGTTTCAGCAGTACTATCAGATGTCTTTTGAGTTTGACTACAAGCCACTAAGGTCAAAAGAAGCGTTGAGAAAAGGCCAATAGTTGCTAATTTTCTAATTTTCATAGGTTTTCCTTTGTTAATAATATCTTTAAAAAGACTTGTCAAAGTTTAAAAATCTTATACTTTCGGTTGAGAATAGACTTGAATATGCTGACCTAGCACTTTGATTTCTACTGGTAGGTCATCAGATTTGTCACCATCAACATCCGTTTCTAACTCAGTGTCTGAAGAGATTTTTATATGACGAGCTTTTATGTACTCGATGTGATCATTTTCAACGACATCCCCTTTTAATAAGTCAGGAATAACTGACAATTTAGTAAGAATTGATGCATCCTTAAGAATCAGAACGTTTGCATATCCGTCCTTATCTTCATCAAAAATCTTCTTATCAGCAAAATAATTGGTTAGGAGAACTAAAACGTGACTTGCTTCTCCAATATAATTTCCATTTTCTGTCTCAACTTGAATGTTAAATGCTTGATCTGTAACGACAGACTTCATGGTATTAATCGCATAGGCTAGCATACCAAACTTTGTTTTATCCTCTATCCCAACGTTATGGATGGCTTCTGGTAGTGAACCAATACTAAAGATATAACCAAAATAATTTCCATTTGATTTTCCGATATCAATCTTACTCGTAGAATTAAAATCAAGCTCGTCAATGGCACCATCAATATCTTGATTGATTTCTAATAGTTTCGTGATGAGATTTCCAGTTCCTCCAGGTATAATTGCTAGTTTCGGAATAAAGTCTTTCTCAGCAATACCAGAGATTACTTCATTGACAGTCCCATCTCCACCAAAAACAAGGACAGCATCATAATGCTCTCGAGAAGCTTCTACTGCAAAGTTTGTGGCGTCTTGCGCTTTTTGTGTAATTCTGGTATCGACTTGCTCGAAGTATTTTTTAGCCTTATTTTCTAACTTTTCCTTATACTCTAAAGCCTTTTCTCCACCAGAGGTTGGATTGATAATCAACATTATTTTTTGCATTTTTTTCTCCTCAATATCTATTCACATCTTTAGGCTATCAATATATCTTTTTTTGATACACTTTATTATATAATGAAATTTCTAAAAACAAAAATTGAAAGTACTGAACTAAAATAGATACAATCATGAACTGTCTAAGAATTTTTCTATCAAAATTGGAAAAATAGAATTTGTGGAAAAAATTTTATCAAGTTACAAACTGAAGAAATCATCTCATTCACTCTTTCTTCATATACATCAGTTTTTATTTTACTTTAAAACAAAACCTATGCTTCTATTATTTTTTTAACCACAAATGTTGTAAAAAACTAATATCTTTATAAGGTTTTAAATCACATACTGCAAGTTCAATCTTTGTCATTTCTTCTAACCAGTTTTCTTTGCTCTTAAATTCATTTGGTTGTAGACTGTAAAATGTTCGAATCCCCAAATAGTTTTCTAATTTAAGACCAGACAAAGCTAATAATTCCTCAATCGTATAAGTAGAACCACTTGCAAAAGATAGGCTCTCAAAATTTTCACCATTGAGTAAGCAAAATGCCTGATTGATGTCATTAGCAAAAACAACACTTTGTAGAACTTTTCCAACTTGATTATGCTTGATAATTGAAATCAAGCCATCATCTTTTAAAATTCTTTTGAACTCCAGAAGATAGTCTTTTCGGTCATTAGGATCTATATATTCTAAAACATTATGGCAAAGGACAAGATCAAAGGATTTATCCATAAAACAAGCGAGTTAGTCAATACTTCCCCACAATTTTTCATAGGATGTGGAAGAGTTGGCATAGAGCATTTCCTCATTAGGTTCAACAGAAATAACTTGATTCTTGCGAGAGAGAAATTCACTGACCAAGCCAAATCCAGATCCAAAATCAAGAATTTTCTTACCTTCCAGATGAGCAAGTTGGGCAAAGGTTATTTCATATTGTATCTTTCCCCAAGGTTGTTTTAACATATTTCTATAATGTTCAAGATCAGATCTTTTGCTTGTCATGTGTTACCTCATTAAAACTGGTATTTTTCTTTACAATCATTTCTTTTAATAATTTACAGTAAACTACCGGATTTTCTGTGATCTTGCGACAGTGATCATATCCTTGCCAAATATGAAATGTGGCATGAGGATACTTTTTAGGGAGAACTTTTTTAGCAGCTATCAAGTCGAATTCTTTTGATCCATAAAAGAAGGCACAACTTTTTTGTTCCTCTAGTGTAAGGTTGGGCAAAGCTACAAAGGCACAATCATGGGAAATATGTCTGATGCTTTCTTCATCCATAGCAATGAAAGAATCCGCCATCATCTCTCCTTTTTCTCCATAAAGTGAAACCATCTTACGAACAGCTATATCTCTATTTCGCAAAGCTTTTCTATGCTTTATTAACAATAAATACCTAGTAAATACATCTAGCAAGGGCGCATTTGTCCATAAACTAACCCCTTCAAAAACAAGTTCCCCAAACCTGATGTCCTTGTAATTCAATAATTGCAGTAATACAACTCCACCCAAGGATGCACCAAAGCCTAAACGCAGGTCTTTTATCTGATGATCTTTTAGATAATTATAGATCATCTGGCTTTCCTTAATAGCTGACTCGTAAGTATCCGAAGCTGATCGCCCATGCGCAGACAAATCCGGAATAATATATCTAAACTCTTGCCCCATCTGATCTGCAATGAGGGACTTCATCCCTTGAGCAGAAGATAACATAGGGTGGATTAACAATATCGTATCTTTCTGATTAGAATTAAGATCAAGAATGTTCATTTTCCGACACCAGATTTCTTTCCTTTTTTAACCCTTATTCTTAAAGAACTTATCCCATCCATTTATGATTTATCCAGATAAATGCGACAATTATAATAACTTCACTTGAACCCCTTGCATGTCGAACGTTTCTTTGACATGTTCAAAATTACTGCTTATGATAGTCGCTTGCTTCAGATTTGGAAACTGTTGCAGTTCTTTAAGACTAACTTCATTTAGATCAAAACCATCATCTTCACCGTCCCACTGAGGAATCAAATTCAGATAAATTTCATTTCCGCCATCCATATAAATTTCTTGGACTTGTTCGGCATATTTTTTGGGTATCGGAAGATCTATCATATATTCAAGTGCTGGCTGAATAATCTCCATACTTTCTGTATCGATTTCCAGTTCACTAAATTCATCCGCAAAATCATAGATGTCAAAGAAGGGTTTCAGTACTCGTAAATCGTACATCAAGACCTGGATAATAGCTAATTTAAAATTTATATTATCAAAGCGTAACACTTCTTCGTCAGTTTCTTTTAATTTGTAACTTTCCCGTTCATGTTTGAACTCTGGAAAGTAGGAAATAGATAGTGTGTCTGTGATGGTCTCTGGAATTCCATTAAAATTTCTTCCGTAAGGGGTCCATAAAATTAAGTTAAAATCCCCTACTCTCTGTCTATCAGAAAAGAAATAAGGAGATTTTCCATCTGATAATACCACAGCTTGGCATGGTTGCTTTGGTAATTCTTTCTCTCCAGTCATAGATTTTACAACATCGCCATAGTAGAGGAAAACAGTAGAAATCAAATGTTCCTCATCAATGTAGGTCTTACATTTTTTTAAATGATTATTAATTGAGAAAGAATGTTCAAATACAATTCCAGCTTTATCATAAATGTATTTAATAAACTTATTATCTCTTTTGACAACCTGGTCAGGCTTCCCCAATACAGCTTCAATATCTTTCAAGGACAAAGGAAAAGCTAAGCTGGTTCCGTTAATAATCATTGAATTGTTGTGGAGATTGATTTCAAGTTTTTTGTGTGTTGCTTTCTTAAAAAAATCAAACATATTACTACCTTTTCTTAAGTTTCTTCAAGATACATTTTGACTGCTAGGTATTCCTGCTCTTTAGCATAGGCAAATACTTCTGAATTTCTAATGTAGTCAAAAATATTTTCCTCTAAATCTTCATCCCAGGTCGATTCACTAAAGATTTGATTGTCTTGACTAGCTTCATAGAAAATATCAAGGTGAACCTGATAAAACTCTTCCTTTTCATTTGGAGCTTGCCTTACTAAGGATAGTTGAAACAAGGGCTTATCAGATATAGCTGTAAATGTCCCTGTTTCAAATAAAATCATCTCATCCTCAATAGGCTCACGACACAAGTCTTCAAAGATTGCTACCATATCCTCTAAGGGCATCTTATCGGTGATTCTTTTTCTTAAAAATTCAAGTGATTGCTTCATGCTTCTCCTCTTTCTAATTGGAGTTTCGTTCTTAGAAAAATCCTTTTAAAAAATAGAATCCCTACACCCTTTATTATACTACATTAACAGAAAAAAGACTGAACCAGATGGCATTCACGGATCTATACTATTGTAATCGGTCAATTCCCTAAAATGATTACCTAGTCCATTTTATTGTATACAGATGAGGTGTTATTTGAGCATGCCCTTTTATAACTCAATTAGTATTAAAAATAAGGTAGAAACTTCAGGATGTCTACTGTCTTGTAGCATTTTTTTAACCTTGATAAGTTTAACAAATCGTAGAAAATAGTTAAAAAGTCTTTAAAATTAAAAAAACGTATAATATCAAGATGTACTGATCCCAAAAAGTTAGACAATTAATTTAAGCAAAGGATTTAGTTCTGTATTGTACAGGACTAAGTCCTTTTAGTTTTACCTTAATTCGTTTGTTGTTGTAGTAATCAATATAGTCTACAATAGCTTGTTCCAAGTGCTCAAGTGACTGAAACGTATTCTCATAACCATAAAACATTTCAGTCTTAAGAATGCCAAAGAAAGATTCCATCATACCGTTATCTGGGCTATTCCCCTTACGTGACATAGATGGTTGGATTCCCTTATTCTTTAAAAAATGATGATAAAAATCGTGTTGGTATTGCCATCCTTGGTCACTATGGAGAATCGTATTCTCATAGTACTTCTCTGTGAAGGCCTGTTTTAACATGCTCTTCACTTGTTCCAAGTTCGGTGAAGTAGAAAGATGATAAGCGATGATTTCGCTGTCGAAACCATCTAAAACGGGCGATAAATAGAGTTTCTGAGTGCTATTTGGAATGGTAAACTCTGTCACATCCGTATAACACTTTTCCATTGGTTTGGTTGCTTCAAATTGGCGTTGAATAAGATTATCTGCCTTCTTGCCAACGTCTCCTTTATGAGAAGAATATTTTCGTTTCTGTCGCATTTTAGCTTGTAAATTGAGTACTTTCATCAAGCGTTGAACTCTTTTATGATTTACCAGATATCCACGATTTCTTAGTTCTAAATGAATCCGACGATAACCATAATTTCCCTTATGTTCGATAAAAATGGATTGAATTTTAGCTTTAAGCTCTTGGTCCTTATCTGGTTTGTCTAGCTGTTTCAAGTGATAGTAGTAGGTCGAACGAGCTAGTTTAATGGCTTTTAGAAGAATATCTAACGAAAACTCAGTCATTAATTCTTGAACAATTTCTGTCTTTCTTCTTTCTCTTTTTCCTCCTTCAATTGGAGTTCTCTTAACTTTTTTAGGATAGCATTCTCCGCTCTCAGGTACTCATTTTCTGCTTGAAGACGTTCTAATTCTGTCCTCTCTTCAGGTCTCGTTTTTGGCTTACGTCCCATTTTAGGTACTCTCCCTCTTGTTTTCTCAACAATAGTATACCCGTTTTTCTTGTATTGTGCTAGCCAATTAAGAAGTATCGTACGACTTGGGAGGCCGTATTCAAGTGAAACTCTATCTTTAGTCCAGCCTTCATGTAAGACTTTATTAATCATTTCTTGTTTTAAATCAGGAGAATAGTAACGATTTTTTCCTTTTTTGACGAATTCTATTCCGTAACGATCAATCAATTTAATCATGTACCTAATATTAGAATTGTTTATCCCAAATTTATTTGAAAGCTTCTCTAAGCTATATCCTTGTTTTCTAAGTTCATAGATTTGAACTTTATCATCATAAGTTAATTTCATAATAAAAATACCCCAAAAGTTAGATTTTTATGTCTAACTTTTGGGGTGCAGTTCAAAGACTTCAATGAACTGATACGATACATTTTATAATGAAAAGATTTACTCAATTTTATCTTCAATTTTGGTTTTTCTCACTCGAATCCTTCTTCCGTCTTTGAATATAGACTATCGATATCAACGAAAGTAAAATAACTCCAAGTCCGATAATTAAAAAGGAAACTAATTGCACACTTGGTAAAAATGTCATTACACCTTTCGCAATCGGCATAAAGAGAATCGCTAGTGTAAAAATGGTACTCAATACTCTCCCCAGATAGTCTCCATCAACCTTAGTTTGTACCTGAGTAAAGAAGTGAATATTAAAAATTGTCATAAATAATTCACAAACTAGGTTTCCTGAAAAAGTGAGAAAATTAGGCAGTGGTAAGCCCATCATGAAAACTCCTACTCCTGTGAGAATCAATAAGAACAAAAGTGTATTCATACTGGATTTAAATTTATTTGCAATCAGTGCTCCGACGATTGAGCCAATTGCACCCATGGTTAAGATAGTTGCATAGGCTCCGTCTACACCATAAAGTTTATTTGAAAAAGGGAGCAAAAACTCAAAAGCTGCAAAAAAGAAATTCACACTGGAAGCCACTAACAAGAGAAAGAAAATTTCTTTTTGATGCCAGATATAGTGCAAGCCATCTTTGATATCTGCAAAAATATCTTTCCCTGTAAAACTCTTCTGCTCTTGAACCTTTGGTTCTTCTTTGGGAAGTAAAGCGACTAGGGCAAAAGCGATGAAAAAGGTCAAAGCATCTAATAAGAGCGTCAGATGGAGACTTGCAAATTGTAAAACAAGGAAAGAAAGCACCGGAGAACTGACTCCTACAACCTGTAAAACTAACTCCAAGCGAGAGTTATAGGTCACTATCTCGTCCTTTGCTACAACTTCCGTTATGATAGCTTTATTGGCAGTGCGGGAAAATGCAAAGGCAATGGCCTGAACAATATTAGCAAAGATCAAAGCGCCAATCATCCAGCTATCATTTCTGATAAAAGAAATGGCCAGACAGAGAATCCCACAAACCAAGTCTGTTGTCATCAAAATCTTGCGACGCGAAAAACGGTCTGAAATCACGCCTCCAAAGGGATTAACTAGTATGGATGTAACGAGTTCAGAGATCTGATAAATCCCTAGAACGGTTTGCCCAATCGTTCCCATCGATGCTAACCAAACACTATTCCCATAATCATAGAGCATATTTCCTAGTTTGTTAATAGCTCCACGACTAATCAACTGTACTGCATATCGATTCATAAAAACTCCTCTCAAATTTTGAAACTATTGTATCAAAACTTGAAGGAGTTTCTCATTTTTCCCTTATTTGGGAAAATTAATCTTTGACAAATTTCTCGTAATGTTCCTGATAGTAGGCTACTTGCTCTGGAAGACTTAGTAGGTCAAAAATACGCATGGCCTCTTTCATCTGCTTACAGCCTTCTTTACACTGTCCTTTTTGGTACAAGGAAAAGCCTTTTAGATAATGGAAAATATTACGCTCATACAGTTTGATCCCTTTACCAATAATCTTCTCTGTATAAATCTCAAAATAGCTTGCATTTTCAAAAGAAAGATGCTCTAAACAATGCTGGTAACAATTAAGTGCTAAAATCAAGACCAGTTTTCTATGGCGACCAATTTCTTGATAAAATTCTTCCCTCTCCATCACTTCTCTACCAAGTCGAGCAACATAGTCAACATCATAGAAGCTATAGAGATTGCCAAAGAGAATCAACTCATACATGGTCCATTCATCTGTTTGGAAAAGATAATCTGCCACCTTATCCAACGCACTTTGCTTCATACTAAAGCTATCATCTCTTTGACAAATCAGACCTTGTAATAAAATCCAGTTCAGCTCAAAATAAAGGGGATTCGTCGAACTCTTAGCCTTTTCAAGTTGTTCCCTTTGAAGCTTTTGAAAACCTGCAATATCATTTGAGTAGTAAAGAGGTATAATTTGTGCCATCATAGAAACATGTTCATGATTATGGAAATCCCTAGCCTTATCCATGAAATTTTCGATTGTGACATGAATGTTATCCAAAATCTCAAAGAAACGTGAGACTGCTAGGTCAGACTCCCCAAGCTCAAAGCGAGATAACTGAGAGGTTGAACAGGACTCCCCTGCTGCCTCCTTTAAAGAATAATTTCCACTTGTTCGAAATTCACGAAATACTTTTCCAAGATGTTCCATTATTTACTCCCCTTTTTCAAAAATAAAACACTTTAAATTAACGATAAGAAATTTGTGACTTAGTTACTTCAATATTTCGATCAACGTATTTTATATAGGGAGCAATAAAATCAATATCATCGCATTTAGGACCAAGTTTAATTTTTGAATATTTTAGTTCCTCACTCAGATAAGTGAACAGTCTTGGAACTTTCATTTCTCCATATTTTTCAATTTGGATTTCGTCATCATTACATTCTTTAATCAGTCTATATTCTTGCTCATATTCATACTCAGATCCTTTAAATAAATATCTAACTATATCAAATTCTAACAATATTCTGCCTAGAGAATCCTTCAAATCGATTTCTTTAAGCTTGTTTTTTATTTTGTTAATTTGTTCTAAAATAGCTTTATTATCATCAGATTCTAATTCTTTAGTATAGCACACTCGATAGAATTCTACTTTAGAACCATCAGTATCTGATTTCTTCTTAATTAAACTTTTTAAATAATCTCTATCATAGGTGAGACAAATTCCGGTTGCATTATCGGCATATTGTTTCCACATTGGTAAACTATCACTTAAACCATTTTCATCCGAAGATTTTGACATAGAGGATAAAAAAATATTTGTCGGTTCATAGTCTAGTTGCGACAATGTATCCAAATCAAATCCAACCTGATTTAAAAAGACAGAACCTTCGGTAGGATCATTTAATTGCCTAGCATTGCTCAATCTCAATCTGGAATAATTATTTTCAGTATTTTGGCTTTTCTTCACCAAAACATCAAGTGTAGAGAGAGAGGTATAATGAACTAAGTTATAATCTACAGAAAAATTTTCTAGGTCAATCCTTAAAAAATCTTTTATGCATTCAACCGCTTCTTTAATCTCTTTGATAGGTTCTTTATCTAAATATAAATCACGGTCTAATTCGGTTTTGTTATTATTAAGATATTTTATAAAACATTCTAGTTGTTCCTCGTTTAATTGTTGATTACTTCCATAGTTTTTAATCTCTTCAATTATTTTCTTAAGAATAGAAGTAAGATAATCTTTACTCCAAGTACTAAAAAGTTTTATCTGATTGAATAATCTCTCATACCTCTCAAAAGTCTCATCTTTTATAAACTTTTGAAATATGGTCGTAACTGAATTATCTTCAGAAAAATTTCCAATATTCAAATTTTCATCAATTTCTTTGAGGAATTCATTTAAATTAATAATTTCCGCACTTTTTGTTGTTCCATCATTTCTTAAGAGAGCATACTTTACTCCTTCATTCTCTTTAATTTCTTCAGGTAAAGTTGTAACTGTTAAATCTCGAAATACTTTCAAAAACTTCTCATAATATTCTGAACCTAAATTATATAATTTTTGGTAAAAAGAAATATTCTGAGCTAACGAATAATACATCTTATTTAAGGATTCTATTTGATTATTACTATCAAAAATATAAAAATTATTTTCTGATATATCATTTTCAATTTGAAAGAAGACGAACTTTCTCTCTTTTTGTTCTTCTATTTTATGATTATAAATCCTATAGTTTCCCAAAAGTATCTCTTGCAAATTTTGATCATAATAGCAAACAGTATATGTTATTAAATAATTATAATCATTCCAATCATTTAAATAAAATACAAAAGTATCTACATCTTTTTCTTTTTTTTCTGAATTATTATGATAAGAAGCATCATCCCAATTTATCTTAAACAAAATATTACATTCCTTTCCATCTTACACCTGCTCCGACAATTCTTCCCACTCCAACATAGCTTCTTCCTGACGATGGCTAATTTTATCCAGTTCTGCTTGTAATTGCATGAGTTCATCTGCATCATTGGTGGTATGCATTTGTTCAGAGATAGCTTGGGCTTGAGTTTCCAGTTCTTCTATTTCTGTCTCAAGACTTTCAATTTTTCTCATCAATTTACGCAGTCCTTTTTGACTCTCTTTTTGTGCTTGGTAGTCATTAACTGGAGAAACTTCTTTTTCTTGGTTAACAGCTGCCGCTTCTTCCACTTGACTAGCTACTAGCTCTGCTTTTTTATCAACATAATAGTCATAATCACCTAGATAAAGAGTTGAGCCATTCTCAGATAATTCCAGCACATGAGTGGCCACTCGGTTGATAAAGTAACGGTCATGGCTAACAAAAAGTAAAGTCCCATCAAAGTCAATCAGGGCATTTTCCAAGACTTCCTTGCTATCGATGTCTAAGTGGTTTGTGGGCTCATCGAGGATCAAGAAGTTGTTGTTTTCCATGGAAAGTTTTGCCAGAAGCAAACGAGCTCGCTCACCACCTGAGAGCATTCCAACTGATTTTTTAACATCGTCACCTGAGAATAGGAAGGCACCTAGACGATTACGAATTTCTAGTTCAGGAGTCAGCTTGAAATCATTCCAGAGTTCGTCTAAGACTGTATTGCTCGGTGTCAGTTTACTCTGAGTCTGGTCATAGTAACCAACCTCAACATTAGCACCAAAGCGCTTCTCACCCTTGATAAAGGGAATCTGGTCCACAATGGATTTTATAAAGGTTGATTTTCCAATACCGTTAGGACCAACTATAGCAATGGCATTCATCTTACGAAGATCAAGGTTGATTGGCTCTGATAAGATTTCACCATCATAGCCAATAGCAGCATTTTCAACTGTCAAAACGACATTACCAGATACCCTATCAGAATGGAAGGTCATATTAGCTGACTTTTTCCCAGCTTCAGGCTTGTCCAAACGCTCCATTTTTTCTAATTGTTTGCGTCGAGATTGGGCTCGTTTGGTTGTCGATGCTCGAACAAGATTTCGGTTAACAAAGTCTTCTAAGGCAGCAATTTCCTTCTGCTGCTTTTCGTAGTTTTTGGCTTCAGTTGCGAGCTTCTGTTCCTTCTGCTCCACAAAACTTGAGTAGTTTCCTACATATCTATCTAAAGAATGTTTGGTTAAGTCGAGTGTTATGGTCGCAACCTTATCGAGGAAATAACGGTCATGGCTGACGATAATCAAGGCACCACTGTAGTTGACCAAATAGTTTTCTAACCAGGCAATAGTTTCAATATCTAGGTGGTTAGTCGGCTCGTCCAAGACCAAGAGATTAGGCTTTTCAAGAAGCATTTTGGCTAGCGCTAGACGGGTATTTTGACCACCGGAAAGCTCAGCGATTCGCATCTGCCACATAGATTCGTCAAACTTGAAACCATTTAAGATAGAGCGAATATCGGCTTCATAGGTAAATCCTCCAACCTGACGGAAATTTTCTGATAGGCGATCATAGTCAGACATAAGTTTGTCTAATTCTGCACCAGTCTTTTCCCCCATTTCCAACTCCATCTGTCGAAGTTGTCTTTCAGTACGACGCAAGTCATCAAATACATGTAGCATTTCATCGTAAATAGTGTTTTCAGACTCAAAGCGACTATCCTGTGCGAGATAAGAGAGGGAAATATCTTTTTTCTTATTGATTTCACCAGTGGTTGGCTCCTCTTCTCCAACCAATATCTTGAGTAATGTAGACTTTCCTGCACCATTTTTTCCAACGAGGGCAATTCGGTCTCTTTCATCCACTTGTAGGTTTATATTATCAAAAAGAACCTCTCCTGCAAAAGAACGTTCAATTTTATTAGCTTGTAAAATAATCATACAGTTAGTATAGCATGTTTCTCTAAGCCATTCAAGACTTGTGGTTTAGCTCTATTTCATAACTTTTTCAGAAACTCATGCTAACGTTTTACTAAAACTTCAAATCGTGATATAATGTAAGCGATTAGATTATATATTAAAGGAGATTTCCTATGTCTTACCAAGAAAACTACCAAAAATGGGTTGATTTCGCAGAACTTCCAGACTATCTTCGTCATGATTTGGAAAATATGGATGAAAAAACTAAGGAAGACGCATTCTATACAAATCTTGAGTTTGGTACTGCAGGTATGCGTGGATTGATTGGTGCTGGGACTAACCGCATTAATATCTACGTTGTTCGTCAAGCAACTGAAGGTTTGGCTCGTTTGATTGAGTCAAAAGGTGGAAATGAAAAAGAACGTGGTGTTGCGATTGCCTATGATAGCCGTCACTTCTCACCTGAGTTTGCCTTTGAATCTGCAGCAGTTCTTGCCAAACATGGTATCAAATCTTACGTATTTGAAAGCCTTCGTCCAACTCCAGAACTCTCATTTGCAGTTCGTCACCTCAACTGCTTCGCAGGTATCATGATTACTGCTAGCCACAACCCTGCTCCATTTAATGGTTACAAGGTTTACGGAGAAGACGGTGGTCAAATGCCTCCACACGATGCTGATGCTTTGACAACTTACATCCGTGCTATCGAAAATCCATTTGCAGTTGAAGTTGCTGATGTGGAAGCTGAAAAAGCATCTGGTTTGATTGAAGTCATCGGTGAAGCTGTTGACGTAGAATACCTTAAAGAGGTTAAGGACGTAAACATCAACCCAGCCTTGATTGAAGAATTTGGTAAAGACATGAAGATTGTCTATACACCACTTCACGGTACTGGTGAAATGTTGGCTCGTCGTGCTCTTGCTCAAGCAGGATTTGACTCTGTTCAAGTCGTTGAAGCTCAAGCAACTCCAGACTCAGACTTCTCAACTGTTAAATCTCCAAACCCAGAAAGTCAAGCAGCCTTTGCTCTTGCAGAAGAACTTGGTCGCCAAGTAGGCGCTGATGTTCTTGTTGCAACTGACCCTGACGCTGACCGTGTTGGTGTTGAAGTTCTTCAAAAAGATGGTAGCTACCTTAACCTTTCAGGGAACCAAATCGGTGCCATCATGGCAAAATACATTTTGGAAGCCCACAAAAATGCTGGGACACTTCCAGAAAACGCAGCTCTTTGCAAATCTATCGTATCAACTGACTTGGTAACTAAGATTGCTGAAAGCTACGGTGCAACTATGTTCAACGTCTTGACTGGTTTCAAATTTATCGCTGAAAAAATCCAAGAATTCGAAGAAAAACACAATCACACTTACATGATGGGGTTTGAAGAAAGCTTCGGTTACTTGATTAAACCATTCGTTCGCGATAAAGATGCAATCCAAGCAGTTCTTGTCGTTGCTGAACTTGCTGCCTACTACCGCTCTCGTGGTTTGACACTTGCTGATGGTATCGAAGAAATCTACAAAGAATATGGCTACTACGCTGAAAAGACTATCTCTGTTACTCTTTCTGGTGTTGACGGTGCTGAACAAATCAAAGCGATTATGGCTAAATTCCGTAACAATGCTCCAAAAGAATGGAATGCAACAACTATCACTGTCGTTGAAGACTTTAAAGCACAAACATCTACTGCCGCTGATGGCACTGTAACAGCCTTAACTACTCCTCCAAGTGATGTGTTGAAATACACACTTGCTGACGGTTCATGGATCGCCGTTCGCCCTTCAGGTACAGAACCAAAAATCAAGTTCTACATTGCAGTTGTAGGTGAAAGCAACGAAGAATCACAAGCTAAGATTGCTAACATCGAAGCAGAAATCAATGCTTTTGTAAAATAAGCAACTATATAAAGGTCGGGAAAATTCCTGACCTTTATTTTTGATGATAAAGTAAAAACTGACTATATAGTGGATTGAAATAAGATGTGAACAAAGAGATTATGTCTTCTTTTTACTCTTTTGACCGAAACTTCAGTTTCTATATCTTTAATGACACAGAAATATAGGACTAGAAAATCAGACTTAGTCTACTGATTTCTGCACCACCATCTATTCGCGTATCAAATCTAAGCAATTTTAGAAACTTTATGGCATACTAGACATATCAATGAAAGCGAGGTAATCTCATGGAACAATTTTTAGAAAACATCAAAGATCTTGAAGTGACAACTGTATCGCGTGCTCAAGAAGCACTTGACAAGCAAGAAACAGCAACTTTCTTCATCGGACGCAAAACTTGTCCTTACTGCCGTAAATTTGCTGGTACATTGGCTGGTGTGGTGGCTGAAACTAAAGCGCACATCTACTTCATCAATAGCGAAGAACCAAGTCAACTTGAAGCTTTACAAGACTTCCGCTCACGCTACGGAATCCCAACTGTACCAGGCTTTGTTCACATTGCAGATGGACAAATCAATGTCCGTTGCGACTCTTCAATGTCAGCACAAGAAATCAAAGAATTTGCAGAATTGTAAGAAACTTAGTTTAAATTGAATTTTAGGAGATAATCCAATAATTTTTTTCATGTTAAAACGCATAATATCAAGGTTTATGAACACCTGATATTATGCGTTTTTTGATTTTATAGACTGTTGAAGAACTATTTGTTTGCTAACTTTTTTTCAGCAATTCTTTAACCATCTGATTCAGCTCCTCAAGCTTTTTATCTTGTGATTCTATTAATTGTCTTTGATTCTCAATTTCCTTATAAAGTTTATCAAGATTTATTTGAGTTTTAGATTCATCCTTAACAAAAAAATTAGTTAAAGAACTTGTTAGCATTCCTATTGTTCCAATTCCAACTAGCATCAATAATACAGCTAGCCATTTCCCAAATAGGCTACTTGGAACAATATCCCCATATCCAACAGTTGTAACAGTAACAAGTGACCACCATACACTATCAGAAAATGTCTTATCTTCAACAACTGATAAGATTGAACTACCAACTAGAACAATAAACAAATTGACATACAGAATGTAAATTAATCCATTTGTTCTTAGAAAAATTTTTAGCTTTTTCTCTAATTTGCCAGTAAGACCTATAATTCTTAATAACCGAGTTAGTTTTACTAACTTTGTTAAGCGTGCAAGACGGAAGATCCTCCCTAAACGAAAAACTGTAAAAATAGCATTCAAAGGAAGAATTGCAAGCAAGTCAAAAATGTTGTTTATAATAAATGACCATTTACTTTTGGAAATACTAAATCTCCAAATATAATCGACAAGAAAAACAAACCATATGACTAAGTCTATAATACTGTATGGAGGTTTCTCAAGATCAATTAAATCTGTAAAACCAAGTATGACTAAAACAACTGATATTAAAGCTAATATTATAATACTAGTATCGTAATAGGCCTTTATCTTCCACTTGTTCTGCAATCTGTAAACTCCTCTTGTTATAAAAAGTAAATAAAATAGTTTAATGGGATTTCTAATAAATATCTCTACGATGACCAACTTCCAGAGTAGAGACTATCAGTTCATCATCTACAATGTGCACAATAACTCGATAATTACCAATCCGGTACCGCCATTGCCCACATGGATTCCCCACCAAAGCTTTCCCATGCCTTCTTGGATCCTCTAAAACGTTATTTTCTAGATACTTTTTAATTAGTATCTGCGTATAACGATCTAATTTCTTTAGTTGTTTGATAAATCGTCTTGTTGGAACTAGCTTGTACAAGTTAATCTTCCTCCAGACCTAGATTATGCATCATTTCTTCCCAAGTAATGGGTTTAAGTCCTTTTTCCAAGTCTTCTAAATGCTCTTGATAAGCTAAATCTGCTACACGAGCATCATATTCATCCTCTAAAGCTTCTAAAGTTTTTGTTCGTATCAACTCGGATAGAGAAACTCCTTCAAACTTAGCCATGGCTTTCATAAATGTTTTATCTGCTTCGGAAACTTTTAATGTAATAGTCGGCATGTTTATTCTCCTAGAATTATTGGTAATACCATAGTATTACTTTTTAAGAACCCAGTCAATATAAAAAGAACACCTCTCGGCGTTCCTTTCTATATCGGCTCTATAATATTTGTAGTGGGTAAATCCCCTATAGATATTATGGAGCCTATTTTGTTGTAGAAAAAAAGTCCCATATGACCTATAATGAAAAGCGACAAAACAACTCATTAGAAAGATTCATATGGAACAATTACATTTTATCACAAAACTCCTTGATATTAAAGACCCAAACATCAAGATTGTAGATATCATCAATATGGATACACACAAGGAAATCATCGCCAAACTGGACTACGATGCTCTATCTTGTCCTGATTGTGGAAGTCAAATGAAAAAATATGACTTTCAAAAACCGTCGAAAATTCCTTATCTTGAAACAACTGGTATGCCTACTAGAATCCTCCTTAGAAAGCGTCGATTCAAGTGCTATCATTGCTCGAAAATGATGGTCGCTGAGACTTCTATCGTCAAGAAGAATCATCAAATTCCTCGTATTATCAACCAAAAAATTGCGCAAAAGTTAATTGAAAAGACTTCTATGACTGATATTGCCCATCAGCTATCCATTTCAACTTCAACTGTCATTCGAAAGCTCAATGATTTCCACTTTAAGCATGATTTTTCTCGTCTTCCTGAGATTATGTCCTGGGACGAGTATGCCTTCACTAAGGGAAAAATGAGTTTCATTGCACAAGATTTTGATAATCTCAACATCATCACTGTTCTTGAAGGCAGAACACAAGCTATCATCCGCAATCACTTTCTTCGCTACGATAGAGCGGTTCGCTGTCAGGTGAAAATCATTACTATGGATATGTTTAGTCCTTACTATAACTTGGCTAAACAGCTTTTTCCTTATGCTAAAATCGTTCTAGATCGTTTTCACATTGTGCAACATCTTAGCCGTGCTATGAGTCGTGTCCGTGTTCAAATCATGAATCAATTTGATAGAAAATCCCATGAATACAAAGCTATCAAGCGCTACTGGAAGCTCATTCAACAGGATAGTCGTAAACTAAGTGATAAACGTTTTTATCGCCCTACTTTTCGCATGCACTTAACAAATAAGGAGATTCTAGACAAGCTTTTGAGCTATTCAGAAGACTTGAGACACCACTATAATCTCTATCAGCTCTTGCTTTTTCACTTTCAGAACAAGGAGCCAGACAAATTTTTCGGACTCATTGAGGACAATCTTAAACAGGTTCATCCTCTTTTTCAGACTGTCTTTAAGACATTTCTCAAGGACAAAGAGAAAATTGTCAACGCCCTTCAACTACCCTATTCCAACGCCAAATTGGAAGCGACCAATAATCTCGTTAAACTTATCAAACGAAATGCCTTTGGATTTCGGAACTTTGACAACTTTAAGAAACGAATTTTCATCGCTCTGAATATAAAAATGAAGAGGACATCAATTGTCCTCTCCAGATGTTAGTTTTTATTCAACCCACTACAGTTGACAAAGAGCCTCTATATCTCAGTCAATGGTGTTGCAGTATCTGGTGAAGTATCGTAAACTTGAAAGTCTACTCCTACTCCCAGATCTGCTTGAGCTAACTGATTGACCATGGTCATGTGAGCCAGCTCTTTGATATTATTTTCCTTGGACAAATGGCCTAGGTAAATCTTCTTGGTACGATTACCTAGTGTACGAATCATGGCGTCTGCTCCATCCTCGTTTGAGAGGTGACCAAGGTCAGACAGGATGCGTTGTTTGAGTCGCCATGCGTAAGATCCTGCTCGCAGGATTTCCACATCATGATTTGACTCGATCAGATAGCCATCTGCATTCTCGACAATGCCAGCCATGCGATCACTAACATAGCCCGTATCCGTCAGCATGACAAAACTCTTATCATCCTTCATAAAACGATAAAACTGGGGCGCTACTGCATCATGACTCACACCGAAACTTTCGATATCGATGTCGCCAAAGGTTTTAGTTTTTCCCATCTCGAAAATATGCTTTTGAGACGAGTCAATCTTACCGAGATACTTACTATTTTCCATAGCCTGCCAGGTCTTCTCATTAGCATAAAGATCCATGCCGTACTTACGAGCCAGAACGCCCACGCCGTGGATATGGTCTGAATGCTCATGCGTAATCAAGATAGCATCCAAATCCTCTGGTTTACGATTGATTTCACTCAATAGGCTTGTAATTTTTTTACCAGATAGTCCTGCATCTACTAAAATTTTCTTTTTTGGTGTTTCCAAGTAAAATGAATTTCCACTGGACCCCGATGCTAAAATACTGTATTTAAAACCGATATCACTCATTCTAGTCTTCTAGTTCATCCTCCCAAATCTCTTCTTTCACGGCATCATTATCGTATGGAAGTACGATAGTAAAGGTAGATCCCTTGCCATACTCACTCTTAGCCCAGATAAATCCCTTATGTTGCTTGATGATTTCCTTGGCGATAGCCAATCCTAGTCCTGTTCCTCCTTGAGCACGACTTCTAGCCTTATCAACCCTATAAAAACGGTCAAAAATCTTTGGTAAATCTTCTTTAGGAATCCCAAGTCCTTGATCTGAAATAGATAAAATCATCTGATCATCTGTAGTTTTCATGTTAACAGTGATTTTTCCACCATCTGGTGAATACTTGATAGCGTTATTCAGGATATTGTCAATCACCTGGGTCATCTTATCTGTATCAATCTCAATCCAAACAGAAGTAATCGGATAGTCTCTCACCAACTCGTACTTCTTCTCCTCATCTTGACTTTTCATTTTATCAAAACGATTAAGGATAAAGGTGATAAAGGCCGTAAAGTTAATCAATTCAACATCTAAGTGACTAGTTGCGTTGTCAATCCGTGATAGATGCAAGAGATCCGTCACCATCCGCATCATACGGTTGGTTTCATCCAAAGAAACCTTGATAAAATCTGGAGCAACTGGTTCTGTCAGCGCTCCTTCGTCCAAGGCCTCCAAATAGGATTTTACACTTGTCAAAGGGGTACGCAACTCATGACTAACGTTCGAAACGAAAAGCCTTCTCTCACGTTCTTCCTTCTCTTGTTCAGTCGTATCATGTAGAACTGCTACTAAACCAGAGATAAAGCCAGACTCTCTACGAATCAAGGCAAAACGAACGCGCAAACTGATATATTCGCCATTAAGATTCTGCGAATAAATCATCAGCTCAGGGCTCTGAGTAATAAGTTCTCTCAGCTCATACTCTTCTTCAATCTTGAGTAACTCTAAGATATTTTGATTAAGAGCATCATCCCTTTCAACTCCAAGTTGTCTCTTGGCCATATCATTGATCATGATGATTTGCCCACGACGGTTGGTTGCAAGCACTCCATCTGTCATGTAGGACAGGATACTATGCAACCTTTTACTCTCTTGTTCCAGATTTTCTTGAGTCAGACGAATGACTTCAGACAAATCATTAAGATTGTTAGTGATATTAGTTATCTCTGAGCTTCCCTGCATATCCAAAACCTGAGAATAATCACCATCAATCAAATCTTTTATTTTCTGATTGATCTGCCTCAAACGAATATTATCACGACGACTCTCAAGCAAGAGAAAAGACACTAACAGAATAAAGCCAATTAAGATGAGGATAAAGATAAAGTCGCTCGTCAAAATTGTTTGTCTAATTACTTCAATCATTATTTCTCATATAATATCCTACTCCACGACGAGTTAGGATGTATTCAGGTCTGCTTGGTGTATCTTCAATCTTCTCACGCAAGCGTCGAATGGTTACATCTACTGTACGGACATCCCCAAAATAGTCATATCCCCAAACGGTTTCAAGAAGATGTTCTCGGGTAATAACTTGTCCAAGATGAGAAGCTAAATGATGCAAGAGTTCGAATTCACGGTGGGTTAAATCTAACTCTTCACCATATTTCTTAGCCACGTAGGCATCTGGTAAAATCTCCAAATCGCCAATCTGCAAACTTTGTAATTTCGTTTCAGGTTCTTGGTTATCAACTGAAACAAGATCTGTACGACGGAGAAGAGCTTTAACACGAGCCTGTAGTTCACGATTTGAAAATGGCTTGGTTACATAGTCATCCGCCCCAAGCTCAAGCCCAATAACCTTATCAAATTCGCTATCCTTTGCTGAAAGCATGATAATAGGAACACTACTTGTCTTACGAATAGTTTTTGCGACCTCAAGTCCATCAATCTCTGGAAGCATCAAATCCAAGATAATAATATCTGGTTGCTCAGCTTCAAATTGTTCAAGTGCTTCACGACCATTAAAAGCAGTTACAACTTCATAACCTTCCTTGGTCATATTAAATTTTATAATATCTGAGATGGGTTTTTCATCATCTACAATTAGTATTTTTTTCATTTAGTCACCTTTTTCCTTATCTCATTATACCAAAAAAATGTAAAGAAGACACGCAAGACCGATGCTAGCAGCTTCTTTTCAAGTAGGCTTGCCAGATCTTTTGCTGAGGTTTGGCTAGGGGATAATTGCTAAATTCTTCTGGACTTAACCAAAGGACTTCTCTATCAGCGTATTCCTGCGACTCAGCAACTCGCCCTGCAATTATCTGGATATGCCATTTTCGATGGCTAAAAATGTGCTTAACCTCTTCAAAACGTAGATCTTGCCAATCAACTTCAAGATCATAGTCCTGTTCAAAACTCTCCTGTGGAGATGGGCCCAGTTCTAGAATTGGCTCCGCTACTTGACTGAAAAGATCCAAGTCTTGAGTTTGGTCTGAGAATTCATCAACTTCAATCAAGGGAAAATGCCAAAATCCAGCCAAGAGTTTTTCACTCTCATTCTTCTCTAATAGAAACTGACCCTGACTATTTTGCACTACAAGAGCCTTTAGAAAAATAGGAATTGGCTTTTTCTTTGGAGCCTTAATGGGATAGCGATCCATGCTCCCATGTTGGTAAGCAGCACTGAAGTCCTTAACAGGACTCTCCTCCGGTCTTGGATTAACAGGAGCCTCAATATCTGAACCTAAATCCATCAGTGCCTGATTGAAATCACCTGGACGATCAGGATCTATTAGAACTTCCATCATCGCTTGAAAAATCTTGCGATTGCTAGGATTTCCAATATCATGATTGACTTCAAATAGACGAGCCAAAACACGCATGACATTGCCATCTACTGCAGGCTGGGGAAGATTAAAGGCAATACTAGAAATTGCACCAGCTGTATAAGGACCTATCCCTTTCAAGCTTGAAATACCTTCGTAAGTAGACGGGAACTTACCTTCAAATTCATTCATAATCTGTTGAGCAGCTGTTTGCATATTGCGGACACGAGAATAATAGCCAAGTCCTTCCCAGGCTTTTAATAAGCGCTCCTCAGGAGCATTTGCTAAGCTTTCTACGGTCGGAAACCAGTCCAAAAAACGCTCATAATAGGGAATGACGGTATCAACTCGAGTCTGCTGCAACATAATTTCAGATACCCAGATATGATAAGGATTCTTGCTTCGTCTCCAGGGTAAATCCCGCTTGTTTTCGTCATACCAAGCTAATAATTTTTGACGGAAAGAGAGAATCTTGTCCTCTTCCCACATGATCACACCATATTTCTCCAAATCTAACATATTTCTAGTATAGCATAACCTTTAATGATACTCAAAAATTCAAGATAGACATTCAATAAAACAAAGACTATAAGACTAAAAGGAAGAAAAAGGAAATCTAAAGATTATCTTGTTTAAAATTTGAATAAACATATAGTTTAAAAAAGTTTATCAGAGTCTAGGATGTCCGGAAACAAAAGTAGAAAAGATTTATTCTATTCATAATACTCTAATTTTTATATAGCTACTTGTCAGTTTTAATTTAAAAATGTTGATTTAAGTTAAATATAGTGGATTGAAATAAGATATGAATAGAGAGGTTAGGAAAGTCAAATCAATTTCTAGCAATGTTTTAGAAGTCGAAATGAACTATTCTTTATTTAGCCTACTATAATAGTTATGATGATTCCCCAAACTTAAGCTAAAAATACAAATAAAAAAAGAGTTTGAGAAAATCCCAAACTCTACTATTTTTTGATTTTATTTTCTTGCTATCTTTTCATCTTCTTCTAGTTGCTTAACCAATTGATCAACGCTATCAAATTTTACCATATCACGGATACGGTCCAACCAGGAAACGATGACAGTTTCCCCATAGATATCGTCAGAAAAATCAAAGATATGAACTTCAAAACGCTCTTCTTCACCATCAAAGGTTTCATTTTTACCTAGACTCGCCATACCACGATAGACTTTTCTTTGAATTTCAACGTCAACAGCATAAACACCATCAGCTGGCATATATGTCCGATCCAAGTTGACTAGATTAGCTGTTGGGAAGCCAATAGTTCGACCTCGAGCATTTCCGTGAACCACTACACCTCTCGTTGGTAAAGGGAATCCCAAAAGTTTGCCTGCCTCTTTTACATCTCCTTCTAGAATGGCTTGGCGAATGCGCGTTGAACTAATTTTCCCCTTTTCGTCCTCAACTGGTGGAACAACAACCACTTCGCCATGGAAAAGTTCTTTTAAATCCTCAGCTGTTTTTCTATCTGAACCAAGAGTATAGTCAAAACCAACTACAATCGTATCTGCCTTTGCTTCCTTAACGTAGGTATCAATGAATTCTTTTGCAGTCATATTTGCTACTCGACTAGTGAAATCCATCAAATACAAGCTCTCAACTCCAGCTCTCTTCAATCTACGTTCACGTTCACTAGCATTCAAAATATGCAATAAATGTTCAGGTGAGTATTGATTCAGAGTTAGCTTTGGTGATTCGTTAAAAGTTACTAGAGCTACTCCCTGGCGCTTTTCAGCGGCAATGTTAGAAGCTATATCAAATAATTTTTGATGTCCAAGATGAACTCCATCAAAATAACCAAGTACAAGGACGTTTGGTCCTGGTGTTGCAATATCTTTTTCTGTTTTAATAGGTACTGTAATAATCATAGTATTTATTATACCAAAAAAATGGCGCTTTCAAAACAATTTAGACTGAATTCAGCATATAAAACTTAAAGTAAACTTTCTTTGACTTCATTTCGCAACATTTCTAGACTTTCGATCCCGTACTTATCCATGACCTTTGGTAGATTTTCGATAATATCAGGACAGGCATAAGGATTCGTAAAGTTTGCTGTACCCACTCCGATAGCTGATGCACCAGCCAGATACATTTCTAAGGCAGCTTCAGCTGAATCCACTCCTCCCATACCAATGATTGGAAGATTAGTTGTTTGAGCTACTTGACGGATTAGTTTTAGGGCTACAGGAAATACTGCAGGTCCAGACATGCCACCTGTCCCATTTGCAATAATCGGATTTCTAGTTTTGAGATCAAAACGCATCCCTACAAGGGTATTGATCATGGTGAGTCCACTAGCTCCAGCATCTTCTGCAGCTTTAGCAATGGTTACGATGTCAGTAACACTTGGTGTCAATTTAACGTAAACTGGCACATCTGATGCCCCTACGGCTGCTTTTACCACATCATAAGCCAAATCTGGGTCTTGCCCAATCAAAAGTCCGTGATTCCCATGATCAACGTTTGGACAAGAAATATTGAGCTCAATGGCTTTCACGTTAGGTGCCTTGGAAATACCACTAGAAACTGCTGCGTATTCTTGCTTTGAAAATCCAGCCACATTTGCGATTATAGGGAGATTGGGATACTCTCTTTGCAACCAAGGTAATTTTTCAGAGAGAACGGCATCTAGTCCTGGATTTTGTAGACCAATGGCATTCAACATACCAGCAGGTGTTTCTGCCACTCGTGGAGTTGGATTTCCAAACCTGGGTTCTAGGGTAGTCGCCTTAATCATGATAGAGCCTAAAAGGTCTAAATCATAGTATTTGGCATATTCTTGACCAAAGCCAAAACATCCTGAAGCAGGAATGATAGGATTCTTTAATTCTAAGCCTGGTAGAGAAACTTGTAATCGATTTGTAGTCATGACACTCTCCTTATAAAACAACTGTTCCTGTTTTAAATACAGGCCCATCTTCACATACACGTTGACTAACTGTTTCACTATCTGGTACTTTCAATACGCAAGCGTAGCAAGCTCCCATACCACAGGCCATGCGGGATTCTAGTGATAGATAAGCTCTTGGATGGTCGTAAAATGTTTGATTGATGTATTTCATCATACCAGGTGCACCACATGAGTAGATGGCATCAAATTCGTTATCAAATTCATTAATCACTACCGATACATTTCCTTGGGTTCTATAAGAACCATCATCAGTCGTTACAAAGACTTTACTGTATTGGGCTAATTCATCTTCCAAAATAACTGCATCTTTAGTAGCAAATCCTAGAACTGTTGTGACATCTACACCACGTTCATCTAATTGTTTAGCTACTTCAAGTAAAGGAGGAACACCAATTCCACCACCGACTAGGAGAACATGACTCTGCTTGTCTAAATCAGACAAATCAAATCCATTTCCTTGAGGTCCCATAACATCTAAGCTATCACCTGTTTTTAAGGTTGAAAAAATTGCTGTACCAGAACCTTCGATACGATAAATAAGATGGCATTGTTTTTTAGCCTTATCTATAGACGAGATTGAAATCGGACGACGCAAGAGATGGGCATCATCAGGTACACGCAAATGTAGAAATTGTCCAGCTTTCATAGCTTCAACCATTTCTCCTTGAAGTACGAGTTCAAAGATTGCTGGTGCGATTTCCTTTTGAGACACTACTTTCATGGTTTCCAAGCGAATAGCACCCATGCGTTTTTTACAATTTGGATTCATACCGTTTCCTCCTTAAATTTTAAGGGGTTCAGAAAAAGAAAAACCTTGCAATCGCAAGGTTTCAGTAAGATACTTACAGAAAAGAATCAAATAAACTGTGTTTATTCGAAGTTTGTGTAATCTATTTTCTATCTGACACCTTGTGAGCCTCTCTGGACTTCCCTTAAAGGTTAAATTTTTACTAGTATACTGTATCAACCCTAAAAAGTCAAGCAAAAATAGGTACGGTGTCTGACGTATTTTAGTTTACTTATTTTGTGAAGAGAGAATCTTCTCCAATTTTTGATAATCTTTAACACTGTCAATTTCATAGATAGAGTTTTCTTCCAACTCTTCTACATATACATCTAGTTCTTTGATATTATCTTTAACCATGTTGTCCCAGTAGAGATCTACAAATTCTCCGCTTGCATAAGCCTCATCGATAAATCCAACAATCTTTTCAGCTGTTGGAGCATCCCAGAATGAAACTCCACTCAGGATGCGACCATTCTTACTATCAACGATGATATCTTGAACTTTGTAATCTTCTCCGTAAACTAGGAACCATTCATTGTCACAGTCTTCACGATAAACACTGAAATATGTTGAACGCTCGATATCATTACGGAACATATTTTTGAAAAGATAGTTATCCGCATCGATAACGTAGCTATTAGCCAACTCTTCTTTTACCAAGTAAAGTGAGTAAAAATTATTGTAATCAGCATACTTATCGTTGAAGACCAAACGAACTCCATACTTCTCTTTAAGGTAATCGAATTGTTCTTTCAAATAACCTACAACGATGATAATATCATCAATACCACGTTCTTTTAAAAATTCAATTTGATATTCAACCAAAGGTTTTTGGTTAACTTGAACCAAGGCTTTGGGAGTGTTTTCTGTCATAGGTCTCAAACGAGTTCCCAAGCCAGCTGCTAAGATAATCGCTTTCACGCGCTTTCTCCTTTATTCTTTAATAATAATGTAAACACCAGCCATTACAACAAATGAAGTAATGATTGTTAAGACAGTCAGAGGTGTTCCCAAGAACATTGCTGCAAACAAAACAGTCCATACTACATAACTCACATTTAGACCAGTAGCTTTTGCCGGCTGCAATCGATTAATAGCCATATAATAGGCTAGATAAGAAATCATATTAAATGCCGCAAAGACAATCAGAAGTCCCAACAATTGTCCATTTGCCACTTCTGCAAATGAATGATGTGAGAAGAGAACAATTACAAGATAGGACAGGAAGGAAGTTACTTGTCGAATCAAGAGGGCTTCGAGTTCACTGAGTTCACTTTCCATTGCAAAAGAGCTTAGAACACTTTCACTCCCCCAAGCAAGCGCACAAATCAAGGCGCAAAGAATTCCGATATAGAAGGAATTGACTTGTTCAACCTTGTAGGTCTGAGCAATAATGCCTGCAATGATTAACAAAATTCCAAATACTGTATTCTTTGAAACCTTATGCTTTAGAATAAAGAAGGCAAGAAGAACAGAAACTGCAGGATAAATCGCTGAAACAGACGAAGCTAAGGAGCTACCAATATACTTAACCGCATAAAGATTGGCCTGCATGCCAATAGGACCAGCAAGTAAGGCTCCAATGATGACACTGACATTTCTAATGTTCAAGAAGATTGAAAAACGTACCTTTCCTTCTTTAACTAGAAGATATCCTAGCAAGATAAAAATACTTAGAAAATCGTGTGCTGCTGCTACTACAAAAGGCGATAAATCCGTGAATATTGAAAAGATATAAGCACTAATCGTTAAGCCTAATCCCCAGAACACACCTGATAGTAGCCCAAAAGAAACTCCATTTTTAGTTTTCATTTAAATCTCCTTCAGACTCTAATTCTTTTACTGCTCTATTGTAACGAGAGATTCCGTAATCTCCAAAATCTGCACCATTTTCTTCTTTGTAAATAGTCCAAAGACTCCAAATGATATCTTGCAAGATTTTGTAAATACGAATTTTCTCTCTTGAAACGGGAGTCTTGTCACTCTTATAATGACTTAGAAAATCTTCTTCCTCTGCACTGGTAAACTCAGATTCTAGGAAGAGAGCTGCCAAATCCCACATAGGATCATTCATAGATGAATATTCCCAATCAATCAGATAAAGGTGACCATCTGGTCCTTCTATGAAATTTTCAGGAACCAAATCAATGTGACATGATTTCTTATCGATACCAATTTTTTCAAGTTGGTCTTTCAGAGAAAACACAGACTTTCTGACAGCTTCATAGTTCGGATAGGAAATCTCCCCTTGAATCAAGGTTTCATATTTTTTGATTTCCTCAAAGGGAGCAAACTCCCCTTTTAATTCCTTACCCGAAGCATGAACCGTTTGTAAAATAGGCGCAATCTTTTCAAACTTAGTCTTGATAGTAGTGGAATTAAGAGTATTCGCAGATTTAATGTACTGATTAACCTTGATACCTGCTTCAATATCGAAAAGATAATTTTCCACATCAAGTTTTAAATCTTTTAACAAGTCCAGATTAAATTTCTCATTCTGGCGGTTGATCAATTTATCTGTGCCTTTTCCGAAAAACTTAACGATATACTGATTTGAGGTTGTCTTAACCAAATAGTTTTGATTAGTCATTCCTCCTAGTTGTTCAACACTTAAAATATCTTCATCAGTTGATAGTAAAGATGTCAGTTTTTCCTTAATAATCTTTTCCACAATCATCCTCCATTAGACTTCCCACTTAAAGACTGTCTTAAATGCGGTATTTAAGTCAGTTGCAAAAACTCGGTGAATATCTTTGATTTCTCTGACTGGTTCTTCTAGCTTTAAGCATTGTTTAGGTAAATTACTAATCCCCATGCGCGTGCCAGTTCCACCTGCTAAAATTCCAGCGTAGATCATTTTAATACTCCTTTAGTCTGTTCTAAAAAACTCATTCTTTACCATTATATCACAACCTAGCCTTTTATCGAAATAAATACTAGAATTCTCTAGTCAGAAAGAGCCTAGGCATACCTTTAGGGAAAGTAACTTGAATGATAAAAAAATCTCAACTCTATTTTCAACAAATATAGAGTTCTTCAGAATAGTATAGAAACCTTAAAAAAACCTTAAACTAAATAAAAAAGTTGAGATTGTAGCCAGAGATAATTCCAATCCAACAATTCTCAACTCTATTCAATCATTTTTCGTTTATTTTTCTTCTTGCTCACCGATGCCCTTAACGGCTTTCTTAAACTCGGCAAGCATTTTTCCTACTGACTCGCCTAACTCTGGTAAGCGTTTTGGTCCAAAAATCAACAATGCTCCAAGGACAATGACTATCAAGCCCGGTGCACCAATATCACGTAAGATTCCCATCTTTTTCTCCTTTCCTTTTTCTCTTAATTATCCATTTACTAATAGCGATACTAACCTCATACAAAAGGATTAGGGGAACAGTCATCGCTAAATCGCTAATAAAATCGGCCGGCGTCAATATAACTGCCAATACCAATAAAATGAAGTAGGCATAACGTCTATAAGAAATGAGTAGGCCAGGTCCAATCAAACCAATTGAGGTAAAAAAAGCAATGATAACTGGCAATTCAAAGATAAACGCTAGTGGTACAGTTGTTTGAAAGACAAAGGCTAGATAATTTTGTGCTGTCAGTTGCGTCTCAAATAAGTTTTCACCTAGTCCCAGTAAGACCTGAAGTATAGCTGGTGTTACAAAATAAAAGCCAAAGGCTAATCCCAAGATAAAACAAAGAAATGTTGCAGGTATATAAGCAAAAATCGCCCCTGCTTCTTCAGTTTTAAGGGCTGGTCGAACAAAACTCCAGACTTGATAGACCGTAAAAGGTAAGGTAAGGCTAAAGGCCATTAAACTTGCTAAACGGAGATAAATCCATAAAATATCATTCGGCCCTAAGACGATTAACTTCTGACTA
This sequence comes from Streptococcus sp. DTU_2020_1001019_1_SI_AUS_MUR_006, assembly GCF_032340315.1. Classification (NCBI taxonomy): domain Bacteria; kingdom Bacillati; phylum Bacillota; class Bacilli; order Lactobacillales; family Streptococcaceae; genus Streptococcus; species Streptococcus sp. DTU_2020_1001019_1_SI_AUS_MUR_006. The sequence goes on along the minus strand of NZ_CP135436.1, from coordinate 1,439,405 downwards.
AAACCTTGTGTGATATACTGATAAACCTGATCGGCAAATAATATTGAAACGCAGAAAACTAGAAAGAAGCAAACAACTACTGCTAGCAATCTCTTTCTAAATTCTACCAAATGTTCAATAATTGTCAATTCCTTTTGATCCATCATTTTTCACCCTGTCTAATGGTAATTAGAAAAACTACGAGGATAAAGATAATCTGACCTGCTAACCCTTCCCAACTAGGGTAAATTCCCAATATATCAATACTTGGTATTCCTGAGATCAGATGGTTTGGAATCATATTTGTCAACTGTAAGGCATGGATACTGACTCCCGTCATCTTAAAAGCTAAGACATAAATCATCCAAGTCAGGATAAAGAAAACCTTGTGAGGTAGGAAAAATTGACTGGCCTTGTTCATCACAAAGGCAATCACGACTAAGACTAAGAGGGCCAGAGAAATTCCTAGGACAAAGTCAAAACTAGAAATCCTTGGCAGAATCCCTACGTAGAATAAAATCGTCTCAGCACCTTCACGGAATACGGCTAGAAAACTCAGAGCGAACATAGAAAGGAAAGAGCCTGTTTTCGTGACAGTTTGCATTTGTGATTCCATAAAAGTATTCCATTTTTTAACAGAAGATTTGCTATGAAGCCAAATACCGATTAAAATCATCATGATAACTGCAAAAATCCCGACTGCTCCTTCGATGATTTCACGGTTAGTTCCTGAGGTAACTGCTGGAAAGGCAATCTGTAGGATATAGGCAATTAAAAGACTAGCAACTATACCAGCAAATGCACCACCATAGACCCACTTGAGGCCCTTTCTCATCTTAGCAGCTTTCAAAGTTGTCACAAGCGCCATGACAATCAAGAGGGCTTCTACACCTTCTCGGAGCAATATGAGCATGGCATCAAATGCATTATAGGAAGCGCTAGTATCAATTTGAGATAGCTCTGCAATCAAGCTAGAAAGCTTTTCTTGATATTCACTTTCCTTTCCCTTAACCATGATGACAGGACTTTCATTTTCAACCTTGGTATAAAGCGAAGGATTGGTTGTACTTACAGAACCCTCGATGGTGGGCCAAATAGTAATAAACTCCTTCATCGTCGCAGCTGCATCACTATCTTGACCAGCTTGAAATTGGGTCAAAGCCTTTTTTAAAAGATCGATTCCATCCTTTAGGGTCAGATTCGAAGATGTAGTCGCTATTTCTGTACCTTCAACAAAGTTAGAAATGGCTGTCTTCAAATCATCAAACGATGCCTGAATAGTATCAAAGTTCGTTGGTTCAGTTTCAATGCTACTACGCAGAAAGGAAATTGCTTTTTCTACTTGCCCATAATGAGCTGTACTATGGTCGCGAACCACTGCTTCATTGATGGTCCAGGTTGAATTCATTTTTTTATAGGCTTCTCTTACTGCTTCCAGATCTTGAGAAGCGATTGCCTTATCTAAGGCTTCAAAACGAGGTTCTAATCGTGAAACAAGTTTCTCTTTTTCTGCATCTAGGTCGACTGGATTTTGCTCTTTCTCAAATGTCAAAAGGGCTAAAGAAATCTGAGTTAGCTGGTCTTCAGTAATATCACCAGTTAAGGCCAACTTTTCTTGAACTTTACGTCCTGCTTCAGAGTCAGAATTCTCGACTTTCTCGAAGTCTTTGGTCATTTCATCGATTATTTTTCTTGCCTGGTCTTGTTTGCCTTCTTTAACAGCTTTAGTTGCATCAGTTATTTTCACAAAGTAGGGACTCAAATTTTCCTTAGCTCCTACCGGAAAAATCAACAGGAAGAAACAAACAAATAGGAGGATAATACTTTTAAGATTCCAATAATTTCTGCCCAATGTAACCTCCCTTCTCTACTCCACCAAAGCAGGCAAAAAGTCCACTGCCTATATGGGTAACGTACTCATTCATTTTATCCGTAGCCCCCAGATTGGTCTGCACCTTAACAAAGTTATCTGGGTCCTTTTGGAAGGAAATAAACAGTAATCCTGTGTCAAACTGGCCAGTCTTTTCATCAATTCCATCAGAATAAGAATAGGATCGACGCAGGAGAGGTTTATCCACTTCTTTTGCTAAGCGTACATGAGAATCGTCAGGAAGAAGGCTCAAGTCCACCTCATCAAATTCGTTTTTCTTACCAAAAGGAGCTCCACTTTCCTTATAGCGCCCAAAGGTATTTTCTTGCTCCTCCAGATTGGTTCGATCCCAAGTATCAAGGAACATCTGGATGCGACGAACTGCCATGTAGGAACCATTTTCCATCCAATCCTTACTGTCAGCCCAAACAACCTGATCAAATTCTTTCTCAGTGGTAACATTAGCAGTCCCGTCTTTAAATCCAAAGAGATTCCGAGGAGTTTCCATACGATTACCGATAGCTGCAAAACCTGATTGACTCCAACGAAGAGTAACTGCATTCCTTCCTTTTCGGATAAGATTTCTAATGGCATGAAAGGCAACTTGCTCATCATCAGCACAAGCTTGGATAACTATATCTCCACCCGTGTACTTTTCTCGTAACTGTTCCTTTGGAAATGGAGGTAAATCTCTGAAAAGTTTGGGACGTTTGTTCTCTAGTTTCATCTTTTCTAGGAAACTAGCCGAAATTCCAAAGGTCAGGGTCAAACGATGAGGATTAAGTCCAACTGTTTCTCCAGTATCACTTGGAGGCAAGAGGCTATTGTTACCATCTTTTTTAACCAATTCTCCTTCTACAAGTTTGGCACTATAATCCGTCCAATCCTTAAATAACTGGATGATTTTCTCTTTGTCAGTTGTATGCAAATCTAAAACCACAAAATAAATGTTTTTCTGCATGACAGTTGTAATGCCAGCTTGGTGTTTGCCATAGAAGGCTATTTTTTCATCCCCGTACGAGATTTTCTCCTGACCATCAAGCTTAGGTGCGAAAAAAGCAGAAGCACCAGAGAGTCCAAGTGCGAGACCAGCCCCTCCGATACCTGCTTTTTTTAGAAATTCTCGACGGTCCATTTTTTGTTCAAAAAATTTTTCGCCTTTGTTTGTCATATTACTTATTCTCCACCAAGAAATTTACCCATTTGTGATAATGGTTCACCAAGTTTTGTCACTGCTTCAGACAATTCTTTAGTGTCTTCTTTCGTTAAGTCTGTATAGAGCTTATAGTGTTCCTTGTCCGTCATGTGTTTGTCTAACAAACTATTGACAGATTTGAAATCTTCCTCTAACTCCTTAACCAAGGCTGCATCTGATTTTTCAAGTAAAGGTTTAAAGAGTTGGAAAATCTTTTCAGCACCTTGGATATTGGCACGAAAATCATACAAATCTGTATGAGAATAAATCTCCTCTTCACCAGTAATCTTACTTGTCGCTACTTCATTTAGAAGGTCGACAGCCCCAGTTAGCATAATCTTGTAATCAACATCTACAGTTGCAATCTTAGCCTTCAATTCCTTAATGTCATTTACCAGTTGGTCACCATAAGACTCAGTTCCTTTAGTTGTGTTTTCCTCCCAAAGAATGCGCTCAATACGGTGAAAACCTGACCAACCTTCTTCGGTCTTGTTTTCATCTAGATAGTCTGCCAAACGAAAGTCAATCTTCACATCAGATTCTCCGAAGCTCTCTGCAATCGGCTCTGAACGTTCATAAGACATACGGATTAAAGGGTATGCCTTTTTAGCTTCCTCTAACTTACCATCCTTCAAAAGTTTAACAAAACCTTCTGTATCTGTTAAAAGTTTATCTATCTGTTCTTCTACAAATGTTTTGTAGTCACTAGTTGCCTTATCCAATAATTTTTGGTTATCTTCTGATAATTTTGCGACCTGAGATGAATCACTTGTAGTTGACGATTGTTCAAAACGAACTGCACAAGCAGATAACAACAATGCCGAAGATAAAAGGATAAAACCAAGTTTTTTCATATAACACTCCTATTAAATCATGGGAATCCCATTTTTAAAATTTATTATATCATAGTTTTTCTAATTATTCAATAAATTGTCAGAAAATTTAATGTTTTATCGTTGAAAATTTGAATAGACTTTTATAGTTAAAATTGTTAAAATAATAAGGAAAATAATAGAAAAGGAAGCTATATACCACCATGATGAATATGCAAAACATGATGCGTCAAGCTCAAAAACTTCAAAAACAAATGGAGCAAAGTCAGGCTGAACTTGCTGCTACAGAATTTGTTGGCACTTCTGCTTGCCTGATCCAATAGTTTTTGGTTATCTTCTGACAATTTTGTAACCTGAGATGAATCACTTGTAGTTGACGATTGTTCAAAACGAACTGCACAAGCAGATAACAACAATGCCGAAGATAAAAGGATAAAACCAAGTTTTTTCATATAACACTCCTATTAAATCATGGGAATCCCATTTTTAAAATTTATTATATCATAGTTTTTCTAATTATTCAATAAATTGTCAGAAAATTTAATGTTTTATCGTTGAAAATTTGAATAGACTTTTATAGTTAAAATTGTTAAAATAATAAGGAAAATAATAGAAAAGGAAGCTATATACCACCATGATGAATATGCAAAACATGATGCGTCAAGCTCAAAAACTTCAAAAACAAATGGAGCAAAGTCAGGCTGAACTTGCTGCTACAGAATTTGTTGGCACTTCTGCTCAAAACCTTGTAACTGCTACTTTAACTGGAGATAAGAAAGTTGTAAAAATTGATTTCAATCCTGCGGTTGTTGACCCTGAAGACATCGAAACTCTTTCTGACATGACTGTTCAAGCAGTCAATGCAGCTCTTGAACAAATCGATGAGACAACCAAAAAGAAACTCGGTGCTTTTGCAGGAAAATTACCATTCTAATAGCATAAAAAGAGGCTGAATTCAGCCTCTTTTGTCTTATCTAAAAAGTAAAGAATTCCGTTGCCTTCTTTAAAAGTAAATCAGCGTATTCTGGGTCTTCCTGGGCAGTTTCAAGTTCTTCTTGTACCATTTCCAAATTATCCGTAATCATACCATCTACTCCTAGATGAAGCGACTTGTTAAAGGATTCCGAACCGTTAATCGTCCAAACATAGAGCTTTTGTTTTGTATTCCAAAGCTTGGTTACAAAATATTCATCTAAGGTAGAATATTCCATGGTATAACCTGTAGCATTCGTTCTTGGAAAAACGGAATTGTAGGGCAGAATGAAATAGACTGGAATTTCCTTATCATACTGACTTACTTTTTCAATAACATGATAATCCAAAGATTGCATCTGATGCCCATAGACTTTAATTTTTGCTCCATATTGATCTAGAAAATGATCCATCATCTGAGCACTATCTTTTCGACTCGTTTTAATTTCGATCAGCAATTTCTGATGAAGGTCATTGGCACGATTTATATAATCATCAAAGCTGGATATTTTGGTCTGATAACCATTTTCATAAATATCTAATTGCTTCAACTCATCTAAAGTTAAGTCTTGTGGTGTTACATTTAATCCCGCTAAACTTTTTAGGTTAGCATCATGCATCATGACAAACTGACCATCCTTGGTTTCTTGTACATCCATCTCAACTAAATCTGGTTTTAACTGAGCTGTTTTTTCTAAGGATTCAACTGTATTTTGGACACCATTTCCATTAGAAACACCTCTGTGAGAGATGACAAGTGGAGGATTGACTACGGGTGCCTCTAGATAAACATAACCCTCAATCGCAAAGAAGACACTGGCGCACCCCATTACACCCCATCTCATGATATGATCTTTCTTTCGTCTTGGCATAATATCCAACTCCTCACCAGTTAAAAAGGAGGTAAACTTAACCAAGAAGTAAGTCAAAGCCATATAGTGGATATTTTTAATCAATATATAGTTCGAAATAGCAAGAACCAAAGATTCTCGATGTGTGAGACCATCCACTAAAAACTGGACAATCAATAGTGGGATTAGAAGCAAGTAAAAGAAAAGATTTGTTTTGACAACAATGAGAAAGAGATGCCAAGCGTAAAACCAGAATTGATTTCTAGTTCTTTCAAGACTATAGAGCACAGCTTCCTTGACTGTCATCTTATCATAAAAGATTTTTGGAAGAACAAATACTAACTTAACAGAAACGTAGAGGAAGAGGATTGACAAGATGATAATACCTAGCCACCACATCCAGTATTTATCTTCCATGTAGGTCTGAATAAACTCTGGGATTACGATTTTATTAAAATAATAAATCTTTAAAATCTTCCTGATAAAAGGAAAAAGCATGGCAACATAGAAGAAGATAAATAAGGCTTTTGTAATTGTCAGACCTTTCATAAAGACAAGACTCTCACGAAAGACCTTACGACTGTATTCTATCAGTGTTCTTTTCTCATGATAGAGAAGATGACGCGCCCCTATAAAGAGAAGACTGAGTTGAAAATAAGCAACTAAAAGGTTAAGAATGATTAAGATTAAGAAGCCAATACTGACTATAGGAGCATTTTTGATAATGGCAAAAATGTTATTGTAAGAAATAAACAAATAGCCCGTCTGACTTAGCAAAAAACCCGCTATCAATGAATTCAAAGGTAACCAAATATAGTCGACCAACATAAATATTAAAAAAAATAGAAAGAGGATTTTATCAAGATTGAGGTAAATCTTTTTAAAACCCAATTTTTTAGGCTTTTCAGGTTTCATAAAAGCTCCTAATCAAACAGTTGTGATAAATCTAAACCACCAAAAGGATTAGAGTTAAGACTACTCTTGACGTCCAGTAAGATTTTACTTTCGTCAGACTCTAGGAATGCTTCATAAACACGCGCAGTCATACGAGCATCCTCTAAACTGTTATGAGATTGTCCCTTAAATCCTAGAAAACTTGCAACAGTTTGTAACTTGAGATTGGCAATACCATGAAGATCAGAACTGCGTCGCTCAAATGCTTCATCATAGAGATCCACTAGATATTGGCTACTATAATCCAAACCATGCTCCAACAAAATCGGTAAATCACTCTTGGCTGCATTATAACCAACAAGGGGTAACTCACCCACAAAGTCTTGAAAATTCTTAAGAACTTCCTCCACCATCGGTGCATCTTTCAAGGTTTCAGACGTGATACCCGTTAAACCATTAATAAAACTTTTCAAAGGCACATCGGTATGAACATATGAGTCAAATGCTCCTACTTCTTCACCATCTTTAAAACGGACCGCAGATACCTGAATCAAGTGAGTTTTATCTTGGTGTTTATTAAATTCCAAATCAAATGAAATATAATCTCTTAATTTTTCCATCTTATCCATTCCTTATTGTATTTGAAAAAGAAACTACTTGGTTATACCTAGAAACCAAGCAGTTTTTTCTTATCCTCCAAATAAGCGAGCAAAGAAGCCTTTCTTCGTTGCTTGTACTTCTTGCTTAGCCTGATCCAACTCCAACTGAAGGTTTTCTTGGTCCTTCATAGCTTGTAGAGTTAACTGTTGTTGTTGATCCAATTGCTTATCTTTTTCTGCGATTTGACGGTCTTTAACACGCATCTGTTCATCTTTTTCAGCTAACTGTTTGTCTTTGGCCTTTAACTGCTCATAAAGACGGATGATTTCAGCGTTCTTTTCATCAACAAGAATCTCCATTAACTCACGTTGCTTCACATCATCACTAACAGGTTCATCTTCAAAAATGGTTTTTTTGTAGATTTCTTCAAGCTTAATCAAGCCACTGCGAGTTACCACAGTGACTCCTTTATCATTTTTAGTCGTATCTTCTTCAGGTAATTCCTTGACACGGTTATTGATTGCTTGGCGGGACAAGCCCAAGACCTCAGCAATCTCACTAACAGTCATCTCAATACTCATAATATCCTCTGAAAGTTTTCTAGCTTTTCTTTATTTAAATATTATCATAAGCAAGCAAAACTGTCAAATATCACCGTGTTTTCAACCCTTTTTCATAACTTTTTCGGGTCCAAACTGAACTGTCTTTTAGCATTTTTTAAAACTAAAAATCAGTTTGCGATTTTACCACCAGTCCTAATCAATTGAAAACCTTTCTAGGCTTATAGAGTTGGTCACGTTTCTCTAAAATGGCTAGTAATTTTTCACCTTCAAAACCAGCCAATTCCTTCTCGGTTTGTTCCAATTCAATAAAGCGACCAAAACGCACTTCTTCTGCCTGCTCTGGAGTCAAATATACCTTGACCAAGTCACCTGTCCCAATCTCTAGGGGATGAAGAAAGTCTAATTCACCAGCTTGAACCTTTTCCTCAATTTCATTCAAGGTCAAAGCATTATCTAACTGCAAGCCCGCTGCACTTGTTCGTGTTAAATGAGACATATGAGCTGCATAGCCAAGTTTTTCTCCCAAGTCAACCGACAAGGTACGAATATAGGTTCCCTTACTGCATTTTACACGGAAGGTAAAGCGTGCAAGATTATTTTCATAGGAAATAGGGCTAGTTCTTTCAAAACTATAGATCGTCACCTGACGTTCTGGACGCTCCACTTCCTGACTAGCACGCGCATATTCATAGAGTTTGCGACCATTGACCTTGACAGCAGAGTACATAGGTGGAATCTGAGTGATAGGACCTGTCAGACTAGCGATTGCTTCATCAACAAGATCCTCATCCAGAGGTGACAAAACTGGTGTCTCTGCAACTACCTCACCACTAGCATCCTCGGTTGTTGTTGAATAGCCTAGGGTGATTTCACCTTCATAGACTTTACCCTCGTCCTGCATAAACTCGACCATGCGGGTTGCCTTACCGACGGCAATCGGTAAAACACCGACAACATCAGGGTCTAAAGTCCCTCCATGACCAATCTTCTTAGTTCCTAAAATCCTACGCAGCTTGAAAACTGCATCATGCGAGGTCATCCCCGCCTCTTTTTTTAAGTTGATAATACCGTTCATGTCTTGCTTTCTATTCCCCCTTCAATGCTTCAAACTTTGCTTTCATGGTTGGATTTTTGCGGGTTAATTTTTTGACAGAAACATCATCCAGCTTGTTATTAGCCAGTCGGAGTTGGTTTTCTGATGTTGTCAGGAATTTCTTGACCTCTTCCATACGCTTAATGGCTTTATCAATCTCATCGATGGCCTTTCCGAAGTTGACCGAAGCTGAATTATAATTCTTTGCAAAAGCTACCTTGAAAGCGTCCAAATCTTCCTCAAAATGCGTGATATCGATATTTTGCTCACGAACAAGCGCTAACTCCTGCTTGTATTTTAGGGAATTAAGGGCAGCATTGCGCAAGAGTCCAATTAGTTGAATAAAGAACTGGGGACGAATGACATACATCTTCTCATATTCATGGCTAACGTCAACAATTCCTGTATTAAAGTAGTCGTTTTCTGCTTCAAGCATACTTACCAAAACAGCATACTCACAGTCTTTCTCACGGCGGTCTTTATCTAATTCCTTGTAAAAGTCTGCATTCTTATGTTTCTTCTCTGTCCCGTCTGCTTCATTTTTCATCTCAAACATGATGGAAATGAATTCTAGTCCATTTTCATCAAAATCACGGAAAATGAAATCGCCCTTAGAACCACGTGCTGAAACCTTGTTGTCCTTTTCAAAGTAAGCATTTGGGAAGGCAAAGCTACGAACCTTGTTGAACTCACCTTCCGCATAGTGTTCCAGACTTTCACCAATAGCCTTTGTTGATTGTTGGGCTTTGAAATTCTTATAGAACTCAACCTGCTCATTAGCCGCCTTAAGCTGGGCCTCATAATTTTGTTTTACAGAGGCTAGAGACAACTCATTTTCTTTTTCTTGTAAAAGGAGCTGGTTTTTGACCTGATCACGTTCTTTCTCTAAATCAGATAGTGTTTTTTGTAGTTGATTTTCATGCTCTAAACGCAAGGTAGCCAATTGATTTTCGAGAGCTTGGACTTCTTTTTCCTTCTCTAGCAAGCTTTGACTTGCACTTTGCTCCACTTCCTTTTTGGCCAATTCTTTTTCTGTATCAAAGTTGTTAATTTGACTTTGAAGCTGGGCAATTTCTTGATCTTTTTGAGCTAGTTTTGCCTGTTGTTCATTTAAGGCTTTTTGTTCCACCAATGTCAATTCTTGTTTGATTCGTTCATGCAATTCCTTATCAAACTCTGCAGTGCGAACTTGAGAAAGTAGTTCTGCATATTGGCTTTCATTGACTGTAAATACTTCGCCACAATTGGGACATTTAATCTCGTTCATGTTATTCCTCTATATTTAACTATTCTACATTCATTATAGCATGGATAAACAAAAAGAAAAAGTTGGAATGAATCCAACTTTTAATCTACGTATGTATCTTCGTTTTTATTTAAGAAGGCGTAAGGTAATCCCATCAGTAGACCACCTCCGATAAGGTTACCGATAAAGGTCACACCCCAGTGACGAAGGATATTTCCAATACCGAAGTTTGCGATTGAATCAGCAGCAACACTGAACTTCACAATCGCAAATGAAGCAAAGTTTGCGGCGATGTGCTCGTTTGTTAAGAATACAAACATGTAAATGGCTGAAAGAACCAACCAAAGTTTTGCTCCACCATCCTTAACTAAAACGAATGAAAGAATCGCGATATTTACAAAGACATTAGCCAAGATAGCTTCAAGCAAGATAAGTTCATTTGAACGGCCCAACTTCATTTCCACAACTCCAGAAATAAAGCTATCATGGGTAAGGTTTGCATAAGCTGCTGAATGGGCGAATCCCCAACCTGCTATAAGAGCACCGATCAAATTAAAGAGTGTACAGTATAGAAGGATTTCAGCAGTTTTTCTCCAGCTAATCTTTTTCAAAAAGCTACCAGCTGTCAAGAACATCATGTTAGATGTTACTAACTCAGCATTCAAGAAGACAATGTAAGCCAATCCCCAAGCGAAAACAAATGGGAAGAGGAAACGTCCACTACCAGGAGCAAGCTTATTAATCAAGTCAGCTCCAACTGCACCAGCTGCTGTACTAAATGTTAAGAATGCACCAGCAAACATTGAACGGATAGCATACTTGAATTTACTTTGACTGTAAAGACTTTCCTTTTTCTTACAAGCAAATTCAATTTTTGAGATAAATTCTGAAGAAACCATATAAACTCCTAAAACTTTTATTTGTGAATATTATAACATAAAATCGAAATTATGGAAAGGCTTTCTTAATTCTATTTACAATATTTTTATCACTTGTAGCAATCGTTTCCATTTGCTTTGTATCAGTATCTTTAATGTTTTCAACCCTTTATTTTCAAACTCTCTATTCTATATATTTAATATGTGTTTTCACTTTAATCTATATTGAATTTACAAAAAAGCCTCTTTAGTTTTCAGCTAAAGTCCATGAACTAATAATATGTTTGAATTTATAGACAGAGAAAATAACGTTTTTATCAAAAGCTTCTTTGGAAAAAAATCGAGGTCTGGATTTTTTCCCCGACCTCCTATATTATTGATTTTCATTTTATTTAGTAAGAGCTAAGTGCTAATCAACATAAGTCTCTTCATTTTTATTAAGATAAGCGTATGGTAAGCCTATCAAGAATCCTCCACCAATCAAGTTGGCGATAAAGGTAACTCCCCAATGGCGTAGGATATTTGGAATATCAAAGTTTGCAATCTGATCAGCTACAATACTAAATTTAATAATACTAAAAGACGAAAAATTGGCTGCAATATGCTCGTTAGATAAGAAAACAAACATAGAAATAGCTGACAAGATAATCCAGAGTTTGGCATTGCTATCCTTAACCAAAATTGAAGATAGAATGGCAATATTTACGAACATATTTGCCAAAATCCCTTCCAACAAGACCAACTCACTAGGTCGTGCCAACTTCTTAGCTACAATCTTTGGAAGATAACTGTCGTGTGTCAGGTGTGAAAAAGCCGATGAATTAGCAAAGCACCAACCTGCTAACAGAGCACCAACTAAGTTGAAAAAGGCACAATAGAGCAAAATGACAAAGGCTTTTTTCCAATCAATCTTCTTCAAGAATGTTCCAGCTGTCAGGTACATCATATTTGAGGTCACCAATTCAGCATTTAAGAAAACGATATAGGCAAGTCCCCAAGCAAATACAAAGGGAAAAAGAAAATAGCCAGCACTTGGAACGATGCTATTGAGTAGATCAGCACCTATGGCCCCAGCGGCTGTACTAAAGGTTAAGAAAGCACCTGCAAACATCGAGCGAATGGAATATTTAAACTTGCTTTGGTCAAATAGACTCTCTTTCTTATGGCAATAATAATCAATCTTTGAAATAAATTCTGACGAACTCATATAAACTCCTTAAAATATCATTGTTAATAGTATAACATAAAATATTTTAAGTGGAAATAAATTTTTGTCCTTTACATTTGATTGTTTTTAGTGCTTGCAAAAGCTTCAATTTCTTCTGCAGTCAACCCTACCAGCTCTGAAACCCACAAGCCGACAATATCTGACAAAACAGAATCACAGACATATTCATTCTCACCATGACCATATTTACAAGTGAATTGAGGGGTTCTTATCGCTGATTGATAAAAATTGAAGGCTAACTCTTGTAGTTTTTCTGGCTTAAATTCAAGTCCCAACTCTTGTGCAAGCCCAGCTCTCACTTTATCCCACACTTCCCCTTTTGACTGATAGTTTTCTCGTACTTTATTGAGAAATCCTTGACAGAATTTTACCAACAAATCCTTGTTTTGATAGAGCAAACGACAAGAAAAATCAGAGATATAACCAGCATGAAGTAAGAAGGTAAGCAAGTCATCAAGGCTTTCTGCTACCCGACCAACTTGGCCTTCACTCCCTATAAAGCCGATACTATCATCCTCAAGAATTACATATTCTCCCCCGCTGCCGTCTTTAGCAAAGGCTATGGGCGAAAGAGAATAAACTTCATTGTTCTTAGAAAATTCAACCTCTTTAAACTGGTCATAAAAGAGAATATCGCATTCTTGCATCAATAAAATTCTTAGTTGTTTATCTTCTCTTATTACTTGTAGTTGATTCATATTAGCTACTCTCCTAGCTTTGACAACTGTCACAAGTGACAACAATCCAATTTTAGCAATCGACTCTTAATAATAATAGATTTTAATATGGCACTTCTTGGCCACATTGGCAAGATTTTTCAATAACTCCTCGTTTCTTTTGCTTTTTCCAAAATGAAAAGTAAAAGATTTTCCATCTTTCCTTGTAAAGTACAGATGATACCTGTCCCCATTCATTCTTCTCCCTCGAACGTAATCAATATCAATCTGTCTAATTTCAGCTAGAGGAACAATCCTTTTTCTAAAAAGAATAATCGTGTGAATGTATAATCTTCCCTTTGCAATATGAAAAGGATCCAACATACTCCCACCACTTTTTAAAGATGTCTTAACTCTTTGGAAAAAAAGATAGAAATAAAATAGTGCTAAAAAAATTAACAAAAATCTAATGACCTGATTTTTCCAAAGGACTTCAAAAACTGAAATACGATAACCATACATATTAAAATAATCCCTTTTTTCTTTATTATATCACTTTTATTGAACAACTAGTTTTATGGACGAAGAAAAAGACTGAACAAAGTTCAGCCCTTTTCACAAATATTTGATGTGATATCTTTATCTGGTCAAATCAAGACGTTTACCGATTTTTCCGATAAGAATAGCACCAACAATGAGTGAAGCGAATTCTCCGATAGCAGTTGTAAACCAAGTTAAGAAGAAAGGTGCTTCTGCTACGATGTTCAATTCAGCAGCAATGGTAATCATTGAAATCGAAAAAAGAATTGAAAATAAGAAATGATCTTTACGAATCAATCCATTAAAAAGATAGTCTTTTTTATATTTGCTAAACAACAATACTCCCAAACTTAGGAAGACAAGCGTAGAACCTCCACCAACCGCAACATCGATGATTCCAAAACTGAAGAAATTAGCAATCATACAGCCAAGAGTAACACCGATAATGTACTTAGGATTGTAAAAGGCAAGAAAATTCATCATTTCAGAGATACGAAACTGATAAGCACCGTAACTGATAGCATTAAGGGGTGGTGTGATTGTCAAAACCACATAAATTGCTGCGACAATGGCAATATCTGCCAAATCACGGACAGTAAGTTTTTTCATCTATTATTCTCCTTTAGCGATTAACCCGCGTAAAATATGCTTGGTGAAAGAAGCTAAGCACCAAGGGTTGAACAAGTCAACCTTTCAAGTATAGCACATTTATCTCCTTTATGCTATACTATTTTTATGAAAACATACATAAAAAAATTCTTCGATAATGAAATTCTCTCCTACTTATTTTTCGGAGTTGCAACTACTCTTGTTTCTATCATTGTTCGCATCACGATTTTTTATCTTTGCAAACAAGAATTATTGGCGACTGCTTTGGGAAATATAGCTGGAATTTTGTTTGCTTTTTTCACCAATGATACCATTGTTTTTAAACAGAAACGAAAAAATTGGTTCAAGCGCCTGATAAAATTTACGACCGCAAGATTCATTACCTTTCTCTTAGACCTGCTCCTAACCTTTATTTTTGTGACAAGTTTCCCCCATATTATCGGTCAATTTGTAGGTGATGATCTCAATACTATCAATACAATTGAGACTATTTTGGCACAAATAACTATTATAGTCCTCAATTACATTTTCAGTAAAGTTTTTGTTTTTAAAAAACACTAAGCATATTTCTTGAATTCAACAGATGATTGAGATATAATTTAGACTGTAAAATTTCGAAAGGAAAAAGAAAATGTTAAAAGATCTTAAAGAATTTTTGCTCCGCGGTAATGTTGTAGACCTTGCTGTCGGTGTGATCATCGCTTCTGCTTTTGGTGCTATCGTAACTTCATTTGTTAATGATATCATCACTCCACTCCTATTGAACCCAGCCTTGGAAGCTGCGAAAGTACAAAACATCGCTGAGCTTGCATGGAATGGTGTTACTTACGGTAAATTCTTGAGTGCTATTATCAACTTCCTTGTAGTTGGTACTGTTCTATTCTTTGTGATTAAAGCTATGGAAAAAGCTCAAAGCCTTACTAAAAAAGAAGAGGTTGTTGAAGAAGCACCTGCTGGTCCAACTGAATTGGAAGTTCTTCAAGAAATCAAAGCACTTCTTGAGAAAAAATAATCATATAGAGGATTCGTTTCAATACTGAATCCTTTTTTTATTCTCCTTTTGCTGAGTTTAGAAAAAACTTGAGTTCAGCTCTCTTTTTTGATATAATAATTAAAGTTTCCACCCTTAGTGTAATGGATATCACGTAAGATTCCGGTTCTTGAGATGGGGGTTCGATTCCCTCAGGGTGGATATTTTATAAAGAACTTACCAAAATCTGTAGATAAAGCTGTAAGGATTTAAGCTCTATAATATTTCTAGTGGATAAATTCCCTATAGATATTATGGAGCCTATTTTATTGTTGAAAAAGGGTTGCTTTTACCTTGGTTTCAGTCTAGTTTTTTAATAATCGGAAATGCCTCTGTAAGAACGTCTATCCCAAAATTAATTCCCTGTACTTGGTAGTGATAGATGGGATCAGGATAAAATTTTTGAACTCTGTTTTTAAGGTGAGTGTCTATCATTTCAAGTAAAATCCCATCTGATAAATAGGGAATTTCTGGTCCACTAAGTAAATCTTCTTCGAGCAAATTCAGGTCCCACCCCTCATCGATGGATCTGCAAAAAAGAATCTTACCAAAATCAATACAGTATTTGAGCTTTTGATTCTTTAAGCCCTCAAGAAAAATTTGTAGGTGATTTTCTTGAGAAAGTTGACACCGTAGTTCATACCAATCATACTCTATTTCCTCACCAATATGAACCCACTTCATTTTTAACCAACCTCTTCTATCCTTATATCACTCTCTTGATTTTTATAGAGAACTAAGTCAAAAACTAGATTCTTTGCACAAATACGAAAATGAACCAAGTCTTCTTCAGCCAAAACTCCACCCGCCCTATGAATCACTTCTGTAATTAAGCTACTAGTTTCTAGCTTATAAATAGAGTATTCAAGCTCTGACGAACTAGGAATCTGATGAAGAACATCATATAAGTTTCTATCTGTAATTTGGTAAAAATGACAGAAGGGAAATTTCAATCGAATCAGATGTTTCTTTCCCTTCAAAGTCATCGTAGAAATCTCGTAATGACTATTTTCGCTAAAAGCTGCACTAGCTTCATATTCATCTTCTGGAATATTAGATTTCCACTCTAGCATTAAATCTCTCCCTCCACTATTTTCAATCATCTCATACGCTTTCTCTCTATAAAAATCTAAAGTAGTTTGAAAAACGCACACCTACTTGTTATTGATTTACCGTTAAATCCATCCTTTTTCCTTAAATTCAGCAATACGAGCTAAATCCTCATCTGAAGGTTTATTGGAAACAATTTCTTTTGTAATAACCGAATACTCTTTGTTCCATTTTTTAAGAATTGCAATAATAGAATCTGAAATCCTGATATCTCTTTTCGAAATTGATTCTAAATTCCACTCTTGAATTTCAGAAAGTCCCATAAATTTTGTGATTTCGATCTTAGAAGCTGCATATTCTTTTTTCTTTTTAGCAAAGTAACCATTTCCTGCTATAATATTTAACTTCTTTTCAAATGGTAATTTATTGCCTATATGCTCGATTTTCTCTCGGATTTTATGATCTGATTCATCGATAAAATAGTTAGTTTGCCATTTTTGAGGGAAGATATGCTCGATTTCCCATTTACTTGGTAATAATGAATCCTGATGTTTATAAGCAAGTGTTTTAAGCAACATTCTCACCACATTACGGTGAGGATTTTGGATTCCTGCTTCAAGTTGAGCTTGGTCTAGTTCTTTGAAATCAAATTTAGGAATATCTGATACAACAATTGCTGAATTTAATTTCAAAATATCACCCTTAACAGCATTGATAGTTGGAATAAGAATGTATTTTGTCATTAGTTCAGCGAGTAATTTATTTAAGAATCTTGCAAATTTATCCTCAAAGTTTTTATCCTTACGATAACAAATATAATATATAATCACCGGATATTTCCAGAACTCATTAGGATATGAAGTAAGTGTATCTAATGTTTGTTTTATCTGTATATTTGATGACCAACTCTCATATTCAAGCACTTCACCTTTATTGATTACTTTCCATAATTCGAGCATTACAAATAAATTATCTAATAATTCAGATTGATAAAGGCGCTCAAATTTGTTACTCGAATAGTATTTTCTGACACCAGGTGTAGTACTTTTAGTATCTTTTTCCAAAGCTCTAAGATAGAACATATAGTAATAAAATAATTGTTGGATACTTTCATTAGCTGCTGTAGCTTGTTCATCAAGCTCTTTCCAGCGTTCAATAAATATTTCCTTATCTTTTCCCTCAAGATGGTTATAAATCTTAGCTTTAAATATATCAGCATCAGATAGCGGTAAACCTCTGTCATTTAAAGTAGAGAAAATAGTCAATGCTGTATCTTGGGTATCGGCAGTTATTGGTAAAAGAATAGCTTGATTTAATAGGGAATAAATGAACTGATAAATCATTAAGGGATTATCACTTGAATGTTTATCAAGTAACTCCTGAAAATGAATATAATTTCTAGAATAATTATCTTTAGAATCTTTATTTGCTCTTCCAGTTTCGAGAATTTTACGAAGAATTTCATTACCTTCATTATTAACAACACGTGATGTTAGAAGAGTAGTCTTATAATCAACTGTTCCAGTCAGTTTATTAGTGCGCCAGATTGAAGGTTCAATCTTACCAATAAAATTGTTTGCTTCTGGAGTTCGTTCTGATAATGGAGAATTAAATAGCTTTGTGTAAATCGCTCTTAACAATAAAAACAGAGAGGTAATACGTTGCTGACCATCAATAATTTCCTGTTCACCATTATCATTTTCATACGAAACGATACTTCCAAGAAAATACGAACCTTCGCGTTCAGTACCTCCATTACTGACGGTAAATTCCCATAAATCTTCAAACAGTGTTTCAACCTGTTCATCTGTCCAAGCATAAGGACGCTGATATTCTGGAATAACAAATGGTTTTGTTCTTCCACTACCAAGTAGTGCCTCAACACTCTGCTTATTAACTTCTATTGTAGTTGGCATCTTAAACCTCCATATTATATTTGCTAAAATACTACATTTTTTATTGATTATTTGAACACTATATCAAATTACTTTAACTAGCAATCCTACACATTCAAAACGAACTTTGGTTGACTATTGTAGCTCCTCCATCGCTTCTTTCACATATCCTTCTACATCTTCAATCTCTACAAACGATGGGTCTAAGTGACATAGGAAGTGCCAATCTTCGGTGTCGCGTTTTCTGTAGACAATCGCCTCACCGTCTTCACTTCCAAAATAGCTTCTGTCGACTTCATATCCACTGCCTTCTAAAAAGTCTTTTGCCTGACAATACTTGTCTTCTCTTACTTCGATATAAGCTTTGACTTCATCGTTGTTAACGACATACGCGTCTACTTTTGTATCTCCTTCGATCACTTTATCGTTTTTAACCGATAGATTCGGAATCTCTTTCCAAATAATGTCCACATTTTCCTCAGAATTAAACGAAAACCTAGATAAAGGGACAATATTTCCATTGAACACAATTTCCATATAATCCGGCAAGTGTTTAGTATTCACATACTCCACTTCAAACCCATCTTCGTTTTCTAAAGTATACCCTGGGATTTGAGCTACAAAGGCTTTCCCTTCTTCGAAAGAATCAAAAGCGGCTAAATCTTTTGAATAATGATTTTGATATAACTCTAATATAACCATTGATAACCCACCTCCTTCAAATCTAATCACTGCAACTCTAACATTAGTAATTACGTACTATAATAGTACACTATTATTTTATTACAATCGTTTCTTCCCACCGTCTAAGCACATCTTTTAAAGGCTCATCTAGATAGGTATAGACCTTTTCCTTAATCCAATCAGGTATACCATAAGCAGCCTCAGCTATACTTCCTGTGATGGCAGCAAGAGTGTCACTATCTCCGCCGAGAGAAATAGCATTTCTGATAGCATCTTCGAAGTCTGTACTTTCAAGAAAGGCAATGATGGCCTGAGGTACCGTATTCTGGCAAGTTTCATTGAAACGATAAGTAGGACGAATTTCATCTAGTGTTTGAGAAAGATTATATCCATACTCTTGTTCTATGTGTTCCTTGATGAGTCTCTTGCACTCTATAGGGTTATCATTGATTGGTTGCTCATAATCCCCACAGTAGCCTCCAAAGTAATAGCGACACATAAAGATAGCATCAGACGTCGCCATAGCTCCTTTGACACCCTCAGGATGGTTATGAGTCACCTCGGCAGAAAGTCGTGCAAGAGCTCTCCTAGACGGCCAGGCTCCTGTTCTGGCACAGAAACTACAATCCAGGACCCAAGCACAAGGAGAAACACGCATGGCAGAACCATTTCCAAAACTATTATATGGTTCTCGATCGTCGCCATTAACCCAATTACTAAATCTCGCACCGTAACCTGCATCGGGATACATCCTACCATATTTCTTCATGGCGTCAATAAAGTCATCCTTCTGACCGCCATTCATAATGGCTTCTGCAACAGCACAGGTCATAACCGTATCGTCTGTGAAAAAACAATCATCACGAAATAATGGAAAATCTTTCGTTTTAATATTGTCCCATTCATAAACAGAACCTACAATGTCTCCAACAATTGCTCCAAGCATAAGATTCCTCCTAATGTCCAATGTCACATCTATAAATATACTAAAAATCTACTCTACTTTTTTTAGATCGTACAAAGAGTGATACCACCTCAACGTGTGTTTGTATCTAGCTTTTACTCCTATAAATTCATTAAAGTTAAATTTGGGGTATTAGAGGAATTGAAATATTCTCTTTGTAATCCTATAGATATGCCTATTCTGTTCGAGTTTCAGCTAAATATATTCCCCATTCAGCTAATTCTTCAGGCAAGTCATAAACAGTTTTTCCATTACTTTCATAGATTTCAGAGATTCCTGGTGAGGTCTTAGAAAAAGTTTTCCAAGCTGTCACTAGTTCTTCTATAAATTGAATATTATGAGGTTCAAAAAAGTCATTAAATTTCGATAGTTCTTTACTATAAATTGTCACAACATTATAGCTATCAAGCATAATCTCATCATGACTTTGATGACCACCAAATCCAAACTTACTTAATCCATCATTAACAAGCAAATCACCGTATCTAATCAACAGTGCTAGGCATTCCTCTCTTGCACAATCATCAATATAATAAACATCCTTATGGGATTCCTTGATAATATTCTTTGCTATCACTTTTTCTCTATCAATACTGACAGGCAATTCCAAAATAAAAAACAAGGGCTCGTCATGAATCGCAATAAAGTGGTGAAAAACCTCTAATATTTTTTCTGCGTGTACATTCGCCATCAAATGATGTTCGGTTAACTTTGTAAATGACTCAAACAGGTTTTCTACCAAGCTAACTCGGTGACCTTTTACTAAATTCAACATTACACATCCTCCAGAGAATTAAAACAATATCCACATTTATAATCTCATTATATCATTAAAACCCGAAAAAGACTGAAACTTCACAGTCGCAGTCTCTTATAAATCTACCTCAGTTCCTTCAAGGAAAGTTATTACAATTTGTCCAGTTTCTGAAATATTGATGTGATTGAGAACTTGATTCTTGATTACTCCATCATCCAAGAACTTTTGAAATAGAGGGATAGCATGTCAGGCTATAGTATCTAGAAGCCCAACTTGAACTATAACTCTGATACTTCTCCTCTTTTCTAGTAAAGAAGCTACCTTAACGGCTTTTCATTATCCCTTTCGTTCACTTTTAAGAGCAGAGAAACTCACTTAGCGGTTCGAACTTACCGTATCGTTTCGTCGTTTATGCATCGCTCTACGACAGCTATGCCTTACTTAAATGAAATCCACTCTGACTTTGATAGACAGGTTATATGTTCTGTGCGAAGAACACCTTCCAAAGCACATGGAACGTTCTCTTTTGTATGATGATAACGGAACCCACATTTTTCCTGAACTCTCTTTGACTTTGTATTGCCGTCAAAATAACCGCACCACAATTTCTCCAGATTCAAGTCATCAAATCCATGTCTCATTATCTCACGAACTGCTTCTGGTATCAGACCCTTACCCCAATACGGAACTCCAATCCAGTAGCCAATCTCAGCCTCAGTATCAGGAATGCCTTTATCATTTGCAGAGCCAATCATCAATCCTATGCTCCCCACTTTCTTTTAAAACAATAGCGTATGTCTCAGGCGCGGAAAAATAACTTTTTATAATCTCCCTGCTATTTTCAACGCTAATATGTACAGGCCAACCTGCAATCGGATCCACCTCGGGATCACTGGCATATTGAAATAAATCAGTGGCATCTCTTTCTTCCCATGGGCGAAGAATCATTCTTTCCGTTTCTAAAATCATTTTTTCTCCTTAAATTCCAACTGTTTATTAAATCACTTCAGATGAAAGTTTTTATAGTGTAGTGAACTTAGAGTAGTACGCCTTGGATTCTAAAACATTTATTAGACATTGTTTTGACTTTCCTAACCTCTTTGTTCATATCTTATTTCAATTAACTATACTTTTTTACCAGCAAGCATACGCACTCAGAGGTTTGCTGTTTTCGTATGATTTCGTCGTAAACTCCTTACTCTACGACAGCTATTCCCCAGGGAACCTTCTCGACCTTCTGTCTCAATTTGTCGCATGGACGGACTCAAAAGGTTCAGTGAACTTTTGAGGATTAGTTACACTTCTCTAATAAACTTACCGCTTCAGAATATCGTATATGAACTATATATATCAGCATTTGTTTTTATATAAATTTATATCATGATACATCATTTTATAGATTTAATATCTAGTCAAAACCGCAATAATATCTGATTACTCTTTTTTTTCGAATAATATTTTCTTCAACTCCTCTATAGCCTTATCTAATTCTAAATATTTCATCAATTCCTCTGATGTGAGCTTATCCTTAATTTCAAGTAAATTTTTCTTTGCATTAATCAATTGACTAATTTTCCATATTTCCTTCATCGGCCGTATATCAAACCTAAATGCATTTTTATACATGTATTTACCAATATTTGTATAGAATTCAATACTACCTTCTTTATCTCTGCCTAAATGAGTATCATATTCTTTTAATACAGGATCTACAAAGCCAACCTCTCCATCATTGGGTTTATCTTTATTTTCCGTTGGCCATTTGCCGAGTTTTTTTCTATTGCATGTGAAACAAGAATATACTAAATTGGAATAATCAAGTTTTCTACTTGAATCTATTCTGTCAGGAACGAAATGATCTGGTTCAAAACCTTTTGTTGTAACCTCTTCAGGTTTTCCACAATAACCGCATATATGTTTAAAGTCTTCTCTCAAATGAGGAACATATTTTTTATAGTCATTTTCTTGATTCACATCAATACTTCTACTAATTTCATTTTCTCCATGTATTCGCATAACTTTTACCTGTTTTCGATTTCCTCTACCAAAACATTTACTCTTCCAAGTATTTCATCAATTTTCTGATTAACCTCGCTACTTAAAAGATGAATTGGCAAGTCATCTACTTCACCATATGCACGTAATAATTTATATAAATCTATAAACTGTTCTTCTTCTATTGCTGATATAGAACCATTTTTCTTTGCTTTGAGAAGATTCTCATAGTCGATATGATATTTATGTAACCTAGTTTCAAAAACATCAACAGCCTGTTTGATCTTTCTTACAAACTCTTCTATATCATTTGCAGCTAAAACATTTCTATCTTCAATCAAATTTATAATTACTAAATTTTCATTTATTGATTCTTCAGGGTAATTAGTTAATATTAAGCATGGTAAATCAGGGACTTTCAAATTTATATAAGTAATTAATTCCGTCCCCAAAAACTTAAATTTATTATTAAGTTTATAATCTATAATAAAACATTTAATACCGTTAGATAAAAGCCATTCTATTATTTCTGGCATTTCAGTAATGCCGTCTGGATATAGTAATTCAATATTTTTTCTTGCTAAACGTACTTGATAATCCTCATATGAATCTCGATCATCATCAATAAATCCTATTCTATACATGTCAGTCCTCCACTTCTATTTCTTTATTAATTTTATAGTGGCATAGAATCCAGAAGTATATTTCATATTATCGGATAAATCTATACTTCCATTATAGTCAGCAACCGTTCTATTTATAATCCACATACCCATACCAGTGCCAATAGTTTCTCCCATTTCATTTCTTCTATCACTTTCCATAGGTTCTAATATTTTTCTTGGATTATCTTTATAGGCACGAGATAACCCTCGTCCAGAATCGCTGTATTTGATAATAATTTCTTGTTCTAAGTCAGATACTACGATTTTTATACTCTTATTATCTGAAAAACAGGATTCAAAAGAACTTACACTATTAGCAATCAGATTACTAAAAATGCTTTCAATATCATAAGGAAAACATTTTAATTGTATTTCTGAACCTTGAAATTCTAAAACTATTGAAACGTTTTTAAGTGTTTCTTCCCATGACTTTACCGTTTGTGATATCAGAAAGATTAAATCTGTTTTTTTCATAGTTCTTTTATCACGTGTTACAGAACCTATTGTTACCTTGAACCATGAATTTAATGAATCTCTCATTACATTAGCTTCATTTACATATTTTAACCCATCTTGTAAGTTTCTATCTAATTCCAAAGCTTCTTTAGCCATAACAATCTTTCTGCTTAGCTTATGAGTTATATCTTTAATTTCGTGGACATAAGTGTTAGTAACTATACCAGTTGTAGCTAATGTTCTTAGCAATCTATTCTCATCTTCTAAGTTTTTAATAACTGTATCTTTATGATCTAAAACGGTTTTAGCTTCTTCTGGATCTATAAAACTTTTAGCAGATTCTGATTTTTGATTGAGTTCACTGCTATCATCTAAAAATTTCTTATCTTCTCTAGCAGCCTTTGCTTCTTCTGCTTTCTTATTAATTTCAGCTTGTATCCTTGCAGCTTCCATTATTTTATCATAGCGAGCATCTAACTTACGAAAGACATATTGCCTATCTTTTTCAAATTCCTGAATCACATTAATTAAAAATTCTTTTAATAATACAAATTCCTTTGTTTCTACAATACCTTCTCTATTAGATTGGTCTGGTAATGTAATATTCATGCGAGAAATAAAAATTGATCCAATTATTTGATCAGTATTAACCCTCCACGCACCTGTTTGATGTGAAGGTGCAGCAGGAGATTTGTTTTTTCTACCAGCTAATAACAGCCAGTCATAATCAGATGTTTTGGGTTCTCCATAAGGTCTCACTCTAAAACTATCTCTATATATTTTTATTCCCCCAAAAATATCCCTCTTATTATTACGATTATTCGACAATTTATAGAAATATTTTTCAGCATCTGTTTTTGAAGAAGTCACTTTTTCAAAATACAAAACTCCGGAAAATTCACCTATTGTATTTTTAAACTGCTCCCCACGTTTTGGTAGCATATGTGCAAAGTTTGTTTCTATACAAATATATTTGCCTTTAAAATACTGTTCATCTTCTGAAGTAAATTCAGCTTGTGTAATTATTTCATCAAATCTATCACCAAAGTCAAATTCATTTCTATGTATCTCAATATAAGTTTTTCCATCTTTCAGAACATTAAATTTAATTTTATAATCATAAGAAAAAGCATTCTCAACATCTAATACATCAGCATCTTCACTTGAGTTTTGTTCATCAAAGAAATATACTTGAAATTCACTTTTCATTTCATATGGTATTAATGTTATTAAATCGTCCTTGATTTTTTTTATAACATTATCATTCCATGAGTCTCTTAAAGAAGTTAACTTAAAAATAGTTCCCGTGTTTTTTAAATTATTTAATACCCTTTTTTTTTTTTTTTTCACATTATATTTTTCACTTCGTAATTAATAACTTCATCAAGAAACCCATCTATTGATACAGTTGGTTCATACAAATCTGCTGTTACATCTGTAATATTATCACTCTTTGAAAAATCCTCCCAATCAACCTTCCAAATTAACTTTCCTTCCACAGAAACAGTAAACATTTCACATGTATCAGATATCCTATCTAAAGCAAACCTTCCAATTCCTTTTGCTCCAGTTTGTATTCGACCTGATTTGCTAATAAATCTATCCTTTTTTGTCGATCTTCCAATAGTCATCCAGTGTTTTATAATGACATCCTTTGTCATACCACAACCATTGTCTGCGATATATAGCGAATTAGTTGTTTTTTCATAATATAAGACACAAATCGTAGCATCCGCATCATATGTGTTTTTAACTAATTCAATTATAGCACCGTTTAATTTTGATACATTTTCCCGTCCTATTAAACGAGCTGTATAAGCATCTACATTGAATGATATCTTCTCCATGGTAATTTCTCTTCCTAATCCAAAGTATATTCAAAATTCATAACATCTCTTGCTGTAATCCTCATTGTTGTTCCACTAGCATTAATCCCTATATCATAAACATAATTTAAAAATTCATCACTTTTCAAAATCTTTTCTGCAATTTCTAATGACAAATCTCCTTTTTGATATATACATATCCCTGAATAAGGTACTTGATTTTTAGTAATGTGATGTATTTTAACTTTTTCTGTTATCAAAGTAGATAACAATAATTTTTCTTGATTAAGATGGCTTAATGCTTGTGATCTTCCAAACTCGAACCATTGTGCATTTTTATCTTTATCACGCTTATTTAATCTTTCACTAAAGGATTTTAAATAGTTGTACACTCCTGGAAATTGTTGTATAAACTCTGATTCTTCAAAGCGCAATATACTATTATTTTCTCCATATGAGTATGGAAAAATCAAAAATTCTTTTCGGGCATACTGCAATGATCTTGGACTAACGGCTTCTCTTAATACCGATTTTTCAATTTTATACCCATTAACCAATATATGTTCATTATATTCTTCATATTTTTTTATTATAAATACTTCATTTAATAACGTAGCAATCGAACACATTGCATTAAAATCATCACCAAATTTTCTTTTTGCCTTTTTTTTAACTACTTCTTTTTTTCTAAAAATCCACTTATTTGTTAAACTATTTTTATGCAATGTTATTTCTCGGTTTTTTACCTTATTTACATATTGAATATCGTTATTGTTCTGTGTGCCATTACAAATAATAATAGCAGAAGAAATTAATTTATTTTCAAAGAGTTTTTCTGTTGTATAATCAATTATTACTGACAAATGAGGTAACATAAAGATACGTAATCTATCTGCAAATCTATTTTTAAAAATGTTGTTAGGTATCAGATAAGCTAATTTACCATCATCAGCTAATAGCTTTATAGACATTTCAATAAAAGCATAATAATAATCTGGTTTCCCATCTGAACACACTATAAAATTCTTTTTAATGAAAGATCTTGTAGTTTTATTTAAATCTGAATATGTTATATACGGAGGGTTTCCTATAATAAAATCGAATTTTTCGATAATAGAACTTTTTAAAAAGTCATTCTGTGCAATATTCCATTTAACACAATCAATATTATATTTTTTCGCAACCCTATTTAAATTATCTATACAATTCACTTTGTGCTTCTCATCTATTTCATTTCCGTATATATCATTTTCCAATCCATAGATTATCCTATCTTTAGAAAAATTTTGTTTCAAGCAGTCAATAATATATCTATCAACAATTTCAACAAGAAAAGCTCCATCACCACAAGAATTTTCTAGAACCTTTTTCCCATATAGCTTTTCTATATACCCAACTTGATTTAATATCTCAACGACAATATTGTGAGGAGTAAACACTTGACATTCAATATTAATACTTTCCATATATTCGCTCTCCTTTTTCATATAATTTTTAACTTGAGTTAGCACCTTTTCTATTAAATCATCTTAAAATACCTTAAAGCATCGATGATAGTTTCCTCGTTTTCCGGTATGCATTGTGGAATAAACTATTTCTCTTTTTCCAATTTATTATAATGCTCCCTCAGTACAATACCAAATTTCTTTTTAATCTGTGCAATAAAATGTGTCGAAACCTTTAAATCAAACTTTTTCAATATATATATTCCTTGATTGTTTTACTTTCAGCACTTGTCAAATCGAGCTTATTAAGCTTAATTTCACCATCTATATGCTTATCGACGTCGAGTTTGGACAAAAGTGCCACACACTCAACGTGATGCGTTTGTGGGACTCAAAAGGTTTGGGTGAACCTTTTGAGGATTAACTCCGTTTCACTAACAAACTCACACACTCAACATGTGGTAATATTCTGCTTTTATACTAGTAAACAAAAGGCAATGAAAATCATTTTAAAATGATACTGTGGAACGGAAAGATTATCATCACTTCCAAAAGAAACGACATCCATAACTCCACTTAGAATTACAATTGATAATTCTCTAACATTAATCATCTAATTATAAAATCGTTACTTTCAATAATGGATAAGCTGATCTAAAATTTAAAATCCTTTTCTTTACTAATTCTATTACTAGCCAATATAGTATAAATTAAATGACCAATAAAAATGATGATAAAAATAACATAGCAGCCAGTCTTACAACTTACTACTTTTCATATGATAATTTACAAATGTCTTTCCAGCCACTCGATCTTTTTAAAATCCTTATTGTTATTGTGATCATTTCGATAGGAGTCTTGAGAAGAAGCTTTGTAAATACTTCGATACTGCTCCAGACTTGGAAGACGAAAAGTGATGCCTTCAATGTGAATAAGCTCTATATCCGACTCCGAAACTCCTGCAAAATCAAGTAAGGAATCGATACTTCCAAATTCAACACTCACTCGATCCTTTTGGAATTCATGCTCATGAATATCTATTAAGACGTAGCCTAAGTCTTTCATCACTTTCATTATCTTGTCCCAGTCATAAATTCTGAGATGATCAGGCGCTTCCCAACCTCTAGGGTCACCAGGCACATGAATGTCAATGTCAGACGGCCCCCAATTTTCTTTCGTTCTAAACTCCAATCCCAAAGAACCCATCAGTGTCGGTGTAATTCCGACTCGATTTAAATGGAAACAAATGGTTTTAAATTCTTCAAATAAGAGACTCATGTTTACTCTAAACCTTTCATCTAAATGTTGGTTATTTCTACTTTATTACCTTGAACAAAATCATTTTCATTTTCTAGAGTATATCCAGTTATTTTAGATACAAATTCTTTTTCTTCTTTTAAGGTCCCAAATGCGACTAGATCTTTATAAGAAGGATTTTGATATAATTCCAACATATACATCTCTAGTCCTTCTGATTTTTGAACGATTATCCACATTTCACAAACAAGCTTAAACATTCAGCGGTTCGCTATTACCGTATCGTTTCGTCGTATACTCCTTACTCTACGACACCTATCCCAAGGGCGTAACATCTGCTTCTACTTCGCTGATACCTCATCTCGCACAAGCAGTGATACTGCCTCAACATGATGCGTTTGTGGGACTCAAAAGGTTTGGGTGAACCTTTTGAGGATTAACTCCGTTTCACTAACAAACTTACACACTCGACGTGGTGCGTTTGCGGGAAAAGATCAACCGGCTGCACTTTCTTCAATTCGTAGCCTAGCTCTTGGTAAAGTTTGATATCACGCGCCATGGTGGCGACATTACAGGAGATATAAGCGATGCGGTCAGCTCCTGTTTGGGCGCTGGCTTTGATAAAGCTCTCGGTCAAGCCCTTGCGTGGTGGGTCGACTAGGATAGCAGTTGGTTGGATGCCTTCCTTGAGCCAATTCTTCATGGCATTTTCAGCCGTATCGCAGACATAGTGGGCATTGCTGATACCATTTAAGCTAGCATTCTTCTGGCTATTCTCTACTGCTTCTGAGATAACCTCTACGCCGTATACTTCCTTAACGTGTTTAGCGACGGATAAGCCAATAGTCCCAATTCCTGAGTAGGCGTCAATCACCACATCATCTTCTCTTAACTCCGCAAAGTCAATAGCTGTCTGGTAGAGCTTCTCAGCCATTTCTGTATTGACCTGGTAAAAGGCTGGTCCAGAGATTTGGAAATCATTGCCCAACATTTGGTCAGTAATGTAATCTCGACCATAAAGCGTACGCCATTCTTTCCCGAAAATAGCATTGGTATTTTGGTCATTGATATTCTGCATGACAGATACAATTTCAGGAAATTGATTGACGGCTTGTTCAATCAACTGTTCAACTCGGAAAACTTTAGGACGAGTTGACACCAAAATGACCATGATTTGTCCTGAATGGTGACCTCGACGAACGACAAGGTTACGAATCAATCCTGACTGTTCCTTCTCATCATAAGGCTTTAAGTCATAGCGGCGAAGCAAATCTCGTAAAGTTACAATAACCTGGTCAATGACTGGATCCTGAATGTAAAAATCTTCCAATGGCATAAGGTCATGAGAATTTTTATGGAAAAAGCCAGTTTCTAAAACACCATTAACACGACGAACAGGAACCTGAGCCTTGTTACGATACTTGATAGGATTTTCCATACCAAGAGTATCAGCAACCTCTACATCCCTGACTCCAGCAATCTTATAAAGACTGTCTTTTACTTGCTTGGTTTTAAACTTGAGTTGCTCTGGATAAGCTAGATGACCTAGATCGGCGATCCCTGAACGCAAGTAAGCCAAATCTAAGTCTTGGTTGCGATGTGGTGATTGCGTAAGGTATTCCTCGACTTTACCAAAGCCAATTTTCTTGTTGACTTTAAGGACACGCATGAGGATTTTCTCAGTCGGTAGAGCATTCTCTACAAAAAAGACCAAGCCATCTACCTTGGCAACACCTGATCCTTCATGTGTCAAATCGACAATCTCTACTTCTACAATATCATTTTTCTTTAACATAATTTTCACTTTCTATCAGCCGACAAAAAAAGACGGCAACTGTTCTGTTACCATCTATTATACCATGAATTACCCTAAGCACCAAAACTCTTGAAAAAGTTTACAATTGCTTGCCAAATAGCACTAAGAATATTACCTCCGTCCTCCAATGCTTTATTAGCATCAAAGTTAAGGTCAATATTGCTGAAACTATCTCCTGCTTGGGCAACAATACTTTGTTTCAGATCTTTTAGCGTCTTAGTAAAGTCTTCGTTATTAAGAATATCGCTCTTTGAAAGATTGAAGGCAAAGTTGATGATGACATTGATCTGGTTTCCTGTTATAACCTGATCCAGCTTATAATTTTTCAACGTATCTTCAACAATCTTACGAACATCATCTTCAGTAAGCTCACCTTTGGACTCTTTTGCTTTAGCGATAGCAGATTTGATATCGGCAAGGGCTACATTGAGTTTATTGGCATCATAGCCTGATTTGTCCTTATTTTCATCGTTGATGTCTGACAAGGCTTTTAGTTCTTCCTGAGCTAGGTCTTTATTTTCTTGAGGAAGTTGAACACCATTAGCTTCTAGTGAATAGTAAATACCTGCTAGGGCACTTTCACCTGTTACAGGGATTGGTGCAGCAACGGTGATACGAGCATGTTCCACACCCAAGGTAACAGCCGCATTACGGTACATATCTTGTGTCACTTTAGTAATATTTTCAGGGGTTTCAATCTTCACTTCAAGTGGAGATTTTTCACCCAATTTTTGAATTTTTGCAGATGAATAGAGCTGGAGACTAGAGTCATTGGCGACGTTCATAATCTTTGAGTAGACATCTGGCGTCATAGTCTTCAGTTCTTTGGTATCTGTAGAGGCATTATAACCGAGTTTTTTTAATGTTTGATTTTTTTGATCTTCAGTGAGAGAAGAACCCAAGACGTACTCAGGTTGAACATAAGTTTCATCAATTACTTTTTGAACATCAGTGGCTGCTTGAACGCTTTGCAAAGTTGCAACTGCTAAAAGAACTGCAGCACTAGTCAGAAAGAATTTCTTTCTCATTGGACGCTCCTCCTTTTCCTATCTAGGATAGTCGATTAGCCTTAAAGAAAGCTTATAAAAGCACCTAGATTCTTCTAAGTGCTTAAAAATAGATTAAAAAATTTAATAATGTAAAGATTTAGTTGAACCTGTCTAGAATAATAATAGTTTCCACCATCCACATAGAGTTCTCCACCTTGAAAGATGGAAATTGGATTGACATATCGATAGGTTTTTCCAGTTGTATTTCCTAAAATCGGAGCAACGGTATCTCTTGAGTATTGTTTAGCTAGGGCAAGGGTATTTTCTTTCCCATTTTGGGCGATAAAATCAATATAAGCAGGTCCAAAGTTATAGGCCTGTACAGCAGTCCAAACATCTACACCCTTTTCTTGAGCTAAATAAAGATTCTCTGTCAAGGTTTGAATTCCCTGACGAATACTACTCCTATTGTCAGAGATTGTATTTGTAGTTCCGCTGGCAGACTCACTTGACTGCATCACATCACTTTCTTTACCTTTGGTTTCGGTATAAATCATGGCCAGGACTAGTTCTTCATTTGCGGGTGTATCTTGCTCACTTAAAACCTCTCGTACCAAGGATTGATAGGTCATGACCTGCTTCACATCCCGATACATATGAAAAAGTTTATAACCAGTAAATAAGATAAGAACAAGCACCAAGACCCTTCTTATAAATTTAAACATTATTTGCTTTGTATATCCTCGATGTTTTTGATTAAGATAGAGTAGGTACCATTGTCATTTTGGATAAATTCGACCGACTCAGCATCTTGGTAAATATTATTGGGTACAATTAATTCAATCCCATTTGACAGAGAAAGCTTTTGGTTTTCAAATTTCTTTAATTGACGACTGGCATCGATTTCATCAAATTGAACTGGCTCTGGCACTGCTTCCTTGACTTGGTCAATAAAGCTAAGACGTGCAGTGAGATTGTTGTCAAAAAGGTCATTTGCCAATTTTTCTGGAGACAATTCATTGCTTTCTTCAAGGTTATTGAAAATAGCAGACTTGACCTTAGATTGAAATTGAAAATCGTCTGTATTAAATGTTTCAGCAATTCTCTGAGCCGTTTTTTCCAGTTCCTTGATTGACTTCTTAGGTGAAATTTTGGGCTGAGCCTGGATCAGATTCTCAGAAAAATAGTTCAAAAAAGTCCCGTTATACTTGATTCGTTTCTCAATCAGGTGATATTTTCGGCTTTGAAGATTGACCACCAAGGCTTCGTCAGCCCCTGTACCAAATCCTGGTAGATTGTTTTGTGTTAGCTTGATTGGATTGTCAACTTCTCCGCCTAGATGGGTCAAGGTTTCTCGCAGAGCAATTCGTAGGAAGGCAAAATGCTCCACTCCTTCTTTAGAAAACTGAACAAAAATCAAGTCATTGGTCTTAAGATTTTCAGAAATGCTGAATTCCTCTTTCCAGAGGTTAGCCAGCGTCACCGATGTCTCCAACAAATCGTCTGTAATGTGATTGAAGAAGGGATTTTCTTCTTCGAAAATCCCAGTCTTGGCTTCATCTGAATACACACGTTCGATTTTCTTACGTAAGTATTCTTCGATTTTTGGAGTGATATTGAGAAATTTATCCACTAGAAACAACTCTGTGTCATCCGGGCTGAACTGATGGATAATAGCTTTCTTAATATAAATGTCCATAAAAATTTTAGTCCTCTTATAATGGGAAGGCATCTGTCAAGGCTTTGACTTCGCTTCTCACTTCTTCTAAGACAGCTTCATTTTCTGCATTTTTAAGGGCTTTAATGATAAGCTCAGCCACTTTACGACTTTCTTCTTCACCAAAACCACGTGCAGTTGTTGCTGCTGCTCCGATACGAATGCCACTTGTCTTAAATGGTGACAAAGTTTCGTAAGGGATTGAGTTTTTATTTAGGGTAATATTGACCTCATCTAGCAAGTTTTGAGCAACTTTCCCATTTTCTACAACCTTGGTTACATCCACTAGGAAGAGGTGATTTTCTGTACCACCAGAGATAATACGGAAATCAGGGTCTTGCAAGAAGACTTCTGCCATAGCCTTGCTGTTCTTAATAACATTTGCTGCATATTCCTTAAAGGCTGGGTCCAATACCTCTTTAAAGGCGACAGCCTTAGCAGCAACAACGTGCTCTAATGGCCCACCTTGAATACCTGGGAAAATAGCAGAATTAATCTTCTTGGCAAGATCTTCGTCATTAGTCAAAATCAAACCACCACGTGGTCCACGAAGGGTTTTGTGGGTCGTTGTTGTTGTAATATGTGCATAAGGGACTGGACTTGGATGAAGACCTGCAGCAACCAAACCAGCAATGTGCGCCATATCGACCATAAGTTTAGCACCAACAGCATCTGCAATTTCACGAAATTTTGAAAAATCAATAATTTGAGAATAAGCTGAAGCCCCTGCTACGATTAGTTTGGGTTTCACTTCTTGAGCTTGTTTCAAGATGGCGTCAAAGTCTAAAAGTTCGGTTTCAGGATCAACACTATATGAAACGAAGTTGTAGGTTTGACCTGAGAAGCTGACAGGAGCTCCGTGAGTCAAGTGCCCACCTGCTGCCAAATCCATTCCCATGACCGTATCACCTGGCTCAATCAAAGCCATGTAAGCTGCACAGTTGGCTTGACTTCCTGAGTGAGGTTGGACATTGGCAAACTTGGCACCAAAGATTTCTTTTGCACGTTCAATAGCTAGACTTTCAACGATATCTACTACATCAGTACCACCGTAATAACGACGTCCTGGGTAACCTTCAGCGTATTTATTGGTCAAGATAGACCCTTGAGCTGCCATAACAGCCTTAGAAACAACATTTTCAGAGGCGATTAGCTCAATATTGTTTTGTTGGCGTTCTTCTTCTTTGGCAATGGCATTCCAAAGATCTGCGTCATAAGCTTTAAAATCATCTTTGTCAAAAATCATAGGTCTTCTCCTTTATAGTGTGACAGGTCTTTTAGTTTGTTTTTACAACAAGAATATAAAATCCAAACTAAAAAATGCGAATAAACCGTTTCTGCGTCTTATCGCAGGTATAACCAACTTTTTCATAGAAAGTATGCGCACCTAAACGATGGTCTGCAGAATTTAAGCGAATAAAGTTATAGCCTCGTTTTTTTGCTTCTTGTTCCAATCCTTGGAGCAAAGTTTTTCCGATACCCTGACCCTGTGTTTGAGGCAAAACAGCTAAAGCTAGGATATTAAAACCTGGTTTTGAATAAAGGGATTCATAAACCTCGGCATGAACATAACCAACTAAGTCATGGCTGGTTGGTTCCTCAAACCCCAGTAAGTAGTGATGAGAGTCTTGAGATAACTTATCTAGTTGACTAGACGTTTCCTCTAAACTAAACGAATAGTCTAAAGCTTCTTTGTTAATCTCACAAATAGCTGCAACATCTGTTGTTTTCAAATCACGTAGCATATCATACCTCCTCAAAAGGAATTGTTGGTATCTTGGCAAGGATATCTTCTCGAGTAATCGCTCCTTGACGTAGAATCTTTACCTTGTCACCAGATAGGTCTAAAATAGTCGAATCCTGACCTGTTAAAAATGCATCGTCTTCAAGTCCCAAGACCTCTTGGTCAAAATCATGAAGGATCTTTCGAAAAGTAACTCCACTTGATTGACCTGAGATATTGGCAGAAGGTCCGATTAAGGGGCCAAATTCACGAATCAAGTCCAGAGTTACTGGATGACTCGGCATGCGAAATCCAACAGTCGGCAAATCTGAATTGACCCAGTAAGGAACCTTGTCATTAGCTTCTAAGATAATGGTCAAAGGGCCTGGCAAAAAACTTTCAACCAGTTTATTGAGATAAGGTGGCTGATTCTTAGAAAAGTTCAAGATATCGTCTAAACTTGCGACATTGAGATTAAGTGCCTTGTCTCTTGGGCGACGTTTAAGCTGATAAACATGGTCAACTGCCTTTTTATCCAATGCTTTTGCAAAGAGACCATAAACTGTTTCTGTCGGCAAAACTACAGCTCCACCATTTTCAAGCTCTTTCTTAATTTTCTCCATCATCAATGACAACCATCCTATCTTGGCCAAATTGGTCTTTGAGCGTTCGAACTCTCTTCTCGGGAAAATTCTCCTTGAAAAGAACTGGAACGCATTGTCCTTGTTTGTAGCCAATTTCAAGATAAATCTTACCACCATCATTTAGATAGTCCTTTGATTCTTCCGCAATTCTGCGATAGATCGCTAGACCATCCTCATCTGCAAAGAGGGCTAAATGTGGCTCTGAATGGAGAACATTCAAACCTACTTCTGCCTCATCTACTCGAGATATGTAAGGTGGATTGGATACAATTATATCATATTTTGAAGAAATTTCGGAGAAACAGTCAGATTTAATAAAGGATAATGTTAGACCTTGATTTTTAGCGTTTTCCATCGCCAAATCAAGAGCATCTTGAGAGATATCGCTAGCTGTGATTGTCCAATCTGGTCTATTTTTAGCTAAAGCAAGAGCGATAGCTCCACTCCCAGTTCCAATATCCAGAACTTTGAGATTTTCCTCTGGATTCTCAGCTAGGATGAGCTCCACCAACTCTTCTGTCTCTGGACGAGGAATCAAGACCCGCTCATCTACTTTTAACTGCATCCCAAAGAATTCAGCATGACCGATAATGTACTGGGCAGGTATATGATTTGCTAGTTTCGTGTAAATCTCCTCTAAAAACTTGCTTTCCTCCTCTGAAGCTTCATGCTGAAAAGCAAAGACGAAGTCAGTAAAAGATAGATTTTTTAGACTACGATAGACAAAGGAGAGGCTTTCAGCTTCCTCTCCCTTTGCTATTAACTTTTCCTCAAAATCTTTAAAAATTTGAGCTAATTTCATTATTTGTTTAATTCTTCTAATTTTTGAGTTTGGTCGTAAAGAACCAAGGCGTCCACAACTTCATCTAGTTTACCAGACAAGATAGTATCAAGTTTTTGAAGAGTCAAGCCGATACGGTGGTCTGTTACACGGTTTTGTGGGAAGTTATAAGTACGGATACGTTCTGAACGGTCACCAGTACCGATAGTAGACTTACGCTCTGCGTCTTGCTCGTCTTGAGCAATCTGTGCAAAGTGGTCAGCAACACGCGCACGAATAATCTTCATAGCCTTCTCACGGTTTTTCTGCTGGGTACGTTCTTCCTGCATTTCAACCTTGATATTGGTTGGCAAGTGAACAATACGAACAGCAGTCGCAACCTTGTTGACGTTCTGTCCACCAGCACCTGACGCGTGGTAGATATCCACACGAAGGTCTTTTGGATCAATATCGTACTCTACTTCTTCCACTTCAGGCATAACAAGAACTGTTGCTGTAGAGGTATGAACACGCCCTTGGCTTTCTGTCACAGGGACACGTTGCACACGGTGGGCACCTGATTCATACTTAAGTTTAGAGTAGACAGACTGACCAGAAACCATAGCAACTACTTCTTTGAAACCACCGACACCGTTCATAGAAGCCTCCATGACTTCAAAGCGCCAACCTTGGGCTTCAGCATACTTTTGGTACATTGTTAGAAGGTCACCAGCAAAGAGGGCTGCCTCATCTCCACCAGCAGCTCCACGGATTTCAAGGATGATGTTCTTATCATCGTTTGGATCTTTAGGAAGAAGCAAGATTTTTAGTTTTTCTTCGTATTCTTCTTTTTCAGCCTTGGCATCTTTGAGTTCTTGCTTGGCCATTTCTTCCAAGTCCGCATCTCCACCTGATTCTTTAATCATCTCTTCGGCATCGATAATGTTTTGAAGAACTTGTTTGTATTCGCGATAGGCAGTTACGGTATCACGAGTAGAAGCTTCCTCTTTTGAAAGCTCCATGAAACGCTTGGTATCAGAGACCACATCAGGGTCGCTCAGCAATTCTCCCAACTCTTCATAACGGTCTTCTACAGCTTGTAGTTGATCATAGATGTTCATTTTTTCTCCTTATTTCTCAATTGTTAAATCATAGATTGCTACTACTTCGTTCTCAAATTTTTCCCCAGTTTCTTTAAATCCATAACTGAGGTAACAAGATCTTGCATGTTCATTTTCTGGTTCATAAGACAACCACAGTTTATTGGATAAACCCGCTGGCGCTGTCCGAACATAGTCTAGCACCTTATCCATAATTGGTTTAAAATATCCTTGATCTTGAAAATGCTTATCAATCATGAAACGAAAAAGTAAATAATTTCCATTACTAATTCCGATTTTTTTATCATAAGCTAACATCACAAAACCTATGATTGCATTATTATCGTAAATTGCCAATGGAGCTACAAAATCTCCATTTTTTGTGTAGACATATGCTTCAGCTAAACTAATTGCGTTGGTAGCAATAAATTGTTTTTGATATTCCTTAACATCCAAATTCAGAACATCAAAATAATTTTTCATTGTAACATCTCTTAGTTCAATTGTCATAGTCTTGTTCCTTTTTAGATGTTATCAGTGGGGCAAAATAATGTTTACGGCAAACCGAGATATAGGTTTCATTGCCACCTATCTGGATCTGCTCACCATCATAGACTGGCAGACCATTCTGCGTACGCAACACCATGGTTGCTTTTTTCTTGCAATACTGACAGATGGTCTTGATTTCGTCAATCTTGTCTGCTAAGAGCAGAAGATATTTTGAACCTTCGAATAGTTCATTACGAAAGTCATTTTTTAAACCAAATGCCATAACAGGTATGTCTAACTCATCCACAACACGAGCTAGGTCGTAAACATGGTGACGCTTTAAAAACTGGGCTTCATCGACAAGTACACAGTAAGGCATTTCAGGTAAATCTCGGATAAATCCAAAGATATCCGTTGTTTCCTCAATAGCAACTGCTGGTCTTTTCATCCCAATTCGACTTGAAACATAGCCAACACCGTCACGCGTATCCAGAGCCGAAGTCATAATCACAACTCCCTTTCCTTGCTCCTCATAGTTATAGGCTACTTTGAGAATCTCAATCGTTTTTCCTGAGTTCATGGTCCCATAACGATAATACAACTGTGCCATGCTTCTATTTCACGTCCATTTCTAAATTTTTGCTACATTCTAGTATACCATATTTTCTCAAAGCTTTAAACGGCAAATTGTGGTAAAATAGAAGAAATCAAATAACTAGTGGAGGACGCAATTATGCCATTTGTACGCATCGATTTATTTGAAGGACGCACGCTAGAGCAAAAGAAAGCCCTAGCCAAGGAAGTTACGGAAGCTGTTGTTCGCAACACTGGTGCACCTCAATCTGCTGTTCATGTCATTATCAACGATATGCCTGAAGGAACCTATTTCCCACAAGGCGAAATGCGCACTAAGTAAAGCTTAAGCAATCTGCTTAGGCTTTTCTTTATAAGTAACATTCATTGAAGAAAATACTAAAATTTGTTACAATTTGAAGAGATATTAGTCTATACAAACAAATAAACTATAAAGGAATTGAAATGATTACACGGGAATTTGATACCATTGCAGCCATCTCGACACCGCTTGGTGAAGGTGCTATTGGGATAGTCCGCCTAAGCGGAACGGATAGTTTTGCCATTGCGCAGAAAATCTTTAAAGGCAAGGACTTGAGCAAGGTTGCTAGCCACACTCTTAACTACGGCCACATTGTTGACCCTCAAACTGGTAAGGTCATGGACGAGGTTATGATTGGGGCTATGAAATCTCCAAAGACCTTCACTCGTGAAGATATTATCGAGATTAACACTCACGGTGGAATCGCCGTAACTAATGAAATTCTCCAACTGGCTATCCGTGAAGGGGCTCGTATGGCTGAACCTGGAGAATTTACCAAGCGTGCCTTCCTCAACGGTCGTGTGGACTTGACTCAGGCTGAAGCTGTTATGGATATCATCCGCGCCAAGACTGATAAGGCTATGAATATAGCGGTCAAACAATTAGACGGTTCTCTATCTGACTTGATTAATAATACTCGTCAGGAAATCCTCAATACACTAGCACAAGTAGAGGTTAATATCGACTATCCTGAATACGACGATGTTGAAGAAGCCACTACTGCTGTTGTCCGTGAAAAGACCTTGGAGTTTGAACAACTCTTAACCAATCTCTTAAAAACGGCACGTCGTGGGAAGATTCTCCGTGAAGGTATTTCAACGGCTATCATTGGTCGTCCAAACGTTGGGAAGTCTAGCCTTCTTAATAACCTCCTGCGTGAAGATAAGGCCATTGTAACGGATATT
Source organism: Streptococcus sp. DTU_2020_1001019_1_SI_AUS_MUR_006 (assembly GCF_032340315.1). Lineage (NCBI taxonomy): Bacteria > Bacillati > Bacillota > Bacilli > Lactobacillales > Streptococcaceae > Streptococcus > Streptococcus sp. DTU_2020_1001019_1_SI_AUS_MUR_006. Next base: position 1,400,336 of record NZ_CP135436.1, on the reverse strand, counting down.
GCAGGTACAACTCGTGACGTCATTGAAGAATACGTCAATATCAACGGTGTTCCACTTAAGTTGATTGATACTGCTGGTATCCGTGAAACAGATGACATCGTCGAACAAATCGGTGTCGAGCGCTCCAAAAAAGCTCTCAAGGAAGCTGACTTGGTTCTACTGGTTCTAAATGCTAGTGAACCACTAACTGCCCAAGACCGACAACTTCTTGAAATTAGTCAAGATACTAATCGAATCATTCTTATCAACAAAACTGACCTCCCAGAAGCGATTGAAACTGCTGAGCTTCCAGATGATGTCATCCGTATTTCGGTCCTCAAAAATCAAAACATTGATAAGATTGAAGATCGCATCAATAACCTCTTCTTTGAAAATGCAGGACTTGTTGAACAAGATGCTACCTATCTATCCAACGCCCGTCACATTTCATTAATTGAAAAGGCAGTCGAAAGCTTACAAGCAGTTAACGAAGGTCTTGAGCTGGGGATGCCAGTTGATTTGCTTCAAGTTGATTTGACACGTACTTGGGAAATCCTCGGAGAAATCACTGGTGATGCTGCTCCAGATGAACTCATTACACAGTTGTTCAGCCAATTTTGTCTGGGTAAATAACATCAAAACTAGGTCAAAAAAAATGCTAGTCACCTAAAAAGAGGTTGGGACAAAAAGATCCCGACCTCACTTTTTATTATCAATCATAATTTGACGCGGTAGCTGATTGAACTTTTTGTTCGTCTTTTAGACTCCAAAAAGCTCCTAATCATCCTCGCGGGGCTGGGACTACGAAATCAAGACTTTGTCTATCGATTTCTGTCCCACCGCCTTTTCTTTCACGTTCTAAGTTATATACTGCCTTAGCAGAAATCTGAAACAAACCTTATACTCAATGAAAATCAAAGAACAAACTAGGAAACTAGCCGCAGGCTGTACTTGAGTACGGCAAGGCGACGTTGACGCAGTTTGAATTTGATTTTCGAAGAGTATTACCAGTTCTTTTCTATTTTCACTTAGTCTTTAGGTAATTTGCCAGCTTTTTCAAGCATTTTTTTGATTAAATAAGGCATCTTGACATTTTCACGACCTTTTTTCTCTATTAATTTTTTAACAAATTCTGGCATTTGTAAGTCTTGTGATTCATCTAAAATATTCTTAGTTTCATCCGAAGGGACTAATTCATCAAAGGTCTCTTCTTCTGGGAGGAATTCTCTAAATTCTTTATGTTCGTTAGCTCGGACAATATTGACCAAGGCATCAATCAAACGAGAATCTGTATTTGGCATTGGTGGCCGATGGTAGTTCACCTCCAATTCCTGACACAAGTCATAACATTCCACATCGTTGTCAAACAAGACTTCAATGTGCTCACTAATAAAACTAATGGGTACAAAAATATAATGCTCTGGATGTTCTTTCTGCTCTCTAAGATATTCCAGGACATCTGGTTTAATCCAAGGAATACCAATATCACTTTCGCTCTGCCAAGTGTTGGTATATTGCTCTGGTTTCAAGCCTAATTTTTCAGCAATTAACTTGCTATTTTCGAAAATCTGGTCGATATAGGGATCACCAAAATCTAAGGCAAAAATGGGCACACTGTGGGCAGAAAAGATGACTTTAAAGCTATCCTGTTTCACCTTTTCTTTTAAAATCCTAGCAATTTCATCTGTCCAATAGTTTAAGAGGGCTTCTTCTTGATACCAGTCCTTAATAACTAAAAACTGAATTTGTTTGCTTTCCAGAAACTTTTCGTACCCCATGACAGAGTAAAAGGAATAGTGTGGTTCCAAAATCAAGCAAATACACTTTTCAATTCCATCTGCTTCCATTTGCCGAATCACATCTGGAATAAAAGGGGTTGAAAATTTATTGGCAAAATAGACACTATATTCATTTCCCAATCTAGCATCTACTAAGGCAACTTCTTCACGGGTAATTTTTTGTAGTGGAGTTCCTCCAATTCGAACATAATTATCATAAAGTGTTTGAATCTCGTGATCTTGAGGTCGAACTCCACGACGAATGTTGGTAAAAAAATCGGCTACTCCTTCAAAGGTAATCTCTTCTGGGGAACCAAATGTCATCATTAAAATCGCTTTTTTCATATTTGCATCCTTGTGATATTTTTATCTTTTTTATTGTATCACTAAAACAGCCATAAGTAAACGCTAACATAAGAATGTTACCTCCCTTCTGACTTTTGTTTTTCTCTTCTTTCTATGATACAATGGTTTTAAAAGAAGGAAAAAGGAGTTACGATGAAATATCCAACATTGTTGGAGCGTTTTTTGACTTATGTCAAAGTCAATACTCGTTCTGACGAACATTCAACCACTACACCAAGTACCCAAAGTCAAGTAGACTTCGCAACCAATGTCCTCATCCCTGAGATGAAACGTGTCGGTTTGCAAAATGTCTACTATCTACCAAACGGTTTTGCTATCGGAACCTTACCAGCCAACGACCCAAGTTTGACTCGTAAGATTGGTTTTATCTCCCACATGGATACAGCTGATTTTAATGCTGAAGGTGTTAACCCGCAAGTTATTGAAAACTACGACGGTGGTGTTATAGAGCTTGGGAATTCTGGTTTCAAACTTGATCCAGCAGATTTTAAGAGCTTAGAGAAATACCATGGCCAAACTTTAATTACTACAGATGGAACTACTCTTCTCGGCGCTGATGACAAATCTGGTATCGCTGAAATCATGACAGCTATCGAATACTTGAACGCTCATCCTGAAATAAAGCACTGTGAAATCCGTGTCGGCTTTGGTCCCGATGAAGAAATCGGCGTTGGTGCCAACAAATTTGATGCAGAGGACTTCAATGTTGACTTTGCTTATACAGTTGACGGCGGACCTCTTGGAGAATTGCAGTATGAAACCTTCTCTGCTGCAGGAGCTGAACTTCACTTCCAAGGCCGTAATGTTCACCCAGGAACAGCTAAAGGACAAATGGTCAATGCTCTCCAGTTAGCCATCAACTTCCACAATCAACTTCCAGCTGGTGACCGACCTGAGTTGACTGAGGGTTACCAAGGTTTCTTCCATCTCATGGATATAACTGGTACTGTTGAGGAAGCGCGTGCTAGCTACATCATTCGCGACTTTGAAAAAGAAAGCTTCGAAGCGCGTAAAGCTGCCATGCAAGCTATTGCTGATAAGATGAACCAAGAACTTGGTAGCGATCGTGTAACCTTGACTTTGACAGACCAATATTACAACATGAAGGAAGTCATTGAAAAGGATATGACTCCAATCACCATCGCTAAATCAGTAATGGAAAGTCTTGATATTACTCCAATTATTGAGCCTATCCGTGGTGGAACAGATGGGTCTAAGATTTCCTTTATGGGAATTCCTACGCCAAATATCTTCGCCGGTGGTGAAAATATGCACGGTCGTTTTGAATATGTTAGTCTTCAAACCATGGAGCGTGCAGTTGATACTATCATTGGAATTGTAGCTTATAAAGACTAAAGAGATCGGGAAAAAATTCCCGACCTCTTTTTTTATCAGCATCTACTTTTGACACGGTAGTTGACTGAACTTTTTGTTATTCTGCTACTTTTTCTCTTGTTTCTGAAGATGTAGTTGCAGGAGTTAAGGTTGACTCAGCTTGTTTATCGTTTGTTTCTTTATTGGCTGTTTCGGTGTTAACTTCAGCTGGCTTGACTTTAGATTGAAATTCCTGGTTTAATGAGACAATTTCTTGAGCAAGAGCTAGAAGAGCTTGCTTGTCTTTGCTTGCAGCTGACAATTTATCAAACAAGGCATCTACTTTTTCAAAGTCAGCATCAGAACCATTATTCATTTCTAAATAAGTATGAAGGGCAATAACTCCGTTGTATAGTTTTTGATAAAGAACTAAAACCTCTGGGTCTTGGTTGGCATTCTCACGTTCAGTCTGAATGGTTTGTGAAATTCGTTTTAGAAGATCTTGAACTTGTGTGTTTAGTTCATCAAGGTCTGCATCGTCTTTTTCTAGAGCAGCTTTCAGATTTTTCACTTCGTCAGCAAGGGAAGCTTTGACTCCCTCTTCTTTGACTTGAGCCACTAACTCTTCAGCTTTCGTTAAGAGTTCTACTACTTGACCTTTTCGAACATGATTACTTTGTTCCTCAGGTTTAATATCATCATACAAACCTTTCAAAAATTCATAGACTGCCGTTTTAGCACTGTGACCATCCACTTTTTCAGTATCTAAAATTGTTTCAGAAGGTTTATGAGCAACAGATTCATTCTTCACTGCTTCTTCTACCTCTAATTTTGTTTGATAGATTTCAGGGAAGAGTTTGTTTAAGTCAGTCGCCTTAAGGAAGGATTGTGACTGATAAAGGGTCCAAGTTAAGTTGGCAACCTTATTTCTAAGAGTATCATTTAAACGACCATCTGACAGATGTTGATAGAAATACTTAATGTACTCGACTGTTGTAACTCCAGTTCGATCATTAAAGTCCTGTAAGGCTTCTAGTTTTGCTTCTACTGCATCTAATCCAGCCTCATCTTGAGCCAATTTATTTTCTTGGAGCTGAGCCAAGAGATCCTTCTTAGGAAGTCCATAAGCATCCGTATCCAAGATATTAATCTTATCTACTAAAGCTTGATATTTCTTATCTAAAGGACTGATTTCTGTTGGTTTTACGCTAGCATCAACATGGATATACTGCTTGTCAAAGAGATCTAAAGCAGCCAGATAACCAGCTGTAGAGTTTGTTGAGAGCTTCTTCATATTTTCAGAGAATTGTCCCAAGGCAAGCTCAATTTGTCTTTGTAAAATTGGTTTATCCTTGTAAACTTCGCGACTTTCTGCTAAAAGTTGATCAATTTTATTCTGAACAGTAGCTTCATCAAAGGCACCTGGTTGGTAGTTGGATTGCAAGGCAGGAATCTTATGTTTTAAAGCCACTTCATAACCTTTAGTCTGTACTTTAATGTAGTGATTATGGTCTCCGTGAGGAATGACGAAGCTGCCATTTTCCACCTGCAAACTATATGGAGAGACACCATCCCGAAGTGCAGTTGTATAGAGTTCGTTTAGGAAATCAAGCTCTGCATCGCCTGTTTGAAGCGGAATACGAACGTGTTCTTTTCGAACTGCATAAGGGTGAATGTGAGTTGGGTCATAAGCCTGGTCTGGATTTCCAAATACAAAGAATCCATTTGAAATTCGGATAGCTTCAAGCGGAACACCATAGGTTTTAGAGATATAAGCTATCTTTTCTTCATCGCTGGCATCTCGAGAGAAACTTTCTACAGTCTTGGCAAGAGGTTTTACAGGCTCTGCCTGATGGTGACCATGTAAATGTTCTTGCGCTGCCTTTATCTGCTCTGCTGACAAATCTTTTTTAAAGAAATAGTGGGCATGATCTCCATGTGAAACCACAAAACCTTGCTCATCCTCACTAATCACTCGCTCAGCTGCAAATCCATGATCATGTTCTTCTCCATCATTATGATGGTCATGATTAGCATCTTCATGGTCATGGTTGTGCTCATGATCTCCACTAGGTTTGCTTGGAGTTTCTAAAGGATTTGATGGTGTTACAAGACCTGAAAGTGGCATCAAACGAGCAATCTTTTGTTCCAAAGCAGACATACTACTATAGGGAATGAAATGGTAGTGATTACCGTGTGGAATTGCCACCCCTGATGGTGTACGACTGGTAATTTTAGCTGGATCAAATACCAAACCATCAGATTCTCGATAGCGTTGACTAACTGGTAAAGCATATAACTGAGCAAGAAGACTTTGAAGGTCGTCCACTTGAGCTACTGGTTTGTTTGTAGCTGAGTTATCTGCTTGAGGACTTGGTTCAACACTTGGATTCGGTTTATAGTCCGTCACACTCGGTTGACTTCTCCTGCCAGCCAGATAGGCTTGTGCAGCAGCCAACTCGCTTGAGGAAAGTGAACTCTTTGGAACGTAGTGATAATGTCCACCGTGAGGAACGATATAGGCATCACCTGTATCTTCAATGATATCTGCAACATTAAAGACATAACCATCATCCGTTGTATATCGGCCTTGAGCTCGTGCAGCAAGGACTTCCTTAGTTTCATTTCCTCTATCTGATGTGCCTTCTCGTTTCTGACGCTCAATTTGGTCTTTGGTACGAACATTATCTGCATGGCTAGCATCTTTTAGATAGACATAGTATTTGCCATCAACTTTGATGATATAGCCACCTTTAATCTCATTGACAATATCTTCATCCTTCAGCTGATAGTTTGGATCTTTCATGACCAGTTCTTCACTAAAGATAGCATCATAAGGCACCTTACCATTATAGTAATGGAAATGGTCGCCGTGTGAAGTCACATAACCTTGATCAGTGATTTTGGTAACAATCTGTTCAGCTTCTATGCCTTCCTTCTTGCTAACTTGGTCTGGTGTCAGAGTTTCATTCTTTTTAGCTTCAGACTCTTTACCATCAACGTAGGATACACGGTTGTCATCTTTTTTCTCAGGTGCTTGATGTTTATTTAAAGCATAAGCACAAACACTTAAGGCAAGGACCACTGCAGATCCCGCTAGATATTTTTTATTAATCTTCATAATCTCCTCATTTCAATTCTTCAGCTAAGATAGCCATATTCTCTTCTAAATTTTCTAAGTAGGACTTGTCATTTTGTGGGTCTGCCTCTAAAGGATTGAGGGTTTTAAGACCCACACCTGTTGATTTGACAAGTGTGTCCGCTACCTTAGATGAAGCATTGCTTTCTGTAAAAATCGTTTTAACCTTATAGGTTTTAACAAATTCCTGAATTTCTGTTAGTTGTCTTGGACTTGGTTCTTGATCAGGAGATATTCCTGAAATCCCAAGCTGATTGAGTCCAAATCGTTTTGCCAAATATGAAAAGGCTGTGTGTTGGGTCACAAATGTCTTTTGATTTGCTTTTTCAAAGATGGGTTGGTATTTCTTAGTTAAGTCATGAGCCTTGGCACTAAGGTTCTGTGCATTTTTCTGATAGGTATCCTTGTTAGCACTGTCTAGTTCGGATAACTTATCAGCAATTATCTGTGCTTCTTCGCCAGCTTTTTCAGGATCTAACCAAGTATGAGGATCGTACAAGGTCTTCTCATCAATCCCATCTCCAGCTTCCATATCTTCTAAGCCAGGCACGCGCTCCAAGGTCATACCTTCTGATGCTTCTAAGACCTTTACCTTGGATTTTTGCAGGCTTGGATCCAAACTTCCCGCCCATGACTCTAGTGTATGAGAATGATAGACAAAAACATCGGCATCATATATTGCTGCGATATCATTTGCCGAAGGTTCAAAGGAGTGAATTCCGCTACTTGACTGAATCATTCGAACATCATTCAAGTCACCAGATACTTCCTTGACCATGGCATAGATAGGATAAAAACTGGTCACAATTTTCATACCTTTAGTTTCATCACTCTTGTCTTGACTGGTCTTTTGTCCACATGCTCCTATGGTAAGAGCAAATAAGGCAATCATGAGCCATAGGATACTTCTTTTTTTCATAACAACTCCTTAACTAGTATTTAACCATTTAATTAACTAGTAAATAGTTTATCTTTATTTAGAAAATATGTCAAGAATTTTTACACAATTTCATAAAAAAGAGAACAGAATCCATATTCTGCTCCCTTTTTATCTTCTATAATAGTTGTATAGTTACTTACTCTCCTTTAACAAGATTAATAGCTTTTCAGCTTCTGCCATAATAGTATTGTTGTCCTGAGAACCAAATAACAGGTTATTTTTTAATCCTGTGAGAGTTTCGTTGGCATTAGACTTAAGAATTGGATCCTGAATCTTTTTAAGTAACTCTTCCGCCTCTCTCAGTTTTTCTTCAACCTTTTCAGTTTCAACCTGAGGTTCCTCTGGTTCCGATGGTGATTCTTCTTCTGATTCCCCTGGTCCTTTTGGTTTTGGAGATTCTGCTTTCTCATTTTTCGGTTTTTCTTCGCGAGGTTTTTCCTCCTCAATTTTTTCTGTCTGAGGTTTCTCCTCTGTTGGTTTCTCTGTTTGATTGTTAGCAGTTTGACTATTGTGGTTTCTGTGAACATGGTCGCTCGCATTGCCCCAACCACTATCTGAATGCGGACGTTCGTTTGGATGTTCGACATAATACTTCACAGTTTCAAATAGCTCTTCTAAAGTATACCCCTTAGGTGCCTCATAAAGTCCTTCGTCAAACCACTCAAATTTGATGTTATGGTAATGGTCATAATGAGGTATAATCAAACTTCCATTTTTAACTTCCACAGTATGTTGGAGATTGTAAGGCATACGATCAAGTGGTACCTTCTTAGCTGCTTTTACTCGATTGTAAATCGCTTCTGCTCCCTTAGCTTCAGTATTTCCTGAACTTTGATGATTTGTTGAAGGAGGTGTCAAACCTTTCTCTTTAGCATAAGCTTGACCTGCTGCTCTTTCAGCTTCAGACAAACTATCTTTCTTAATCCAATGACTGTGGCTCATATGCGGAGTTACATAGGCATCCCCCTCATCACTGGTGATATCACGAGGATCAAAGATATAGCCATCTTCTGTTGTATACTTGCCTGCCAACTTGGCTACTTGAATCTCATCATCTGTGTAAGTTATTTGTGCATTTGGTTTTCCTAAACGTTCTGGATGACGAATCGGCGCTAGAAAAGCAAGGATATCATCAACTAACTTGACTTTATCACTTGACTCATCGTTGAGACGTTCCAATAGTCTATCCAAAGCGTCAAAATCAGCTTGGCGCCCTTTATTGGAAATCAAATCTTGATGAACTGTTGCTAGTAAATCATAAACTTTGTTGTAAAATTTTTGATAAGCAGATGCAAGATTGGTTTTCTTAGCTCCTAACTCATGAAACAAACTTTCTTGTTTGGCAAGTTTATTATCAATGGCTGCAACAGTTTCTGCTGAAAGTTCCTTGGCAGAAATATAACGCGAAATTCCATTCTCTTCGAAGACATAACCATCATCCACCTTTCGAATCGCCTGTTTTACCAATTTTCCATCAATTGGATTGCTTGGAGCTGGTTGAGGATTTGGTACAGGTTGTGGACTTGGTATTGGGGTAGGCTCTGGAGCAGGGATTGGAGTCGGAATTGGTTTTAATTCTTTACCACCTGCAGTAGTATGATTTCCTTGATAATTTTCAGAAATCATTCTCGCAATCTTCTGCTCTAAATCAGACATTTGAGAATAAGGGATAAAGTGGTAATGATCTCCGTGTGGCACTGCAACACCATTCGCAGTTTTTCTTGTAATTTGCGCTGGATCAAAGACAAGCCCATCTGATTCCACATGTCGTTGGCTGAGTGGCAAGGCATAAAGTTGTTTCAAAAGACTAGATACGTCTTCACTTGGACTTGCTTGATAACTATTATCCACTTGTGGGCTAACACTTGGGATCCATATTCTAGTATTTGCCTCAACATTACTATGATTTGTTTGTCCATATGAACTACTATTCGATGACTCTGATGAGCTGCTAGAAGAATTTGTTGACGGTCGATACCCAACTGAGCTTGTTTGGCCACCTTTACCAGATAGGAAGGCTTGGGCCGCAGCAAGTTCGCTAGCTGATAAGTCACTTTTAGGAATATAATGGAAGTGATTGCCATGTGGAACGATGTAAGCATCGCCAGTATCCTCAATAATATCACTTGCATTAAAAACATAGCCGTCATCCGTTGTATAACGTCCCTGAGTCCTTGCTAAGGTAACTTCATTGCTAACTTTTGTTCCACTACCATGTCCGTGTTCTTGCTTCTGTCGATTGATCTCATCCTTACTACGAATATTTTCTGCATGGGATGCATCTTTGAGGTATACATAATAACGACCATCAACCTTAATCACATAGCCACCCTTAATTTCATTGACAATATCTGAATCCTTCAACTGATAATTCGGATCTTTCATTAGCAATTCTTCACTGATGATAGCATCATAAGGAACCTTGCCATTATAGTAATGATAATGGTCCCCATGTGAAGTTACGTAGCCTTGATCCGTAATCTTGATGACAATCTGTTCAGCATTAATCCCCTCTCGCTGACTAACTTCATCTGGTGTCAAGTTCTCTGCCTTTTGACTCGGTTGTTTACCATCAATGTATGAAACACGGTTATTTTCTTTTACAGTTTGGGCTTGATGCAAACCTAGTTCATAAGCACAGACACTTAAAACAAGTGCAGCTGCTGACCCAGCTAGATATTTTTTATTGATTTTCATTCTTTCCTCACTTTAATTCTTCTACTAAAATACTCATATTTTCTTCTAGATTTTCTAGATAAGTCTTGTCATTTTGTGGGTCTGCCTCTAAAGGATTCAGAGTTTTAAGACCCACACCTGTTGATTTGACAAGAGTTTCAGCTACTTTTGAAGAAGCATTACTTTCTGTAAAAATCGTTTTAACCTTATAAGTTTTAACAAATTCCTGAATTTCTGTTAGTTGTCGTGGACTTGGTTCTTGTTCAGGAGAGATGCCTGCAATACCAAGTTGATTAAGTCCAAATCTCTTCGCTAGATAAGAAAAGGCTGTATGTTGTGTTACAAATGTTTTCTGAGTCGCTTTTTCAAATTTAGGCTGGAATTTCTTAGTCAATTCTTGAGCTTTTTTGATAAAGGCTTGCGCATTTTTCTGGTAAGTTTCTTTATGCTCACTATCCACCTCTGAAAGTTTATCAGCGATAATCTGAGCTTCTTCGCCAGCTTTTTCAGGATCTAGCCAAGTGTGAGGGTCATAGAGCGTTTTTTCATCAACTCCATCCCCTGCTTCCACATCTTCTAGCCCTGGGACGCGGTCTAAAGTCATTCCCTCAGAAGCCTCTAAAACCTTAACTTTAGATTTTTTAAGATTGGGATCTAAACTTCCTGCCCAAGATTCGAGCGTATGAGAATGGTAAACAAAGACATCTGCATCATAGATGGCAGCAATGTCATTTGCTGAAGGTTCAAAGGAGTGAATTCCGCTACTTGACTGAATCATCCGAACATCATTCAAGTCACCAGATACTTCCTTGACCATAGCATAGATAGGATAAAAACTGGTCACAATTTTCATCCCTTTAGTTTCATCACTCTTATCTTGACTGATCTTCTGTCCACAAGCTCCTAAAACGAGAGCAAGGAAGGCAAGCATGAGCCATAGGATACTTCTTTTTTTCATAACAACTCCTTAACTAGTATTTAACCATTTAATTAACTAGTAAACATTTTACTCCTAAAAATTTAAAATGTCAATATTTTTTGTGCATTTTCATGAAAAAAGTGAGAACTAGATTTCATTTTCAGTTCTCACTGGTTATTTTTAACTCACGAATTTTAATCGTTTTGACTTGTTTTAGGCTTACTATTTTTTAGTAAGGCTGTGAGATTTTCAGCTTGAGCCATAATACCATTGTTATCCATAGTTCCCAAAGTCAGATTATTTCGCAAACCAACCAAGGTTTCGCTAGCATTGGATTTAAGGTTTGCATCTGTGACTGTCTTTAATAGTTCCTCTGCTTCTTTGAGCTTAGCTTCTACCTTTTCAGTCTCAACCTGTGGTTCTTCTGGTTCAACAGGACTTTCCTCTTCAGGTTCTTCCTCTGGTTTATAGTTATTAGTAGGATCTTGACTATTATCTTTTTTACCCAAGACATGCTCGCTAGCATTTCCCCAACCATCATTTGAATGTGGACGTTCATCTGGGTGTTCTACATAGTACTTAATCGTTGCAAATAAGTCTTCAAGACTATAACCATTCGGTGCCTTATAAGATTTGTCGTCAAACCAAGCAAACTTGATATTATGGTAATGATCCTTGTGAGGAATAATTAGATTACCATTTTTTATTGCTACAGTATGTTCAACATTATAAGGTAAACGAACCAATGGAATTCGTTTTTCACCTTTAACGCGTTCGTAAATGGATGCTGCGCTTTCCCCATTTGGATTTGCTTGAGTAGCACTATCTTCAGATGGAGGGTTGATATTTTTCTCTTTGGTATAGACTTGAGCTTCCGATTTTTCTTTATCGGACAAACTATCCTTACCAATCCAGTGACTATGCCCCATATGTGGCGTTACATAAGCATCTCCCTCGTCACTGATAATATCATGGGCATCAAAGATATAACCATCCGATGTTGTGTACTTATCCGCTAGCTGAGCTACACGAACTTCATCGTCACTATACTCGATTTGTGAGTTTGGCTTACCAAGACGTTCTGGATGATTAATCGGTGCAATAAATTTAAGCAAATCATCTACAAAGGCTACCTTGTTTACATGTTCATCATTTAATCTTTCTAGCAATTGATCTAAAGTCTGGAAGTCAGATAGCCGTCCCTTATTTTCAAGTAGGTTCCTATGCGTTTTCTCCAACAAACTATAAGCCTTATCATAGAATTCCTGATTTCGAGGAGCTATTGTGCTTTTCTTCTCCGCCAAGGTATGAGATGGTGTAACCACCTTATTTATTTTTTTCTCAAAAGCTATAAGATTCTCTTTAGACAAATCCTTAATCAAGACATAACGTAAAACTCCCTTTTCTTCTAGGACATACCCCTGACCAACTTTTCTGACTACTTGTTTGGCAAGCTCCTCATTAGAATGGTTATCAGGAAGTGGAACTGGTGCTGGTTGCAAATTTGGGACAGGCCGAGGGACTGGCTTCAAAATAAGATTTGGCTGTAAACTAGTAGCTCCAGGAACAGAAACTTTTTTTTGATTACCAACTGGAATCATCCGTGCAATTTTTTCTTCCAAAGCTGACATCTGACTATATGGGATAAAATGGTAGTGATCCCCGTGTGGCACTGCAACACCATTCGCAGTTTTTCTTGTAATTTGCGCTGGATCAAAGACAAGCCCATCTGATTCCACATGTCGTTGGCTGAGTGGCAAGGCATAAAGTTGTTTCAAAAGACTAGATACGTCTTCACTTGGACTTGCTTGATAACTATTATCCACTTGTGGGCTAACAGTTGGAGCCCATCTTCTAATATTTGTCTCAACATTACTATGATTTGTTTGTCCATATGAACTACTATTCGATGCCTCTGATGAGCTGCTAGAAGAATTTGTTGACGGACGATACCCAACTGAGCTTGTTTGGCCACCTTTACCAGATAGGAAGGCTTGGGCCGCAGCTAATTCACTGGCAGACAAGTCACTCTTAGGAATATAATGGAAGTGATTGCCATGTGGAACGATGTAAGCATCGCCAGTATCCTCAATAATATCACTTGCATTAAAAACATAGCCATCATCCGTCGTATAACGTCCCTGAGCCCTTGCTAGAGTGACTTCATTGCTAACTTTTGTTCCACTACCATGTCCGTGTTCTTGCTTCTGACGATTGATCTCATCCTTACTACGAATATTTTCTGCATGGGATGCATCTTTGAGGTATACATAATAGCGACCATCAACCTTAATGACATAACCACCCTTGACTTCGTTGACAATGTCTGAATCCTTCAACTGATAATTCGGATCTTTCATCAGAAGTTCTTCACTAATGATAGCATCATAAGGAACCTTGCCATTAAAGTAATGATAATGGTCTCCATGTGAAGTTACGTAGCCTTGATCGGTAATTTTAACAACAATTTGTTCAGCATTAATCCCCTCTCGCTGACTAACCTCATCTGGTGTCAGATTTTCAGTCTTAGCACTAGCCTGATTCCCTTCTATATAAGACACACGATTAGACTCTTTGCTAGTCTGTACCGCTTGGTAACGCCCCAATTCATAACTTGAAAGGCTTAAGGCTAAAAGAGCTACGGAACCAAGAACATATTTTTTATTGATTTTCATCTAAACACACTTCCTATTTCATTTATTCGTTAAAGAAGAACTACACTTTTTCCTAAAAGACTTCCTTAACCGGTTAAATATCTATTTAGAAAAATAACTCACTTTTAAAACTCCTCCTTCTATTTTCTATTTATCAAACAAGATTTGAGCGAGTGAGTTACCTTTTTATGTACTTAACCAGTTATTTAACTAGTTAATAGTTTACTCCTATAACATAAATCTGTCAAGAATTTTTTTGTCTTTCAGGTAAAATCTAGATAAAAAAGAGGAATATCCCCTAGTATGAGATAGATTCCTCTTTATAATATTTTAGTGTTGAAATGGCATAAAATCCGAAACAAAGGAAATGTTATCCTTATCTTCTGCGTTGACAAAATTTAAAAATAGCTTTTGAAATTCTTCAAATTCATAGTCTGAATGACAAATCCACTCCTTACCCGTCGAGACATACCATTTTCCAAGACTTGCAAGTTGCTCCTTGGTCAAGGATGGTACATGAGAGCAATGTTCAAAGTTAATAATATAAACTTTTTCATAGATTGATTTGATAAAATCTTTTAGCATAAACTTTCCTCGCTTAAATTCTATACCTAATAACTAGTTGTACTATTCAATCACTTGCGTCTCAGCTAATTTTTTATACCAGTGAGCCGATTTCTTTGGATAGCGTTCTTGCGTTTCAAAATCCACATAGAAGAGACCGTAGCGTTTTTCATAACCATTTGACCATGAGAAGACATCCATCAATGACCAGATGAAGTATCCTTTGACGTTTGCACCATCTGCAATCGCATCAGACAATACTTCCAAGTGTTGTTTCACATAATCAATACGGCCATCATCGTAAACAGTGTTGTCCACAAATTCATCTTTGTATCCAAGTCCGTTTTCAGTGATGTAGATCTTCTTGTAGTTTGGATAATCTTTCTTAACACGCATGATTTGATCATACAAACCTTGAGGGTAGATGATCCAGTCCCAGTCAGTACGAGGTACATAGTCAGGAGATACACGACGTCCAACACCTTTGATTTGGTATTTAGAGCTTCCTTTTTCTCCTTTACCATTATGGATGATCTCAGTTTCACCATCAAAGGCTTCCATCCAGTCACTCATGTAGTAGTTAATTCCAAGGAAGTCGTTCAAATCTTTAGCTGCTTCAAGTGCTGCAAAGTCTTCGTCACGAAGATCCAAGCTACCACCATTTACTGATAAGATGTGGTTTACACCTTCCATTGTTGCATCTGAATAGTGTCCAAGGTATGTAGCATCCAAGATAAATTTGTTGTGGATGATATCTTCCAACTCAGCAGCACGAACGTCTGCAGGATTTTTAGGATCCAATGGATACTTAGTTGGAAGGGCGTGAACAACCCCGATTTCACCTTTATAGCCTTTGTCTTTGTACAATTTCACAGCACGAGCATGAGAAACCATCATATTGTGGTGGGATTGGAAGACTTTCGCAAGGTCATATTGAATACCTGGTGGGAATTTACCGACCAAGTATTGACCGTCACCGATTGGACCAATTTCATTAAAGGTTGTCCAATAGTTTACTTCTGGGAATTCTTCAAAACAGAATGCAGCATAATCTACAAAGTGTTCGATGTTTTCACGATTTAAGAAGTCTCCATTTGAGTGAAGAGCTTCAGGTGTATCAAAGTGATGAAGGGTTACAAAAGGTTCTACATTGCGCTTGTGGCATTCAGCAAATAAATTATGATAAAACTCGACACCTTTAGGATTTACCTCACCATATCCTGTCGGAAAAATCCGTGACCAAGCGATTGAAATACGAATACCATTGACGCCATACTCTTCAGCTAACTGAAGATCTACTGGATATTTATGGTAGAAATCGCTTGCTGGTTCTGCTGTATACCAATAGTTATCAGCTAAGTATTTGTCCCAAGCAACTGGTCCTTTTCCGTCAGTATGGGTAGCTCCTTCCGCTTGATAGGCAGCCGTTGCCCCACCAAAAATAAAATCTTTAGGAAGTGTTTTTGTCATTTTTTCACCTATTTCTTGATTGTATTAAATGAAAAGTGAGGGGAGAGGAGTTAGTGAGCCATCCATCTCCATCTCACTTCTTGTACCAAGTCACCAAATAGTGACATGAGGAGGTAAAAACGATATCTTTTTACCGACGAATTAATAAGGCGATTAGGAAATTCGACATAGCGATTTCCGTAACGAGAGGAAACTATTTCATAGTCCCTATTATTAATCGAATTGTGACATGAGGAGGTAAAAACGATATCTTTTTACCGACGAATATTAACAAGGCGATTAGGAAATTCGACATAGCGATTTCCGTAACGAGAGGAAACTATTTCATAGTCCCTATCGTTAATCGAATTGAGCTTGAACAAATGCAAGAGCACCTTTACCATCACGAGTCAACTTGATGTATTGAGCTCCTTCAGTCTTAGCCAATTTGATTCCAAGTTTATCTGTTTCAGCTTTCATATCCTCAAAGTTTGAAGCAACTTGTGGTGCTAAGATAACCAAATCAAACTCTGGTAACATTTCACGGTGGGCTCCATAGCCACCTGCTGCAGCTTTAACTGGAACATTGTATTCTGCTGCTGCTTTATTCAAAGCACTTGCAAGAAGTCCACTTGTTCCACCACCTGCACAAAGAACGAGTACGTTTGTTTCATCAGTGATTGTATTTTGTGCTGATTCTACTCCAGCTTTTTCAAGGATAGCATCAGCTTTAGCAGTATTGAAGTTTGCGGCTACTTTTTCTTTTAATTCATCGTTAGCTTTACCTGAACGTTCTTCTTCAATAATTTGTTCGTCATAAACTTTAAGGAATGGATAGTAGATTGCAATATCCACTACGATTAACAATGCTGCAAGAGCAAATGACAAGAACTGGAAGTTTGTACCAAGAACAATACCTAGAGGTCCAGGCGTAGTCCATGGAAGGTTGGCAGTAAATGAGTTCATGCCAAGAGTTTCGATAAAGAACTTAAAGATCCATACGTTTGCAATAGGTGCGAAGATAAATGGAATGAAGAAGATTGGGTTCAAAACAAGTGGTGCACCAAACAAGATTGGTTCATTTACACCGAAGAAGGTTGGAACTACTGAAGCACGTCCGATGGCACGGTTACGCTTAGACTTACACAACCACATAAACATGAATGGAACTACAAGAGTTGCTCCTGTACCACCCATAGTGACGATAAACATTTGTGTACCAGAAGTAAGAATCTTGTCAGCGTGCATACCTTGTTGAAGAAGGTTCAAGTTGACTTCGGCATTTGCATAAGTGATCGCTGCAATGGCAGGTTCAACGATAGATGGGCCGTGAATACCGACAAACCAGAAGAAGGCAAAAGCACCAAAGATAATAGTAATACCAAGATAACCGTCTGCTGCTGAGAATAATGGAGCAAAGAATTTACCAATTGATTCTGCAACGCTTGCACCAACAAATTGACGAGCGAGCAAGTCAAGAGCATAAAGAGAAACAACTGAAAGCGTAAACGGAATAACGTCTTTAAAGACTTGTGAGATATTCGGTGGAACTTCGTCAGGCATGCGAATAGTAACGTTGTTCTTCACACAAACCTTATAGATAGCTACAGTTACAAAAGCTGCCAGGAAGGCTGAAAGCAACCCTTTTGTTCCAAGGAATCCTGTCGCAAAACCACCCTCGATTGGGTCAGCTGCCAACATTAGCAAACCAACAATAGCTGCCAATAGCGTTGACATATAGTTGATTTGGTTGGTTTTCTCCATACTACGATTGACGGAGTCTGTTAAAGATTTAGCAGTGGTACCAGCTACCAAGACTGCTAGAATCCCCATAGAGTAGCTGTAAGGTTTCATCAAAAGAGCTACTACTTCATCAGACCATTTAAAGCCCCAAGAGTTTGGAACAAAAGCAATCAAGATAAAAATACTTGAGAAGAGAATGACTGGCATTCCAGCGATAAATCCATCACGAATAGCACGAAGATAGATATTTCGAGATAGTTTTTCAAAGAAAGGCTTCCCTTTCTCGATATAGGCAATTAACTTATTCATTATTTAGCTCCTCTTTTATAAAGTTCAATTAAATGATGCATCAAATCTTTTAGCAAGATTGTAGTCATCAGATGATCTTGGCCATGCATCATAGTCACGCTATAAGCCAAATCATCACCTGCAGCTTCCTTAGTTAACAAGCTAGTTTGCGCGTGGTGAGCTTCAGCGATACAGCTACCAGCTTCCTCAACTAAGCTATCCGCTTTCGCAAAATCACCTGCTTCAGCAGCCTTCAAAGCTTCCAATAGTTTTGAACGAGCATCGCCAGCATAGGCAACAATCTCAAAACCTAACAATGTTACTTCTTCTCTATTCATGATAGATTTCTCCTTATATATTTTTTAATAAATGTTATGACAATAAACGTTGGATATGTAGAACCAGGTAAACTCGTTCACTCTTACAGAGATCAAGACCAGTTTCCTGAGCAATGACTTCATAAATTTTGCTACCAATCTCGAATGCTTCTGGATAGGTATTCTTGATATGTTCTTCCATATCGAGCAAGGATTGATTATCATCGCGACTACGATCCAGATAATCCAAAAAATAATTGAGATGAATCATAAAGCGATCGTAGAAATTATTATTTTCAGGTGTTCGCTGGATTTTATAACTCTTCAAAACGCTTTCAACTCTCTTTAAAATTTCCTTTCTCTTATCAATCGACTCAACAACTTCGACTTCATTTTCACCTTCTGCATTGATGAAGTGATAAGCGATACGAATGATCTCGTCTTCAGGAAAATTTTCTGTCAGTTTTTGACGATAAATTTCAAAAGCTTCTTGTGCAATTTGAAAAGCGATAGGATACTTGGTAGAAATATCAGGCAAGTTACTATCCTTATAGCGTCCTTGACTAATAGCCTGATAAGAACAATAGATATGGTCTGTCAGAGTGACGTATAGATACTCTTGGACAGGATATTGATATTTTTTAGAAAGATTATCAATAATCTCATAAGTGACCGTAATAAAATCAAGCGGTACATCCTTGAGAAGAGCCATAAAATTTTCTCGCGACTCTTCTGTTTTCATCCGAAAAACTTTTTCAACCTGATCCTCAGAAATCAAATCTCCCTTCTTCTTACCGAATGAAATCCCCTTACCAATTACGATCAACTCCTCTCCCTTACTATTACGCACGAGAGAAACATTGTTATTCATTGGATTTAATATCCGATACATGGCAACCTCCTTGCCCTATTATTTAAGTTTTGTGAGCATAAAAAATGACCACAAATGAACTCAGAAAATATACATCTGAGTCATCTGTGATCATGCCTAATATTACTTAGTAACACTCACTTTGTATTAACTTGTGACTTTAGTATATCACAAGAATGATTTTTTGTAAACCTTTACATACAACTTTTTTTAAAAGTTTTTTAGCTAGGTTTTAGGACATAAAAGGGGGGAAATTTAGACACGTTCAGTCCAAGAAGTAGCTGTTGTTTGAAGAACCTTGTTAAGTTCATCGATGTTTTCAAATCCAGTTGTACGAAGCCATTCGCGAGCTGCTACTTCACCGTCTTTGATGTAAGCTTCAACTGATCCAGCCCATGTTGCACGTCCACAAAGAACACCATTGAAGTTTGCGCCTGATTCGTGGGCAAATACAAGAGTTTCTTGGAAGAGCTTAGCTGACACACCTGCACTCAAGTAGATGTAAGGAAGGTTAGTAGCTTCGTCTTGGGCTTTGAAGAAAGCAGCTGCTTCTTCACGTGTATGAACGATTTCTCCATCGCCAAATCCTTCAACGTATTTAACGTTAACTGGAACTTCCACTTTCAAGACATCGATATTGAAACGTGGGTCTGAGAAGACCTTCATCGCACCAATAACCTTGTGTGGTTTTACTTTAGCGTATTCGGCAGAACCTGCGTCCGCAATCTTTTCATCGTAAGCAAGAATTTCAAGGAAGAATGGAATATCTTCCGCCACACACTCAGAACCGATACGTTCGATGTAGGCTTGTTTTTGTTGATTAAGTTCGTCAGAGCTGTCTACATCATAGTAAAGCAAGAACTTAACAGCATCTGCACCTTGTTCTTTGATACGTTTTGCAGACCAAACATCCAAGCAGTCTGGCAAACGTTTTGTACTTGTTGTGTCGTAACCTGTTTTTTCATAAGCAAGGAGAAGACCAGCTTTTGGATCAAGAGCTTTTGTAGCTGGAAGTCCATACTCAGGGTCAAGAAGCATAGATGAAGCGTATTTAGTCAACTCATCTGCTACCAAAACTTTAAGTTCTTCCATTTGAGCTACTGTTGGCTCTTCTGTTTGGTATTGAGCCATAAGGCGTTTCAAAGCACCACGTTGGTCAAAAGCAAGAGCTGAGATGATACCATTCTCATCAGAGAGTTTTTGCATACAAGCGCGTTTATTTTCTGTTAAAACCATTTTATACCTCTTTTACAATTAATTGGTCATATAGACCTTGATAGTTAGCCATATTGACATGACCGGTCATTTTTTCTTGAGCATTAAGCATACCAAGGACATTTGCCTTGATCAACAGTTCTTGATCCGTTTCTTTATGGAAAAGACCTGAAGCAATACCTGCCACTGTAGAATCGCCAGAACCGACTGGATTTACTACTTGAATTCTTGGAATATCTACTTTGTAGAAAGTGTTACCGTGTTTAGCGAATGCTCCGTTAGCACCTAAGGAAACGATAATCCACTCGATTCCATCAAATAGTGGTTCTTGAAGAACTTCTTTTAATTCATCCAAGTCTTTAGAAATTTCTCTTCCTAAAAGTTGAGATAATTCTTCATTATTTGGTTTGATGACTGTTGGTTTATGTGGAGACTCAAGAACTGCCTGAAGTGCAGCGCCTGAACAGTCCAATACAACAGGTTTCCCAGCATGATTCGCAAGTTCAACTAAACTAGCATAGTAATCAACTGGAAGTCCTGCAGGTAGACTACCTGAAATGGCCACTACCTCTACAGTCTCTAAAAGTTCTTTGAAATGAGCCAAGAAATCTTGACCTTCTTTTTCTTGAACTTCAGGACCTTTTTCTAGGATTTCTGTTTGGTTTTCTCCATGTAGAATTGCGATACAGTTACGGGTTTCACCTTGAATTGAGAAGAAACGTTTGCTTACTTTATCATCAATATTTTCTACTAAAAAATCACCAAGTTTACCACCGACAAGTCCTGTTGCGACTACGGAGTCACCAAATTCTGATAGGACACGAGTAACGTTAAGACCTTTACCACCAGCCGTTTTAGTTACATCTACAACACGGTTGACAGTGTCAATTTTCAATTCATCCAAAGGATAGGAAATATCAATGGATGGGTTCATTGTGACTGTTAAAATCATAAGTCACCTCTTAGTCGTGGTATTCACCACGATCCCATTTTTCAAGGAACTCTGTAAAGAAGTTGGCATCTGTTTGATGATCGTTATGAGTTTCAACGTGTTGGATTTTAGCGATCAATTTTTTATTTTCTTCAGATGGTTTGTATTCAGCATTGATGAAAGCTTCAATGATATCGCACATAAGCAATTCACCAGTGATTTTACCACCAAATCCGATAACGTTGGCATTCAATTGTTCTTTAGCGTAAAGAGCTGTTGTCATATCACGAACCAAAGCAGAACGAACACCTGGAACTTTGTTAACAGCGTTATTGATACCTACACCAGTACCACAGATACATACACCAAGATCAGCTTGGCCACTAACTACTGCTTCACCAACTTTTTTACCAAAGATTGGGTAGTGGGTACGAGCGTGGTCATAAGTACCAAAGTCGATGACTTCATGTCCTTTTGATTTCAAAAATTCTGAAACCGCCATTTTTTCATTTGTTACGATGTGGTCACATCCAATTGCAATTCTCATTAGTTATTCCCTCCGATTAATTATATAAATCTAATATCATTTATCCTTACTCAAGAAAAATCAAGATTAGCTTAGGAAGCGAGCTGCGAGCATAACTGAGGTTAGCTAAAGTGAGCTGACGACAGATTATCTTGATTTTTGAAGAGTATTAGCACATTTTGTTCAACATGTCGACACGGATTTGGTGACGACCGCCGTCATACTTACCATTTACAAAACCTTTAGCAATGTTCTTAGCCAATTCGTCACCAACAAGTTGAGCACCCATGGTAATCATACGTGAGTTGTTGTGACCACGAGTCATATAAGCTGAACGTTCGTCAGATACTTCTGCAGCAACCATTCCTTTGATTTTAGTTGCAACCATAAATGGTCCAGCACCATAAGCATCAATGACAATACCAAGGTTTTGTTCTTCTTTTTTAACTTCTTCAGCAACTGCAAGAGTTACATCAACGAAGTCTTGACCTTCAGCTGTAACATCCACAACGTGGAAGTTTTCTTTTTCCAAGAAATCTTTAACGACTTCTTTCAATCTCAAACCTGCAGCATCTGCACCAATAACAATAGACATATTGTATACTCCTTTTTTATAATAGACCAGTAAAAATTTTTTGGTTCTGGAAAGAAAATGACCATTACCAAGTAGTTACTGGTAGTTTTTGTTGACTATTTTAGTTTAAGAATGATTCATCTAATCACTCTTTGTAACTTCTCCTTGGAGAAATTGGAAGAATAACTTGTTAAAACAAACACAAATTGTTCTTTCTAAACATAATATACTACTATTGTTTAAAAAAGTCAACAGTTTGTGTTTGTTTTTGTTTATTTTTTAGAAAATTTCTATGTCAAAACCAATTTGATCACTTTGACTTGGATTTAAAATTCGAACATTTTTCTTATCTTCTAGATGATCGCCCTCTTCGAGTGATGTTGACAAACCTGACCAAGGTTCAAGAGCAAGGAAGGGACCTTTATTGAGAGTTGACCAAACGATGAGGTTTGGAAACTCTTTAAAGTCTAGTTTCAATCCCTTTTCATGCTTGCGTGATCTTAAAGAAACAGAGCGAGATGCTAATTCATCTAAAGTCACAGCATCATAGCTAAAGAAATCATAGTTTAGATCCAATTCTTTTTGGTCTTTTAACCAGCTACTTCTATCTTGAAAATCTAACATTCCTGTTTCTGGGAATGGTTTTGGAACTGTACATGTTTCAGCTTTTTCAAATTCAAGATAGTAGTCTTCATAAGCCTCATCATCAAATAAAGGACAGTTAAATCCAGGATGTCCACCAATAAAGTAAGGCATTTTCTTATCTGTTTCCTTATTGGTAACTTTATACTGTGTACGAATAGTTTTTCCAGTAACTATATAAGTTATTTCTAAGCGAAAATGATAGGGATAATTCTCATACATTTCTTGATCGTCTTCAATCGCAAAAGTAACCGAGTTATCCGTTTGATCCACTAATTCAAATTCTTTTTTTCGTACTAGACCATGACGTGGAATTTTACCTTTTACTTGACTACCATCTTCTTGATTATATAGGACAGTATCATTTCTAACAGATCCACAAATTGGAAATAGAACAGGTGCTTGACCGCTCCAGTAAGTTGAATCTCCTTGCCACAAGTACTCAATTCCATCCTTGTCTTTTATTGAGGTAAGAGCACCTCCAAAGGTCTGAAATTGTACACTTAACTGTTCTGATTGTAATTCAATCACTAGGGTTACCTCCATTAATTTTTTCCCTAAAAAAACTAGATTGCCGACTCCATACTTGGAAACTGACAACCTAGTTTTTACAATTTACATTTTTAGGAGCGAATTATTTTGCATTTGCTGCATATTCTTCATTACGTTTGATCATTTGTTTTCTGTACCAAGCAAAGATACCGATATAGAAAGCAAGGAATACTACAGCACCAAGGATTGCTTTGATATCACCAGTTGTAGTGTTACCAATTGTCCAACCAAGAAGTTTTTCGATTGGTCCTTCAAGTGTTGAGTGAGTAATGAGCTGAGTTTGGCTTACACCTTCTGGGAAGGCACCTACACCTTTAGCAAGTTCTGTTGCAAATGGTGCGATAAGTGTACCTGAAAGAAGGAAGAGTGGCAACAAGAGTGTTCCGAAGATAATCATACGGAGCAATTTACCACGAGTAACTACCAAGAGAGCTGGAGTTACACCCATTGCGATGATACCAGCAAGTGGCAAGATACCATTTCCGACATTTGAAAGAAGCACAGCTTCAACCAACATGATTGGTGCAAGTACGTTAGCACAAGCCCAGATTTCAGCACGACCAGCGATAAATGGCCAGTCAAGACCAATGTTGAATTTACGTCCTTGAAGACGTTTAGTAGCAACGTTTGTAATACCTTGTGAAAGTGGTTCTACGGCTGCGATAAACCATGAACCGATCAATGAGAAGAGCTCCAAGCAGACACCGGCAGTCAAACCAAGTGACAACCAACCTTTAATAACAAGTTCCCATTTATCAGCACCTTCAACACCAGGAACTGGATGTGGAGTTCCCATCAAACCGATAACGATACCAAGGATGAAACCGATGAAGAATTTAGATCCCCAGAAACCGATTCGTTTATTCAATTTAGCAGCGTCAAAGTCGTATTTATCAAGACCTGGGAAGAGTTTATCAAAAATCTTATCCAAAACCATGATAACTGGGTTCATCATGTAGTTCATGTGAGTTGAAGTCATTGGTGATGAACTTGGTGCGTTAAGAAGGTCATCAAATGTTGGTTTCATCAAGTCAGAGTTGATGATTTTAAGAACCCCAACAAGAACAACTGCTGCAGTCGCGATGAAGAGTGAAACTCCTTGGCTAACTCCATTGTTGTCAGCATACCATTTGATCAAAAGACCTGTGATAGACAAGTGCCAGATATCAAAGATATCGACGTCAAGTGTATCAGTTTTCTTCATTGCAAGCATGACAATGTTGACGATCAACATCACAAGCAAGAAGTAAAGTGTCCAAGCTGAACCCCAAGTGATTGTAGCAAGTGGTGCCCAACCAACGTCGGTAATATTCAATTGAATACCAGTGTTTTCAACGAATTTTGCAAGAGACGCTGAGAAAGCACCATTTAACATACCGATGATAGCACCGATACCAGTAAGAGCGATGGCAAGTTTGATACCACCTTCAAGCGCTTTGGAGAATTTCACTCCAAAAAGTAGAGCCAATAATGTCAAAATGATCAGCATGATGATCGGTCCACCCATTTCCAAGATAGGTTTGAACAGCTTATTGGCTAGTTCGATAATGATATCCATAATTTTCCTCCCTTTATTTTTATGGAATATTTACAAATTAATAATTAGCTTAGACCATGTTCTTTGATAGCTGCTTCAATATTGTCATAAACTGGAGCGCTCATAGCTGGAATACGGAACAAGATTGGTCCTGCTTCAACAACTGGGATACCTGGTTCAAAACCTAAATCAGTAGCAGCGATTGGTGTAAAGATATCATAACCTTTAATCAAGTCTTCATTGACATCTTTTACCATAACAGCATCACATTGAACATCGTACCCACGGTTAGAAAGTTCTTCTTCAAGAGCACTTTTAATTTGGTGGCTTGAGTTAACACCTGCACCACAAGCAGCAAGAATTTTAATCATTTGGATTTCCTCCGTTTTTATATAAAAATTATTAACAAATTAAGCAGTCGCTTCTGAGATGTATTGGAACAAAGCTTCAGGTTCCGTAATCTTAGAGAGCGCTTCAAGATGACCATTGCCTGTAAAGAAGTCCATCAACTGCGCAAGAATATTTGTTTGACTTGAGCTTGAATTGTTGATGATAAAGAAGAGTAATGATACTTCTACTTCCTTATCAGGGGCAATCATATTGTGGAACGTTACTGGTTTTTCCAGACGAACCACGACAACATTTTCAGTTAGATTATGAATTGTATCAGTATGAGGAATAGCTACGTTAGGCAAATCCTTCCCTAAAAACTCCATATCCAAACCAGTTGGGAACGATTTTTCACGTTCAATCAAGGCCGATCGATAGGTCTCTGTAACAACTTTCTTTTCTTCCAATAGGGTTGCAACTTGATCGAATAGTTGCTTTTGATTATCTGCTTCTAAGCAAAAGACTAAGTCTTTGTCAAAGAAATGATCTAATCCCATGACCTTCTCCCTTCACATTTAACTTTTATGGTATAAGTATAACACTATATGAAACCGTTGTCAATGTTTTTTTGTTGTATTTTGTTTGGTTTTTGTTTTTTTGTTTACGTTTTAAACATTTGCTAATTTCAAACATATTTTTTATAAATTTCTTAATAAGTAAAACAAAAAACAGGAATGCCTCCTGTTTTCACGATATTAACTCTTTTTATTGGTCCAACTTTCTTCAACCATTGGAAGGAGATTTTTTAATACCTCTGGAACACCTTCGAGAGAAACGTATCTAAACTTGCCATCATCGGATTTAAATACCCAGATAATTAGATATTTACCATTCTTCGCAATACAGTTTACTACGTATGCCTCATAGCCTCCGATAGTTGATTTTGACCCCCATACCTTGGAAAAGTCTTGACTTTTCTGTTTAGATTCATAAATGCTAGTTGAAATTTGAACAGTTTCAAGAGCTGCATATTCACTTTCACTAATACCAAACTGCTAAGGTTTAAAGGTATTGAGAGTTACAATATTGACATCCGTCCCATCACAGTACTGAATATCATCTCCACCTTCAATTTCTTTGAAATGAACCCATGATTTAGGAATTTTTACATAGCGATAATCATCTGAACCTACTATTTGAGTTTCTTATGTCTGGCTAGATAAGAAAGGTGATGATTAAGTGCCACTGGGCCGGACGTGATTTGCAACCACGTAAAAAAAGCCTCAGCATTCGTACTGCTGGTGCTTTTCCATTGCTCATGGCTTAGAAAACTATCACTTTTTCGCAGAATCCGTATAACACATTTACGGAGCAGGTGCAAGAAAATGCGTTTTTTGAGAGGTTCTGACTAAAAATACGTCTATTTATTTTTTATTGTTTTTTATTGTAAAGTAGACCCAAACGAATGAACATAGGTTGTAAAAAGCAAATGAAAAAATTGCGAGGATAATAGCTTTTGTGTCTAAATAACCCATTTCGAGACCTCTTTTCAACAACAACAAGCCTGTAGTTTCGACAACGATCAAAAATAAAAATATATAAAAAATTTTCGCATTAAGCATATTGTTACCGCCTTCTCTTCATATAATTTTATTGTAGAATAAAAATTGAAAAAAATCAAAAAAACATAACCACCCATCTAACGGGTGGTTTGCACTAACGCTATAAGCCCAAATTACCAGCCAGCGCCTAAAGACGCTGGCTTTCACCTTGTTCAAGCCTCATTGCTCTTGACTCGTCACTTGCCTCTTAAAAAGGCGTGAGTATTACTTGCTACTATCCCTAAAGGGATCCTCATATTCTTTTACACTCAATTTATCTAGTGATAGATCATGCTTTACTTATTTTCAAATTTTCATACTCGTTTAGAAATCATCCACTGGATAATTTCTTTAATCTTGAATATATTTCTTAATTGTGGCTTCATTGAGACCTACTGTACTCACATAATAACCTTCCGCCCAGAAATACCGATTCCCAAACTTGTATAGTTGATTGAAATAAGACATGAACAAAGAGATTAGGAAAGTCAAATCAATTTCTAAAAATGTTTTAGAATCTTTAGTGTACTATTCCAAGTTCAATCTGCTATACTTGAGGTTGACGCGTTTGTCAAACATTAAGAAAAGAGGATGGGCAAAAAATCTTTAAAATCAGAAAAACGCATAATATCAGATGTTGAAAACCTTGATACTATGCGTTATATTTTTTCATTTTCGGAGAAAATTGACTTTTTACCCAGCCTCTTAAAAAATCATTATTTTATATTTATCTTATTTTTTCTTGAGAGCTCAACTATTCTTCATCCATGCTCAATACGCTGAGGAAGGCTTCTTGTGGTACTTCTACAGAACCGATGGCTTTCATGCGTTTCTTACCAGCTTTTTGTTTTTCAAGGAGTTTGCGTTTACGAGAAACGTCACCACCGTAACACTTAGCAAGTACGTTCTTACGAAGAGCCTTGATATCAGTACGAGCCACAATCTTGTGCCCAATAGCTGCTTGAATCGGCACTTCAAATTGTTGACGAGGGATGATTTTCTTGAGCTTATCAACAATGAGTTTCCCACGTTCATAAGCAAAGTCTTTGTGAACAATAAAGCTAAGAGCATCCACCTTAGCACCATTAAGAAGGATATCCATTTTCACCAGCTTAGATGGACGATACTCTGATAATTCATAATCAAAGCTTGCATAACCGCGTGTTGAAGATTTGAGCTTATCAAAGAAGTCAAAGACGATTTCAGCTAGTGGGATTTGATAGATGACATTGACACGATTATCATCAATATAGTCCATAGTTACAAAGTCCCCACGCTTGCGTTGAGCCAATTCCATTACTGCTCCGACAAACTCCTGCGGTACCATGATTTGCGCCTTAACATAAGGTTCTTCGATAGTTGCAATCTTTGTAGGATCAGGAAACTCGGATGGGTTAGACACATCCATAGACTCACCATCAGTCTGATTAACCTTGTAGATAACAGACGGAGCTGTCATGATGAGGTCGATGTTAAACTCACGTTCCAAACGTTCCTGAATAACATCCATATGAAGAAGTCCAAGGAAACCACAACGGAAACCAAATCCAAGAGCCTGGGATGTTTCTGGTTCAAACTGCAAGCTAGCATCATTCAGTTGCAATTTTTCAAGAGCTTCACGAAGGTCATTGTATTTATTTGACTCGATTGGATAGAGACCTGCGAAAACCATTGGATTCATCTGCTTGTATCCTGAAAGTGGTTCAGTCGCTGGATTTATCGCCAAGGTTACTGTATCACCGACACGTGTGTCCTGAACCGTCTTGATAGAAGCCGCGATATAACCAACGTCACCTGTCGCAAGGAAGTCTCGTCCTACAGCTTTAGGTGTGAAGATTCCGACTTCAGTTACATCGAAGGTTTTACCATTACTCATTAGCTGAATCTTATCACCTGGTTTGACTACCCCATCCATAACACGAACTTGGAGGATAACCCCACGATAAGCATCGTAAACTGAGTCGAAAATCAAAGCTTTCAATGGTGCTGACACGTCACCAGTTGGTGCTGGTACTTTTTCGACAATTTGCTCGAGAATTTCTTCGATACCGATACCCGCCTTGGCTGAAGCCAACACTGCTTCGCTAGCGTCTAGACCAATAACATCTTCAATTTCTGTTCGCACGCGCTCTGGATCTGCTGCTGGTAGGTCAATCTTATTGATAACTGGAAGAATTTCCAAATCATTATCCAAAGCAAGATAGACGTTTGCCAGTGTTTGAGCCTCAATCCCTTGGGCGGCATCGACTACTAAGATAGCACCCTCACAAGCAGCTAGGGAACGTGAAACCTCATAGGTAAAGTCCACGTGTCCAGGTGTGTCAATCAAGTGGAAGATATAAGTCTCACCATCTTTAGCTGTATAATTAAGCTCGATAGCATTAAGCTTGATAGTAATTCCACGCTCACGCTCTAAATCCATACTATCAAGAAGTTGGGCCTGCATTTCACGACTGGAAACTGTCTCTGTCTTTTCCAAAATACGGTCTGCTAGTGTTGACTTTCCATGGTCAATATGGGCGATAATAGAGAAGTTACGAATCTTCTCCTGTCGTTTTTTCAATTCTTCTAAGTTCATCATTCTCTTCCTTTCAGGGTATCTATTAATTATAAATTGTTTTTAACATTTTGACAAGACCATACCCTGTTAGGAGTACTAATCTTCAGCAACAAAGCCGTCATTTTCGATAAAATAGTGTTCTGTCATACCTTGGTCGGTAAAGACAATACCGTGAAGGACACCGCCGTAAACAGCTCCTCCATCCATTCCAATCTTACCGTCTTCTGTCATCCAAAGTTCAGATGTACCAGGTTTTTGATCCAACAAACCATAGACTGGTGTATGTCCAAAGACAATGGTTTTTCCAGTATGATTGGCTGCTTCGTGAAATGGTTTTCTGAGCCATACCTTCTTATAGTCAGTAGTATCGTGCCAATCATCCAAAGTCAAATCAATACCGGCATGAACAAAGATATACTTATCTGTTTCAATCACAAAAGGCATCTGACGGATAAACTCCACTAAGTCGGCTGCTTCAGTCTCGACACGCTTAGCATCTGCTACTCCATCTACTGGTGCATCCAGTGGACGCCCCAAAATAGAATTAATAGTTGTATCCCCGCCATTACGACGATAGTGGTCATAGCTTTCTTCAGGATTATCCAACCAAGTTAAAAACATGTACTCGTGATTTCCTGATATGCAAATCGCTCCTTGATTTTCTACCAAGTCCTTGACCATTTCAAGAACACGGCGGCTATCTTCTCCTCTATCAATCAAATCTCCAAGAAAGAGCAATTGAGTCTTGCCATCCCATGTTTTTAGTAAGTCTTCTAACATTCCAGCTTTTCCGTGGACATCACCAATTACATAATAGTCTGTCATTTATTTCTCCTTACTTTGTAATAATTCTCTCGCTTGATTCAATGCTGCTTCTGTCACATTCTCTCCAGCCAACATCTTAGCGACTTCTTCAATCCTTTCTTCAACTGTTAACAAGCGAACTGTTGAAACGGTCGAATATTCATTGCTAATCTTTTCGATGAAGAACTGATAATCTGCAATCGCAATAACTTGAGGAAGGTGAGAAATAGCTAATACTTGACCGTGCTGTCCAATTTTGTGAATTTTTTGTGCGATGGCTTGAGCTACACGACCTGAAACTCCCGTATCTACTTCATCAAAGACAATGCTAGTCTTGCCTTCCTTTCGAGAAAAGGCAGACTTAATGGCTAGCATGAGACGAGACAACTCTCCACCAGAAGCTACTTTTACTAAAGGTTTAAAATCTTCTCCAGGATTGGTTGAAATGTAAAATTCAACACTCTCATTACCTTCACGACTGAATTTTCCTTGACTAAAACGAACTTGAAATTGTGCTTTCTCCATGTAAAGGTCTTGCAATTCTTGCTTGATTTCAGCTTCTAAGTCCTTCGCTATTTTATGGCGAGCCTGAGCAACTTGACCTGCTAGGTCCACAAGATTTTTTTCAAGTTTCTTGAGTTCGATTTCCATATCTTCAGAAGATAGATTATTTCCTGTTAGAAGATTGTATTCGTCTGTAATCTTGGCAAAGTATTCAAGGACATCATCTACACTACTACCATACTTACGGGTAATGGTATGAATCAAATCTAGTCGACTTTCAACCTGCATCAGACGATTACCATCAAAATCTAAATCATCGATAATGGATTCCAATCGCTTGGTTATATCTTCTAGAACATAATAGGATTCAGAAAGGGAGCTTGAAATCTCACGATACTCTGGATCAAACTCTTCAAGACTTTCCATATCATTCATGGCCGAACGAACATTTGCAAGGCTTGAAAATTCTTCATTATCAAGCATACTATAAGCATTTGTTAAAGTATCGGCAATATGTTTATGGTTCAGTAGTTTGTCTCTTTCTTGATTAAGGACAATATCTTCACCAGCTTTCAAATTAGCTGCTTCAATCTCAGCAATCTGAAATTCCAACATTTCAATACGAGCCTTGTGTTCCTGCTGATTTTTTTTGATGTCAAGCACTTGCTTACGCATACGGCGATAGTTATCAAAGCTCATCTGATAGGCTTCTTTTACTTCAAAGAAAGAAGTGTCCCCAAACTCATCCAACATCTGGATATGTCGATGTGGGCGCATTAACTCCTCTTGGTCATGTTGACCATGGATATCAACTAGCTGTTGACCAATCGTCCTTAATACTGAAAGATTAACCATCTGTCCATTGACACGACTGATGCTCCGACCGTTTTGTAAAATTTCGCGACGAATAATGATTTCATCACTCAATTCTAATCCTTGTTCATCAAAAATTTCTTCTAGCGCGCGAGTACTTTCAATTGAAAAAAGACCTTCAATTTCTGCTTTGGGAGCCCCATGACGAATAACCTCTGTTGTAGCTCGAGCTCCTAACATCATATTCATAGCATCAATAATGATTGATTTACCCGCACCTGTTTCACCAGTTAAAACTGTCATCCCTTGTTCAAAATTCAGAGAAATTGATTCGATGATAGCAAAATTTTTAATCGAAATTTCCAGTAACATATAATCCTACCAATTTTTAACTTGCTCAAAAATATCTTTGGCTGTTTCTTCACTTCTCAATACCATCAAGATGGAATTATCATCAGCAATACAGCTAAAAATTTGGTCAGAAAAAACAGCCATCAACTGACTCTTAACGAAAACAGTATTTCCTGGAATGACTTGCAAATTGATCATATATCCCATTCGTTCAGCATGAACAATATTGTTTTCTGCCAATTGCAAGCTTCTAACGATTGATTTTGGTAATTCATAAATGTAAGTATTGTCTTTCAATGGAATTTTTACAATACCTAATTCTTTAATATCTCGGGAGACTGTTGCTTGAGTAGCAGAGATACCCGCTTCTCTCAAGTGTTCAACGATTTCTTCCTGTGTGCCGATTTGATAATCTGTAACAAATCTTCTAATCTTCTCAAGTCTCTCTTTTTTATTCATCTTTAAATTCTCTATGTGCTTTCTCCACTATTTTTTCTATTTCAGAAGTAACCTGATTGATTGCGTGATCTTCTTTTCGCAAATAGGCCAAAAACTCGATATTCCCATGACCACCTTGAATAGGAGAATAGTCCAATCCTAAGACTGAAAATCCTTCATCAACTGCCATTTTAGTAACTGATTCTAAAACATTTTGGTGAACTTTGGCATCTCTGATAATGCCATTTTTACCAATCTGTTCTCGACCAGCCTCAAATTGAGGTTTAACTAGAGCAACAACCTGCCCTTGATCAGCTAAAACTCGGTGCAAAGCTGGCAGAATAAGGCCTAGGGAAATAAAACTGACATCGATACTTGCGAAACTTGGTTCCTGATTAAAGTCGGTCTTTTCAGCATAGCGGAAATTAAACTGCTCCATACTGACAACACGAGGGTCTTGACGTAATTTCCATGCCAGTTGGTTAGTACCAACATCAACTGCAAAAACTTGTTTAGCACCATTTTGCAACATGACATCCGTAAAACCTCCAGTTGAAGCTCCGATATCAATGGTCGTTTTTCCCTCAACTGATAGATCAAAAATATCTAGCGCCTTCTCAAGTTTCAAGCCACCACGACTGACATACTTAAGTTTCTCGCCCTTGAGTTTCAACTCTGTATCGTCAGGAATTTTTTCTCCTGGTTTATCAAATCGTTCGCCATTTATAACAGCAACTACCAAACCAGCCATAACACCTCGTTTGGCTTGTTCTCTCGTTTCAAATAAACCTTGTTTGTAAGCTAATACATCTACTCTTTCCTTAGCCATTGATTCTCAAACTTTCTACTATTTTCACAATTGGTTCCTTATCAAAGCTCACAACTCGGCTAATCTCTTCTAGTTTCGCATTAGCTTGATCCAAGGTTTGATTGCAAAATGCTATCGCCTGATCTAATCCCAACAAAGCAGGATAGGTTGACTTTTCGGATTGCAAATCTTTCTGGGGTGTCTTGCCGATTTCCTCAAAACTTGCTGTAACATCAAGCACATCATCTCTCACTTGGAAAGCCAGGCCAATCAACTCGCCAACTGTTTTAAGCTGCTTCTGAAGATTTCCATCCAATTCAGCAATGATTCCAGCCGCTTGGAAAGGAAATGCTAAAAGTTTACCGGTCTTATTAGCATGGATAGTCTGAAGTTCTTCTAAATTCAAGTGTTTTCCTTCGCCTTCCATATCTAAAACTTGTCCAGCCACCATTCCCATACTTCCAGAAGCAAGTGATAAATTAGCTATTAAATCAACCTTTGTTTGACTCGGCAAATCAGCTTGAGCAATTAAAGCATAGGGATCCAAAAAAAGCGCATCCCCTGCTAAAATAGCTAGAGCTTCACCATACACCTTATGGTTGGTCAAACGCCCCCGACGAAAATCATCATTATCCATAGCAGGAAGATCATCATGGATCAAACTTCCTGTATGAATCATCTCTAGCGCCGCTGCAACCTGTGCATGGGCTGGTGCAATAGATACCTGCAAGGACTCCAAAACTTCTAAAAGTAGATAGGGGCGAATCCTTTTACCACCTGCATGTATGGAATAAAGAACGGCTTCTCTTAAGTTTGATGCAAATTGTTGGTTGCCATAAAAGTCTTCAAGAGCTGACTCGACCAAAGCTAGTTTTTCCTGCTTGTTCATACCAGTTCACTTTCTGTTCCATCTTCTTGCATCACCTTGACCAAGGTCTTTTCAGCCTTATCAAGTGTTGCCTGCAATTCTTTGGATAAGAGCATTCCTTTTTGAAAAACTGAAATAGCATCTTCCAAAGCAATTTCACCATTTTCTAAGCTTTGAACAATCGTTTCAAGTTCTGCTAGATTTTCCTCAAATTTCTTTTGTTTTGACATCTTTAACCTCTAATTCTACCTGACCGTCCCGCATCAACAGTGATACTTGGTCATTTTCTTTCAAATCTTTCGCAGAAGCGACTACGACTTCTCCTTTTTTGACAATTGCATAACCTCTGGCTACAATTCGACTAGTATCTAGCATAAGGAGAGCTTCTGATAGACGTTTTACTTCTGCTACTTTTGCATCATAGGTCACAGCCATCTGGCTTCGCAGCAGTTTCTTTAATTGCTGGATATGATCCTGATAACGCTGGATTTTGATGATTGGTGATAATTGTTCCAAACGGTGGACTTGTTCTTGCACCTTTTGTTGATTACGAACCAATTCAGCATTCAATCCTTGCTTCAGTCGCAGCTGTAACTGATCCAAGCGTTGTAGATAACCGTCATATAAACGCTCTGGTTGTCTGAAGATGACCGATTGACTGAGGATTCTCAAAGCTTCTTTTTTCTTTGACAAGGTATGCTTAACTGCTGTAGTCATTCGTTTTTCTTGATTCTGAAGATAGGCCAAAAGATCTAACTTAGTTACTGGTGTAGCGAGTTCAGCAGCAGCTGTCGGCGTTGCCGCTCTCTTGTCAGCAACAAAATCAGCCAAAGTGACATCTGTTTCGTGACCCACACTTGAAATGATGGGTAACGGTGATTCAAAGATAGAGCGAACTACAATCTCTTCGTTAAAGGCCCAAAGATCTTCAATGGATCCACCACCACGTCCAATAATCAGAACATCTAAATCCTCACGTTCATTGGCTCGAGTTATATTACGAGCAATTTCCTCTGCAGCACCCTCACCTTGAACTTTAGTAGGATATAAGACAATTTCCACACCAGGGAAGCGTCTGCTAACTGTCGTAATAATATCCTGAATGACAGCTCCGCTACGGCTGGTCACCACACCTATTTTTTTTGAAAATTGTGGTAAAGATTGTTTAAATCGCTCTTGAAACAAACCTTCTTCTGCCAGTTTCTTCTTAAGTTGTTCAAATTGGATAGCCAAGGCACCAACACCATCTGGTTCAGCTTTTTCAATAATAATCGAATAGCTTCCACTTGGCTCATAGACTTGAACACGACCAACTACATTGATCTTCATCCCTTCTTCCAAATCAAAACCTAGTTTCTGATAAATACCTGACCAAATGGTTGCCTGAATAACTGCACGATCATCCTTAAGAGAAAAATACTGATGCGTTGGACGCTTGCGGAAGTTAGAGACTTGACCAGTTAAATAGACCCGTTCCAAGTAGGGGTCTTTATCGAATTTCATTTTTAAATACTTGGTCAACGTTGCTACCGATAAATACTTTTCCATCTCTACCTCCTTCTTTTCTCTAGTTTTTCCTGGGTATTATTATACCAAAAATATGCTTAAAAATCTTTATTTCCCACTTAGAATGGCAAAAATACAGTTTGTTTCTACAAAAATTTTGCCCCTCGAACAGAAAAAAAGCCCTTCGGATAAAATCCGAGGGGCTTAAATCTTGTTTAATCAAGAGCCGAACTTTTGAGTTTCAAGGTTCGGGATAAAATAGTTCACTGAACTATTTTATTTCTTAAGGTTGTAGAATGATTTCAATCCACGGTATTCAGCTACTTCACCAAGTTGATCTTCGATACGAAGCAATTGGTTGTATTTAGCGATACGGTCTGTACGTGAAAGTGAACCAGTCTTGATTTGTCCTGCGTTTGTTGCAACTGCGATGTCAGCGATTGTTGAATCTTCAGTTTCACCTGAACGGTGTGATACAACGGCAGTGTAACCAGCTTCTTTAGCCATTTCGATAGCGTCGAATGTTTCAGTAAGAGTACCGATTTGGTTAACTTTGATAAGGATTGAGTTAGCAGCGCCTTCAGCGATACCTCTTTCAAGGTAAGCAGTGTTTGTTACGAAGAAGTCGTCACCAACCAATTGAACTTTACCACCAAGACGTTCAGTAAGAGCTTTCCATCCATCCCAGTCGTTTTCGTCCATACCATCTTCGATAGTGATGATTGGGTATTTGTTTACCAATTCTTCAAGGTAGTCGATTTGTTCTGCAGAAGTACGAACAGCTGCTCCTTCACCTTCGAATTTAGTGTAGTCGTAAACTTTACGTTCTTTATCGTAGAATTCTGATGATGCACAGTCAAATCCGATAAATACGTCTTTACCTGGAACATAACCAGCAGCTTCGATAGCAGCAAGGATAGTTTCAACACCGTCTTCAGTTCCTTCGAAACGAGGAGCGAATCCACCTTCGTCACCTACGGCTGTTTCAAGACCACGAGATTTAAGGATTTTCTTAAGAGCGTGGAAGATTTCAGCACCCCAACGAAGAGCTTCTTTGAATGTTGGTGCACCAGCAGGTACGATCATGAATTCTTGGAAAGCGATTGGAGCGTCTGAGTGAGAACCACCGTTGATGATGTTCATCATTGGAGTTGGAAGAACTTTAGTGTTGAATCCACCAAGGTAGCTGTAAAGTGGGATTTCAAGGTAGTCAGCAGCAGCACGAGCTACAGCGATAGACACACCAAGGATTGCATTAGCGCCCAATTTACCTTTGTTAGGAGTACCGTCAAGTGCGATCATAGCACGGTCGATAGCTTGTTGGTCACGTACATCGTAGCCGATGATTGCTTCAGCGATGATGTTGTTTACGTTGTCAACAGCTTTTTGTGTACCAAGACCACCGTAACGAGATTTGTCACCATCACGAAGTTCAACTGCTTCGTGTTCACCAGTAGAAGCTCCTGATGGAACCATACCACGTCCGAAAGCACCTGATTCAGTGTAAACTTCTACTTCAAGTGTTGGGTTACCGCGTGAGTCTAGGACTTCGCGAGCGTAAACATCAGTAATAATTGACATTTTTTACTCTCCTTATTGAGTTAAATTTTTTACACCTCTATGATACCTTAAAAAGACTCCTTTTTCAAGGAAAAACGTTATCTTTGTGCAAATTTTCCTTAAGTTTATAAAGTAATCGCTTTCTTTCATCTGTTTTCTCCTTTATTTTATGATATACTATTTTTATGACTGATGTATCAAAACAAATCCTAGAAAAAGCTCATGGTGGGCTTAAACTAAATCCAGATGAACAGAGACGTTTTCTCGGAACTTTCGAGGAACGTGTCCTTGGATATGCAGACCTTGAAACAGCTAATGATGATAAATTTCAAAAGGGTTATGTATCTATTTTAGAGAGTCTAAAAAAAGAGACTCAACTTCTATTTGTCAAAATTTCTCCTCAGGTAGAGTTTGATAAACAAGTTTTTTATCTAAAAAAATCCAAAGATGCTGACTGCCAAGCGACCATCGTTTCTGAAGATCATAACTCTTCTCCTTTTGGCCTAGTTATCCATAGCGATGCCCCTGTTCAAACAAGTGAAAAAGACCTCAGAAAGGCCTTTTCAGACTTATGGCAGGAAAAAGAGATGAAAAAAGCTCCTACTTCTCTTTGGAAAAAGTGGTTTGGTTAATTTTTCTTCAAAGCTAAAATTTGACCAATGTTTGCAGCTGTATCTTCTAAATAGATAGCTGCATTTTTTAGACTATTCTCAAGCGGTTCGCTTTTTTCTAGTATTGAAAAGGCAGCAACGAGATTTTCATATGGCAAGGGCGGTAAATCCTCAGCTAAACTACCACAAATAGCAATAACTGGAACACCATTTGGTGTTCTTTTTGCTACTCCGATTGGAGCCTTACCAGATAAACTTTGAGAATCTAACCTACCTTCACCAACAATAACTAGATCTGCATCTGAAACCTGTTCATCAAAGTTTATCAAATCCAAACAAGTTTGGATACCAGATACAATCTCTGCTCCAGCAAAGGCACACAATCCAGCCGCAATACCACCACCTGCTCCAGCTCCTTCAAGACTTAGAATTTCATGGGCAACTTTACGATAGAAGTTTTCAATAGCAATATCAACGTCTTGGAATTTAGCTGGTTCCAACCCTTTTTGCTTCCCAAATATATAGGTGGCACCGCGAATTCCACAGAGTGGATTGGTCACATCTGCTAAGATTTTGATATGCACATCTGCAGGGATGGTAACGACACTTTTGTCCAAAATCTTACTTACTTCAAATAAGGACTGGCCACAAGCCTCAAGTTCCATTCCGTTTTCATTATAAAACTGATATCCGAGTCCTGCAGCAATCCCAATTCCACCATCGTTACTGGATGTCCCACCAACTCCGATATAGATCTCTTTCATTCCTTGTTCGATTAAATAAAGGATCAGTTGACCAATCCCCTTTGTTTGAATCTTCAGTGGATTTCGTTTTTCTATAGGAATTTTAGCAAGCCCAACTAAATCGGCCACCTCGAACAGAGCAAGTTCTCCTTTTTGAACATAAGTCATTTGAACTTCATCTCCAAAGGGACCTGTCACTAAAGCAGTTTTTTCTACAAGACCAAGTGAATTTTTAATGGCATCTACTGTTCCTTCTCCTCCATCGCCAACAGGTAAGAGCAAACATTTCGATTCAGGTAGAACCTTTTTAAGGCCTCGTTTAATAGCTTTAGCTACTTCACTTGCAGGGAGACTCTCCTTAAAAGAGTCAGGTGCTATAACAATTTTCATACACTCATCTTTCTAATCAAAGGAAATCTATCAGATTCAATACTTTTGTTAAATTTCTATCTTCAATTTGAAGGGGAATTTCCTCTTTCACGATTTCTTTGGCACAGAAGCCAATGCCGATTCCAGCTCTCTTCAACATTGCTAAATCATTAGCTCCATCTCCAATAGCAATTGTTCTATCAATTGGTACCTCTAATTCATCAGCCCATCTTACTAGGGTTTCTTTTTTAACTTCTCTGCTGATAATAG
This sequence comes from Streptococcus sp. DTU_2020_1001019_1_SI_AUS_MUR_006, assembly GCF_032340315.1. Lineage (NCBI taxonomy): Bacteria > Bacillati > Bacillota > Bacilli > Lactobacillales > Streptococcaceae > Streptococcus > Streptococcus sp. DTU_2020_1001019_1_SI_AUS_MUR_006. The sequence goes on along the minus strand of NZ_CP135436.1, from coordinate 1,361,226 downwards.
GACCAACAAGATTTCCAGTTAAATGACCATCTCTGATTTCCAGTTGATTAGCAGCAAATAATGAAATCCCTAAATCTTTTGCTAATCTTTCAACAACAGGTGTAAATCCACCTGAAACTAGACCCACTTCTATCTGATTTTTTTGCAGAGTGTTAATAAATTGCGCAGCATTTTTACTAAGGTGTAGTTCATGATAAATCTTATCAAAAGTATCTACAGATAGTCCTTGTAATAAAGAAACACGTTTTCTCAGGCTTTCTTCAAAATCTAGTTCTCCCCTCATAGCTTGGGCAGTCAGTAGGGCTACTTCTTCTTCACACTCTGCCTCTTTCCCCAATAAATCAATAACTTCCTCTTCTATCAGTGTCCCATCAACATCCAGTACACAAAGTCCTCTCAATTTTTTCATTTAAGTCCCTTACTTTTATCATCTCAAAAAATCGTATGAAGATATCATACGATTTTAACTATTTAATTTGCTAAACTGTGGTACAAATCAAGATATGACTTGCAGGCTGTATCCCAAGAGAAATCACATTCCATCGCTTGAACTTGCATATTTTTCCAAACATCAGGATGGTTGTGATAAACATCCAAAGCTGTTTGCAATGCCCAGTTGAGCCAGTATGGAGTTAGGTTGTTAAAGCTAAAGCCTGTACCTGTTCCTTCAATTGGATTAAAGGCTTGAACAGTATCTCTAAGTCCACCCACCTCGTTTACTAAAGGAAGCGTACCATATCTCATGGCCATCATTTGTGAAAGTCCACAGGGTTCAAAACGACTTGGCATAAGGAAAATATCACATGCTGCATAAATCTCTTGAGCTAATTTCACATCGAAAGTAATATTGGCAGAAAGTTTTTCTGGGAATACTTGACTAAACCAAGAGAAAGCTTGTTCAAATCCTGGATCTCCAGTTCCCAAGAGAACAATTTGAATATCCTCTTGAAGCATACGATGCAGGCTTTCAACCACCACATCAAAGCCCTTCTGACGAGTCAAACGTGACACGATACCAATCATTGGCACATCAGGACGTACTGGAAGACCAACTCTTTCTTGAAGTTTCGCTTTATTTTGAGCCTTACCTGACAGATCAGTTTTATTAAAATGATACTCAAGTAAAGCATCCGTCTCTGGATTGTATAAATCAGTATCAATACCATTAACAATACCAGAAACCTTACCAGATTCCATACGAAGAATCTGATCAATACCGCAACCAAACTCTGTAGTCATAATCTCATAAGCATAGCTTGGCGACACAGTTGATACACGATCTGCATAGAGAATACCAGCCTTCATCCAGTTAAGACAATCATTCCAACGAACTGTTCCATCAGCGTAGCGCTCAAATCCAACCCTGAACAAGTCCCAAAGCATGCTTTCAGAGAATTGACCCTGAAATTCCAAGTTATGAATGGTCAAAACAGTCTTGATTCCTTGGTAAGCTTGAATCCATCTGTATTTTTCCTTCAATAAGAAAGGTATCATTGCTGTATGGTAGTCATGAGCGTGGAGGACATCAGGAATAAATCCGATACGCTCCATAGCTTCTAGGGCTGCAAGTTGGAAGAAGGCAAAACGTTCACCATCATCAAAATCTCCATACACATGTCCGCGGAAGAAATAATATTGATTGTCAATAAAGTAGAAAGTAACACCGTTTAAAACAGTTTTCTTAATTCCACAAAATTGTCTGCGCCAACCAACGTATACTTCAAATTGGAGAACATCTTCAATTTGATCACCAAACTTGGCTTCTACCATGTCATAGTAAGGTAAGATAACAGCAACTTCATGACCAGCTTTAACTAATGATTTTGGAAGAGCCCCGATAACATCTCCCAAGCCACCTGTTTTAGAAAAAGGGGCTCCTTCGGCTGCTACAAATAAAATTTTCATGAAAGAATGTCCTCTGTTACTTTTTCACCTTTTTTGATAACAACAGGTTTTTCTGCTGTACCTCGAATAACAACTCCCTCAGCTATTTCAGCTCCCTTATCAACAATTGCATACTCAACTTGTGCACCTTTTCCAACGACAACACGAGGGAAGATAAGAGACTCTTTAACCAAGCTGTCTTTATTGATACGAACATTACGCGAAATAATAGATTTATCCACTTCACCTTCAATGATACTACCAGAAGCAAATTGAGAGGTGTTCACTTTTGAACCAGATGCGTAGTAGGTAGGTTCTTCGTTTTTAACTTTAGTATGAATCTTTTGATTTGGTGAGAACAAAGAGTAGAATTTTTGCTGATTCAGCATATCTAGATTCGCTTGATAGTATGTTTCTATTGAATGAATATTTGCTAGGTAACCTGTATATTCATATGCAAAAGCACCTTCTTTGGCTGCCAAATCACGAAGAACATAACGTAATTTTTCTGGATGCTCTTTTTGAGCTTCTTCTTCCAAACGCTTAATCAACCATTGAGTGTCTACAACAAAGATATCTGTTGACATATTGTAGAAATCTTGGTCTGATTTTTTATCAAAAAGTTTGTGGGAAACTACATGGTCAGTTTCATCAATATCAAGGATAGCATTTACTTCTGAAATGTCCTTCTTAGGTAATTTCTTATAAACTACTGTAATCGGTGATTTTGTTGTATTATGCAAATGGAAAACTTGATTGAGATCGATATTTACTAAAACATCACAGTTCAAGGAAACGGTTTGGTCTGAACCTGAACGTTTTAGGTAAGTCAAAAGTTGTTGATAGTACTCTTTACCAACAGTGCTACTTTCTACACGAGTATTGTAGATTCCAAGATAGTAGTGACTAAGAAGTGTATTCAAGCCCCACTCACGACCTGAACGAATATGGTCAAATACAGAGCTGATGTTATCTTGTTGGAAAATTCCAAAGATACTACGAACGCCTGCATTAGCTAAACTTGAAAGCGGGAAGTCAATCAAACGATACTTTCCTCCAAATGGTAAAGTTGCCACTGGACGGTTACTTGTCAAGGTTGACATATCATGGAAACCAACGGTATTTCCTAAAATCGCTGAATATTTATCAATCTTCATCTGTTGCTACCCCCACTACTTCGTTATATCCGACTACTTGTACTTCTTCTGTACCATCAATTTCAACACCATCAGCGATGACTGCTCCTTCACCGATGATTGCACGTGTAATTTTAGCACCTCTACCGATAACTGCTCCACTCATGATAACAGAATCAACAACTTCTGCTCCCTTACGAACTTGAGCAGTTGTAGAAAGAATAGAGTGTTTCACTGTACCATTTACGTAACAGCCGTCCACTACAAGAGAGTCTTCTACTTGAGCGAATTCTCCAAGGAAGTTTGGTGGAGCGATAAGGTTACGAGAATAAATTTTCCATTGACGGTTACGGCTATCTAGAGCATTCTCTGGAGAGATGTATTCCATATTTGCTTCCCAGAGTGATTCGATAGTACCAACGTCCTTCCAGTATCCATTGAACTCATAAGCATAGACACTTTCACCAGTTTCAAGATAGTTTGGAATAACGTTTTTACCAAAATCTGACATATCAATATTAGCCTTTTCAGCTGCAACTAGCATATTGCGAAGTCGTTTCCAATCAAAGATATAAATACCCATTGACGCCTTAGTTGATTTTGGTTCAGCTGGTTTTTCTTCAAATTCGACAATACGATTATTAGCATCTGTATTCATAATACCAAAACGGCTAGCTTCTTTAAGTGGCACATCTAAGACAGCAACTGTCAAGCTGGCATTATTGTCCTTGTGTGATTGGAGCATATCATCGTAGTCCATCTTGTAGATATGGTCACCCGAAAGAATCAAAACATACTCAGGATTGATGCTGTCGATATAGTCGATATTTTGGTAAATGGCATGACTTGTACCTTCAAACCAACGGTTTCCTTCACTTGCAGAGTAGGGTTGAAGGATAGAAACACCTGTGTCAATACCGTCTAGACCCCAACTAGAACCATTACCAATGTGGCTGTTGAGTGCTAGTGGTTGATACTGTGTGATAACCCCAACATTATGGATACCAGAGTTGGCACAGTTTGAAAGAGCGAAGTCAATGATACGGTAGCGCCCACCAAATTGCACGGCAGGTTTAGCAATGCTTTGAGTGAGTTTACCGAGACGAGTTCCTTGCCCACCAGCAAGGATTAAAGCTAGCATTTCATTCTTCATTTTCTACTCCTTTTTGAGTTTTATTAGCGACTTTTTTAGTAGGTTTTATGCGACGTTTGATTTTCCAAATACTTGCTCCCATAGCTGGCAAGGTAAATGTCAAAGTCTGCTCATAATCCTTCCACAATCCTTCTTGAGTTTGAACTGTTTGGTTATGCTCTTTCCACACACCACCCCATTGTTCTAACTCTGTATTCCAAATTTCTTCATAAATCCCTGCAACTGGAAGACCAATTGTAAAATCAGGACGTTCAACTGGTGCCATATTGAAGACACAGACTAGCATCTCGCCTTTCTTACCTTTTCGGATAAAGGATAGAACGCTTTGGTCTCTATTATCTGCATCGATGATTTCAATCCCATCATAGCTTGTATCCACTTCCCAAAGACAACGGTGGTCTTTGTAGAATTGATTAAGCTGTGATGTGAAATATTTCATCTTAGCATTCATTGGGTCTTCTAGGTTAGACCACTCTAATTGCTCTTCTGACTTCCACTCTAAGAATTGACCAAATTCGCTACCCATGAAGAGTAATTTCTTACCTGGGTGACAAATTTGATAGGTGTAGAGATTTCTCAGGCCTGCAAATTGATTGTAACGATCCCCCCACATCTTATGCATCATACTCTTCTTACCGTGGACAACCTCATCATGTGAGAATGGTAGGAGATAATTTTCATTAAAGACATACATGAAGCTGAAGGTCACAAGATTAAAGTCATACTTGCGATAAATGGGATCTTCTTCGTAGAAACGTAAGATATCATTCATCCAACCCATGTTCCACTTGTAGTCAAATCCAAGTCCACCCATTTCCTTCATGCCAGTAATCTTGGTACCTGAAGAAGACTCTTCTGCAATCATCATAACATCCGGATGAGCAAGTTTAATCACATCGTTCAAACGTTGTAGGAAATAATAGCCTTCATAGTTGAGATTGCCACCGTCTTTATTTGGTGTCCATGGAGCATTGTCATAATCTAGATAGAGAATATTACTTACGGCATCCACACGAATCCCATCTAGGTGATAGAAATCAATCCAGAACTTAATACTAGAAATCAAGAAAGATTGGACTTCATTTTTACCAAGGTCGAAGTTGAGTGCTCCCCAACCGTAGTTGTTAGCCTTATTATGATCTTGATATTCAAAAGTTGGTGTACCGTCGTAGTATGCCAAAGCATCATCATTGATTGTAAAGTGACCTGGCACCCAGTCCACAATTACACCGATATTGTTGATATGACATTCCTCAACGAAGTCTTGAAACTCTTCAGGACGACCATAGGCATGCTCTAAAGCGAAGTAGCCCATGAGCTGATAGCCCCAACTCAAACCGAGAGGGTGAGCCATCAGAGGCATAAACTCGATGTGAGTATAGTTCATCTCAACGAGATAGGGAATGAGCTCTTCTTTGAGTTGAGCAAAGCTATAAGGTGTTCCATCAGGATTTCTCTTCCAAGATCCTGCATGTGCCTCATAGATATTGACCGGTCTTTCGAAAAATCCCCAACGTTTTCTGCGAGCTAACCAGAGCCCGTCCTTCCATTTTTTTTCAGGAATTTCTGTTAAAACAGCTCCTGTACCCGGACGTGCTTCATAGCGTACTGCCAAGGGATCAATCTTCATAAGCTGATGCCCGTTAGCACGAGTAATATGATATTTATAAATATGTCCCTCTTGAGCTAAAGTTGTAAAAACTTCCCAAACTCCAGATTCATTACGAACCATGGGGATTTGATTTTCAGCCCAGTTAGTAAAATCACCAACTAGATGGACAGCCTGCGCATTTGGCGCCCAGACACGGAATGTATAGCCATACTCACCGTCTCTTTCTTCACGATGCGCTCCCAAATAGTGCTGAAGATGAAAATTTTCGCCACTAGTAAAAGTTCTTAAAGCCTCAAATTTATCCATTGAATCCCCCTTTTATTGTAAGCGTTTTCTATGTCTTTATTATACTATCTTTTAAGAAAACTTTCAACTAATTTCCGAATTCTACTAAAATTTTTTTCGAAAATCTTCATATAGTTATCTTAACATTTCTAAAATTTTCATAAATGATGATAAGCGATGGAATTTTCTATTAGCTACTGTTACAAAAATAACTCTCATTATCTATATATAAAACAACTTACTTAAAAACTGAACATTTTTAGATTTTGATAACATAATATTCGTAGATAACTCTTTTTATATAATTTTACCAAATTTTCTGAAATTTTCAACTATTTTTAGTAATTGTTCCATTTTTATTTTTATGTCTAGAAATATTAAAAAACTCAAGCATAAATCTTGAGTTTTAGGTTATTTTTTAGGATAAAACATTCATAACTGCCACACTGACGTCGTCAATAACATTTTCTTGGTTAGAACGGCTATTTGTAACTAGCATTTCAAGATTTCCTGCATTTTCATAGTAATATGAAGCTCCTTTGGCATTGAATACAACCAAGAAGTGCTCTTCGCCACCATGAATCTCGTAGACAATCCAACCACTATTTTCAATGGCTGTGTGAACAAAGACATGACGGTAGACTTCTTCATAAGTAGGGTAGGAAAAGGCACTGGTTTGTGTTTTAAGTCGGATAATCTGACGAACAAACTCGATACTATCTTGACGCTCATTGATCAAATTCCAGTTGACTTGGTTGACGCTATCAGGAGCATTGTAACTGTTCATTGCTCGCTCACGATCTGCGTGAGTCAATTCTCCATTTTCGCCTGTAGCTACGAGTTTAGTACGGCCAAATTCTTGCCCCAGTTCCATGAAGGCCATCCCTTGCATGAGGAGGTTCATAGCCGTTGCTGTTTCTACTTTCTTCATGATGCATTTATCACCCTCCATCGGATGAAGGGTTTTAAGTAAATCATGTAAATTGTAGTTATCGTGGGCTTCTACATAGTTCAAGACTTGGTTTGGACTAAGGTATGAACCAAGCTCTCGGCTTCCAAGGATAGCCTTTGCGACAATCGGCTCAGTACCTGCTCCACTGACGAAGCCAGATTTGATAGAGCCATAGACTTCACAACCTTTGACCGCATCACGTTGATTATCATTAAAGAATCCAATGTTTGGCAATTGGTAGGCATTGTCTTTCTTAGCCTTGTCATAAGGAGCAAGACCTGTTCCCATATCCCAACCTTCTCCATACAGGATGATTTTCGGATCGACTTCGTCCATAGCCCAACGAATCATTTGCATGGTTTTGACGTCATGAATTCCCATCAAATCAAAGCGGAAACCGTCAATATTATATTCTTTTACCCAGTAGAGAAGAGAATCAATCATATATTTACGGAACATTTCATGCTCACTGGCAGTTTCGTTACCGACTCCTGTTCCATTTTGGTAGGTTCCATCATGGTTCATTCGATAATAATAATCAGGAACCGTTGTTTGAAATGGTGCATCAACGGTTGAGAAGGTATGATTGTATACAACATCCATAATAACGCCGATACCAGCATCGTGATAAGCTTGGACCATGGCTTTCAAATCACGGATAGCTTGACCTGGATCATTTGGATTTGTAGACATGCTAGTTTCTGGAGCATTGTAGTTTTGTGGATCATATCCCCAGTTATAAGTTACATTTCCATCAGCATCGTATTCTTTATGACGGTCAGCAATTGGTTGTAGCTGAACATAGTTGACACCAAGTTCTTTGATGTAGTCAAACGCAGTTGACTGACCAAATTGGTTGACCGTTCCAGTTTGCGCTGCACCTAAAAAGGTCCCTCTTAATTCTGGTGTAACACCAGAAGTTTCAGACTTAGTCAAATCACGGATATGCATTTCATAGACTACAGCCTGGCAAGGATTTTCCAAGCGCCAAGTTGCTTCTGTACCATGCTTAACCTCAAAACCTTCGACATGACGATCTTGATTTGAGACAATGGCTGAACGTTTTCCATCAGGACTCGTTGCAATGGTGTAAGGATCACGAGTTAATGACTGGTGATGAGGAAAATCAATCTGGTAGTGGTAGGCACGTCCTGCTAGGCTTTCTGGGACTGTTAAACCCCAAACTCCAATGGTATTATACTTGTGGCTATAGGAATAACTATTTCCACGCTCCATTTCAAAAGTTTTAAGGATAGGGGCGTCATTGCTTGCAGATTCATAGACTACTACTTGGACAGCTGTAGCTGTTGGTGCCCATAGGCTAAAGCTTGTTTCAGTTTCAGTAACCTGACATCCCAAGTCTCCTTGATAACCCCAGTGATGGTCAAAACTAGCACTATTAATAGCCTTGTCGAAGGCAAAAGGATTTTGGTCTTTATAGTGGGGACTTGCAATGGCTGGATTTTCAGAATAATAAACAGTATCATCTCCATCCAAAATCCAAACCTCTGTCAAAAGCGGATAATAATTGAAGCGAATAGGATATTCTTTGCTGACACCATCTTTTTCAACAGTAAAAGTCATGGTCTCAAGTACCACTTCACCAGGTTGAGTCAGTGAAAATTTAGCTCCAAAATATTCTTCTTCTTTGATAAGCTCTACTGAATCCACAGGCTTTTTACTGAAACTGCAAGCATCATAGGCTTCATCCTTACGATGGTAATGAATAAGTACAGGATAATTGTACATGTTTCTCCCTAATTTCTAAATTAAATTTGATTTTATATGTTAATCATAATTTCTTGATCAATCGCCTCACGATTCACAAAAAACTCAATGTGATTATGGCACACTTCCAAATCTACTGGTGTGTCGCCACCGTATTCTCCATCAAGATTAAGCATAAATGGCTCTTTCTGATCCAAAGTTTCAATTCGGAGTTTACTAGTTTTCAGATATTCAACATTGACATCTGAAACGTGTTGGCCTCCGTTCATAGCCTGAACTAGCAGACTCAACATATCTAGGATTTTATCCGTCTTTACTAGAATAAGCGTGAAATTGCCATCATCCAGCTTGGTATCAGGTGCGAATTGCTCAAATCCACCGATAGAATTGGTCAAGGCAACAAAGACAAGAGAAACTTCTCCTGTAAAAATTCCCCAATCATGGTAAATACGAACAGGACGGGCTTTGGATTTTGGAAACATCTCGAAGCCTTTAGCAACGTAGGCCAGATAACCCAAACGCGTCTTTAGTTCACTCGGAACACTAAAAGTTAACTCCGTAAGAGCTCCTGCCGCAGCAATATTGATGAAATACTTATCACCAAAGGCACGACCAATATCAATTTGCTTGGTTTCATTTTTAGCAATGATCTTCGCTGCAGCAACTGGATCCCCCATAGGGATTTTCAATGCTCTTGCATAATCATTGGTAGTTCCAGTAGGAATGATGGCTATCTTTGGACGATGTTCCAGAGGTGCAATTCCATTAACCACTTCATTGATAGTACCATCGCCACCAGCTACCAAAACCAAATCAAATCCAGCTTTTGCAGCTCTTTCTGCTTCTTTCTGGGCTGATAAGTATTCAGGTTTGGTCTGAAAAGCACTTGTTTCATAGCCTATACTCTCTAACACTTCTAGAACTTCTGCGATATTTTGCTTGATAATTTCCTGGCCTGAGGTCGGATTATAAATGAGACGTGCGCGTTTTTTTACTTCTTTCATAGCTTACAAACTCTCAAGCCAAGCTTCATCACGAATCTCTATTCCCAGTTCTTGTGCTTTTTGGAGCTTGCTTCCTGCATCTGCTCCTGCTACAACAAGGTCTGTTTTTTTAGACACACTACCAGTAACCTTGGCTCCTAGACTTTCTAATTTATTTTTAGCTTCTGAGCGATTAAGACGCTCTAGCTTACCTGTCAAAACGACAGTCAGACCAGACAAGGCTGCATCAGCTGCAACTGTCTGTCCTTTGTAGTCTAGATTAACACCTGATTCTTTCAATTCCCTTAAAAGAATTGCAGAACCCTCTGTAGCAAAATAGGTCTGTAAGCTTTGAGCAATGACACTCCCCAAACTTTCAATATTTGCAATTTCTTCAGGATTGGCTTGTGCTAGCGATTCGATTGAATGGAAATGTTGTAAAAGCAACTGACTTGCCTTACTTCCAACATGACGAATCCCTAAACCAAACAAGAGTTTTTCAGCAGAATTTTCTTTGGATGCTTGAATAGCCTGGTAGAGCTTTTGAGCAGATTTTTCCTTGATACCATCTAGCAAGAGCAAATCTTCCACAGTCAAATGATAAATATCTGCAACATCCTTAACCAAATCGGCTGCAAATAGTTTCTCAACGATTGATGGACCAAGGCCAGAGATATTCATAGCATCACGGGATGCGAAGTGCGTCAAGCCTTCCTTGATTTGAGCAGGGCATCGCGGATTGATACAACGAAGGGCAACCTCATCTTCAAAATGCAAAAGCTTACTGTCACAACTTGGACAGTTTGTTGGAATATCTAGTCTTTCCTCTGACACTCGCTTGGATTCTACCACTCGTAGAACAGCTGGAATGATATCCCCTGCCTTATAGACAATGACTGTGTCATCCTTACGGATATCCTTTTCAGCGATATAGTCAACATTATGAAGAGTTGCACGACTTACAGTTGTACCTGCAAGTTGCACTGGAGTAAGATTAGCAGTCGGAGTCACAACTCCTGTACGTCCTACTGTCCAGTCAACAGAAAGAAGTTTCGCTTCTTTTTCTTCTGCTGGGAATTTATAAGCGACTGCCCACTTAGGTGCTTTGACTGTAAATCCTAGTTGCTCCTGACCAGCTAGATCATTGACCTTAATCACAACTCCATCGATATCATAAGGCAACTGATCTCTTTCTCGACCAATTTCTTGAATAAACGCCCAAACCTCATCCATACTATGAGCTAATAGACGTCTTTGATTAACCACAAAGCCTAATTGTTCTAAATGTTTCAAAACCTTCTCTTGACTATCCCGAGTTGAAGGACTAGCTTCCTGATAAAGGAAGGTTGCAAGATTACGTTTGGATACTACTGCTGTATCTAACTGACGAAGGGTTCCTGCAGCAGCATTTCTTGGGTTGGCAAATTCTGGCTCCCCATTTTCTTGACGAGATTGATTGACCTGGTCAAAAGAAGCTCTCGGCATATAACATTCACCACGAACAGTAATATCTAATTTTTCTGGTAATGATAACGGAATGTCTTTCACTCGTTTAAGATTTTCAGTGATGTTTTCACCGATGGAGCCATCACCTCGAGTTGCCCCAGCAACAAAAATTCCCTGCTCATAAGTCAAGGAAATCGATAAACCATCAATCTTCAACTCACAAATATAAGTGACATCATCCAATTCTTTACGAACACGCGCATCAAAGGCATCCAGTTCTTCACGTGAAAAAGCATCCTGCAAACTATAAAGAGGATACTGATGACTATATTTCTCAAACCCATCAAGAATCTTTCCACCAACACGATGTGTCGGACTTTCTGGTAAAACTTGGTCAGGATGAGCTTTTTCTAACTCTACCAATTCACGATAAAGACGGTCATACTCACTATCAGATACAGATGGATTATCACTTGTATAATACTCTGTCGCATAGCGATTGAGCAGTTCAACGAGCTCTTTCATTCTTTCATTCATAGAACCATTTTACCATAAAAAGGACTCTATAAACAATACTCAAGCTCTAAAAAAGAAAATGAGAAGGATATTTCTATCCTTCTCACTTATTTTTATTTTTTACGATTCAAAATAGCATTCAAGACGATGGCTACTGTACTTGCAATGACAATACCATTTGAGAAGAACATTTGTAATTCAGTCGGTAAAGTATTGAAGAGATTGCTTCCGTTTAATCCCACTCCAGCAGAAATAGAAACTGCTGCAATGAGGAAGTTGTGTTCATTGTGTTCGAAGTCTACACGCGCCAAGATTTGCATCCCTTGTAGCGAAACAAAACCAAACATGACGAGCATAGCTCCACCAAGAACAGGGCTTGGAATAATCTGTGCCAAGGCACCGAACTTAGGCAAAAGACCAAGTAAGATAAGGAAACCAGCTGCATAGTAGATTGGCAAACGAGTACGAATACCTGAAAGTTTCACCAAGCCTACGTTTTGTGAAAATCCTGTATAAGGGAAGGTATTGAAAAGTCCACCAAGTAAGACAGCAAGACCTTCAGCGCGATAACCATTACGAAGACGAGTGCTATCGATTGGATCTTTAGTAATATCAGAAAGGGCAAGATACACACCAGTTGATTCTACCATAGATACAGTAGCGATGATACACATCATTACAATAGAAGAAATCTCAAATTGTGGAGCACCGAAGTAGAATGGAGTTGGGATATGAACGAGTGGAGCTTCTGCTACTGGAGAGAAGTCAACCAAGCCCATAGTAGCAGCAATAATGGTACCTGCAATCAAACCGATCAAAATGGAAATAGATTTGATAAATCCTTTTGTAAGAATATTAACTAAAAGAATAATGAGAACAGTAATCATTGCCAAGGCTAAACTTTGACCAGTTGGTTTTTCAACGTTATTTCCCATATTTCCGATGGCAACTGGAATCAAGGTCAATCCGATTGTTGTGATAACAGAACCAGTTACGATTGCAGGGAAAAGATTGGCAACCTTAGAGAAGATACCTGAAATCAGGATAACATAAATCCCTGAAGCAATCAAAGCTCCGAACATAGCACCGCTACCATGACTCTGACCAATCATGATAAGAGGAGCAACAGACTGGAAGGCTACCCCAAGAACAATAGGCAAACCGACACCAAAATGTTTATTGAGTTGCAATTGTAAAAGAGTTGCCACCCCACACATAAAGATATCTGTTGAAATAAGGTAGGTCAACTGTTGAGCTGAATACCCTAAAGCACTTGCAATCATGATTGGTACCAGGATTGAACCTGAGTACATGGCTAACAAATGTTGCAAACCAAGAACGGCTGCCTGTGAGTGGTTTTCCTGTTGCTTCATTAGATATCTGCCTCCTTGAAGATAACTTTTCCATTTTCAAAACGCTCTAATCGCGCGAGTGATACTACTTGATGACCTGATTTTTCTAGCAGTTCACGACCATCTTGGAAGGATTTTTCAATCACAATTCCGATGGCTTCAACTGTAGCTCCAGCTTGCTCGATAATCTGAATCAGACCTTTAGCTGCTTGGCCATTAGCCAAAAAATCATCAATAATCAATACTTTATCTTGAGGAGATAAGAACTTACCTGCAATAGATACGGTACTTGTTACTTGTTTAGTGAAAGAATAAACTTCAGCAGTCAAAATTCCTTCATTCATAGTAATATTTTTTGCCTTTTTAGCAAAAATCATGGGAACATCTAACTGTTCAGCCACATAAAGGGCTGGGGCAATTCCAGATGCCTCAATGGTTACGACTTTAGTAATACCAGCATTTTTAAAATGCTCTGCAAAAGTACGACCAATTTCTCGCATCAAGGAATAATCAACTTGGTGGGTCAAGAAAGAATCCACCTTAAGAATATTCTCACCAAGAACGTTTCCGTCCTTTAAAATTCGTTCTTCTAATAATTTCACAATAACCTCCGAAATAAAAAGAGACTTACCAAGTAAGCCTCTGGAAAACAAAGAAATAGATTCAACACCTATTCTTATATCTCTGCAGCTTACTCATTGTTAGGTATTTACGGTACCTTGTAGAAACGCCACGCCAATTCGCGGCATAAATAAGTAATCATATTTTTAGTGAGCATCTCCATTCCAGATAGAGTTCTTCACAATGACATAGTCAACGTGACGAAGATCTGCAACTTTACGACCTCCAGCATAAGAAATCGAACTTTGCAAATCCTGTTCCATCTCAGTCAAGGTATCTTGCAAATGTCCTTTAGCAGGAAGAAGGATTTTTTTACCTTCGACATTCTTATAAGCACCTTTTTGGTATTCTGAAGCGGAACCATAGTATTCTTTAAATTGTTTACCATCGACTTCGACAGTTTTACCAGGGCTTTCGATATGGCCTGCAAATAAAGAACCAATCATAACCATACTTGCACCGAAACGGATAGATTTAGCAATATCTCCATGTGTACGAATCCCTCCATCAGCGATAATCGGTTTACGTGCAGCCTTAGCACACCAGCGGAGAGCAGCCAATTGCCAACCACCTGTACCAAAACCAGTCTTGACCTTGGTGATACAAACCTTACCAGGACCGATACCAACCTTAGTCGCATCCGCACCAGCATTTTCAAGTTCACGCACAGCTTCTGGAGTCCCAACGTTACCAGCGATTACAAAAGTCTCTGGCAATTCTTTCTTGATGTGCTGAATCATAGAAATCACGCTGTCAGCATGACCATGAGCGATATCAATAGTGATGTACTCAGGAGCATCTTCCTTTAATTGACTAACAAAGTCATATTCGTAATCTTTAACACCAACAGAGATAGAAGCAATCAAACCTTTTTCATGCATGCGTTTCACAAAAGGAATGCGTCCAGCTTCATCAAAACGGTGCATGATGTAGAAATAGCCACCCTTGGCAAGCTGTTCAGCAACATCTTCATCCAAGATCGTCTGCATATTAGAAGGAACAACTGGCAACTTAAAGGTATGTTTTCCCAAGGTCACATGTGTATCAGCTTCTGCTCGACTTTGAAGGACACACTTATTTGGGATTAGCTGAATATCTTCATAGTCAAAGATTGGAAATTCGTTTAACATATCGATGTCTCGTTTCTTTTGTAATGACCTACCTATGCTTGCGCATCCCTACGTCTTTTATGACGTTTCCTTAATTAAGTATAAATCAAAGTACAGTTTTTGTCAAATAATTTTATAAATTAAAATATAATGTTCGGATTTTTTGTATAAATAACAAAAGAAAGAGGAAAGATTATTGTCTCCCCACTTCCTTATCAATATTCCTTTTAAAAATTTCTTCAGAGATTTCCATCATTTTATAAAATTCATTGTAAGATGAAGCATTCTTAGGGATTTGAATAGACCACTTCTTCAATTGAGCTCCATAGCCAGCTAGTTTTCCTATTTCTCTATTTACTGACTGCTCTATACTAGGAAAAATTAGTCCAGCTTTCTCAGCTTCTAAAATATAAGAATAGGAAATCAGCTGGAACAAGTCCTCACGTTTAATTCCTTTTTCAGTAAATTCTAGTTTTTTATATTTAGCATCTAAAACTGTTCTTAGTTCTCTATTATAAAAATCTGGGAAAACTTTTCGTTTACGATCAGAAAATACCGAAACACCGTCCGTCTTATCCTTATTTCGTGGATGGATGAAATCTTTTGGCAACAAGGTATAAACATACTCTTCCCAAAGCCAGGCAACATCAAAAAGAATACCATGGATTTTTTGCTCTTGGTATCCTAAACCATGCTTTTCTCTATTTAGAATCATCAGGCAAAGTTCTTGCAATTTTCTATACTCTCGAAAATAGGCATGACGAAGAGGTTTGGTTTTATTTATTCTTATAAATTTAGCACGATCGGCTAATTTATAAGAAGGGGTTACACGCGTAACTTCAGCCATAGTTTCACGATTATTATCGAGTAGTGCTCCAAAACTTTTTTGAGTCTCTATGTACTCAATCGTATGCCGAATCAACTGCATGAGGGGATTATCATAGGTAAACTCTCTCGTTGTGTAGGCAATATTTCCCGTGAAAGGAACATTTCTTTTAAGATGATTTCCAACATCTATCACTCCCTTTACATGACTGTCATTATGAGAAAATCTCTGGTATTCCTTATAGAGACCTTTTCGGAGAGCAGCTTGCAGATACTTGGGAAAGAGGTAAACCAAGAGTTGATAGAGTTTGTCTTCAGGAGATAAACCAACATCCAAACTAGTCAGATTGATATTGAGTACCTTTTGTAAGAGATAATGCAAAAAGTGGTCGTTACTTCCATCAGAAAAACGAGAGGAAAGCGTTAATCTTTCCTGACCATATCCAAGAAAACCAATCACGTTTCCTGTCTTGATTTCCTGATTAACTGTTTCCAAAATCTTTTGGTCCTTGTCTAAATCAGGAGAATTCATCAAATCATTTGGAAAAATAAAAATATTGTCCTCTTTAGAAAGGTTATCCAGTGTTCTATCAAGAACTGCTTGACTTAGTTTGGGATATTCTGCGACAAAGTCTTCCTTAGCAATTCTATGCTGATTATCAGTTATCCGCATCATTATCACCAATATCTTGCGGTTCTGTTCGCTCGTTATTTATCAGATCAAATGCTTTTTTCAAAGTTTCCAGAGTTTCAAATTCCTCATAAGTACCCCGTACATAATCTTCCAAAAGCGGTTTGAGATAATCAGACCAGAGTAATTCATAGTCAAAATCTACATCCTTCAAGTTAAGGAAATAACTTGGTCCGATATGGTAATGACTGTTTAATTCTTGAATATTTTCAATAGCAGCATTCAAGTTTCTTAGACGAATTTTTGCTTCTTCAGCTTTATCACCAAGAGCAGTATCGAGCATACCTAATTGGCTTTCAGCAGTAACTTCAACAAAACGGAAACGACGACGCATAGCAAAATCAAAGGTGTCCACCGAGCGGTCAATATCATTCATTGTTCCAATTATATAGACATTCTCTGGAATATAGAACTTGTCATCAGTCTTGTGTAAGTTAGCATACTGAGTAGAAACACTTCCCTTTTCACCACGATAGCCAGGGTCGATAGAGAAAAAGAGTTCGCCAAAAATCTTAGAAATCTCCCCACGATTGATCTCATCGATGATGAAGACAAAATTCTTGTCTATTTCAACCTCTTCTGGAGAAATATAGTCTTTCAAACCAAATCTTTTCTTTAAAGTTTCAAGGACTTTTTTTCCTTGGTTATGATAATAGGGCTGTTTCAGATAGTTTTCATCTTTATATAGTTCATAAACATAAGATTTTGTTAAGACAGTTCCTTGGGCTTTAGTTTCATAATTGATATTAAAATTATTTCGACTATTTACTGTTAGATAGGAAAATTCTGTCAAATATTCTTTTTCATCTCTGTTATTTACATACTCAAGATAAAGATCCCAAGCTTCATCAAAATTATCTTGACCTCCAATCTTCTTAGAATCTATAGCATCCTGACAAAACTTCTTAAAAATACCTTCTTTTAATTTAAAAAATATACTGCCATCCTCATTTGAATCCGGTCTTAAACCCTCAACAAAATCCGTATAATCATAAGATGGATGAAACTGTACAAAGCCGATTTGATCTTCGTTTCCATCCGTTAATTCTTTAGCAATTTCTTTAGCAAGATAAGTTTTTCCCGTGCCAGGAGCACCGCGGAGGATGAGGTTTTTGGATTGTAATAAGATATTCTTATACTCGTTGATATTTTCTGACATGTTTATCTCTTCCTTTTCTGATTCTCTATAAAAACTAGTGAAATTATCATAAAACTCTTTTAAAATATCGTTAGGTTCAGCAGTTGATTCCAACTCTAAGTCCTTGACAAAGTATTTATAATCTAAATCTTCATCTCGATTATTACTATACCATTTTACTATTTTAAATTCTGTGAGTTTAAATCTCTGAAAACCACACCTTATATTTATCCATGAGTTATCCATGTCACTCAGCCGATAACCAAAGTAAGGTGATTTAATATATCCATTACCACTCTTTGGACCAAAATGACCTGTGTTAAGCATTTCAACTTTGTACGGAATACCCTCAATAGTCAGAGCAGGGTAAATATGTTCAGCTCCATCTAATTTTTGAGAACGTTTAATTTCTATATCTTTTGAATTATAGATATTTGCTTGATTCACAAATTTAGACAAAAATTCTTTGAAGTCTTTATAACACTCTGATTTAATTCCACTTTTTACAAATTCATAAGATTTATTTATAAAAGGTAAAATCTCATTTAATGAATTTTCATCCTCAATAAAATACTCAGCATCAAGTGTCCAACCGAATGAATCAGGCTTCTTATTAAACAACAAAATATCTGAATCATGAAGACTCTTAGAGAGAACGGCAATCTTTATTCCTTTATTTTGAAAATTAATCTCTATAAAATTTTGTAACTTCCCTTTCCTATTTTTAACCTGAAAAGAAATATAACTTTTTGTTTGATTTTCAATTGCATCTGGGAATTCTTTTTTTATCCTGTCAATGAAAGTTTGTTTTGAAACCATTGTGTTTTCCTTGCTTATTAAAAATTTATTGTTAGACTTAAATTATATTTGTTTCGTTCAAAGTAAGATATTTTACTTTGAACGAAACTACATTCTATTAATATATTCTGCATCTAGCATATCATATCTATCAAAAAATGAAAAGAATTTCTAAAGAAAAAGCCCAGCGTTAGGAGCTTCAATGTCTCTTAACACTAGACTTCTTTTCAATATTAATAATACTCCCCTTGACGGTAGTCCCATGAGTTAAAGGTGTCTGACAGATGCATCATGATTTTATCGATGTCAAGTCCTTTACGGATCACAACTGGTGCTGGTGATGTTGAGCGCGCTCCTCCTTGTTCTGGAATAAGCTTGCCGTCTTTATCAACCATAGATACCATCACACCTTGCTCGTAGCGAGTTTCGATTGTTTTGTCAGGTTGGATTGAAGCAACATAGTCGTCTGCTTCAATGACAAGATCCACTGCTCCTTCGATACGTTGACCGATTCCTTCCACCTTACCACGATTTCCTTTTCCAGACGGGTTAGCTGATGAAGCGTAGACCATCTTGCCTTCTTCCCAAAGTTTAGCAGCCAACTGTTCACCAGCTTTACCAAACTTGATGACAAAACAACTCGTTCCACGAACGTCAGTCATGAGTTCCTCACGTCCATCACCGTATGCTTTCAATTTTTCAAAAGCTTCTGGTTTCCAAGGAAGAATACAACCAAGGAGAATGTCTTCGTCCCAATGTTTTTGGTAGAAGGTTTCAATTTCTGGATTGAGTTGTGCTAAAGCGCGAAGCTCATCCATGCTACCACAGAGAACAACACCTGGTTTGTTACGGTTACGTTCTTTGGCTTCAAACTTACGTTCAAGTCCAGCCTTGTCACTAGTCATGATAATGTAACCGACTTTAGTAGGACAAACGATACATCCGCCCTCACCTTTTAAAATGTCGTAGCCTTCTTGTGAAAGTGTTCCGTCCCATTGAATGTGTTTTGTCATAGTTCTATTTCCTTTTCTATATTTATTCTAATCCTGCCAATAGGCTGGGCGTTGTTTTTCATAAGCAGCAATCAAATCTTCGTACTGCATGGTAATACCGATATCATCCAAACCATTTAAGAGCTTGTGTTTCCATTCGCTATCAATTTCGAAAGTGAATTCCCCAACTGGTGAAATGATTTTTTGTTGTTCCAAGTCCACAGTTACCTGGTCGCTTGGTTTCAAGTTGGCTAGTTTCTCTCTAACCTCTCTGGGCTGAACAATTGGCAACATTCCATTATTGAGTTCATTATTGTAATGAATATCCCCAAAAGACCCCGCAATCACGACCTTAAAACCATAGTCAGCTAGAGCCCAAGCTGCGTGTTCCCTCGAAGACCCTGCCCCAAAGTTATCCCCTGAGATGAGAATACTAGCTTTCCGATATTCAGGTCGGTTAAAGACAAAGTCTGGATCCTCAGTATACTTATCGTCCAAATATCTCCAAGCATACATGAGGTACTTACCAAAGCCTTTTTTATCAATTAACTTGAGAAACTGCTTGGGTAGGATTTGGTCGGTGTCGATATTATCATTCATAAGAGGAACGGTCGTTCCCGTATAAACTGTAAATTTCTCCATATCCTCTCCTTACTGGGCTTCTGGCATTTGCCGAACATCTACGAATCGCCCTGCGATAGCTGCCGCAGCTGCCATGGCTGGACTGCAAAGATGGGTTTTTGCACCAAATCCTTGTCTGTCTTCAAAGTTACGGTTGCTGGTTGAGGCGCAGTGGACACCATCAGGTACCTTGTCAGGATTCATCCCTAGGCACATGGAGCAACCCGGGTCTCTCCACTCAAAGCCAGCATCTAGGAAAACCTTGTCCAAGCCCAACTTCTCAGCAGCTCGTTTGACAGGACGAGAGCCTGGAACCACGATTGCTTTTAGATTAGGGGCTATTTTCTTTCCTTTGACAAATCGCGCAGCCAGTTGCAAGTCGCTGAGACGAGCATTTGTACAAGAGCCGATAAAGATATAACCTAGTTCAATATCTGCTGGCTTTTGACCTGGTTCCAAATCCATATAATTGTAGGCTCGTTCATCATTCATATCCTTAATTTCTGGGAAGCTAGAATCAAAGTCAACCCCCATAGCAGGGTTGGTCCCCCAGGTCACCATAGGAGCAAGGTCTGAGACATCCATTCGGATAACCTTATCGTAAACGGCATCCTCATCACTGACAATTGTTTTCCAATCCAACACTGCCTCTTCGAAGTCCTCTGGAACACATTCCCGTCCCTTGAGATAATCATAGGTAGTTTGATCCGGATTCATGATTCCCATCTTAGAACCAAACTCGATGGACATATTGCAGATGGTCATTCGCTCTTCCATGCTCAGTGCATCAATAGCTTGTCCACGATATTCAACCACGTATCCAACACCACAAGCAACGCCGTACTTGGCAATCAAGGCTAAAATGAAATCCTTGGAATAAACTCCTTTTTGAGGAACTCCAGTGAATTCAACCAACATTTTCTTAGGTTTAACCTGCCAGAGGGTCTGGGTAGCGAAGACATGCTCAACCTCACTAGTCCCAATCCCAAAGGCGATGGCTCCAAAAGCTCCATGGGTTGCCGTATGGCTATCTCCACAGACAATGAATTTTCCTGGTTGAGTTCTTCCTGTTTCTGGACCTACCATGTGCACGATTCCCTGTTTTTCAGAACCGTGGGCCGCATGTTCAATCCCAAACTCCTCAACATTTTCAGCTAACTTATCAATTTGCGCCTTGGAAATTACATCTCGAATATCGTAGATATTGACCGTCGGGACATTGTGGTCAAAAGTGCCAAATGTTAAATCCGGTCTTCTCAATCTACGCCCTGCATCTCGTAATCCTTGAAAAGCTTGAGGACTGGTCACTTCATGGATGTAGTGCTGATCCACATACATGAGTTGAGGTTGTCCCTCTTCTCCTGTGATCACATGGAGGTCCCATAATTTATCAAAAATCGACTTTCCTGCCATTCATTACCTCCATATCAAATACAAAGCTACTAGTGTAGTCACTATTCCTAGGAACCAAACTGTTTTAAAATACCATTTTCTAGTCTTGTGATGAAAAACGATTCCTGCCAACCAAGCACCAAAGCCACCACATAAGAATGCAAATGATAATAAATATTTTTCAGGTATTCGCCAAGCATCTCTTCTTGCCTTAAATTTGTCAATGCCATATATCAAGAAAATGATGAGATTCCAAATCAGGAGGGTAAAAGTAATTCCTTCGTTTAGTTTCATAGTCTTGCGATAATGGCTTCCGTCATTTCCTTGGTCGAAGCCTGTCCTCCTATATCTCTCGTTAAAATTCCGGCACCTAAAGTTGCTTCAACTGCATCTTCGATACGTTTAGCATCCTCATATCGCCCAAAACTATCTCGCAACATCATAGCAACTGATAAAATCATAGAAATAGGGTTGGCGATTCCTAGGCCTGCTATATCAGGCGCCGAACCGTGAATCGGTTCATAGAGACTCGGACCATCTTCAGAGTGGCTGGCTGATGGCATAACCCCGAGTGTACCAGATAGAACGCTTGATTCATCAGATAAGATATCTCCGAAAAGATTCTCTGTTACGATAACATCAAACTTGGCTGGATTTGTAATCATGAGCATGGCAGCTGAGTCGACCAACTGGTGTTCCAAGGTTACATCTGGAAAATCTTTTGCGACTTCATCAGCAACTCTCCGCCAGAGTTTTGATGTTGCCAAAACATTTTGCTTATCAATACTGGTAAGGATTTTTCTCCGACTTCTTGCAATTTCAAAAGCCTTACGTATAATCCGTTCTACTTCCTCATAGCTATAATCGTTGATATCACGTGCCGATTTCTCTTCAAGGATATGATCTCCAAAGTAAATCCCACCTGTCAACTCACGCACTACCACAAAGTCAACACCAGTTATTCGTTCTGGCTTCAGAGGTGACAAATGCTTGAGACTCTCAAAGATTTTAACCGGGCGAATATTGGCATAGAGATTGAGTTCCTTTCGGAGGGCCAGAAGCCCTTGTTCGGGTCGAAATGGAGCATCATCATACTGAGGACTACCGATTGCAGCGAGTAGAATAGCATCCGCTTCTCTAGAAGCCTTGAGCGTTTCGTCTGGCAAGGGATGTCCTGCAACATCAATACCCGCCCCTCCAAAAGGTCGTCTGTCAATCTCATAGTCAAAACCTGTTTTTTCAGCTAGAGCCTCCAAAACTTCTAAACCAGCTTCCATGATTTCTGGGCCTATACCATCACCTGCTAGGGCAACTATTTTTCTTGTCATAGCTTTCTCCTTTATACGGTAGGCATGTCGCGATAGGAAACTGTTGTTCCCATCTCACCAGCATTTTCTTTTTGAACAAAGGTATTGGCATTAATGTAGGCAATAGCCGAAGCCTTCAACACATCGAAATCAAGTCCAGCTGCGTTAAAGATAGTCTCTGTATCTCTGTTTTCAACAGTGACCAATACACGTGCCTGGGCATCAATCCCATCCGTTACCGCATCAATCGTATAGGATACCAAGCGAACAGATTGATTAAAGAATTTATCAATAGCATTGAAAATAGCTTCAACAGAGCCTTGACCTGTTGCATTAAATTCAACTTTCTCACCATCAAAATTAGCTAATCTAACTGTCGCTTCAATATCATTTTCAGAATGGGTTTGAAGTTGCAAGTCATCAAAGTGAAAGCCTTCTGGATTTTCAACCATGGTGCCAGCTACCAGAGCTCGAATATCAGCATCTGTGATTTCTTGCTTCTTGTCTGCCAAGGCCTTGAACTTAGCAAAAAGTGGTTTGATGTCTTCGTCTGTAAAATCTAGGGCTAAGTCTCTCAGTTTTTCTACAAAGGCATGGTGACCAGACAATTTACCGAGCGGAAGACTATTACTCTTGACACCAACCAATTCAGGTGTGATGATTTCATAAGTGAGAGGATTTTTAAGAACACCGTCTTGGTGAATACCTGATTCGTGAGAGAAGGCATTTCCTCCAACAACCGCCTTGTTTTTTGGAACTGGAATTCCTGAGAAACGAGAAACCATTTCAGACGTATTAATCGTTTCGTTTAGGACAATACTTGTCTCTGCTTGGTAATAATCTTGGCGAATATTGAGGGCCACCGCTATTTCTTCTAAAGCAGCATTCCCAGCTCGTTCTCCAATACCATTAATGGTTCCTTCAACACGCCCCGCACCATTCTTAACAGCAGCAAGGCTATTTGCAACTGCCATTCCAAGGTCATCGTGACAGTGAGGCGAATAGATAATCTGACGGTCGGTTTTAACATTGTCAATCAGATACTTAAAGATATTCCCATATTCCTCTGGTGTGGTAAAACCAACCGTGTCAGGAATATTGATATAGGTTGCACCTGCGTCTACCGCTGTTTGAACGACTTGTAAGAGGAAATCCAGCTCAGTTCTAGTCGCATCTTCAGGAGAGAATTCTACCACTTCAAATTTACTCCGTGCATAGGAAACATGCTCTTTAATAGCTTCCAATATTTCCTCTTTGCTTTTATTCAACTTAAATTCACGATGAATAGGACTAGTAGCGATAAAAACATGGATTTGTGGATACTTAGCATCCTTCAGTGCTTCATAACAAGCGTCAATATCTGATTTAACAGAGCGAGCTAAACCAGTCACCGCTGTTTTCTTCAAAACTTTTGCGATTTCCTGAACTGCAGTAAATGAGTCTGGACTAGCTGCTGGAAAACCAGCTTCAATTGCCGAAATTCCCCATTTTTCCAATTGTCTTGCAATGGCAATCTTTTCCTTGATCGAAAAATTAACACCTGGTGTCTGCTCACCATCTCGAAGGCTAGTATCTAGAAATTCAACTGTTCTCATAAGATTTCCCCTTTTCTAAATTCGGTTTTAAAAAAACATCTCGCTCGGAGTTCCAAGCGAGATGTTGATTTACTCCCGCTTGGTAAGCCAAACAGGACTAATGCTTTTGCACTAGTCCGAGTACCTCAACAACAAAGCAAATTGATTAAACTTAGCTGTTTTCATGTTTGACTTTCTCCTTCGTTTGATATCTTGTTTAGTATTTTAGCATAGGAAAAAACACATGTCAAGAAAAAATCCAATATTTTCTGAAAATTTCTTCAGTAAAGAATATTTTGCTAATTGAAAGTATTTGAAAAATCAAGTAAATCTAATTACTTTTTCAAGGTCAAGTTCCAACTTTTTTCGATCAATTCTAGCACCTCTTCATCTGATAAACTGTCATCAAGTGGCACACTAATCCAGTAGCGCTTGTTCATATGAAAGGCTGGATAAATCCCTTTTTTTACCAACAAATCAGATACTTGATCCTGCTTGAGATTGACTGCTTCCACTAGTCCTTCTCTCCCCTTTTCAAGCTTATCCCAAGAGATTCTCATCAAAACAGCATACCACTTTTGATTGTCCTCATGGCGCAAAACAGCTGTATCAGGGGATTTCTCCCATAGATATTCCAATTGATTTCCATACTTTTCTTGAACAACTGCCATAATTCTCTTAGTCTGTGGACAGAGAAATCCCTGCACGTCAAAACAGGCCTTTCGAATGTCATAAAGAACTTCTAAACAAGCCTCTCGAACAGTTCCAACAAAAGTACCTCTCATACTTTCCATGTGAACTTGAGGATAAAGATCACCAGTTTCCTTGTCAAAAACTTGAAAAGATAAGTCTCCGTCCACAACTATAACTCTCATGAGAAAATCTCCGTGCAAGATAGTCGAACTATGGTTCCATACGCCTTGATTTTCTACAAATCCATACTCTTTAGCCTTTTTACTATTAAACTGATAAGCTTTAAAAATTTCAAACATAAGCGAAAACTGCTACCAAAAGCTAGCAGTTCCTTTCTATTTATTAAAAGACGACCTTAGTTCCATGTAATTGTGTCACACCCAGTTGGTCAATAAAGGTTTGACGGTTGTCCATGTCAATGCCTCCACCAGGTAAAATTTCAATCTTTCCTGCAGCGTGTTCTAAAATTTTGTGATAGTGAGCAAAGCGTTTCTCTAACGAGTCGCCAGATACACCAGCACGAGTCAGGATGCGTGTCACTCCAGCTTGGCTGAGCCAATCAATGGCTTCCAACTGATCTTGGTCGCTCAATTCATCAAAAGCCATATGGAAAACAATTTCCATACCTTTAGATGCAGCAATCAATTTTTCAAGATTGACCTTGTCCAACTTCTTATCAGCTGTTAAGGCACCGAAGACGACACCTTGGCTTCCTGCTTGAGCAGTTAGAACAATATCCTCAAGCATGATGGCAATTTCTAAATCATTGTAGACAAAATCACCACCACGTGGTCGAATCATAGTCATAATGGTCGTATCGTAGTCGGCAGCCAGTTCCACAGCTGCCTTGGTCACTCCGTAGCTTGGAGTTGTTCCACCAACTGCTAGATTGTCACAGAGCTCGATACGGCGAGCTCCTGCCTGCATAGCTTTTTCAAGCAAGGTTACATTTTCAGCACAAAATTCGTAAATCATTTGATTCTCCTTGAAGATTACTTTAAATTTATTATATCATATTATTTCGAATATGTTTTTGTTTTTATCAAGGAAAATCGTTACTTATTAAAGTTATTCTTTATCAGGAATCACCTTAAAAAGATAGTAGGTAATAAAGATGGTTAAACATCCCAAACCGATTTTGACTGGTAAAAGAGGCGCAAAATAAATGGAAATTCCCATCAAGATATAAATCGATACAATAATTTTTTTCTTACGTTCACGCGCAATAGACTTGGTCTCACGAAAGTCCGCCACGTAAGTCTGATAAAGTTTGGTATGATAAAGCCAATCTTCAAAACGCTTGGAACTTCTGGAAAAACAAGCAATAGACAACAAAAGAAAAGGAGTCGTGGGCAACAAGGGCAAGACAACTCCAACAATAGCCAGAGCTAATGACAGAAATCCAATAATCAGATAGATAATACGCATAACTTCTCCTAGTTAATACTCTTCGAAAATTAAATTCAAACCACGTCAGCGTCGCCTTACCGTATATATGTTACTGACTTCGTCAGTTCTATCTACAACCTCAAAGCAGTGCTTTGAGCAGCCTGCGGCTAGCTTCCTAGTTTGCTCTTTGATTTTCATTGAGTATAAAATAATCTTCTTCTAGTTTCGCATACAATGATGAATTTTGTCAAGCACTAATCAAAAGAGCCTGAAATTTACTTTCAGGACTCATTTTTTTTATTTGATTTTTTCTTCTTCGTAATCACCATTACTACAAACGATCTGCTTACCGCCACCACGGACTTTTTTCTCCATGAGGAAGTTGCCACATTTTGGACAATCTCGTCCAACAGGCTTGTCCCAAGAAGTGAATTCACACTCTGGATAGCGATTGCAACCATAAAAGATACGATTACGCTTAGTTTTTCGTTCAATAATTTGACCTTGATGACAGCTTGGACACTCCACACCAATTTCTTTCACGATTGCTTGTGTATGACGGCAATCTGGGAAATTGCTACAAGCATAAAACTTACCAAAACGACCAAGTTTAATAACCATCGGACTGCCACACTCTTCACAATCAAATCCTGCTGGCTCATCCTTGATTTGGATTTTTTCCATTTCCTCTTCGGCTTTGGCAACCTCTTTAGAGAAGGGTTGGTAAAATTCATCAATGACTCGTTGCCACTGCTCTTTTCCAACTTCGACATCATCCAGTTTACCTTCCATTTCAGCTGTAAAGGTTACATTGACGATATCAGGGAAATATTCAACGATGAGCTTGTTAACAATTTCTCCCAACTCTGTTGGTTCAAAACGCTTGGCTGCCAAACGCACATAATAGCGCTTTTGAATAGTTTCAATGGTAGGTGCATAAGTTGATGGGCGACCGACTCCGTTTTCTTCCAAAGTTTTAATCAGTGTCGCTTCCGAATAACGTGCTGGCGGTTGAGTGAAGTGCTGCTCAGGCTTACTATTGACCTGCTTGACGACATCACCAACTACCATATCCGGCAACATCTTATTCTTATCTGAATCATTGTAAATGGCCAAGTAACCGTCAAATTTGACCTGACTACCATTCGCTGCAAACTGAACTCCATTTTGAGAGAGCTTCACAGCCATGGTATCAAAGATAGCACCCGTCATCTGACTCGCTACAAAGCGATTCCAGATAAGGGTATAAAGCTTAAGTTGATCTTTATCCAAATACTTAGCAATTTTTTCTGGTGTGTTAAAGACACTTGATGGGCGGATAGCCTCATGGGCATCCTGTGCACCAGTCGCATTCTTTACCTTGCTGCCATGCTTAGAATACTTACTGCCAAAACGTTCGTTAATGTAGTTTGCTGCTTCATTTTGAGCAACTGGACTGATACGAGTCGAGTCTGTACGCATATAGGTGATCAAACCTTGGACGCCCGTACCAATATTAATCCCTTCATAGAGTTGCTGGGCAACCATCATAGTCTTTCGAGTACGGAAATTGATTTTATTAGCTGCATCCATCTGCATAGTTGAGGTAGTATAAGGGAGTGGAGCGTTACGCTTGCGTTCTTTTTTATCTACCTGATCAACTGTAAAGTCTTTGCTGGATAGATGAGACAAGACTTCTTTGACCTCTTCATTGCTTGTCAATTTCATCTTCTTGCCATTCATTCCATAGAAGGATGCTTGGAATTGCTTAGTCCCCTTTTTGAAGACTCCATCAATAGTCCAATATTCTTCCGGTTGAAAAGCATTGATCTCATTTTCACGGTCAATGATTAACTTGAGAGCAACAGACTGAACACGGCCAGCTGACAAGCCCTTTTTGACCTTTTTCCATAAAATCGGTGAAATAGAATAACCTACCAAGCGGTCCAAGACACGACGGGCTTGTTGGGCATCCACCAAATCCATATCAATCTTACGAGGTTCTTTAAAGGCATTTTTTACCGCATCCTTGGTAATCTCGTTGAAAACAACACGGTTAGCATCATTTTCATCTAGATTAAGAATATGAGCTAAATGCCAAGAAATTGCTTCTCCTTCGCGGTCCGGGTCACTTGCGAGAAAGACTTTATTGGCTTTTTTAGCTTCTTTTTTCAAGTCATTGATCAGAGGACCTTTCCCACGAATATTGATATATTGGGGTTCATAATTATTTTCTACATCGACTGACATACTGGATTTTTTCAAATCACGAATATGACCAACACTGGCTAAAACCTTATAATTTCTACCCAGGTATTTTTCAATCGTTTTAGCCTTTGCAGGCGACTCCACGATTACTAGATTTTTTTTAACTGTTGATTTTTTCTTCTTTGTTGCCGTAGCCACAGTATCACACCTTTTCAAAGTAATAAACTTTATAAAGTGTAAACCATTTTTAAAAACCTGTCAAGACTTAACTCCTATATATAGAAGAAAAGTTTAACTGATAAAACCTTGTTAGTTCTTAAAATTCAAATTCTGCTAGCACATCCTGACCACTTGAAACAAGTTTTGCACCTTCCTGAACCAAGTGATGACAACCATCTGAACGACCGTCTAAAATGCTACCTGGAATAGCAAAAACATCTCTTCCTTCTTCCATAGCTCGCTCACAGGTAATCAAACTACCAGATCTCATCTTTGCCTCAGCAACGATAACACCCATACATAGGCCAGCAATAATCCGATTTCGTGCTGGAAAGTGATATTTTAAGGGTTCTTCACCAGGTCCATATTCACTCAGTAGCAAATGATATTCACCGATGTAGTCCTGCAGTCGTTTATTAGATCGAGGATAATAGACATCCAAGCCAGTCCCTATAACTGCAATAGTTTTTCCACCACCTTGAAGAATAGACATATGCGCTGCAGTATCAATCCCTCTAGCAAGCCCACTCACAATCACCAGCTCATTCTCAAGTTCTTCAATAACCTTACGAACTGATTTTGTCCCTGTTTGACTACAAGAGCGACTGCCTACAACCGCAATCTTAGGTAACTTTAAAAGATTTAAATCGCCCTTATAAAATAACAATACTGGAGCATCATAGATTTCACTGAGAGCAAAGGGATAAACATCGTCCAGAATTGAAAATGAGGGAAATTTTTCAAAGTCACTTCTTAATCTCTCCATACTTTCAAAGGTGAGTTTATGGTAACGTTCCATAAAAACTACTGGATTTCTACACTCAGATGCTTCTGCTATCGTTTCTAGGGTTAATTCTTGATCATAGATTTCTCCATATTGAAGTACCTTTAAAACCTGTTGATTACTTAAACCTGCTTGTTTCAACTTATAAATCTCAAAATTATCAATCTTAATTTTCATGATAGACTCCTTGTTTTTCTCTCTATCTATTTATTCGTAGAAAAAGAAAAAAACTTTCCAACAATTTGACTTGTTTAGAAAGTTTTTTTATATTAGTTATCTTAGTAATCCGGGCGAAGGACTCCAGTGACAGTTGCCTTGGTTGCTTCGTAATCCCCATCAATAACAACCTTGATAATGCGTTTAGCATCCTCTTCAGGCGCAGGAACCAAAGGTAGACGAGTTGGCCCAGCTTCGAATCCCATATAGTTGAGTACTGCCTTAACAGGTGCTGGACTTGGGTAAGAGAAGAGTGCATTGACTTTAGGAATAAATTTACGTTGAATAGCTGCCGCTTTCTTCATATCACTTTCTTCGATTGCAGTGAACATTTCATGCATCTCATCCCCATTTGTATGGGAAGCAACAGAGATAACTCCGTCTGCACCTAGATTCATAGCATGGAAGGCATCTCCATCTTCACCAGTATAAACCAAAAATTCTTCTGGTTTATGCTCAATCAAGTAAGCCATATTGGCAAGACTGGTACATTCTTTGACACCGATAATATTTGGATGTTCCGCCAAACGAAGTAAAGTATCAGGAGTCATTTCGACAACTACACGTCCTGGAATGTTATAAATAATAATTGGCAAATCAGAAGCATCTGCAATAGCTTTAAAGTGTTGATACATACCTTCTTGGGATGGTTTATTATAGTAAGGAACAATCGCAAGACCAGCCGCAAAACCACCAAACTCTGCTACTTCTTTGACGAACTCGATAGAGTCACGTGTGTCATTGGTACCAACACCGGCAATTAAAGGAACACGGCCATTGACAACCTTTTGAACAGCTGCAAACAACTGCAACTCCTCATCGTGAGTTAGAGTCGGACTCTCAGCAGTTGTTCCTGCTAGGAGAATTCCGTCTGTATGATGTGCTAATAAATGTTCAATCAACTTTGGAATGGCATCGAAATTGATTGACCCGTCTTCATGAAAAGGAGTAATAAAGGCTGTGATAATTTTACAATCTTTTAAATCTTGATAAGACATACAAAACACCTTTCTATTTTAAAGAAGGAGTTCAAATGAACTCCTACACATTATTTCAATTCAAATTTTAATTCAGCTGTTGGGCGTACTAGACCACGTTCATGTAAAGTCTCAGCGATTTGAACTGAGTTCCAAGCAGCACCTTTAAGAAGGTTATCAGAAACCACCCACATATGAATACCTTTTTCTGCATCCAAATCTTTACGGATACGTCCGACGAAAGTATCACGTGAACCAACAGCATTAACTGCTTGAGGATAGATTTGGTGAGCAACATCATCTTCAAGAACTGCACCTGAGAATGCAGCAATAGCAGCTTTCACTTCTTCAATTGGTGCTACTTCTTTTGTTTCAATATAGACTGACTCAGAGTGAGCTGACAAGACTGGAATACGTACACATGTTGCTGATACGGCAATGCTATCGTCTTCCATGATTTTCTTGGTTTCATTCGTCATCTTCATCTCTTCGTAAGTGTAGTCATTGTCAGTGAAAACATCAATTTGTGGAAGAGCGTTGAAGGCGATTGGATAGTGTTTCTTATCTCCACCTGAAGGTAGGATTTCCGCATGCAAATCACGTGGATTTACGCCATCATTCAAGACTTCACGAAGCTCACGTTGGGTTTCAAGAATTGCTCCCATACCAGCACCTGAAACAGCTTGGTAAGTTGAAACGATAATACGGTCCAAGCCCCATTTTTGACGAACTGGCTCAAGAGCCACCATCATTTGAATTGTTGAACAGTTAGGACAAGAGATGATTCCGTTGTGAGCATCAAGGGCGTGGGCATTCACTTCAGGAACAACCAATGGTACATCTGGATTTTGACGGAAATAAGATGTGTTATCTACGACGACTGCACCTGCTTTAACAGCATAAGGTGCGTATTTTGCAGAAGTTGATCCACCAGCTGAGAAAAGAGCAATATCAACCCCTTCAAAAGCGTCTTCTGTTGTTTCTTCAATGGTCACATCTTGACCTTTGAATTGCAAGACCTTTCCTGCAGAACGTGCAGACGCAAGGTAACGAATCTTATCGATCGGAAGAGTTGATTCTTCCAACATTTTGATCATTTGAGCACCAACGGCACCTGTAGCGCCGACAACAGCAACTGTGTATCCCATAACAAACCTCTTTCGGAATTTTCTAAAAATTTCTATAATAGAAACATTATACTACTTTTTACCAAAATTGAAAAGTCTTTTTCCTATCTATTTTCTGAAATTGACAAGAAAAAGGTTCGCTAATACTAGCAAACCTTTTTTAATAATCTTATCTCTTAATATCTTTGCTTATAAGGCTTATTAAAGGCTTCTAAGACATCTGATGGAGTTTCTGCATAAGGTTTCACTTCTTTGAAATCACCCTTCACGATAATCCGTTCTGTGGCATTATAGTCTACACAGGTTACCAAAGTAATTTCTTTGATTCCCTCACGGTCTTCTATTTCATCAACGCGGTCAGGTGTAACGTGTTTGACTTCACGAATGACATAGGTATAAACCTTTTCCTTATCAGTCAAATAAATTTTCATCCCTTCTTTAGCATTGACCAAAGGTGAAAAGAGCATCTGACTGGCATTTTCAGCTGTAAAAATATGGTGACTAGCGAGAGAATAATTTCCCTCTCCCATTTTTTGATTTGGTTTCATGGTTCCTGCTCCATAGAACAAATTCACATTATCCAAGCCTTTAAAGATAGGTAAATTAATCTCTACTTCAGGAATGGCAATTCCTCCAATAACAGGGAGTTGTTGGGCATCCCACTGGGAGGATAAAACCGCTTCAGATGAGATTGCCTTTACTGAATCGAAATCAAAATTTCCTTCTGTGTCCTGATTTTCTTCTAATTTTTCTTTTGATACCTGACTAACTTGGTACTTATTAGTATTCCAAACCATAAAGATATCACGGATTTTAGCGTTAAAAATCAAAGCGATTGATAGTAGTATCAGAAATCCTGCCAATATATTGATCAACAGATTTTTTCGTTTATTTTTCTTTTTATTAATTTTTTTAGACATTATGCTTCACTTTCTGTTTCCTGTTCTGCCCCAACTTCTTCTTTTTCTGCTGCTGCAACACTTGTAAAAGTCACAATCTTAGCATCTTGATCTAGACGCATCACTTTTACTCCCATAGTTGAACGTCCCGTTTGTGAAATATTGGCAACATTGGTTCGAATCATAACACCTGTGTCAGTGATAATCATCAGATCTTCGTCCCCTTTTACTGTTAAGAGACCAGCCAGAGGACCATTTTTCTCGGTAACATTAGCTGTTTTCATTCCTTTACCAGCACGACCTTTTGTTGGGTATTCAGTCGCAACTGTGCGCTTACCGTATCCTTTCTCAGTAATGATAAGGACTTCATCTTGATCAGTAATCACTCTCGCTCCTACTACTGCATCACCTTCACGAAGGTTTACCCCTTTTACACCAGTGGCGATACGACTCATACTACGAACTAAAGACTGATTGAAACGAACTGCATAACCTAATTCGGTTCCGATGATGATATCCGTATCTTTTTCAGTTAGTAAGACATTAATCAACTCATCCTCATCTTTCAGATTCAAGGCTTTCAAACCATTTTGACGAATGTTTGCGAATTCTTTAACGCTGGTTCTCTTAACAATACCTGCTCGAGTTGTAAAGAAGAGGTAAGCATCATCACTACGTTCTGATTCAACATTGATAATGGTTTGAATGCTTTCACCTTCATCTAGTTTTAAAAGATTGACAACTGGCAAACCTTTGGCTGTACGACCGTATTCTGGAATTTCATATCCCTTAAGACGATAAACACGTCCTTTATTAGTAAAGAATAGCAAATGATCATGAGTGCTGGTTGAAACCAATTCACGCACAAAGTCATCGTCCTTAACTCCAGTTCCTTGAACGCCACGTCCACCACGTTTTTGAGCTGTAAATTCGTCTTGGTCCAAACGTTTGATGTAACCTTTATTTGATAGAGTGATGAGAACATCAGACTCTTCAATCAAGTCTTCATCTTCAAGAGTCAAGACTTCACCAACCATCAACTCAGTACGACGTGGATCGCCAAACTTACGTTTGACCTCATCCAATTCTTCCTTGATGATTTGCGCTACACGTTCTGGTTTTGCAAGAATGTCTGCCAAGTCAGCAATCAAGGCAATAAGCTCATCATACTCTGACTGAATCTTGTCACGTTCCAAACCTGTCAATCGACGGAGACGCATATCAAGAATTGCCTGACTTTGACGTTCAGATAGTTTGAACTTGCTCATCAATTCAGCTTGGGCTTCTGCATCCGTTTCACTGGCACGAATAATGCGAATAACTTCATCAATATGGTCCAGAGCAATCAACAAACCTTCTAAGATGTGGGCACGCGCTTCAGCTTTCTCTTTGTCAAATTGAGTACGACGAGTCACCACTTCTTTTTGGTGCTCAATATAAGCATCCAAGATTTGACGAAGTGAGAGAATCTTTGGTACACCATTCTGGATAGCTAGCATGTTAAATCCAAAGCTAGTTTGCATTTGAGTCATCTTGAACAAGTTGTTCAAGATAACATTGGCAGAAGCATCACGCTTCACTTCGATAACAAAGCGAACACCCTCACGGTTAGATTCGTCACGAACAGCTGTAATACCTTCGATACGTTTTTCTTGAACTAAACGCACAATATGTTCATGGACTTTGGTCTTATTAACCATGTATGGAAATTCTGTTACAACGATACGTTCGCGACCAGTCTTAGTTTCTTCGATTTC
Source organism: Streptococcus sp. DTU_2020_1001019_1_SI_AUS_MUR_006 (assembly GCF_032340315.1). Classification (NCBI taxonomy): domain Bacteria; kingdom Bacillati; phylum Bacillota; class Bacilli; order Lactobacillales; family Streptococcaceae; genus Streptococcus; species Streptococcus sp. DTU_2020_1001019_1_SI_AUS_MUR_006. The sequence continues at coordinate 1,326,863 of NZ_CP135436.1, read as the reverse complement.
AGTACGAGAACGAAGCACAATCGATCCTTTACCAGTTTCGTAGGCCTTATGAATACCTGATTTCCCCATAACAAGGGCACCAGTTGGGAAGTCTGGACCTGGAAGAACTTCCATTAATTCCTTGGTTGTAACTTCTGGATTATCCATAACCAACTTAACCGCATCAATGGTTTCACCCAAGTTATGTGGTGGAATATTGGTCGCCATACCAACAGCGATACCTGTAGCTCCATTGACCAAAAGATTTGGAAAACGAGCTGGTAAAACAACAGGTTCACGTTCATTGGCATCATAGTTATCAACAAAATCAACGGTATTTTTATTGATGTCACGAAGCATTTCAAGAGCAATCTTACTCATACGTGCTTCGGTATAACGTTGCGCGGCAGCACCATCACCATCCATGGAACCAAAGTTCCCATGCCCATCTACAAGCATGTAACGGTAACTCCACCATTGCGCCATACGAACCATAGCTTCGTAGATAGATGAGTCACCGTGTGGGTGGTATTTACCCATGACATCCCCTGTAATACGGGCAGATTTCTTATGAGGTTTATCTGGTGTCACACCCAATTCGTTCATACCGTATAGAATGCGGCGATGAACTGGTTTCAACCCATCTCGAACATCAGGAAGGGCCCGCGATACGATAACACTCATGGCGTAGTCGATAAAGCTGGTCTTCATCTCCTTTGTCAGATTGACATTCACTAAATTTTTATCTTGCATTAACAAATGCCTCATTTCACTATTAGTAACTAGATATATTATACCATAGTTTGACCTAGATTTCAGTCTTCCAATCCGACTAAAACGTTTACATGGCTAAGTGGATGTTATATCCGTGACAAAGCTATTTAAAAGTGATAGAATGAAACTAAACAGGGGAAGCCCTTAAAAAATGAAGGAGATGTTTAGACAAATGACATTAACTAAACAACACAAAAAAGTTATCCTTGTCGGTGACGGTGCCGTAGGATCATCATACGCTTTTGCTCTTGTTAACCAAGGAATTGCACAAGAACTTGGTATCATTGAAATTCCTCAATTGTTTGAAAAAGCTGTTGGTGATGCTGAAGACCTTAGCCACGCGCTTGCTTTTACTTCACCTAAGAAAATTTATGCAGCTAAGTATGAAGATTGTGCGGACGCTGACCTTGTAGTTATCACTGCTGGTGCTCCACAAAAACCAGGTGAAACTCGTCTTGACCTTGTTGGTAAAAACCTTGCTATCAACAAATCAATCGTTGAACAAGTTGTTGCTTCTGGTTTCGACGGTATCTTCCTTGTTGCAGCTAACCCAGTTGACGTTTTGACTTACTCAACTTGGAAATTCTCAGGTTTCCCTAAAGAACGTGTTATCGGTTCAGGTACTTCACTTGACTCAGCTCGTTTCCGTCAAGCACTTGCTGAAAAAATCGGCGTTGATGCTCGTTCAGTTCACGCCTACATCATGGGTGAACACGGTGACTCTGAGTTTGCTGTTTGGTCACACGCTAACGTTGCCGGTGTAAAATTGGAACAATGGTTGCAAGCTAACCGTGACTTGGATGAAGCTGACCTTGTAGAACTCTTCATCTCAGTTCGTGATGCTGCTTACTCAATCATCAACAAAAAAGGTGCAACATACTATGGTATCGCAGTAGCCCTTGCTCGTATTACAAAAGCTATCCTTGATGATGAAAATGCTGTTCTTCCACTTTCAGTATTCCAAGAAGGTCAATACGGAGTTGAAAACGTCTTTATCGGTCAACCAGCTATCGTTGGTGCACACGGTATCGTTCGTCCAGTTAACATCCCATTGAACGATGCTGAAACTCAAAAAATGCAAGCTTCAGCTAAAGAATTACAAGCTATTATTGATGAAGCTTGGAAAAACCCTGAATTCCAAGCAGCTTCAAAAAACTAATTTAAGTTAGAAAAAATGTCTAGACGATTTGTCTAGACATTTTTATATTTCATTACTTTATTTCATTTGAGCAAAAGCTGCTTCTGCATCTGCGTTACTAATCGCACCTAATTGAATCTTAGCAATTTTACCCTGTGAATCAATTAGATACTCTGTAGGGATACTTCGAATTTGATAGGCTTGAAAAACAGCTCCTTTTGTATCATATAAAACGGGGATATCTTTATAACCTTGTTCTTCAAACCACTTTGGAAATTGATCTACAGTTTTTTCACCTTGAAGCCCTGGCGCAATGACAGATAAAATTTCGAAACCACGATCTTCCTTAGCAGCAAGCTCCATCAATTCTGGCATACTCTTCTTGCATGGTCCACACCAAGATGCCCAAAATTTAAGATAAACTTTTTTACCTTTAAAATCAGATAATTTCACTTCTTTTCCATCCATAGATTGAAGGGTGAAATCAGGTGCTTCTGCTCCAATTGCTACTTGCTTCACAGTTGTTTGCTGCTGTGTCTTAGTCGTTGGATTTTCTTGACTTGATTTTTTCTCTTCCTTGCCACAAGCAATCAGAAGAAAGAGAGACAAGAAACTAAGTCCAAAATAGATAATTTTTTTCATAGATAACTCCTTTTATCCTAATATTCCAGATAAAACATTTAACTGTCCCAACATTAATAAAATTCCCATGAGAACGATCAATAAACCACCAATTTTCTTCAATAAAAGTATGTGGGATTTGATTCTACTAAAATAAGGCATGACAAGACCTGACGCCAAGGCCAGAACTAAAAATGGAAGTGCCATTCCGAGAGTGTAAATGAGGGTTAATAAGGCCCCCTGAAGAGCTCCATTTCCTCCTGAGGCAGCCAGTGCTAAAACAGAACTTAAAACTGGACCTATACATGGAGTCCAGCCAAAGCTGAAGCTGATACCCAGTAAAAAGGCCGACAAATATTTGCTAGACTGTTTTTGATTAAATGTTACTGTTTTTTGTACCTCTAATTTTTGTAGATGAAGAATTTCCATCTGATGCAATCCCAGTATAATAATCATGATTCCCATGACATAACGGAACCAGTCAGCATAAAGTAAATTCCCAAGGAATCCTGCTCCAAATCCAAGAATAAAGAAAATGAGAGAGATACCCGCAATAAAACAGAGGGTACGAATCAATCCTGACCAGGCAACATCTTTACCCAAAAAACGAAATGTCTTTGACTCCTCTTGATCATCTAGCAGAACACCTGCGTAGACTGGTAACAAGGGAAAGATACAGGGAGAAAAGAATGACAAGACCCCAGCTATAAAGACAGAAATAAAAAATAAAATACTTTCCAATTAAGAACCTTCTTTCATATAGTCATCTTTTATTTTACTATAAAAGAAAACGTTTGTAAGATATCTGCTACGTAAATTTATTTTCAACTTGAGAGAATCAAAAAAAGGAGCTCAGCTCCTTTTTTGATTAATAAGTTCCCTCTTCACCTTGACTTGTCAAAATTACAGGCCCATCTTTTGTAATAACAAACTGATGCTCGTACTGACATGATAGACCACCGTCGATAGTTTTATGTGCCCAGCCTGTTTTCATATCTGTATCGATTTCCCAATCACCTGTATTGATCATAGGCTCAATGGTTAAGACCATGCCTTCACGAAGGCGGAGACCACGACCTGCGATACCATAGTTAGGCACCATTGGTTCTTCATGCATAGTTGGACCAACTCCGTGTCCTACAAGATCACGAACAACTCCGTAACCACGACTTTCAGCATATTCCTGAATAGCAGCTCCAATATCTCCAATACGATTTCCTACAACAGCCTGCTCAATTCCCTTATACATAGCTTCTTTGGTAACATCCATCAAGTTTTTAATTTCTTCTGATGGTTTTCCAACAGCGTAAGCCCAACAAGAATCTGCCAAGCCGCCCGTAAAGTTTTGAGTATATTTTTTCATCTGCTCAACGTTGTTAAAATTTAGTTTAGAAACATTGAGGTCAGACTTAGCGATTGGCCCACCAAGAACCATATCTACCTTCAGCAAATCGCCTTCCTTCAAAATATAGTGGCGTGGAAAAGCATGGGCTACTTCGTCATTAAGCGAACAACAAGTTGCGTATGGATAATCCATCATTGCCCCATCAACACCAATTTGAAGAGGGAGGAAATTTTCTTCTTTACAACGACGACGCACATATTCTTCTACTTCCCACATATCTACACCTGGTTTGATGATGTCACGCAAACCGATGTGAATACTGGCAAGAAAATCGCCAGCCTTATCCATTGCTTCGATTTCTCTAGCTGATTTTAATGTAATCATGTTTTCTCCTAGTTTCTAATTAATTTTTACAGTAACATTTGCTTTTGATACGATTTGATGATTGATATAAATGTCATAGTCAATAATAGCTGACCTTCTCGTATGATGAATAATTCTAGCCTGAATTCGCAAGATATCATCAATCTGAACAGCCTGTAAAAAGTAAATCAACATCTGTTCAATGATGAGATTACGTCCGCTATTCACGACCAGATCCTGCGTCATATGGGTCAAAATTTCTGAAAGAACTCCATTTGCAAGGACTCCATTTTTTTCCAACATAAATGGTTCAACCGTAATGACGACTTCATCATGGTGGTAAGATAACTTCTGACCAACCTGTTCTGAAAATGTTGGTAATGCTGAAACTTGAGAGCGGCTCATCTTTTCCATGACATCCCGTCTAGTAATAACACCAAGTAAGGTTTGATTGCTACGAACAACAGGCACCATTTCAAAGTCTTCAGCAATCATTCTCTGGCTAACGTTAGCGATATTCGTAGCTAAACCAGTCATGTAGACTGTCCTTGTCATGACCTTATCTATCGTTGTACCAGGTGATTTATCCCCAGCATCACGCATAGTAACTACACCAACAACAACCTGATGCTGATTAATAACAGGGAAACGGCTCGTTCTATTCTTACGAACCAAGTCTAGATAATCTTTGACAGTATCCGTTTCCTGTAGAAATCCATATTCATGACTAGTACGATAGATTTTTTCAACCGTCAAAATGTCTGTCTTAATCTGAACATTTGACAAGGCTCGGTTAATCATGGTCGCAATCGTGAATGTGTCGTGTTTACTACGTAAAACTGGGATATTTTTCTTATTGGCAGATTCTAAAACATCTTCGTGAACTTCAAATCCACCTGTTACTAGAACGGCATTTTCGTTTTCAAGTGCCAATAATTGGATTCGCGTTCTGTCTCCAACAATGACGAGTCCACCATCGTGAAGATAGGATAGAATATTCTTTTCAGTCATGGCACCGATGGAAAATTTGCTAAATTCTCTATCTAACCCATCCTGACCTGCCAAAACTTCTGATCCTGTGACTTCTGCAATCTCTGCAAAGGTTAATTTTTCAATTGCTACTTTTTTAGATTTTACCCGAACTGTTCCACTGCGTGGTCTGGTTTCAACCAAACCTCTGTTCTCAGCCTCTTTAATAGCACGATAAGCTGTACCATCACTCACTCCCAGCCTATTTGAAATACTTCGAACACTGACCCGTTTTCCGACTGGTAATTCTTCTAAATAAGCTAAAATTTCTTGATGTTTACTCATTCAGATCTCCTTTAGTATAGCGGAATTCTAGATAATCTCGCATCTTTCGGGTATAGCGATCACTGCCTTTAAAGCGACGATAAAGACTAAAACCTGACTTTTGCGCTACCTTCTGACTAGCACTATTTTCCAAATGCGTTACGATTGATAATTGCTTTAAGCCAAATTGATCCATTGACAGTTCACATAACTTAGTTACCGCTTCTGTCATATATCCCTTAGACCAATACTCTTTCTTTAAAAAATAGCCAATTTCCGCTTCCTTCTTAATCTCATCAAGTTTCTCAAACTTGATGGAACCAATCATCTTCTCATCCTTCTTATCGCAGATCGCCCAGATTCCCAAAGGTGACTTCATAAAATAGTTGGCAAGGGCATATTGACTTTCTTCAAGACTGGCTTGAACTGGAAAGATAAATTGTAGATTCTCCGGATCAGATGCTAGAGCATGAAAGTCAGCAGCGTCGGCAAAAAAGAAGGGACGGAAATATAATCGTTCCGTCTCATAGAAAGAAAACATTGCTAATTTTGTCCAGATATTCATATTAATCCTCTAAGATTACTCTTCGATTAGTTCAATATCTGCTCCGAGGTTCCGTAATTTCTCGATAATATTTGAGTAGCCTCGAAGGATAAATTCAACATTGGTAATCTCCGTTCTTCCTTCAGCCATCAAACCAGCAATCACCAGTGCTGCACCTGCACGTAGGTCTGTCGCCTTGACATTTGCACCGTGTAAAGGATTGCCTCCTTTATAAATGATGTGATCGTTTGTTGTGGAGATATCTGCATTCATTTTTGCCAACTCGAAAACATGGTTGACACGTTTTTCATAAATGGTGTCAATCAATGTTCCACGCCCCTCTGCTTTTAATAGCAAAGGAGTAATAGGCTGTTGAAGATCTGTTGCGAAACCTGGATAAGGAGCTGTTTTGATATTAACAGCCTTTAGATTTGTTTGCTCTTCGACGAAAATACTGTCTTCAGAAATAGTCATGTGAACACCCATTTCTTCAAGTTTAGCAATAAATCCTTCTAAATGCTCATAAAGTACATTATTAATTCGAATCCCATGGCCTACTGCAGCAGCCATTGAAATATAAGTACCTGCTTCAATACGGTCTGGGATGACTTGGTGACGTGTTCCATGAAGGCTATCTACACCATCAATAGTAATCATATCCGTACCTGCGCCACGAATGTGAGCTCCCATATTGTTTAATAATGTAGCCACATCAATGATTTCAGGTTCACGAGCAGCATTTTCAATAACTGTTCGACCTTTAGCTTTTACTGCTGCTAGCATCGTATTGATTGTTGCACCAACACTAACAGTATCCATATAGATATGCGCACCATGTAGACTTGATCCTTGGGTTGAGAGATTCATATTATCTCCCTCGTAGGTTGTCTTAGCTCCCATAGCTTCAAATGCTTTTAAATGCAAATCAATCGGACGTGGCCCTAGGTCACACCCTCCAGGCAAACCTACAGTTGCTTCACCAAAACGTCCTAAAAGACTACCGTAGAAATAATAAGACGCACGCAAGCTATTAATTTTACCATAAGGCATTGGTTTATTTTGAACACCACGAGGATCAATCTCAAGAACATCGTCATAACGCTTGACACTAGCTCCCATGATTTCCATAATCTCAATAAGACTAGCTACATCAGAGATGTCTGGAACACAATCCAAAATCACAACATCATCTGATAAAATAATGGCAGGAATCAAGGCAACGACACTATTTTTAGCACCACTGATTGTAATTTCACCTTTCAATGGTCTCCCGCCGTTAATGACAATTTTTTTCATTTTATACTCTTTCACTATTTATTAAGAAGGTCTCACCCTATATTATACCATATTTCTTACTAATAGCCAATCCTATAAAATAATTAACAAACGTCTCACACTTAATTCCACCATAAAAATCCGTTTTAGACTAATTTCCACTTTGGTCAGGAAAGTGGAAGTTACTTTGAGAAATTACCCTCAAGATTTTGACAATCTCAACATCATCACAGTTCTGGAAGGTAGAACACAATCTATCATCCGAAATCATTTTCTTAAATATGAGAGTTCTGTCCGAAGTCGCGTCAAAATCATTACTATGGATATGTTTATCCCTTATTATGACTTGACTAGACAACTTCGCTTTCGAATTTCTAGGCTCAGGCTGAAACAGTCTACGAGACTGTTTCACTCCCAAACGCTAAAATCGTTCTGGATTGCTTTCACATTGTACAACATCTAAGCCGTGCTATGAGTCGTGTGCGTGTCCAAATTATGAATCAATCAGGATAGTCGTAAACTGAGTGATAAACGTTTTTATCGCCCTACTTTTCGTATGCATTTAACCAATAAGGAAATCCTAAACAAGCTTTTGAGCTATTCCGAAGACTTGAAACACCACTATCATCTCTATCAACTCTTGCTTTTCCACTTTCAGAATAAGGAGCCGAAGAAATTCTTTGGACTCATTGAGGACAATCTAAAGCTGGTTCATCCTCTTTTTCAGACTGTCTTTAAAACCTTTCTAAAGGACAAAGAGAAAATTGTCAACGCTCTTCAACTACCCTATTCTAACGCCAAACTGGAAGCCACTAATAATCTAATCAAACTTATTAAACGCAATGCCTTTGGTTTTCAGAACTTTGAAAACTTCAAAAAACGCATTTTTATCGCTCTGAACATCAAAAAAGAAAGGACGAAATTTGTCCTTTCTCGAGATTAGCTTTTCTTCAACCCACTACAGTTGACAAAGAGCCAAAAAACTTGTCCCTTTTATATTTTAAACAATGGATTTAAGAAACCATCTGTGTTTTGTAATAATTTCTTATAAACTTTCCACTTGAGGCCTTCGGTATGCTTGAAACCACCTTCTTTCAAGTCTTTCTCAACAGCAGTGTTAAATAAGTTTTGAAGTTGAGCGTAAGTTGAAATCTTAGAACCGTCTACTTCAATCTCAACAAAGCCTTTCTGTGCTTTCGCATACACTTCATGATACCAATGTTTCTTCCACTCTTCGAGGTTTTGGAATTGATTATTAGAAACTTTCTTGATAATGAAATCATCACCTAAAAGCCCTTTATTTTCTCTGTTGGCATCACCTTTTAACTTGTTAGAAACATAAGGGATAAAGCCGTTCTCATAACCATAGTAACCCCACATACGGAAAGTATTGTGTTTAAAGGAAATAGAACCTACGGTGCTTCGACTCGTATTCCCGCCAAAGATACCTGCCATCATATTGACCGTTTGATAAGCACTATCAAAACCTTCCGTACGGAAGCGACCGTTATTTGGCATACCATGAAGAGTTACAAAGTTATTATCTACCAACTTGTCAATGCTATCAATTGGTAATTTCTTCTCTTCTTCCGTCAAATCACGTAATTTGTCCCACTGGTGTGGTTCTCCAATTAAACGATTTCTATCCGCATTTGTACGCCACTCTTTATCCATCTTCTTGAACCACTTAGAGTTATCAGATAACTTCTGCTTAATAACGGCAGTAGCTTCTAAGTAATCTAACATCATCATAGACTCATTGTAGTTTTTCATATAACTATCAATTTTGTCTCGACTGTCTAACTTAGCTGGATCATAATTGTAGTACTGCTCACCATCATTTTTACGCTCATAAGCCATGTTGATACCCAGAGCTTTATACTCACTATTCGGAGTAGATTTATCAGGGGTTTGTAACATACCTTGAGCAAAGGCTTCTAAGTCAGTACCTTCACGATGCCAATCTCCACCATAGTAAGCCATACGGTCGTTTATGTGAGTTGTTTCATGTGTAAAGGCTGAAATACCAAACTGACTAATCATGTCAGTTACCATGAAGTAAACCTGATCATCTTTCCATGGACGTTCATAAATTTTTGCCATCGCTCCCATCGCTCCGTTAACTTGATGCCAACGATCAGTTGGGCCAAATAGCTCACGAATAGGAGTTGCAACCTTGCCATCTGAACCATAACCACGGCGACTAGCATTCTTAATACCGCTATAATTTTGATTATCCCAAACAGGCGTTGGTACGGAGTTTTGACTCTTCAAGAGCTGATTACGAACTTTTGGTAAAGCTAAACGAGACCAAAAGTCTAAATATCTTTGTTGAGCTTTCGCTACTTTGTTTATCTCCTCTTTGAAAGCATTTCGTTCTTCTTCCGTATTCTTCCCATATTTTTCAAAAGAACTGAATGCCAACGTGTTGTAAGTAGAAATGACAAAAATATGTGCTTTCTTCAAGTTGAGTAACGGTAAAATCATGCGACTATGCACGTCATTGTTCAAACCGTCATAGATACGATGGCGCTTGTCTTTGAAATCCTCTGTAGTCGTCTCAGGCTCAGAAACATAAACGTTCTTTGCAGCATGAATAAACCAGTCATTTAAGTCGGTGTACTTAGTGAATAAACGCATGTTATAGCCTAACAAGCCATTTAATTCACCTTTTCCAATAGTACCACCAATAACTTCACGATAAGCTTCTAAACTTCTATCTCCTTTTAAATTCTTTTCTGCTGAACCTATACGAATCAAGAAATCTAAAATACTTGGTGTTTTACCATAAAAGTCTGGTTTAAACATCATCAAATGCTTAAAGTTCAAGCCATCATAGTCGATACCATAATAACGATTTAGATAAGTCAAGGCTAATATAATCTTAGCTTTATTATCTTCAACTTTCTTGAGAAGCGCCTTCTCAGCCACTTCATCACTGTTCAGTTGATGGTCTTCATTTTCTAACAAGGACTTCACTAACTTATCTAACGTCTCTCTAACCTCAGCGAAGCTTTCTTCTAGGTATAGAGATGAAGGGTTATTTGTAATAGCTTTAACCTCAGCAGAGTCTAAAGCAACAGAACTCAACTTCTCTTTAACTTTCGTAATCAAGGAATCTCTGTTCTTATAAACCATATTAGGAGTGTAAACTACACCTAAACCATCTACATTATATTCTTTGACTTGTTTTACCTTAGAGTCCGAAACCGCAGATACCCCAAATTCTTCTTTGGTTCCATCGGCATAGTGAATCATGATTTTATCCACACTTGATAAATCAGTGACAAATTGCCCTGCTTTCATACCTGTTACAGACAGAACAGTTTTCTTAACAAGATTGGAATCATCTGTTAACTTATTCCCTTGGTTTATAATCCACTCTTTGTTATAAAATGGTTGCAGTTTTTCCAAGTTTCGATAAGCTAGGTTTCTTGTTTCTTGGTAGTCCTGAATCGCTTTATAATCAGAATCTCTATCGATGATACGATTTAACTTGTTTACGACAGGATCTTGAATAGTAAAGGTGTTGGCTGTGATATTCATCTTAGCGATTTTAGCATCTGCTTCTGCTTGAGAGATACCAGTAATACGATTTGAATGTTTGTAGGAAGATAAACCACTTGCAACACCATTTACATAATTTACACGTTTGATATTATCTAATCCAAAATATTGGTCATTATCATTCAAGGCTGGTGAACCATAGACAATTTCACCATTATTTACTTTAAGCATTGTTACGACGTCTTCAATAACACCCCAGTTAAAGTTGTTATGAATTACACCTCCACTTTCGCCATGCTGAATCAAATTCATAGTACCTTTTATTACAGCATTTCGGAGAAATCCTTTTTTACCTACTGTCATCGAGTCAATACCATGATCTAGTTTACCAATTAAACCACCATATTTAGATTTATTGGCACTAATCTTAGCATCAACGTAAGCTTTATCAACGTTACTTATCCAACTTTCGCTGACAAGTCCACCAGACCACCAGCCTTTATCTCCAAGACTGTTAATCTTGCCAATAAAAGCTACATTGCGAATATTAGCTTCGTCTAACTTATTAACAGCACCGGTTACATCGTTATTTCCTGTTACTGAACCTACTACTTTGATATTCTCAAGTGTAGACTTCTTAAACATATTACCAATAGGTGCAACTTTATCAGCCCAAGGCATATTGATATTTACATTACCTAAGTTAAAGTTTTTGAGTGTAGCACCTTCAGCCTCATTAAACAAAGGTCTTTCTAAGTTATGAATCGTGTACTGATGATTCTCTACACTTGATAAAGTACCTCTAAACTTAGCCATAACATAAGCTTTACCTGCTGGCTTAACGTTAACTGCATTCAAATCTGCACCAAGTTTAAACTCACCGGTAGGATTTGCTTGCATGTCTTTTGCTAAATCATGGAAGTTGTAATAAACCTTATCCTCGGTAGCCCTCGGTTTTTCAAGATAATAAGTGTAAGTATCTCTTAACTTACCGTCTTTATCACGTTGAACTAAGTCAGGTGCTTTTGCCGTTATCTTGTAAAGCTGCTTACCTTCCTCAATGACCTCTTCAATCTTATCAATTGCTAAACGAGTCACTTTGTTTTCTCTGGAGGTTACTTTTAAGTAATAGTTGTTAACATTACTTGGAAGAGAGGTTAAACGATTACTATCGCTTTCGACACCGCTTTCGTTTACTTGTACGAGACTGGTATTTGCAATATCTTTCAACTCAACTTTCTTTAAATCTAAGCGTAAAGGTTTATCTTCCAAAGTCGATACTTCTGCACCCTTACCTACATCATAAGTCATAGTGGTTGAAATCGTATAATCTTTGTAATAGTCTAAGTTCTCTAATACTTGAGATAAGTTATCGGTTTTTAAATCAAGCGTTTTTACAATTTTTCCACCTTCTTTGATAGTCGCTACAATGCGTGTAATTGTAGCATTGTCTTGATTTTCTAGATTGTAGTTAATTGTAGCAGACTTAGCTAAAACATCCTTAGATACAGTGGTCAGAGTCAAAACAGGAGCCGTTTTTTCTTTGGGCTTTTCTTTGGTACCTTTTACAAGAATTTCAGGCTTCATTTCTTTCAACACAGTTACTGTTTCAACTGGGTCACTGATTTTTTTGCCATGTAACTCTTCATAGCTAGTAACAATTTGACGTTCGCCATCCTCACCAACTTGTTTAATAGAATCATCACCTATAAATTTGCTAGAATCGGATTCTTCTGTGATAGTTTTAGGAATAGTCTCTGTACGAATATCGGTATGTAGAGAAGGCAACTCTTCTCTTTCTGGTGCAACTTCTGAAACTGTAGATATTGGTTCAGTATACTCTGGAATGTCGATAGCAGGCGGCTCAATCAAGTTGCCATTTTCATCTACTCCTGTTGTACCTACAGGTTCCGTGTATTCTGACTTCTCGGACTTGGGTGCTTCTTCTGGAACTGTGCCTACCGGTTCAGTGTATGCTGGTTTTTCATGAACTTCAGGTTCCCCTTTGTCAGCCACAACAGCTTCGGGTACGGCTGGTTGAACCTCAGGCTCGCCTTTGTCAGTCACAATAGCTTCCGGCAACGCTGGTTGAACTTCCGGCTCACCTTTTTCAGTCACAACAGCTTCGGGTAACGCTGGTTGAACTTCCGGCTCGCCTTTGTCAGTCACAACAGCTTCGGGTAACGCTGGTTGAACTTCCGGCTCACCTTTTTCAGTCACAACAGCTTCTGGTAATGCCGGTTGAACTTCCGGTTCGCCTTTGTCAGTCACAACAGCTTCGGGTAACGCTGGTTGAACTTCCGGTTCGCCTTTGTCAGTCACAACAGCTTCGGGTAATGCCGGTTGAACTTCCGGCTCGCCTTTGTCAGTCACAATAGCTTCCGGCAACGCTGGTTGAACTTCCGGTTCTACAAGGTTTGTACCTATTGGTTGCGTATAGTCAGGCTTCTCATATTTAGGAGCATCGTCTGGGACTGTGCCTACTGGTGCAGTGTACTCTGGTTTCTCTGATTTAGGTGCTTCGTCAGGCACTGTGCCAACTGGTTTAGTATATTCTGGTTTGTCTGCTTTAGGTGCTTCGTCAGGAACCATCCCCACAGGTTGAGTGTATCCTGGTTTTTCATGAACTTCGGGCTCAACCAGATTACCACCAACTGGTGCTGTATGTTCTGGTTTGTCTGCTTTAGGCGCTTCATTAGGGATACTTTGAATTTCAGATACTGGAACATTTTTTGTCCCCTCAGCTTTATGTTGAATTTCTGAGATTGCATCATCATCAAGAGGTAAGTATCCAATATAACGATATCCAGCAATTTGAACTACTCCTTCATTACTTGGAGCTTTCAAAGGATTGCTTATATCGAGAGCTTGCATACTAGAAAGACTAATCAGTCCGATAGTAGTAACTAAGAACAAACTACTAACTTTTTTCTTTTTATGAACCAAAAGAACGAAACTACCAACAGCTAATAGACCTAAAGCTGTAAGCACAGAAGTCGATGAACCTGTCGCAGGAAGAGTTTCCTGCTGATAAATAAGAGCATAAGTTACCTCATTATCAGTAGGAATTCCTGCTTGAATCTTGCTTTGTTCTTCCTTTGTAAGAGCGCTTTTTTCAATGTAATGATAGGTAGAAGCATGAATGACTGACGGTGCAACCAAGATACTTCCGAGTAAAAATGAACCAACAATCCCACAGATTTTTCGGATCGAAAATCGTTCTTTTTTAAATAATGACAAGCATAATCACCTTCTTTAATTTTATTTCCTAATAGGAAACACTATTTTTTATTATTAAAAATTGAACTTCTAAAATCATCAGTTTGATTTAGATAGGCCTTAAATACTGCTCTCTTTAACTTATGAACTGCACTATCATATTCTGGATTATAGTTGTCCCAAGAATAACGATTCTCATCTGCATCCTTACGGACAGCTTCGTCCATTAATCGCTGCAGTTCTTCTACACTATGAATCGTCTTTCTTGCAAAACTTGCCCAAGATTTAGTTGGATCGTTGAAGGTAACCTGCTTCAAGTTTCTAAACTGATCCACCCGTTCTTGGTACATAGCTTTCTTGAAATTCGCCCAAGAAGAATACTTCCCTTCAAATACCTTTTCCAAAACAAGATCATCTGTCACCAATCCTCGTTCTTTACCATAGAGATTGATGATTTTACCGTTTTGTTTGGCATCTTCTTCGTATTGGTTTGAGATATAAGGTACCATTCCATCCTTAAAGCCTTTGGCAGCCAGAAGTTCATAAGCAATCCTACGTCCCATCAAATCACCCGGAGTTCCCTTACTGCTCAGAGCCGAATAGATTGGGGCGAAGAGTTTAATCGTATAGTAACCGTTTCTTTCATATTCCCCAGACTTATATTCACGAGCTGACAAGATATTATTTGTAATCAAACTATCAAAAGTAGTCAATTTTTTGGCATCTTCTTCTGTCAGATTTTGTACAACGTTAGTAGCGTAAACATCATTTCCATCTGCAGGATCTTTTACGTATTTATTCTCGATTTTTCTCAGGGCCGTCATTTTCTGATAAGCATCTAACTGTTTCACGATAGATTGCCCTTCGAGATATTCCAACATGTAAACGACATCAAACATATTGTGGACGTAGTTCTGAAGATCTGCTGCGTTATTAAATCTTGTAGTTGGATCAAGTACTTGTAATCGCTGGCCTTCTGTACTATCTGATATTTTATGTTTCAAGATAGAGTTGATGGTAATAGTTGCATCACTTGGTTGGTCAGGAGCTTGCAATAAGCCTTTTGCGAAGAACTCAGGTCCCAAGCCACTTCTTCGACCATAGCCACCAAGGTAAATATCCTGATCTGAATCATGGGTCATCTCATGAGTATAAGTAATGGCTCCATCCTTATCTAACATACGATAGGACATATAGTAAACGCCATCTCCAGTTGCATAAGCACCATGATGATTGTGAACTACTTTATTACCCACTGGACCAAAGAAATTCTTCATCGCCGGATTGGTACTATCAAACTGAGCCTCAACTGTAGCTTTTCCAGAGGTTCTATCATCTCCAAACTTATAGGCATCATAAAGTAGAATTGTACGATAGAGTTTTTCTCGTCCTTCTTTATCTAAAATGCGATACCAATAATCATAGTGATCTCGCTGACGTTTGGCTGTTTCACGCGCATTATCTTCAACAAACTTATTGAGTTCATCTCCAGCCTTATAATCGCTGTTGCGGTAGCGATCATAAGCTCCAAATCCTAGACTAGACATGGTCGAGATGACAAATACAGATTTTTCAGGAAGAGTAAGTAGAGGTAGTACCATATTGCGGTATTTCCATGTGGCACTAGTGATACGGTCGTAGACACCGATAGAATACTTGGTACCAGCCTGTCCTTGCTTCGTTTTCACCTCTTCGATATTGGATTTTTCTTCGACAATGTAAGCCTTGGTCTGTGATTTAAACCAGTCATTATTGGTTTTGTCTGGTAGAAAGACTTTTCGGTAATTTTCCAACGTGCTAAACAAATCTGTCGTTCCATGATGGCTGGCAAGACTGATAGCATAAGTATCGACATTGTTTTTAGCAAGAAGATTGTTAAAGCCAGATTTACCTAACTCAATCAGAGTATCTAGTGGTGAAGTATTTCCTTTACCAAAGAAGTCCGGATGATACATAAATAGGTCTTTGACATTCACTTGACCATAGCTAAAGTTATACCAACGTTCTAAATAAGTTAAACCGAGTAGTAAGGCTTCCTTATTGTTCTTGATTTTATCTACAAGATAGCCTCTGGTAACTGAGTTGTCACCAGCAAGTCCAGCATCTGCTGATAAAAGTTTTTTCAAACTGTTTGCCAAATCTTGTTTTGTTTTGGCGAACTGGTCTTCCAGATAGAGCTCAGTTTGCTTGACATCTGGAGAAATTCCGAGTGTCTTTCTGATAGTATCCGACTTATAGTCAACCTTTTGTAAGTCAGGTAAGACTTGCTTAATGATAGAGTCTTGGTCATACAAGAATTGATTTGGAGTGTAGAGGAGTTCTGTATCCCCTAAACTATATTCTGCTAGCTTGGCAAAATCAGTCTGGTACTTGAGATCGAGCTTCTCAGATGAATGGTCCTGATAGTGAAGTAAGAGTTTATTTGCAGTCTGTTTGTTAGAAACAATATCTGTGATTACTTGGTCATCCTTCATCATAACTGCGGACAAGAGTTCTTTTTGATATAAGAGACTGTTCTCCTTGACCAGGTTTCCGTATTTCACGATGGTCGCCTTGTTATAGAAAGGTAACAATTTTTCAATGTTCTTATAAACCAAAGCACGGTTAGCTTGATAATGCTTCACCTTAGAAAAATCACTTTCTTTACTACCACTTGTTGAAAGGGGCTCCACTGTTGGAGGAGTGAGAGGATTGATTTCTGCTTTTTTATTAGTCACTTCAGAAGCATCTAGCATTGTTCCTCTTTCTTCAAAGGATTCTTTGCTGATGACTTCATCCCTAACCAAGGTGACATTGTATACTCTGTTCACCTTGCTGCTGAATGTGTCCTTCACCTTCATTCCATTGTAGTGGTAACCGGTAATGGCATTCCCGTTGGTTACATTGACATCACTTAGTACATTGGTCAATCTTCCTGCATGCTGTTCCTCATTTGTTTTTCGATCCCACAAATATCCTGCTACACCCGCGACTCTACCAAAGTGCTTGACATTATTGATATCACCT
The DNA here is from genome assembly GCF_032340315.1 of Streptococcus sp. DTU_2020_1001019_1_SI_AUS_MUR_006. Lineage (NCBI taxonomy): Bacteria > Bacillati > Bacillota > Bacilli > Lactobacillales > Streptococcaceae > Streptococcus > Streptococcus sp. DTU_2020_1001019_1_SI_AUS_MUR_006. The sequence continues at coordinate 1,309,799 of NZ_CP135436.1, read as the reverse complement.
TCAGCATAGCTATCCTGTATATGCGCATCTTGGTCTATTAGACCTGCTAGCCCACCAACAGTCTGATCTGAACTATTGGTGTTGGATGAAATGGCTACTGTCGCTTTGGATTTAGCAATAGACGCATTTTTTCCTGTTAAATGACCGACCAGGCCACCGATATTATAGGCAGCAGTTGTTTCATAGGTATTGACAATTCTTCCCTTGAAACTACTCTCTGTGATGCTTGATTGGTCTGCCTTAGCCAACAAACCACCGATACCACGTTCACCGGCGAGTACACCATCCACATGAACTTGCTTAATTTTTGTGTTATTCTGAGCTTCATTTGCCAGTGAAGCAATATCATTTTTCCCTGAAATAGTAACATTTTTTAGACTCAGTTTTTCTACTGTAGCACCACTCAAGTTTTCAAACAGAGGTTTTTTCAAATTATAGATAGCATACTTCTTACCATCTTTTTCTCCAATCAAATGACCAGTAAAGGTGCCCTTGATATAGGATTTTTCATCAGAACCAAGCTCCACTTCGTTAGCATTCAGGCTAGCTGCTAAATGATAGGTTCCAGAGGGATTTTGGTTTATAGCTTTGACCAGATTACTAAAGGAAGTAAAGTTTGTATTTTCCTCTTTAGACTTCTTATCGAGGTAGAAGGTGAAATGGTCGACATATTTATTGTTCTGTTCTTGCTGGAGTTTCTCAGCCTTAGCTGTAATTTTATAAACTGACTGACCATTTCTTTCCTCTTCAGTTATTGAGGCGACTGGCAGATAGACATCTTTAAATGCCGAAGATTTTACCTTGACAAAGTAATTATCCGTATTCTTTGGAATTCCATCCAATGAGATATGTTGTTTATAAGTCCCATTCGTCTGGCTGTACAACTCAATATCCGAAACATTTCTTAATTCGAGTGTTTTTTCTGGATCCTGTTCTTTCGTTTTTTCAGTCGGAATATCCGGCTTTACTTGATCAATATTACCAGTGTATTCTGGAAGTGGGGCTACCTGTTCCGGCTCACCTTTGGCGCTTACAACTGCTTCGGGCAATTCAGGTTGAACTTCAGGTTCACCTTTGTCACTTACTACAGCTTCTGGCAAGGCGGGTTGGACTGCAGGTTCGCCTTTATCGCTTACAACAGCTTCGGGCAATTCAGGTTGAACTTCCGGTTCACCTTTATCGGTTACAACTGCTTTTGGCAATTCAGGCTGAACTGCGGGTTCACCTTTATCACTTACAACTGCTTCGGGTAACTCTGGCTGGATCGCAGGCTCACCCTTGTTGGTTATTACAGCCTCTGGCAACTCTGGTTGGACCGCAGGTTCACCTTTATCAGTAACAACAGCTTCTGGCAACTCTGGTTGGACCGCAGGCTCACCCTTGTCAGTTACTACAGCTTCTGGCAATTCAGGTTGAACTTCCGGTTCACCTTTGGCGCTTACAACTGCTTCTGGTAATTCAGGCTGAATTTCAGGCTCACCTTTGTCAGTCACAACTGCTTCTGGTAAGGCGGGTTGGACTGCTGGTTCTCCTTTATCGCTTACAACTGCTTCTGGCAATTCAGGTTGAACTTCCGGTTTGTCTTTATCGGTTACAACAGCTTCTGGCAATTCAGGTTGAACTTCCGGTTCTCCTTTATCAGTAACAACTGCTTCTGGTAACGCAGGTTGAACTTCCGGTACGCCTTTATCACTTACAACAGCCTCTGGCAAGGCGGGTTGGACTGCAGGCTCACCCTTGTCACTTACTACTGCTTCCGGCAACGTTGCTTGAACTTCTGCCTCACCCTTGTCTGTAACAACTGCTTCGGGTAATTCTGGCTGGACCGCTGGTTCGCCCTGGTCAGTTACAACTGCTTCTGGTAACGTTGGTTGAACTTCAGATTCGCCTTTGTCTGTTACTACTGCTTCTGGTAACGCAGGTTGAACTTCCGATACGCCTTTATCACTTACCACAGCTTCTGGCAAGGCGGGTTGGACTGCTGGTTCTCCTTTATCGGATACAACTGCTTCTGGTAACTCTGGCTGGATCGCAGGCTCTCCCTTGTCGGTTACTACAGCTTCTGGTAAGGCAGGTTGGACTGTAGGTTCGCCCTTATCATTTACTACTGCTTCGGATAACGCAGGTTGAACTTCAGGTTTGCCTTTATCACTTACCACAGCTTCTGGCAAGACGGGTTGGACTTCTGGGGTGCCTTTGTCTGTTATCAAAGCTCCAGCTTGTACATCCTTATGTTCTGCTAATTGTGATTGAGAATTTGAAGATTGTTTCTCTTCTTTTCTTGGATTGGTTAATTCTGCAGAGATAGGTTTTTCAACTACTTGAACTTCTGTCGGCTTAGTTGAAGAAACAGGTGTTTGTTCCTGCATAGCTTGTACTGTTGATGGATTCTCGACAAAATTCGGTATAACACTATAATCCACCTTTTGTTGTTTTGTAGGAGTGGCTGCTGATTTCTCTTGATTGCTCACTTTAGATTCAGAAGTTATATTTCCCTCTTTGATATATCCAATATAAGTGTAACCTGAAATATTTTTAGGAAGAGGTAATTTTTCTCCTGAGATTAATTCATAGTCAGTATTGTAATTCAGTAAGAGATTATTTTCTAAAGCATGAGCTGAAACTAAGACACCATTTCCTATTCCTGCAACCAATACTAAATGTAATACTGTTTTATTCTTAACCTTTTTCTTAGAAACGGCAAAAATTAAAATTCCCAGAGCCGCTAAGCTAGCACCTGTAACTAGGGTTTGCATATCATTCTTACTTCCAGTATTTGGTAAGTCTCCCAGTTGATTTTGGGAATTTAATTTATAAACAAGATAATAAGTCTCATCATCATTATCCATGTATGTCGGAATATCATAGACAAGCTGCTTCTTTTCATCTGATGATAGCTCTGACTCTGTCACATATTTATAGTGAACACCTTTAGTCTCTTGAGCCTCTACAGATGAACTACCTAATACAGACATAAAAAATAAACTTGAAATCGTTGCAGATACAAGTCCTACTGATAATTTTCTAAATGAAAAACGCTGCTGTTTTTCACCAAAATACTTTTCCATTATTCCTCCTTGAAATAAAATTTTAAAAATATGCAAGCTGAACTTTATTATATTAGCTTGTTATCTTATAAAAATGTAACACACTTTGATTATACTCTTAATTTGCCAAAAAGTCTTAAAATTGAGATGCGCTTTCATACTTTGTTTTATATATAAAATACGAATTAACAGGGTTTTAATTTCTTATATTCTTTTGGGATAAAAAAATAGGCTCTCCGAAAACTCGGAAAGCCTTATTTAATGCTACTTCTAGCTTCCTCACCTTTACATTTCAAGGCTCGGGATAAAAAGGTTCACTGGACCTTTTTATTTTGCGATTGGGTAAACAGAAACTTGTTTTTTATCGCGACCTTTACGTTCAAAGCGTACTACGCCCTCAACTTTAGCGAACAAAGTATCGTCTCCGCCACGTCCAACGTTTACACCTGGATAGATGTGTGTACCACGTTGACGGTAAAGGATAGATCCACCTGTTACAGTTTGTCCATCAGCTGCTTTAGCTCCAAGACGTTTCGCTTGTGAATCACGTCCATTTGATGTAGAACCTCCACCTTTTTTGTGGGCGAAAAGTTGCATGTTAGTAAGAGTCATTTTTAACATAATGTTTTCCTCCGTGTTAGTTTTCTGTGATAACTCTGGTTTGGACGAACTCAGAAGAGTCCTCCGATAAGTTTGCCATTCCTAAGAAAAATGATTCAAAAAACAACTGAGTCATTTCTCTCTGATGTGAAGGGATATCTTTAGGAATTTCCACCATTAGATAACCATCTTCATCTTCGTTTAATTGTAAGATTGGTTCATAGCCTGCAAATTTCTCAATAGAATTGACAAAGTTAGTGGCAAGCGTAGAAACCGATGCACACACGACGTCAAAGCCGTTTTCGCCAATTTTGGCGTGTCCAGTAATCTCCGCACTCCTCAGCTCGCCATCTTCGGCTCTCTCAAAGACTGCTTGTATCATGTGTTCTCCTTAAAATTAAGCGTTGATTGCGTTGATGACAACTTTAGTATATGGTTGACGGTGACCTTGTTTACGGTGGCTACCTTTTTTAGGTTTGTACTTGTAAGTAACAACTTTCTTTTGTTTTCCTTGTTTTTCAACAGTTCCAACTACAGTAGCTCCAGCAACAAGTGGAGTTCCGACAACAGTGTTTTCACCACCAACAAGAACAACTTCGTTAAAAGTAACTTCTTGACCAGCTTCAACGTTCAATTTTTCAACGTAAACTGCTTGACCAACTTCAACTTTAACTTGTTTTCCGCCAGTTTTGATAATTGCGTATGTGCTCATTATGCACCTCCTATGATTTTTTGGGTTTCCCCGTATTTTTGTGAAGACTCGCCTAGCATCGTGGGACGAACCACTTAAAAGAAGAGCTCTAAGTATAACAAAGAATAAACTAGGAATTGAGCCAAAGACATAACTTATGTTAGGCAAGGCGATAATGACGAAGTTTAAATTTGTTATACGACGAGCAACGATGTTCGTGCGGTTGCACAGGATCGTGCATAGTCAACTCTACAAGTATAGCATGAATCCTTTTTTTTGACAAGCATTTATCATCAAAATTAAGCTTTTTCTCCGACTTTTTTCCTCCAAGCAGCAAAAAGCATACTTAGATAAAAAATGCTCATCATGAGTGGAACCCCTAAAATTGTTTTTTCTTCATAAAAAATACTCAAATAAGCTGAGAAAACAACTCCAAGAACAAAACTCGATAGCAAACTAACAAAGATTAGACCTTCTCGCAAAAAAGGGGTATGTTTGGTTCGAACATAGTCCCCGAAAGCCAACATAGTTCGTTTAATATTTCCCGTCATAAAAGCATTGTTATAGGCAATTCCTGAAACTTCTCCGAATGCTGTTGTTACAAGTCCCATACAAAATGCTAACGGTGGTACTATGTATATATTATCAACCGTCAAGGGAACAAATCCTATTATCAAAGATAAAATTGCTAGTGGAATAAGGGATAGAATTGGTTTTCTTACAATCCTCAACTTTTCTTTATAGACTGTCAAAAGGAAGACACCCACCATGAAGGAAATCAAGGTCATTACCTTGGCGCTGGCATCTGAAACATTGTCTTGAATGAGACCAACGGAAAGGAAAACGACATTTCCCGTTTGGCCTGCAACTAGAGTATTTCCACGTATGATAAAGGTATAGGCATCTACATAACCCGCACAAAAAGTCAAAAAAAGCGCCAATCTTTTTGAATGACGAGAAATTTTTCTCATAGGTAATAATCTCATACTACACTCCTAATTTTTCTAAATCTATTGTACCATTTTTTGAGGAAAATTCGAAGTGTCAAATAAAAGAATTGTCTCCCTTTGGCTAGTTTAGTCTATCTGTGATATAATGAAAGCAGTCATTACTTGTAGAAAAGGAGATTTCATGCTTAAACTCGGTATTATCGGTACTGGTGCAATCAGTCACCACTTTATAGAAGCTGCTCATACTAGTCAGGAATTCCAGTTAGTGGCTGTTTATTCAAGAAAGCTCACGACTGCTCAGCAATTTGCTAGTTCCTATACAGATGTTAGTCTATTTGATAATTTAGAGGATTTCTTCCAATCTGAATTTGATGTTGTCTATATCGCAAGTCCAAATTCTCTGCACTTTACTCAAGCCAAGGCCGCTTTATCTGCTGGCAAACATGTTATCCTTGAAAAACCAGCGGTGACTCAACCCCAAGAATGGCAGGATTTAGTTGAAATAACTCAGGAGAATCACCGTTTCATCTTTGAAGCAGCAAGAAACTATCATGAGGAAGCCTTCACCGTTATTAAAAACTTTTTAGCAGATAAGCAAGTTTTAGGTGCAGATTTTAACTATGCCAAGTATTCTTCTAAGATGTCTGACCTTCTTTCTGGAAACACTCCGAATGTATTTTCAGACCGTTTTGCTGGTGGGGCTCTCATGGACTTGGGAATTTATCCGATCTATGCTGCGGTTCGCTTGTTTGGAAAGGCACTTGATGCGACCTATCAAGCTCAGCAACTTTACAACACCATTGATTTAAATGGAGATGGTATCTTATCTTATCCTGAATATCAAGTTCACATCAAGGCTGGTAAAAACATTACTTCTAATCTGCCTTGTGAAATATATACAACAGATGGAACCTTGATGCTCAACACTATTGAACATGTTCGCTCAGCTATTTTTACAGATCATCAAGGTAATGAAACACATCTACCAATTCAGCAGGCACCTCATACCATGACTGAGGAGGTCGCTGCTTTTGCTAACATGATCAAACAGCCAAACCAAAAACTCTACCAAGATTGGCTGGATGATGCAACCGACGTCCATAAGCTACTTTACACCATGCGCCAGACTGCTGGCATTAGATTTGAGGCAGAAAAATGAAAACCAAACTACCAACTGAATGGCTAGAACTCCTTGACCAACTTGGTTTCCAAGAATTCACACCCATCCAAACTCAGCTTTTTGATCCGATTTTAGACGGTCAAACCCTCCTTGGAGTCAGTCCAACTGGTACAGGTAAGACTTTAGCTTATCTCCTACCAAGTCTTCTCCGTCTCCAAAAGAAAAAAGCGCAGCAACTATTGATTTTAGCACCAAATACTGAACTGGCTGGTCAGATTTTTGAGGTAACTAAAACTTGGGGTGAAGCTATCGGCTTGACTGCTCAGCTCTTCCTTTCTGGTTCGAGTCAGAAACGTCAAATCGAACGACTGAAAAAAGGACCAGAAATTCTGATTGGAACTCCTGGGCGTATCTTTGAACTGATCAAATTGAAGAAAATCAAGATGATGAATGTGGAGACTATCATACTTGATGAATTTGACCAGTTGCTAGATGATTCTCAAATCCACTTTGTAGAAAAGATTACTCACTACGCTCCTCGAGATCATCAACTAATTTATATGAGTGCGACTACCAAATTTGACCAAGATAAGATTGCGCCCAACACGCGCACCATCGACCTCTCTGATCAAAAGTTGGACAACATTCAACACTTCTACATGCAAGTAGACCAACGACACAGAGTTGATATGCTTAGAAAACTGGCACATGTCGAGGATTTCCGTGGCCTAGTCTTCTTTAATAGTTTGTCAGACCTCGGAAGCGCTGAGGAAAAATTGCAGTATCGTGATGTTTTAGCTGTTTCACTAGCTAGCGATGTCAACGTCAAATTTAGAAAAGTTATCTTAGAAAAATTCAAAGATAATCAGCTAACACTACTTCTTGCGACAGACCTTCTAGCTCGTGGTATCGACATTGATAGCCTGGAATGTGTGCTCAACTTTGACGTCCCTAGAGATATTGAAACCTATACTCACCGTGCTGGACGTACAGGTCGTATGGGTAAAGAGGGATATGTTATTACCCTTGTTACACATCCAGAAGATCTTAAAAAACTTAAGAAATTTGCAAGTGTACGTGAAATCGTCCTAAAAAATCAGGAACTATATATCAAATAGAGGCTGGGATAAAAATTCCAACCTCATTTTTTTAGCAAAAAAATTTGACCTGCTAGCTGATTTGGAACTAGGAAATCGAGACTTTGTCTATCGATTTCTCCTCCACCGACTTTCTTATCCCCAAGTAATTTCTAAGCGATAGTCCGCAAATGGATTTCCTTCTTTGTTTTGTAGTTGATAGGCTAGTTCAATCTTTTGTTGTTCAACTTGATAATGGCTTGTTTGGATGATAAACTCCTGTATCCCCATTGGTGTAGGAATATAGGCTAAACTATCAGCTTCCTTCAGAAAACGCATGATGGTCTTAGGGTTGGAAAATCGAGACATCACCAACTCTGTATCATTAAACTTGAGTACCACTTTTTCCTTCTCTTCATTGTAAAAAAAGAGATAGGAAAAATCACCTTTCTCACGTAACTCAACATCATAAAGTTGGTCGATCACTTCCAATTGTTCATCAAATTGGATGGTATTTCTCATTCGAATCTTCACTTCAAGTCCTCTTTCTTCACTCTTATCCTACTATTTTACCAAAAACTGTGGCTTTTTGCTATAATGGTTTTATGAATGAAAAAGTATTTCGTGACCCTGTTCACAATTATATCCATGTTGATAATCAGATTATCTATGACTTAATCAATACCAAAGAATTTCAACGGCTTCGTCGTATCAAGCAGCTAGGAACATCCAGTTACACCTTTCATGGTGGAGAACATAGTCGTTTCTCTCACTGTCTGGGTGTTTACGAGATTGCACGCCGTATCACCGAGATTTTTGAGGAAAAGTATCCTAAAGAATGGGATTCCTCGGAGTCCCTCCTAACCATGACTGCAGCCCTCCTTCATGACTTAGGACATGGTGCCTACTCGCATACCTTTGAAAATCTCTTTGATACCGATCATGAGGCGATTACGCAGGAAATTATACAACGTCCTGAAACAGAGATTCACCAGGTTCTTTTACAGGTAGCTCCAGATTTCCCTGAAAAGGTAGCTAGCGTTATAGACCACACTTATCCAAATAAGCAGGTGGTTCAATTGATTTCGAGTCAAATCGATGCAGACCGCATGGACTATCTCTTACGTGACTCCTATTTTACAGGGGCTTCTTATGGGGAATTTGACCTAACACGTATCTTACGAGTTATTCGCCCTATCGAGAACGGAATTGCCTTTCAACGAAACGGGATGCATGCCATCGAAGACTATGTTCTTAGTCGCTATCAAATGTATATGCAGGTTTATTTCCATCCTGCCACACGTGCTATGGAAGTCCTTCTGCAGAATCTTTTGAAACGTGCTAAAGAACTTTATCCAGACAATAAGGACTTCTTTACTCTTACATCCCCGCATCTACTGCCATTTTTCGAAAAGAATGTTAGCTTGACTGACTATTTGTCTTTGGATGACGGAGTTATGAATACCTATTTCCAGCTCTGGATGACTAGTCCTGACAAGATTCTCGCAGACTTATCGCAACGCTTTGTCAATCGCAAGGTCTTTAAATCCATCACCTTTTCTCAAGAGGATCAAGAACAGCTTGCATCTATGAGAAAACTGGTAGAAGATATCGGCTTTGATCCTGACTATTACACAGCTATTCATAAGAACTTTGACCTTCCTTATGATATCTATCGGCCCGAATCAGAAAACCCACGGACACAGATTGAGATTTTACAGAAAAATGGTGAACTAGCAGAACTTTCTAGCCTTTCGCCTATCGTTCAATCCCTTGCTGGCAGTCGCCACGGAGATAATCGTTTTTATTTCCCGAAAGAAATGTTGGACCAAAATAGCATTTTTGCAAGCATTACCCAGCAATTTTTACACTTGATTGAGAATGATCATTTTACTCCAAATAAAAACTAGAAGAGGAAATTTATGAGTATTAAACTAATCGCCGTCGATATTGACGGAACCCTAGTCAATAGCCAAAAGGAAATCACTCCTGAAGTCTTTTCTGCCATCCAAGATGCCAAAAAAGCTGATGTCAAAGTCGTGATTGCAACTGGCCGCCCTATCGCAGGTGTTGCCAAACTTCTGGATGACTTGCAGTTGAGAGACCAAGGTGACTACGTTGTTACATTCAACGGTGCCCTTGTTCAAGAAACAGCTACAGGACATGAAATTATCAGCGAATCCTTGACTTATGAGGATTATCTGGATATGGAATTCCTTAGCCGCAAACTTGGCGTCCATATGCACGCTATTACCAAGGACGGCATCTATACTGCCAATCGTAATATCGGAAAATATACCGTTCACGAATCAACCCTCGTCAGCATGCCTATTTTCTACCGTACACCTGAAGAAATGGCTGACAAGGAAATCGTCAAGTGTATGTTTATCGATGAGCCTGAAATTCTGGATGCCGCTATTGAAAAGATTCCTGCAGAATTTTATGAGCGCTACTCCATCAACAAATCTGCTCCTTTCTACCTTGAGCTCCTTAAAAAGAATGTAGACAAGGGCTCAGCTATCACTCACCTAGCTGAAAAACTTGGACTAAGCAAGGATGAAACCATGGCTATCGGAGACGAAGAAAATGACCGTGCTATGCTTGAAGTAGTAGGTAACCCAGTTGTTATGGAAAATGGAAATCCAGAACTCAAAAAAATCGCCAAATACATCACCAAAACAAATGATGAATCTGGCGTAGCCCATGCCATTCGAACTTGGGTGTTGTAAAAGGAAAGAATAGATGAAAACCGCTCAGCCGAGCGGTTTTTGATGTCTGATTACTGCCCCCTGCCGGAATCGAACCAGCAACTACTCCTTAGGAGGGAGTTGTTATATCCATTGAACTAAGGGAGCTAGATAAAAACTCTGCTGAATGAGCAGAGTTCTTTAGTCGAATTAACGACGGATTTCTTTGATACGAGCTGCCTTACCTTGAAGTGCACGCAAGTAGTACAATTTCGCACGACGTACTTTACCGTAACGTACAACTTCGATTTTTTCAACACGTGGAGTGTGGATTGGGAAGATACGCTCAACACCTACACCGTTAGAGATTTTACGAACTGTGTAGTTTTCTGAGATACCAGCACCTTTACGTGCGATAACAACACCTTCAAAAATCTGGATACGTTCACGGTTACCTTCGACAACTTTCGCGTGTACACGAACAGTGTCACCAGGACGGAATGATGGGATATCTGTACGAAGTTGACCTTCAGTCAAGCTTTGGATTAATGGATTCATTTTATTCTCCTATCTTTGTCAATCTTGAGGAATCTTCCTCAGCGGATAAACTGTATTTTTGTGCGTCCATTACACACAAGATACAGTTTACCAAATTTCCACAAAAAAGTAAAGAAATTTATAGCAGAATTCCTAAAAAAATCGCAACTAAACCACCTAGGTAGGTCAAAATCAGGTAAGAATAAAATACCTTCTTATCGCTTAGCAACCTTTGGAGTTCGTCATTCAAGGTTGAAAAAGTGGTTAGACCTCCACAAAATCCTGTGGCAAGGATAAGATATACTTCTTTAGACTCCACATGATTGTAAAATAAGCCGATCAAAAAACAGCCCAGTAGATTAGCTATGAGAGTTCCTAGAGGCAGTACTGAACCCTGATTATAACGTGAAAAGAAATAACGCACGAGAGCACCTAATCCACAAGCAAGTGCTAGATATAATACTACCATTTCTTCCTCCCTAAATAATAAGCCAATAAAAGTCCACCACCAATGCTCAGAACTAGATAGACTACTAGACTTAGGTAAGAACCTCTATCCAGCAATTTTACGCCATCTAACATGAGGCTTGAAAAAGTCGTTAATCCTCCACAGAAGCCAGTTCCAAGCGCTAAAATGACACCTTTACTGCTTCCCTTATAAACCAAATAACCTTTGACAAGATAGACTAAGCAGAAAATTCCTAGATAGTTAGCAAAGAGAGTTCCCCATGGAAAGCCTGGACTAGCTGGCAACCATCTCGAAATCTGATATCGGATAAGTCCTCCTAGCATGGCAGCTAGAAAGATTCCTAGTGGGTAAAATTGTTCTTTTTTCATTTGATGTTTTTATCCTGATAATCGCGTGAACGTTTGAGAATATCAGAAAAAGTCTCAACGATTGTCTCTTCGTATTTTTTATTTCTGACATGACTTCTGACCTTCTCAAAGATGGCTTCTTCTCTTTTAGTATCGAGAATAGCTTTTCCTGAAGCTTTTTTATAAGCAACTACCCCCTCAACTAGATGCATTCTTTCTTCTAAGAGTTTTACGATTTGGTCATCAATTTGATCGATTTCTTGTCTAATAATATCTAAATCCATAGAGTCTCCTTCATTATTTGAATGATTGTATCAAAAAGCTTCTAAATGGGCCAGTACATTCTTAGGGTTATCTAACAAAAACTGCACTGACAACTTTCATCAGTGCAACTTCATGCTTATCCTACTTTAGCAGCCAATTCTTCTGCAAATTGTTCCAAGCGTTCGATATCTTCTTCTTCTGCAGAGAGATCCACTTTGACACACTCTGATCCCTTTTCAGCTCCTGTTGCCACAAATACACGATCAAAGTCATCAACAGCTTTACAGAACTCATCGTAGAAAGTATCACCTGATCCTACTACACCGTAGATTTTACCACTCAAATTAAGATCTGCTAGGTCCTCGTAGAAGTCCATCATCTCATCTGGTAACTCTCCATCACCGTAAGTGTAGGTTGCAACGATTGCGATATCTGCTTCAAGAAAGTCAGATGCGTCAACAGTTGTACACTCATCAACATCCACCTCTAAGCCCAATTCACGCAATTTATCTGCTACAATATCTGCAATTTCTTCGGTATTACCGGTCATACTGGCAAATACAATTTTTGCTAATGCCATATCGTCCTCCTCAATTTATCTTTCTCCATTATATCACATCTTTTTCATTTTAAAAATAAAAACTCTTGTGCTAAAATGAAATAAGAAAGAATTGAGGTCACTTATGGAAATTTGCCACCAAATTTTAGAAAAAATCAAAGAATACGACACGATTATCATTCATCGTCATATGAAACCAGACCCTGATGCCTTGGGAAGTCAGGCTGGACTCAAAGCACTTCTGGAACACCATTTCCCAGAAAAAAATATCAGGGTAGTCGGTTATGATGAGCCAACCTTAACATGGCTTACAAAGATGGATCAGGTAGAAGACAAGGATTATCAAGGTGCGCTTGCTATCATCTGTGATACAGCAAATACCGCTCGTATCGATGATAAACGTTATACTAATGCTGAAACCATTATTAAAATTGATCACCATCCAAATGACGAAGTCTATGGAGATCTTGTTTGGGTAGATACCAACTCTAGCAGTGCCAGTGAGATGATTGCTCTCTTTGCTGAAGCAACTAACCTAGAATTATCCGACTACGCTGCTAAAATGCTCTGTGCTGGAATTATTGGTGATACCGGCCGTTTCCTTTATCCGTCTACTTCTGCTCGTACCCTTCGAATTGCTAGTAAACTAAGAGAACATAACTTTGACTATGCTGAATTAACACGTAAAATGGATACCATGAGCTTTAAAATTGCTAAACTTCAAGGTTATGTCTATGATCACCTAGAAGTTGATGAAAATGGTGTCGCACGTGTCATACTGACTCAAGAAATTCTAAAAACATATCAAGTAACAGATTCTGAAACAGCAGCCATTGTTGGAGCTCCAGGCCGTATCGATACAGTTAATCTTTGGGGAATATTTGTGGAACAAGCAGATGGCCACTATCGCGTTCGACTTCGCAGTAAATTCGTTCCAATCAATGGTGTTGCAAAAGAACATGATGGTGGAGGTCACCCACTTGCAAGTGGTGCTAACTCCTATAGCCTAGAGGAAAATGAAGTCATCTACCAAAAATTAAAAAACTTACTGAAAAAATAGATAAAAAGCTTGCCAAACTTATCAGAATCTGATAGACTAGTATGGTAACAATCTATGGCTCGCAAAGAGACCATGGCAGAAAGGAAATATTGCAAAATGAAAAAAGATATCCATCCAGAATATCGCCCAGTTGTCTTCATGGACACAACTACTGGTTACCAATTCCTTAGCGGTTCAACAAAACGCTCTAACGAAACTGTTGAGTTCGAAGGCGAAACTTACCCATTGATCCGTGTGGAAATTTCATCAGACTCACACCCATTCTACACTGGACGTCAAAAGTTCACTCAAGCAGATGGACGCGTGGATCGTTTCAACAAAAAATACGGTCTCAAATAATCATAAAAAGAACAGTTCCGACTGTTCTTTTTTTGTTTCTTCAAATTAGGAGTCAACCACAACTGCTGTACCACTACAAGTGACCATTAGCATACCATTTTCAGCACCTAAAGTTTCATAGTCCATTTTTATACCTATAATAGCATTTGCTCCACGTTCACTTGCACGCTCCATCATTTCCGCTAGAGCTTCTTCTCTTGCTTGAGTCAACTCGCCTTCATAACTACCAGCTCGTCCTCCAAAAACATTACGGAAGCCAGCAGCCATATCTTTGAACATATTAACGCCAGCAACCACTTCACCAAAGACGATTCCTTTGTAGGCTAGGATTTTCTTCCCTTCAATTCCCGTAGTTGAAATAATCATCTTCCTTTCCTCCTAACTTCTTTTATTTAATTGTAAACCCTCTCACTAACTCTGTCAAGAAATTCTATAAAGGAATCAGTGGTTGAAAGGAAACTCTTCTCACCATCCTTGTTTGCTATCCATTTAGTGACAATTGTATGGATGGTGGCCTAAATCTTTTCTTTGCAAGTCAAACTTGAGATAGGCTTCTCAGCCTCACTATTCTTACCAATAGTAGAGCTTAAAATCTATGACTGGTATAGAAAATACTGTTCTTTCCTGCCCCTTTTTTGCCCCAAAACTACAAAAAAAGCCTATTGACCAAGCTAGAAAGCTTGATACAATAGGCTTTTTCTAAATTCATTATTTAACAGCGTCTTTAAGAGCTTTACCAGCTTTGAATGCTGGAACTTTTGAAGCTGCGATAGTGATTTCTTTACCAGTTTGCGGGTTGCGACCTTTACGTGCTGCACGCTCACGAACTTCGAAATTACCAAAACCGATCAATTGAACTTTTTCACCAGCTGCAAGGTAATCAGCTACTGCTGCAAATACAGCATCAACTGCTGCTGCTGAGTCTTTCTTTGTCAATTCTGTAGCTTCTGCTACTTTAGCGATCAAATCTTGTTTGTTTGCCATGTTAATAATTCCTCCAAATATTTTCTAATTAACAATTACAATCATATCCTAAATTCTCTTGTAGGTCAAGTCAAAAATGCTATTTCTTGCTATTTTCTTTATTTTTTTAGGACTCGTATCTGACCAAAATAGCCCAAGCATTTTCACCTGTATGGGTCTGGATAATAGAACCTGTTTCAAGTACAGAGATTGGTTTTTCAACGAATGGTTGTAGGATTTCTTTCATCTCTTCTGCCCAGTCCCGAGTTCCAGAATAGGAAATACCAATTTCTGCAACAGAACGCTCTGACAGTTTTGCAACTAGTTCATCCAACCATTTCTTAAAGGTTTTAGCTCCACGTCCTTTAACGATTGGTTGCAATTCATCATCTTTCATCTGCATGACTACTCGGATATTTAATAGAGAGCTTAAAAGACCTGTCACTCGGCCAATACGACCACCTTTAACAAGGTTTTCCAAGGTAGAAACACCAATATAGAGCTCTGTGTTCTTCTTCACTTCTTCAACATGAGCCACAATTGTCTCAATATCTTGTCCTTCTTGAGCTAACTTAGCTGCTTCAACCACTTGAAATTTTAGGGCTTGATCAGTAAAGGAACTATCCAATACGGTCACATTAGCCGTTGACAAACTTGCACCCTGACGAGCTGCTTCGACAGTTCCTGATAAGGCATGAGACATATGAATGGCTAAAATTTGACTACCGTCTTTACTCAACTCATCAAAAATCTCAGCAAAGAGTCCAACAGGAGGTTGACTTGTTTTAGGCAGATTTTTACTCTCTTTCATCAAGCGAAGAAATTCCCCTTCTTCAAGATCAGCATCCGAATAAAGAACACTATCAATCATTACAGAGAGCGGAACGACGGTAATATTTAATTCTTTGACCACTTCTGGTTCAATAGTAACAGAAGAATCTGTTACGATTTTTACTTGTGTCATAATTCAAATCTTTCTATGTTTCACTTTTTGAGTGAGTTTTTTCAATTTAACTATAACAATTATATCAAAAAAAAGCTAAAAATTCATACTGTATCTATTCATTTTTATGATGGAATTTATAGATTTTTAAATCTTTATTTTTATAAAAATAGTCGCCTGCTAAGACGACTACTGTTCATTTATCATAAACGTTCATACAAATCTTGCATTTGTATGTCATCAGGAACCAACTTGAGATAGTGTTGAATCTGTTCTCTTGCTTCTTCAAACCTTCCAAGTTCGCGTAATAGATGAATGTATTGCTCTAAAAACTCAGGATTTTCCTTGAGTTCTGGAACCAATGCCTGATAAGATTCATAGGCAGCATCCAAATCTTCAGTTTCTTGGTAACTCCGTGCAATCATCCACTTAGTCAAGAGATTTTCTGGCTCATATACTTCTAAGGCTAGAATATCCTCATACCGTTCTTGCTCCTGATACATGGTTGCTAGTCGCAAGAGGATTTCTTCTTGGTCTTCCGCATCTTCTTGGGCTTGAAGAAGATAAGCCTCTGCCTGTTCAGGTTGATGCAATTCGTAAGATAATTGTGAAGCAAGGAGTAGTAAACGTGTCTCGAATGGTTTTTTTTCCAAACCTTGTTGAGCAATCAGTAAGGCTTGCTCAGTCTGATGTTCCTTATGTAGAGCCTGACTATAACCATATTCATACCCTTCAAAATCTGGAGATATAGTATCCAGCTGTTTAAAATATAAAACTGCCTTTTGAAATTCCTCTTGATCAAAGTAAAGACTTGCTAATTCAAATGCAGTCTGATCTTCATACTCTAACTCTAAAGCTTTTTCTAAAAACTCTATGGCTGATTCAAACTTTCCAAGTCGAGCATAGGCAGTGCCAATTCGTTGATAGGTCGAAATCCCTGTCTGCTCATATATTTCACGATTATCCAGTTGAGCATAGCCCTTAATCGCTTCTAAATCATTTCCAAGTTCACTATCTAATTCTGCTAGCCCAAAAATCAATAAAGGATCATCAGAGTAATTAAGAGCTTCTAAGAGCTTCTCTCGAGCTACATCCGTCAATCCTTCCATTTGATAGAAATCAGCCTTTAAAACAAGCGCAGATACATAAGAATCGCTATTGGGTTGAATTTCTTCTAGATAGGCAAACGCTTCTTCAATTTGTCCGTCTTCGCTTGCGATACTAGCTAGATTGAGATTAACTTCTGGAAATATTGGAGCTAGTTTTTCATAGATTTGACGAGCTTGTGGATAAAAACCAATACTTTCTAGATAATAAGCCAGTTCCAGAAGAAGATCATCCGAGTCTTCTACCAAGGCTTTTTGAAAATAGTGATCAGCTCTTGTTAAATCTTGCTGATCCAAAGCTTCAAGCATTTCTTGACTATTGCTCACCTTCAACCTCCTCTTCTAACTCATACAGACCACTAACTTTTTTATACCATTCAAAAATCGCTGAAATAACAACTTTTGCTGAAGCATAAACAGGAATTCCTAGTAGGACTCCCCAAACACCAAACATAGAACCAGACGTCAACAAAACAAATAGAATAGTGATTGGATGGATGTTTAATTGACTACCTAAAATCAATGGAGATACAAAACGACCTTCAATTGTCTGCTCTACGATAAAAACGATAATAACTTTCAAGAGCATAACTGGTCCAGCAATTAAACCTAAGACCAGAGCTGGTAGCATGGCAAGGAAACTTCCAAGATAAGGGATAAGATTTAAAACCCCAGCAGTAATTCCAAGAGTCACTGCATATCTCAAACCAATAATCTTAAAGAAGATGATAAACATAATTGCTACGATAACAGCAACAGTAATTTGTCCTCTAACATAGTTAGAAAGTTGTTGGTTCACATCCGTTAGAACCTTACCTACTGGTTCTCTCAATTTATTTGGTAAGAATTGAGTGATATGATCTCTCAAACCTTTTCCATCTCTAAGGAGATAAAAGAGCATAAAGGGCATGATAATCAAAGCAACAATAACTTGTGACGTTCCACTAATAAGAGCACTCACCCAGTTCACAGCTTTTGATGAAATATTACTTGCCCAAGCAGTTGCTTGTGTTGAGAATTGAGCCAGAACCTGTTCTAGTTGAGGTCTAAAGTCATCTGGTAACCGCTTAGTTACAAGATCATCAATAACTCTGTCAGCATCTTCGAGATAATTTGGTACATTTTTCGCAAAAATAACTACTTGACGTTGAAGATTTGGAATCGCAACGGCCAGACCAATAATCAAGAGTATGGCAATAATGACAAAGATAATACTAATGGCTAAGACACGATTTATCTTATACTTCTCCATCAAATCCACCAGTGGATTTAAGAGATAAAAAAGTAATCCTGATAAAATAACAGGCAACATAACCACTGATAAAAAATCAACGACAGGGATAAATAAAAAACTAATCTTACTTAAAATAAAAATATTCAGACCTAGTAACAAGGCTACCAAAAAAACTGTAACAGCCTTATTATCTAAAAACCATTTAAAAAACCAAGATAAATTAAAATGTTTCTCTTTTTGTTCCATATCTACTTCCTTTCCTTTGTCCTTTCATTATACCATTTTTATAGGGAATAAACTGTTTTTAAAGTGTTGAGGTGACGATTGAGAACTTTAACAAAGCGACCTTGCTTTTTACTAATTTTATACTTAGATGTTTCATACTTTTTTCACTATTTTCTTCAGGTCTCCCAATTTATGATATAATAGAAACATCTTTATTTAGAGGTATAGCTATGATTGAAACAATTTATTTCGGAACTTACACACGTCGTTTATCCCAAGGGATTTATCAAGCTGATTTTGATACAGAAACTGGGCAACTATCCAATCTTAAACTATTTGCTGCTGAGCCGAGTCCGACCTATCTTGCATTTGATCAAAAAAATCACCTCTATTCAGTAGGTAGTAAAGACGGGAAAGGTGGTATCGCTGCTTATCAGACTGATGGTACTTTACTAAATCATGTAGTCGAAGAAGGTGCCCCTCACTGTTATGTTGCTGTCGATGAGAAACGTGGCCTAGTATATGGTGCCAACTACCACAAGGGACAAGTTTTGGTCTATAAACGAAAAGAGGATGGCAGTCTTGTATTGACTGACATGGACCAACATAGTGGCCATGGTCCTCATGCAAATCAAACTTCTCCACATGTACACTTTACAGATTTAACACCAGATCAATATTTAGTCACTTGCGACTTAGGTACTGATGAGGTTACTACTTATGATGTCAATCCAGAAGGAAAACTAAATAAGCTAACTACCTACAATTGTAGTCCCGGTGCTGGTGCACGTCACCTTGTTTTTCACAACCACTACAAGATTGCTTATCTCATCTGTGAACTCAATAGTACAATTGAAGTATTGATTTATGATGGTGTTGGTGCATTTGAAAAAATGCAAGTTATTTCTACTCTTCCTGAAGGATTTAATGACTTTAATGGAACTGCTGCCATTCGTCTCTCACAAGATGGAAAATATCTGTATGCATCAAACCGTGGTCACGATTCTATTGTAGTTTACACTATTCTCGCTGATGGTAGTTTAGAATTGTTGGAATTCGTTCCTACAAACGGAAAAACTCCTCGTGACTTTATTCTCTCACCAGACCAAGAATTCCTCATCGCCGTTCACCAGGATTCTGATAATACAACTGTCTTTAAACGTAATCCAGAGACTGGTCGTCTTGCAGAACTTTCCAATGATTTCCACGTTCCCGAAGCGGTTTGCGTCACATTTTAAACATAAAAAATGAACTTGATTTGAGAATCAAGTTCATTTTTTTATAATTTATTTCCGACATTGATTCGGTTAATAGCACGTTGTAATGCAATCTTAGCACGACGCTCTTGGTCAATCAAGTGTTTGTCTTGCGCTTCTTCGATTTCACGTTCTGCACGAAGTTTGGCACGTTCTGCACGGCTAATATCGATATCACGAGCACGCTCAGCTGAGTCTGCAATAATGGTAATGACATCATTAGCAATCTCAATGATTCCTCCGTTTACTGCTATCCAGTTGACATGAGAATCATCATCAATACGTTTGACTTTAACTTCATCAACTGCTAATACCGCAATCATATTTTGATGTCGTGGCAAGATCCCCATCTCACCATCCAGAGTTCGAACCGATACAAAGCTGGCATGGTGATCATAGACGAGGCCATCTGGTGTCACGATCTGGACAGTTAACTGAGCCATAGATCACCTCTTAAAATCCCATTTTTTCAGCCTTAGCAATGACATCTTCGATTGAACCTACTCCACGGAAGGCGTCTTCTGGGAGATGATCGTGTTTTCCGTCAAGAATTTCCTTAAATCCACGAACTGTTTCCGCTACTGGAACATAAGAACCTGGTTGACCAGTAAATTGTTCCGCAACGTTGAAGTTTTGTGAAAGGAAGAACTGAATACGACGGGCACGAGCAACCAAAGTCTTTTCTTCATCAGAAAGTTCATCCATACCAAGGATAGCGATGATATCTTGCAACTCATGGTAACGTTGAAGAACACGTTTAACCTCAGCCGCAACTGCGTAGTGCTCTTCTCCAACAATTTCAGGTGCCAAAGCACGAGAGCTTGAAGCAAGTGGATCAACGGCTGGGTAGATACCCAATTGAACCAATTTACGTTCCAAGTTGGTAGTTGAATCCAAGTGAGCGAAGGCTGTTGCTGGCGCTGGGTCAGTATAGTCATCCGCTGGCACGTAGATAGCCTGGATAGAGGTTACAGAACCTTTCTTAGTTGAAGTGATACGTTCTTGCAATTGACCCATTTCTGTTGCGAGGGTAGGTTGGTAACCAACGGCTGATGGCATACGACCCAAAAGGGCAGATACTTCTGAACCAGCTTGTGTGAAACGGAAAATGTTGTCAATAAAGAGAAGAACGTCTTGGCCTTCTACATCACGGAAGTATTCAGCGATTGTCAAACCAGTAAGGGCAACACGCATACGTGCTCCTGGTGGTTCATTCATCTGACCAAATACCATGGCTGTTTTCTCGATAACGCCTGATTCTTTCATTTCCCAGTAGAGGTCATTCCCTTCACGAGTACGTTCCCCAACACCGGTAAATACTGAGATACCACCGTGTTCTTGGGCAATGTTGTGAATCAATTCTTGGATTAAGACAGTTTTACCAACTCCGGCACCACCGAAGAGTCCGACCTTACCACCTTTAAGATAAGGGGCAAGAAGGTCGATAACCTTAATCCCTGTTTCGAGGATTTCTGAAGAGGTAGACAACTCATCAAAAGTAGGTGCTTTTTTATGAATTGGCTGGCGCTCTGCGTCTTCTCCAAAAGGAGCTTCCAAGTCAATGGTATCTCCCAAAACGTTGAAGACACGTCCCAAGGTTTCTTTACCTACTGGTACAGAGATTGGACGACCAGTGTCCAATACTTCCATTCCACGAGTTAAACCATCTGTTGATTCCATGGCGATGGTACGAATCATACCATCTCCCAACTCTAAGGCTACTTCAAGGACGATTTTTGTTTTCTTTTCGTCATTTTTGTAGACGACAAGTGCATTGTTAATCTCAGGTAGTTTTTCACCTGCTGCAAACAAAACGTCTACAACGGGTCCGATAACCTGAGCAATTTTACCTGAACTCATCTCCTTCTCCTATTCTATATAAGATACTGTCGGTTCCTAGTTTTGCTAGGTCCTAAGTTCATTGATATGAGCAGGATGGCTTTATTCTAAAGCGCTAGCTCCTGCCACGATTTCTGTGATTTCTTGTGTAATCGCCGCCTGTCTGGCACGGTTATACTGGATTGTCAAATCATTAATCACTTTTTTTGCATTATCAGTCGCTGTTTGCATGGCTGTCATACCGGCAGCATTTTCAGCTGTCTTGGCATCAATAATAGCACCATAAATCATACTTTCTGCAAACTGTGGTAGCAATTGATCCAAGATTTCTTCACGACTTGTTTCAAGGTCAAATGTCAAGCTATAGTTATCATCTGCTTCATTTGGATCCAAGTCCACGATTGGAAGCATCTGCTCCACACGCATTTGACTTGTCAGTGTATTCACGTGGTGGTTGTAGCAAACATAAAGCTCATCAAAAAGTTCGTTTTGATACATTTCAATCGTTTTTGTAATAATCTTACGAACTTCATCAAAGCTTGGTTGGCTTGCAAGTCCACGCAATTCATAGATTGGTTGAATACCGCGTGATTTGAAGAAATCGGCTCCCATACCACCAATACAGATGACTTCAAAATCATCACCTGAAGGATGGTATTCTTGCTGAATTTCCATGACAGCTTTTAAGATTGAAGAATTATATCCTCCAACAAGACCACGGTCAGATGTAATGACGATATAGCCTGTTTTTTTGACGGGGCGACTGATCAACATAGGGTTAGTTGATCCGCCTGCACCATCTCCGTGGAGGATGTCTGTAACTAGTTTACGCACTTTTTGTGCATACACTTGGAAGTTACGAGCTGCTTCTTCAGAACGACCTAACTTAGCTGCAGAAACCATCTGCATAGCGTTAGTAATTTGACTAGTATTTTTTGTTGAGGCGATTTTTGTTTTAATATCATTTAGAGATACTGCCATCTGACACCTCTATTCTTATTGGAAGCTTGATTGATTGAGAAACTCAGTAATCGCAGCATCCAAGACTGCTTCATCTGGCAAGTCTTTTGTTTCACGAATGGTTTCCAAAATTTCAGGATGTTGAGCATCAAAGAACATATGGAACTCTTCTTCGAAACGAACGATATCGTCTACAGGAATTGTATCCAAGAAACCATGGGTCAAAGCATAGAGAATAGTAACTTGTTTCTCAACAGGTAATGGTTTGTGAACAGGTTGTTTCAATACTTCTACAGTACGACGGCCACGGTTCAATTTAGCCTGAGTAGCCGCATCCAAGTCAGAACCAAATTTAGTGAAGGCTTCCAACTCACGGTATGAAGCAAGGTCGATACGGAGTGTACCAGCAACTTTCTTCATGGCCTTAATCTGAGCAGAACCACCAACACGAGACACAGAAGAACCTGCATCAATAGCCGGACGGATACCAGCATTAAAGAGACTATCGCTTAAGAAGATTTGTCCATCTGTAATAGAGATTACGTTTGTAGCGATATAGGCTGAGATATCTCCTGCTTGTGTTTCGATAAATGGAAGAGCTGTGATAGATCCACCACCAAGTTCATCAGAAACTTTAGCAGAACGTTCAAGCAGACGACTGTGAAGGTAGAAGACATCCCCTGGGAAGGCTTCACGACCTGGTGGACGACGGAGCAAGAGAGAAAGTTCACGATAAGCTACCGCTTGTTTAGATAAGTCATCATAAACAATCAATACGTGCTTACCTTGGTACATAAATTCTTCCGCCATAGCAACCCCTGCATAAGGTGCAAGGAAAAGCAATGGTGAAGGTTGTGAAGCTGACGCTGTCACGACAATTGTGTAATCCAAGGCTCCGTACTGGCGAAGTGTTTCTACTTGTGTACGAACTGTTGATTCTTTTTGACCAATCGCTACATAGATACAGATCATATCTTGACCTTTTTGGTTCAAGATTGCATCGATAGCGATGGTAGTTTTCCCTGTTTGACGGTCACCGATAATCAACTCACGTTGACCACGACCGATTGGAACAAGGGCATCAATAGCTTTCAAACCAGTTTGCAATGGTTGTGATACTGATTTACGTTGCATAACCCCAGGAGCTGGCGCTTCAACTGGACGAGTTTTGTTTGTGTCGATTGGACCAAGCCCATCTACTGGACGACCAAGTGGATCCACAACACGACCAATCAAGCTATCACCAACTGGAACTTCCATGATTTTTCCTGTACGACGAATGGTATCGCCTTCGCGGATATCTGTAAAGTCTCCAAGGATGATAATACCAACATCAGTTGATTCTAAGTTTTGCGCCATACCATAAGAGCCGTTTTCAAAAATCAACAACTCTCCACTCATGGCATTTTCTAGGCCATGAGCACGCGCAATTCCGTCACCGATGTAGGTTACAACACCAGTTTCAGTCACATCAAAATTGGGTTTGAAATTTTCAATTTGTTGCTTAATTAAAGCGCTGATTTCTTGTGCGTTAATTGCCAAAAGAACACCACTTTCTATTTCAAATTTTCCTTAACAACTTTAAGTTGTTGTTTAATACTAACATCAATTGTCTTGTGATTGGCGATAATAACAAAACCACCGATTAAACTATCGTCAATTTCTTCTTTAATGCTACGCACTTTTAAAGACATCTTTTTCTCGATAATTGGAAGCAAACGGTCTTTCTGTTCATCAGTCAGAGGATGAGCAGACATAATCGTTACTTCAAAACGATTCGTTTCTCTCTCAAGACGGTTTAAACAATCTACAATCACATCATAAAAAAGATTTGAACGATGATTGTACAACAGAACTTGAATGAAGTTTTGTAATAATGGTGATGCTGAATCTTGGAAGAAACTTACTGTTTTTTCCTTGTCAGACTCATCAACATCTACCTGAGCCAAAAAAGAAGGCAAGTCTGTTTCTTCAGCGACTTGCTTAATCTGGGTCAAGTCTGAGAAGATAGAATCTTCTTCTCCTTTTTCAATCACCAATTGGACAAAAGGCATGCTGTATTTTTCAATTACCTTTACTGTCTTTTTGTCCATTAAGCTTCTCCTAGCTGATCAATATACTGATCAATGAGTTCTTTATGGGCATGACCGTCAAGGTTTTGTGAGATGATTTTCCCAGCTAGACTAACTGTCAAATCTGCTACCTCACCTTTAACGCTTTGTAAAGCCTCAGCTTTGTTTTGCGCAATTTCTTGGTTAGCTTTTTCTTTCAAGCGACCAGCTTCTAGCTTAGCTTCAGCCAGAATATCTGATTTGCTCTTTTCAGCTGTCTCCTTAGCATTCTCGATGATAGTTTTAGCTTCGCTTCGGCTACCTGCTAATTCATCTTCTCGCTTTTGAGCAAGAGTTTCTGCTTTTTGACGAGCTTGTTCAGCACCATCAATATCAGCAGCAATCTTTTCTGCGCGTTCTTCGAAGACACTTGTCAAGTTTGACCATGCGAATTTTTTGACTAAGACGATCAAAAGGATAAAAGAGCCAGCAATTAAAATAAAGTTACCAATCAATTCACCTACTGTTACGTGCATCATTTACTCCTTTCTACTCTTCATCATTAATTTTATTTCCTAGATACATAGAAGACAAGACTGTGAATACATAGGCCTGAACACAGGAAATAAACACAGAAAATGCCGTCCAGACAAGATTGGTAACAAATGCGACTGGATACCAATAAAGTGCCTGATGAGAGAGAGTAATCAGCAAGCTTGCCATCACTTCTCCGGCAAAGATATTCCCGAACACCCGCAAAGCAAGTGATAGGAAATTCGTGACTTCTTCAAGGAGATTCATCGGTGTCATGAAACCTGGGGTTACAAAACCTTTTAGATATTTTTTAACACCGCGACGACGAATTCCTTCAATATGGGTCATCAGGATAATTCCGAATGACAAGGCCAAGTCAAACTGGAGATTTGCTGTTGGCGATGTCCAAAGGTTTGTCCCATCTGTAGTTTGA
Source organism: Streptococcus sp. DTU_2020_1001019_1_SI_AUS_MUR_006 (assembly GCF_032340315.1). Lineage (NCBI taxonomy): Bacteria > Bacillati > Bacillota > Bacilli > Lactobacillales > Streptococcaceae > Streptococcus > Streptococcus sp. DTU_2020_1001019_1_SI_AUS_MUR_006. The sequence continues at coordinate 1,284,509 of NZ_CP135436.1, read as the reverse complement.
AGTTTCGCCATCAAACCAAGATTATTTGCGATAACCATAAAAAGAAATAAACACAAGTAAAAGAGTGAGTAATCTTTCATGTACCGTGAACCTACGTTAGGTTCCGTAAATCCGACTACAAAGTCATAGAGATACTCGAGTACATTTTGCTTTCCTTTGGGTTTTACTGTCATATTGCGACTTGCCCAATAGATAAAGCCAAAAATAAGTGCCACAGACAACAAAGTCAATGCTGTCAAGGTTAAATCAAAGGTAACAGGACCAATATTGATGGTTGGATTGATACTTTCTTCCATCTAGAATCCTCCCTTTTCCATTTTATACTTCTCTTTATTTGATGATAAATGAAAATACGAGAGTTACAAAGAATGTTCCTTCGATAAAGGCAATCCCCATGATCATCAAACTACGCAATTGAGGAATGATATCTGGTTGGCGTGCTGCAGATTTGAACAAACCGTTCATCAAAAATCCTTCTGCAAGAGATACACCCATACAGGCAAGACATAGACCGAAAAATGTTAAATTCATGACGAATTCTCCTTTTTTAAATTAAATTTACTTCCCTAGTTTAGTCCTAAAATTTGCTTTTGTCAACTTTTTACTAGCATTGAAAGCGTTTCTAATCATTTATTTCTATTTTTACGATTTTCAAGACAACTATATAGAAAATTTTAATGTCTTTTCATATTGTTTTCCCTTTCTTTCCCATTTTTCTGAAAGCAAAAATCCAGGTTTTACAACCTGGATTTTTTATCCTTATTTAAAATAATAGGAATGGTGACTCTGACAAGCTGGATTAAAGAGTGCTGCACAATAAGGACAGCTCCCCTTTTCTCTATACTCCTCATAAGTTAGGTTCTTCTTACAGGAACCACATAAGATAGGTTTATCCTGTTTTAGATTTAAAGGATAAGGAGAAAATGTGTGCGACTCTAGTTCATTGTGACACTGATAACAGGCATAGTATTTCTGACACTCATAACACTGGAGCGCTACGATATCTTTATCACTATGGTAATGAACACATCTGCTTTCATTATCTACTAGTAATCCATGAGCTTGAACCATTGACTTTTCTTATCTATGCACGAACTGTGACGCTTGTTCCATCTTCTTTGTAAAGATTGATCAAGCCTTCTTTCAAAGCACGGACCATATCACCTGCTTGTACTGGTTGTGGAACCTTGATGGTTAAAAGTTCCATTGGATTTGGTGCACGGTCAATCTTATTACCTTTGGCATCGTGAAGGTCTTCGATATAAGTTTCAAAATGGCGGAAACCTGGGCCATAAAACTCAACTTGGTCTCCTTCGTTGATAACGTTACGTTGGCGAATAGTTGCTGTTTGTGTTGCATCATCATAAGCTACTACTTCAGCAACAAACTTGTATTCTGGAATCTTACGACGAGCACCAAACAATTGTTCATTTTCAGATGGTGTCCCGTAGTAGAAACCTGTAGCCAATTCACGTTGGGCAACCTTCCACATTTCATCAATCAAGTCTTGCTTGATAGCTTCAAACTTTTCAGGACTTTCAAGGTAGGCATCAACCGCAGCCTTGTAGCAGTTTGTCACCGTTGAAACATAGTGGATAGACTTCATACGACCTTCAATCTTCAAACTATCCACACCATTTTCAATCATATCTGGGATATGGTCAATCATAGACATATCAACAGCTGACATTGAAAATTCTTCAGGAATTTCTCCCTTGAGACTCTTACGTTCTTTACCAAATGGCATATCGTAAAGGTCATATTTCCAACGGCAAGATTGTGAACATCCACCACGGTTGGCGTCACGCATACTCATATGGTTAGAAAGGGTACAACGACCAGAGTATGAAATACACATCGCACCATGTACGAAGGCTTCAATCTCTACGTCTGTACGTTTGCGAATTTCTGCCAATTCTTCCATAGAAACCTCACGCGCCAAAACGACACGCGTCAATCCAAGTTCTTTCCAGAATTCTAGTGTTTCATAGTTAGTCGCACTAGCTTGTGTAGAAAGGTGGATTTCAAGACCTGGTGCTTCAGTTGCCGCAATCATAATCAAGGCTGGGTCTGATACGATGACCGCTGCAATTCCGATATCACGCAATTTACGGAACCATTCTCCTGCACCTTCTTCATTTCCTTCGTGCATAACCATATTAGCAGCCACATAAACTTTAGCGCCATACTTAGCCGCGAACTGAACTCCTTCTTCCATTTGTTCGAAAGTGAAGTTTCCCGCACGGCTACGTAGACCATAGGCCTGACCACCGATAAAGACAGCATCTGCTCCGTATTGAACAGCTACTTTTAGTTTTTCTAGTGTTCCTGCAGGTGATAGAACCTCAGGACGTTTCAAAGTTTTTGTCATTTTTTCTCCTATTTGCAATATAAAAGTTTGACACCAATCTTAACTATTTTATAGTAAACAGGATTCAAAATCAAGCCTTGAATGATTGTTTAGACAATTTTAATGTTTAGTTTTCTCTGAAAACGTTATTGAACAGTTTCAACATTCCAAGTAGTCCATCCCTTGAAACGAATGGCGCCCTTTTGATTCGTTTGGTATATCGAATTCCCAAGTTCTTGGTTACTTTCCCCATTTTTTTCTTTGAATTTTTTCTTCTTGTCTACCGAAATGACCGTGATTTTAGGGTGTACATTTTTGAAGATTTCGTTATCTGTCTTTTTCTTCGATGCTTGCTGATGAGTTATCACTACATCTGCTTGGAGTTTTGGATAATGACTCGTTAAAAACTTCTCCTCTATATTTCCAGTAACTAGAAAGGTTTGGTTTAGTAACTTTCCATACATTGTAATTGAATCATTTTTATCCTTATTTTGGGTAGCGATAACTTCTAAACTATTCCCAAAAATAGGTAACTGCTGTCCTGTTTTGATAGCACCTACCTTGACTTTGCTCTCCTTCAGCTTATCCATAAATTCTCTCTTAGATAAAGTTTCTTCAGTTACTAGAATCTCTCCAAGCTCGACGGCTTTACTGATTTCTAACACATGATCTAACTGTTTAGTATCACTAGTCGTTAGAACCAGCTGATCAATCTTGGCCACTCCTCGACTTTTCAGATAAGGAATTAAACTACGTTTGGCATTGCTGGTAATAGCTTTCTCCTGCCAGACTTCTTTCTTTTCAACTGCTAGCTTTTCACCAACATCCAGTAGTATGGTCTTCCCTGTCATGTCTCTTAGGAAAATGCTTCGTCCCTGTTCCATATCTAGGACTGTGATTTCATTCTCTAGTGGATGTTTGGTTACTAAAAAGAATGAGATGGCAACTATGACAAGCATAGATAGTTTTTTCAAATTCTTTCGATAGTCATAGATGAGAGCTAAAGTAATCAAAAGAAGGATTAAAATCCAAAGACTCGGTTGGCCGAAAACAAGGGGCCTAGTAGATAGCTGAGAAATATAGCGTATGATATTTTCTAGCCATTCAAAGAGAAAGTTGAACTGGGTGATGGGATATACAAATGACAGACAGAAGAGAATCGATAAAAGTGGCAACAAGACCATATCAAATAAGAAAGAAAAGGCAAAAGTTAGGAGAATAGACCACGGTTGAAATTCTGAAAAATAAAAAGATAAAATTGGCAGAATTCCCAAGGAAATAATACAACTCTCCCTAACCAGTCCTTTTATCCCTGCTACTTCCTCACCAGTCATTGTCAGGATAAAGGCATAAGCACAGGAAAGAACCCCTCCAGCTGTTAAGAAAAAGTTCGGCATGATTAAAAATAGAATAAGAATTGTCAAAGCAAAATTATCCAGTGACTTAAAGCCATGCTGAGCCAAGATCTTTTGTAAAAGACTTCTAATCACAGATGCTGAAAAACCTGTCATGCCTGCATAGAACAAAGAAAAGGGATAGGCAAGCCATTTGAACTTCTCTTGAGTCAAGCCCAAACGTAAGAGTGATTTTTTAAAAGCATTCATAAAGAATCCTACTTGCATTCCTGACAAAGCAAATAGGTGAATAATTCCGAGGCTAGAATAGAGTTCATTCATTTCCTCAAAATCTGTGTCCAAGTGCCCTAATAAGAGTCCCGTCATATAATTGCGCATGGGGTCAGGAAAATTCCTTTTTATCCAGACAACTGCTTTTCTTCGCAAACTGGATAGATTTTCTCCTATATCCCAACTAGAAATTTGCTTTAATTCGACAATTTCCGATATAGTTAAGGTCTGATAAATCCCCTGTGTTTTTAGATAGTTTCGATAATCAAATCCAGCAAAATTACTGGCTCCTTGAGGACTAGCTAACTTGCCTTTCAAAACTATTTCAGGTAGTTCAGATAAGTCTTGAAATTTTTTCTTTTCAGATTCTGACTGGAGTTTATAATAGACCTGAAAGAGTCTGCCCTCAGCCTTGCCACGAAAAGATAAGCTATCACCATTTACTTTGATGGTATCCGGTAATATTCGCACTGTATCAACCGTGTCTACAAGATTCCGATTGGCTTCTTCTTGCTGCCATTTTTGAAAAATAAACCAACTCCCAAATATGCTGCAAATCAAGAGGACCTTAGTCACAGTTTTCCATGGAAATTGGAAAAAGAGGCAGACTAGTAAAAAGACAAAGCCCAAAAGTGCTAAGACACTTGCTGAAAAAATTGCATAGTAGAACCAGAGCAAAAGAAAACTGAGATAGATTTTTGGAATTGGAAAGCGACTAATCCACTGTAACATACTCTTTTAACTTTTCTATCGTTTTTGCACCAATACCAGAAACCTTTTTGAGCTCATCAACTGACTTAAACTTACCGTTGGAATCACGATGGTCGATAATATCTTGAGCACGTTTAACACCTAAACCTTTGACTTGCTTCAGTTCCTCTATACTGGCTTTATTAAGGTTGACTTTCTTATTTTCTTTGGTGTTGGAAGCATTTGAATATGCCTCTTGGCTTGTAGCTTCTTCCTTAGTCGGGACATAAACAAGTGCTTCATCACTAATTCTCTGAGCAAGATTGATAGACTTACTATCAGCATTATCTGTCAATCCACCAGCTTTTTGAACAGCATCATTGATACGACTTCCAACTGGTAAATCATAAATTCCAGGTGATTTGACAGCACCTTTGACATCGACAGTAATCAGATCTTGCCCCACCACTTCTTCCTTCTGATTTCCATCTTCCTTTTCATCCGTCGAATCCTTTGGAACAGCTGTAACTTCAGTCTGCACCTTTGTTTCCTTAGCAGGTGCTTGAGCGACTGGCTTTAGCAGGAAAAATCCGCCTAAGACCAAGCCCAAACCAGCACAGATAACAATGATTTTATATTCTTGGATTTTCTCAATAAGTTCTTCCATATTTTCTCCTCTCTTACTTTATTCGTAAGAGAAAGAAAAAACAGCTGAAAAATCTTTTCAACTGCTTACTTATTTGCAAAATAGTCTTCCTTGGTCAAAACATAATGTACACGTGTTACAATTCGTCCCGGTTCTTTATTATCCATTCTGGCATAGGGTTCTTCGTGAGAAAAGCGCATGCCTGATTTCTCCATGACCTTTCCTGACGCAGGATTATCCTTATCGTGAAGGGCTGTCAACTTATTCATTCCGATTTCTTCAAAGGCCAGTTCAATGACGGCACGATTGGCTTCAGTTGTCAAACCTTGATTCCAATATTTTTGATGGATAATGTAACCAATGGCTGCCTTTTTAAGAACAGTATCAACCTTGTGCAGGTCAATAGTTCCGATAAACTCTCCACTATTTTTTAGTTCAATACCCCATCGGCCCAAGGGATTAGCTAGATAAAATTGGGCAATATTATTCTTGGTTTCCTCTAAACTTTGATTGGTTGGAAAAGTATAGCGTGTATTTTCCTGGTTTGAAGCATATTCAAACATTGCTTCTGCATCATCAAGTGTTACTGGTCTAAGTACTAATCGTTCTGTTTCGATTATTGGATGCTTCGCTAGTTTGATAAATAGTGATTCCATGATTGCCCCTCCCAAAATAGGTTGCTAAAAGAATAACATAAAAGAAATAGGTTTACAAGTTTTTCTTGTGAATAATGAAAAAAACACTTCTTTCAAAAATATTTTCTAATTATAAAAATGTTACTCTCATAGTTTCACTCATAAACTTCCAATTATTGTTACCTATTTTCCAAATAAATCTTTAATAATTAAGGGTAATCTTCCAAAAACTATAAAGCCTGTGTTCCTATCGTCAAAATAACCTTCACGAAATAAAACTATTCCACCACTACCAACCATATTCTCGATATACTCACTATTTTCAGCTATTATATTTGAAAAACCTGACTGTAAAAAAGTTGTAACTTTAAGTCCCTCTGGCAACAATAATAAATGAGCCGTTTGTTTTGCTAGCAAGATTGAAACAATATCTGGAACAGACTCTCTACCTAATATTTGAATTCCACCAAAAAATTTCACTTTATGATTTTTCGTAATCATAATCTCATCAGAATAAATTGAATTTCTAACTTCTAGGTGTTGCTTTTTTAGCAATTTCCAAAGTTTATAATATTGGGATATTCTAGTATTATCATTAAAGCAATCATCTCCTAATACTAAATATAGATTAAATTTATTTTTAGTTGAATAATCATATAATTGCGAAATCAAATACTGTAAATACTCCTCCCTTCTTCTATAGTCACCAATAATCTCCCAACGTCCCGCATAGATATTAAATGCAGATGTAAAGTGAAGAAGAGAAGAATCTATATTGGCATCTTCATAAATAATCACGCAGCTTGTCCCTCTCTAAATTAAGTTTATTTTCTAAAAGCTTAACAAAAAATACAATACAAATCAATAATTTCCCTTGCCTTTTAAAGCGGTTTCATATACAATAAAGTCATCACAAAAACTCTAAAGAATGATGTGATACAAAAATTGAAACAGCTTAATAGAAAGTGAGTTATCCTATGTTAATTGGAATTCCAAAGGAAATTAAAAATAATGAAAATCGTGTTGCTCTGACACCTGCTGGTGTACAAAGTCTCGTTGGTCGTGGCCACCATGTCCTCATCGAAACGAATGCTGGACTTGGATCTGGTTTTACTGATGCTGACTATGACAAGCAAGGAGCTGAAATTGTCGCAACTGCTGCTGAAGCCTGGGCTGCAGAATTAGTTGTTAAAGTCAAGGAACCGCTTGCTAGTGAGTACCAGTTCTTGCGTGAGGATTTACTTCTCTTCACCTACTTACACATGGCAGCTGCTCCAGAATTGGCTGATGCTATGCTTGCAGCTAAAACAACTGGTGTTGCTTATGAGACTGTCCGTGATACTCAAGGACAACTTCCACTTCTCGTTCCAATGAGTGAGGTTGCAGGTCGTATGGCTGTCCAAATTGGAGCCCACTTTTTGACTAAACAAGCTGGTGGTTCAGGAGTTCTACTCGGTGGTGTTCCTGGTGTTCCTAAAGGAAAAGTAACCATCATCGGTGGTGGTGTGGTTGGTACTCACGCAGCTCGTATCGCTCTTGGTTTGGGAGCTCAAGTAACTATTCTTGATATCAGCGCCAAACGCCTAGCAGTCCTAGAAGACGTCTTTGGTCACCAAATCCAAACTCTGATGTCTAACCCATTTAATATCGAAGCAAGTGTTCGTGAAGCAGATGTTGTGATCGGTGCTGTCTTGATTCCTGGTGCCAAAGCTCCAAAATTGGTAACAGATGAAATGGTCAAACAAATGCGTCCTGGTTCTGTCATTGTTGACGTTGCTGTTGACCAAGGTGGTGTTATAGCGACAGCTGACCGAGTCACAACTCACGATGAACCAGTCTATGAAAAACACGGTGTTCTTCATTATGCGGTTGCTAACATTCCTGGAGCAGTTGCTCGCACATCTACGATTGCCCTTACAAATGTGACTCTTCCTTATATCGAAGCCTTGGCAGGTAAAGGATTTAAGAAAGCTATCCTTGAAGACGCAGGCTTGCTTGAAGGTGTAACAACCTATCAAGGATACCTCACCAGCCAACCAGTTGCAGAAGGCTTGGATCGTGACTTCACTTCAATCAGTGAACTTGTCTAAAATGATCTATAAATTTAAACTACAAAAATAGAATGCTACGTAAAAACTAGCTTCTAAATCTCAAAAACGAGCATTTCCGTTCTTGGAGATGCTCGTTTTCTGATGTCATGGTTTATAATTTAAATTTTGATAGACTCTAGTTTCTAATCAATGTGATCACTATTTGTCAATATTAATCCTTTCAATCAATTCATTAGTTATCTAAACTAAGTCCATTCATAAATCCAAAAAGGGTATCAATAGTAAAGTAAACTAACTAATTGAGTTAAAAATGGCTATTTTCACAAAACTGTTTCATTATCACACTAGCTAATCTCAGTACATAAACCATTTTTTTATCTATAGGTTTTGTCTTAATCTTGATCTTTTTTCTTTAATCCAAGAAATGCACCTAAGGTAAACATTATTCCGGCAACCAATGACGTGAAGACTTCGCTAACTGTTCCGGTTTTTGGCAACCTATCATTATTAGTAGTTGATTTACTATCAATATTGGTATGTTTATTAGCTATGCTCTCTTGTTCATTAAGATAAACTTCCTTCTTATTTTCAAAGTTTTTATCAGGAACAATACTGCTTACATCATTAGTTGAATCAGATTGTGTTTTTTCTTTCTTTTTCGATACATCAAAAGTAGGTTTATTTTCCTCCTCCTTTTTCTCCTCTATTCTCTTGAATACAGGTTTTATAAGGGTATCTTTTGACACATTAATAACATAACCAGCATCTTTTTTCCCTTCGACACCAGAAATTTCCCAGCCATCAAATTGATATCCTTTTTCTAATTCACCCTTATAGACAGGTAAAATAAAATCTTCTTCCGCCACTATCGTTGAACTCATTTCTTTTCCATTTTGAATGGTCACAGTTACCATCTGAGGTTTTAGTTCGCTCACCTCTCCCGTATCTTTGTTTAAAATGAATTCTTTTACGGTTGTATTTCTTGCAAAATCTTTTACAACAATCTTAATGTTTAGTGTCTTATCTGTTATTTGTTTAATATCATCAAATGATTTATATTCTTTTCCATTTACATAAATATGTTTGTCTTGAATTTCACCATCGAATCCATTATTTCTTTTATCATTGATATTAAAGACTACAGATTTTCCTTCAGCATATTCAATACTAGTATTTCCCTTAGGATCAATGTTTACTTCTGGTTTAATATTATCATATAAAAATTGATAGTGTACTCCAACCGCTTTCGCATTCAAATCGCTATAGCCAGTTTGAAGATAAACATTTCCATCCATATCTGTTACCTTATCTGGGAATCCGTTTGCTTTATAGTCTTTCATTCCCCAGTCCATGATGTCACCGTCTTTAACATTAAGCTTAATGTTAAAATCTCTAGTGTTATCAATGTGTAAATCTCCGTAGATTAAATAATTATCTACAACAGATTCATTAACTCTCAACTCCCAGTTAAAACCACCCTTATCAGAAATCTTACCTCTTAAATAAAATTCTGGATTTCGTACATAAATTTTATTAGATTTAGATGGATTAAAGTAGTTCTTGTCCATTGAAAGATTTACTGGTTTTGCATCAATAAATAACGTAGAGCCATCTTCTTTTATAGCTTCTACATTGGACTTATCCTCTCCTGTGTACTCTTTACCATCCTTACCAAATAATACAAGTTTAGAAGGATCTGTCACCAGATTTCCATCTTTATCGATTGCCTCCCCTTTATCGTTCATTTTAAAGGTAAACACTTGATATTTTACAATGTTAAAGCCGTCCAAAGCCGACATTAATACTGATTGAGTACTTCTTCCATCTTCAACATTTCTACTATCAGCATAAATTATTTTTTCTGATAGGACTCTTAGATTAGGATTGGCCTTTTGTATTTTTGCTATATCTTCCTTGCTATAGACTCCATTTCCTTCTAACATATCCGTTTTTCCAGGATTATAGGTAGTCACTTTTAGTGCATAGCCTTTTCTTAGAATGACGTTATCTTTTAACAGATATTGTTGTTTTTCTGAATCAGAATAGATTTTACCAGATTCCATGTCCGTTAAATTGTTTGGCTTGTTTTTTGAAAGATCTCCTTCTCCTAATTCTATTACATTCCCATAACTTGATGCATAGGGATATTCTGTTTTAGTTTCCTTATTTTTTTCAGGCATTCTAATCTTCGTTTCAGCTTTTATCTGATCATCATCTTTCACAAAGAATCTCATATCTCCTGAAAAAGCTAATCCATCCACAATATCATTAATATTAGCGTATAAATCAAATGTCATCGTTTTTGAGTGGGAATCATACTTGGTAGTTTTGATTTCTATCGATTTATAGTTATTTCCATAGTATACCTTGGCATTTTTAGAAACATTACTGATCTTTCCAAGAATTTCAAAGTGTCCATCTTTAGACGGACTTAAAACACCATAAATTTTTGATTTGATTTCGTCAAGTTTTTCAGTTTCATATTCTAAGGCGCTACCATCGTCATAAGCAATGATATTTCCCTTATCATCGTATTTATAATCGTATTCTTCTGTCCTCTTACCAGTTTCACTTGTAAAGTCATCAACTTCTCTAAATTTCTTTTTAATAAGTTTCTTTAAGTCTTTGATTTCAAAAGCTCTAATTGTTGAAATAGTTTTATGAATAGTAAAGCTAGATTTTTCTTCGGTAGCCTCTTCATTTTCTTGATGATTTTCTATCTCAGTTGTATCTTTTTTAAGACTATCCTCTTTTCTATTTTCTAAATTTTTAAATTTAGATTCGGCAATCTCTCCAAGCTTTTGGTATTTAGATGAATCCTGATCAGGATCTACTAGATAATAGGAAATCATCCCCTTTTCATCAGCATGATCAGCAAATTTAATTCTATGAATCTTTGTGAAATTGCTAGAGCCATCTAATGCAATGACTTCAATGATTTTTCCTCTTAAATCTCCTGCACCATTAATTTCATAAATGGTATTTCCGTCTTTGTCAAGTTTCCTATTTCTTCCTTGACCCTCACCTGCGTAAGTTACTTCAAGATTTTTCTCAACTTCTCCATCTTCATTAACCAGAGCGGCGCCTGCATACCAAACTTCGTTGGCAATCTCGTCAAATTTTTCAGGATGTTCTTTTTGATCTCTCGCAAATAGAGTTTCATTCTTGTATTGATCTTTTACCTTGTGATAAGTATCCTTTGTAATCAGCTTAATTTTTTCAGGATTTGAAAAATCAATCGAAACAATCTTAGGGGCTGTGTTATCAATTTTTACAGGAATATAGGAAACCTGCCATGGGTAATCTTTAGTTAATCTATATTTAAATTTATAGAAATATTGACCTTCCGCAATCGGTTCAAATTGACCTCTTATCCTAGTAGCTGGATCTTGGTTATCCTTGCTCTCTGGTGCATTTTCTTCCCTACCTCTAGGGTTATAGATGAGTCCATCCCATTTCAAGTCGCCCCAAACTTTTAGCTTAGAAGATTTGATTCCCTTTGCATCATTTCTTTTAGAGTTCAAAATTCCTTTAATAAAGTGTTCTCTCGAAATAACTTTTAAGTCTCTTTGATTGTCTCCCTCTTTATTTGTATTTACTATTGAAATCATGCCTTCTTCTGCACTTCTTAATACAAGTGGAGAAGGTGTTAATCCTCTCTCAAGTTGAGCATCTTGAGGATTTCCATTTGAATCTAAAGGATAAATTTTAGCAATATTAGAACCACTTGATGATGGTGCGTTGATCCCTTCGTTATTGAAAGCAAACAATTCTGGATTTTGATCTAGGGATGTTGTATTTTTATCTTTTCTATTTTGTATAACTCCTGCTGGATTAAATTTATCTATACCATGTTCTCCACCAATTCCCTTATTTAAGGTTCCTGGAATTTTTGGTTTACCATCATCATCATAACCTTCCATTGTTTTTGATTTTGAACCTTCTTCCCAGGCCCATTTATCAAGGATTGGTTCGTGGTTCCAATCCCCAGCAAATCCCATTAGAGGCATCGATAAAGAAGGTTGGAAATTTGTTTTCTTACCATTGGAGTTTAGAGCTTCCATTTCTTCCACTGACTCAAAATGAATAAATGATTCTACAAATTTATTTTTATTTTTAGCCTCCCCAACATTTATAACCGCATTTAAATCAAAACTAGAATTTGGGGCTATAGTGAAAGTGTCATGCTCAAATGTAATATTTGCATCTTTTACTTTCTCTGGATGAATTTCTGGAACAATTTGCTTCCCATCTGGAGATTTTTCATCTTTGTATGTTTCATCCAGTTTTAGTCTATCAGTTAGAGCATCTGTAGTTATCGCTGATGCTGAAACTTTAAAGGTCAAAGGTCTGTTTGATGTATTGTGAAGCTTAATTGTAAAGTATTTTTTATCTCCTTTTATTTCTTTAAGAGAAATAGAACCATAAGAGTTTACCAAACCTTTAGAATCCGTGTTTTTGAAAGTCGCTACAACTTCATTTCTCAAAGCATTGGCAACATTAATTAGACCTGCTCCCTGTTGTCTAGGTGATGCAAAGTATTGACTTTTTTCTTTCCAAGAAGTCGCATCCATCATAGGCCGTGCAGTATTTTGTAGGGCTATTTTTGTAAGACTTGTAAGGTCTATTTTGTCATCTCCCTTAAGATTTTTCAAGGCAGGTCTTTCAAGCATTTCCTTTAACTTTGGTCTAATCAAAACAGTAGAAGCTGCCACGATTGGAGTTGCCATACTAGTCCCTGACATATAACCATAAGTTGATTTCCCATTAATGACATTGAGAGTGGATTTAATATTTTTACCTGGTGCTGAGACATCAGGCTTTAAAAGTAAATCTGTTCTCGGTCCCCAAGATGTGGATCCTGCTGGAACGATGATATCTTCTTTATACAATTCTTTGTCTGTGTCAGGTGCAAACTTAAAGTCAATCTCTTTTTCGTCACCTACATTCGGTTTATTAGAATTATAGCTGGCCATATCAATTGGATAGTATTGCTCCAATTTATCTTTGAAATCTTCCTTACTATTTCTTTTTATCTCAGTTTTTTTATCAGGATTAATCATGTTCCATAGCTTTACACCATCATCTCCTGAAATTGAAAATACTTGACTAGTAGTTCCTTCATCCTCCTCATATCCCATAGCTGGAAGCTCTGTCCAATTATCTCTATTGTAGTAATTTACAGTATTTACAACCATAATGCCACGTGCGCCCTTATCCGTAGCTCGTTTAAAAGCATCTTTTAAATCCTTGGTATAAATTCTATCCATTACTGCAATTTTGCCTCTAAGATCCAATCCTATCAAATCTTGGTCTTGACCCTTGCCTATATATACAAATTTCAATTTATCAGGAGCTTTTGAACCGTCTTCATTTGTTGTGATTTTATTCTTATCGAAAAAGGCCCCTATATTTCTGTATTTAAAATTTTCTCCACCTATATTGACTTTATCAAACTCAACTGTCTGATTTTTAGCAGAAGCGACCGCTATCGCATCTTCATGTGCTGCAGTTCGCGTTACATTTCCAGTATCTGTCATTTTCAGATTATTATTTGCCACTAAATCCCATGAAGAACTTGAAGCAGAAGTCGCATAGTTACCCGTAGCTACAACCATTGGAATGCCTGCTTTTCTTAACGCTCTAATAGCTTCCCAATATTTCTCACCTACAAGACCTGTTCCTGTAAAGCCAGATGATACCGAAACAACATCGACATTGTGTTTGATCGAATCTTCAATAGCATGAAACATTGTTTCATCTCCTGCGAAGCCAGATCCTGCGTCAGAGTACATTTTATAAGAGAAGATCTGTGCATTAGGAGCAATTCCATCTATGCCGTTAAAGTTTTTAATATCTTTTTCAGTATCATTTCCCGCAAGAATCCCTGCAATATGCATTCCATGTGGATCAAAATAATCGCTTCCATCATCAGCTTTTTCTACAGTAATTTTACCACCATTATAATAATTGAACGCATGAGGGATTTTATCACTCAACCAGAAATTTTTATCAGTACCTTTTAAGTCTTCTTTTTTAAATCTCATTGAGCCTTTAGCATCATCATCAATCCTCATGGCCTTATGCCTATAATCTGTCCCGGTATCGATATTTGAAATGACCATACCTCTACCATCAAAATTTTTACCAAATGGAGCATTGATAGACTTTAGGTAATCAATTGCCTCTTCAACTCCAATTTCCTTCCTAGCATGATTCATCATTGGCTGGACTTTTTGTGATCGTTCAACCGATGAGATACCTTCTATTAGTTTAATTTTGTCCAGATTATCTGGAGTTGTTTCTATTGCAACACCATTAAAAACCGTATCATAAGTATATAAAACGTTTGTATCCTTAAGATTGGATAATTCCTTGATTGCTTTTTCTCCAGATTCTTTATCTTTAAATTCAGCAATATAGACAAGTTTATCCTCTTTTTTGGGACTTTCTGGGTCTTTACTTGCAGACGAGTCCGCTTTATCTCCTTGGGATTGATTGGAATCTTCTTTGATTGTTGCTTCTTCATTGCTAGTTTTATTATCAATCTCAGGATTTTTACTAACAACTTCTTTTGCCTCAATAACTGTTGTTTTCTTCTCTTCAGTATCCTTTGAAGTTTCTATAGCATTATGAATATTTCCATGTTTTTCTTTATTTTCTGCTTCCTTATCTACTACAACTTTTTCTGTATCAGAGATATTTAAAGCATCTTCAGAGCTAGATATGTCTGCTAAAACTACCTCATTAGGGACATATGCTGCTAAAATAACTGCAGCTGTGGTTAGTGACAATACTGTACTTTTTTTCATTTTAATTCCTTACATATTTATTTAACTTCCGATAGATAGAAAACTTTAACTTTGCTAGCCTTTGTTATAAAAAGTTTTATGAAGTATTATCTAGGAAATAGAGTAGTACATTTATATATAATTGTTAGCTCTCTGAAAAATAGTATATCAATTAAAAAAATTTAAGTCAAGAAAAAATTAACATACATTAATTTTTTTATTAACATGTGTTAATTTTATAGAACCCAAAGCTTTCGTGGTTAACTGGAATACATTATAAATACATTCACACCATCAAAAGTAGTAGCAATCAAGTTGAACCACTACTAAAACCACCAAAAACTCAGTTAAGTTTGGAAGTGAATCTTGCCTACGATATTCCATCAACTCACGAAGCGAGAATGATTAGCCCATTTGTTGACAATATCCCTTAGTCAAGTATTACTGAAATAGACCTCTCACACTGGCCGCCCTGCCTTTCATCCAACCATGCTCATGAAGATGACCATATTCGCTTATGGTCGTCAAGTGTTCTTTGGACGTAAAATCGTTCAAATGAACGAAGAAGTCATTCCCATGAAATGGTTGAGCCAAGATACCTATGTTAGCTATAAAACGATTAATAACTTCCGCTCCAGTAAACATGCCAACAACCTAATCAAAATTGACTAAAAAGTACTAAACGAGCACAGATACGCCAATGAACTGGGAATATCTTGAGGACACGGACCAGTTTATAAATCCCGACGACCTAGTTTATTCCTTTAAGAACTACTCTAGTCAAACCGATAAGTATGATTTTCAACGTGATTTCAAGATTTATGAGGCGGATAAAGTTCAAGACACTCCTGAGTTAGAACAGTTGGCTAAAACAGATAGTGGGAATCAGAAACAAATCCATTATAATCCAACTTGGAATTGCTTTAAGGAACTCCTTACGCAAACATTACATAGTGAAGAAGGCTCTCAAATTTACGCCAAACGGAAAATTGATGTTGAACCCGTTTTTGGTAGTTTTCGGCGTGCGCAGAGTGCATGTCAGAGGCAAACAAGCCGTCTCAATAGAGATAGCATTCATCTTCATGAGCATGAATCACACCAAATTAGCAAAGCATCTAGCATCTAAAACGTCCACCTATTCAAAAACCACACAGTGTTTCTTTCAGCTTGATTGTATTCAAGACTGAAATCACTGTGTGGTTTTATTGGAGAGCTAGTTTTTGCCCAACCTTTCTCTTTATTCTGTTTCTTCTTCACTTTCTTCAGCTTTGACAGGTAGAGGTTCATAGGCTCTAATAATCTGAGCAACGACTGGATGGCGAACCACATCCTTGGCTGAGAAATGAACAAAGTCAATCTGATGAATGTTCTTGAGTTTTTCTTGGGCATCAATCAAACCAGACTTTACATTACGCGGTAGGTCAATCTGACTAATATCCCCATTGACAATCATCTTAGAATTAAATCCAAGGCGTGTCAAGAACATCTTCATCTGCATGATGGTCGTATTTTGCGCCTCATCGAGAATGACAAAGGCATCATCCAAGGTTCGTCCACGCATGTAAGCAAGGGGTGCAATCTCAATAATTTCACGTTCCATGAGACGGGTTGTTTGATCCTTCC
Organism: Streptococcus sp. DTU_2020_1001019_1_SI_AUS_MUR_006; assembly: GCF_032340315.1. Lineage (NCBI taxonomy): Bacteria > Bacillati > Bacillota > Bacilli > Lactobacillales > Streptococcaceae > Streptococcus > Streptococcus sp. DTU_2020_1001019_1_SI_AUS_MUR_006. Next base: position 1,268,098 of record NZ_CP135436.1, on the reverse strand, counting down.
CAAGAATCTGGTACAAGGCATCATAAACTGGACGAAGATAAGGATCTACCTTTTCTTTCAAATCACCAGGTAGAAATCCTAGGCTCTCTCCTGCTTCTACTGCTGGACGTGTCAGTATGATTCGCTTGACTTGTCCACGCTTGAGGGCTGTTACGGCCAAAGTCACTGCTAAGAAGGTCTTACCTGTTCCTGCCGGCCCAATACCAAAGGTCACATCGTGTTGCTTGACACTATCCACATAAAGCTTTTGACCCAGGGTCTTAACACGGATGGGCTTACCTGTATTATCCTTGATAATTTCTTCTTCATAAAGGGCGACAAACTTATCGATTTCATTATTCTTAACCATTGTAATGGCTGTCACCACATCCGGAGTTCCAACAGTCATTCCACGATTGACCAAGACCATCAAGGCTTGGATAACTTGGCGGGCTTCCTCACAAGCAGGCTCTTCACCCAAAACCTGCACAATCTCCGTACGAGCATGAATCACCACATCGAGCTCTTCTTCCATCAAACGAAGATGGCGCTCATTGGAACCAAAAAGATGAAACAGGTCATCTGGATGACTCAGTTGAATGTCAATTGAATGTTCCTTCAAATAAAGAACCTCTCTAACTCTTTTAATTTTATATAATGTTTCGTTTGCTTTTAGTAGTTAAAAAGTCGATTAGGACCTAGTAAAAGTTAAACTGAATGACTATATTATAGCAAAGAGGCTGAGAAATTACTATTCCCAACCCCATCTAGTAGCCTTAATGTTCTAGATATTCTTGCCAAATTCGATCGAAGTCACCCATATTAAAAGAAAAACTAGCATGTTCCTCTAAAAAACGACTCACTTTATCGAAATCATCTGTATGCTTTGGGAAGGTAGACTCCTCAAAAGCCAAATCCGCTAAAATTGCTTTGGGACTATTGCTTTTAGGATTGCGTTCGGTCATGAGCCAAGTATAAAATGATTTTCTCATAAGCCTCCCTAAATTAATTCAGTACCAAACTGGTCTTGTTTAATTTTGCCAGCTTTCATCAAACCACCGAGCGCTTTTTTAAATTGACCTTTAGAGATACCAAAGGTTGCCTTGATATCATCTGGCGCTGACTTGTCATTCAGGGTCATGAAGCCACCATTGCTTTCCAAGTAAGTTAAAATCATCTGGGCATCATTTTCCAACATCTCAAAAGAACGTGGTTTTAGTGAAAGATTGAGTGTGCGATCAACTTCACGGAAGCCAATAACACGTACATCTAACACTTGCCCCAAACGTGGCTCTGCGTAACGCTCACTTGGGTGGATAAATCCAAGCATGTTGTTTTCTGGTAGATAGACAAAAGTTCCTGATAACTTAAGACGATAAACGATTGCAGGCCAGTTCTGATTTTGCATGTTGTTGTAGGCAGGACGTGCTAGTCGTTGGAAGTCCTCTTGGTAGGCTAAGAGTCCCCAGATACGATCCTTCTTATCTACCTCTAGACGAATATAGAGCCTATCGCCCTTCTTTGGCCAGAGCTCTTTAAGTTCAGGTAGGATATCCAGTGACACTACGATTTCCTTATCAGGTAGGCCTGTATCCACAAAGACACCCAAGTCCTTACGAACTTCTGTGACACGGCCCCAACCAAATTGGTCCTGAGTAGCAGTCACTTCTAGAGTCGTCAAGCGGAGTTTTTGCTTCATATCTGTATAAGCAAAACCTTTAACCGTATCACCTACTGTATGTTGACCTTCTTCCTTGGCAAGCGCATAGGTCTGGCCATCCTTTTGCACAAAGTAAAAACGGTCATTTTCATCGATGATGAGTCCAACGATAAAACTTGCAAGATTTGTATTCATATTTCCTTCTTTCGAATAAAACTCAGCCAGCAATGCCAACTGAGTTTTTATGTTTATTTTTAGACTTCCAAGAGTTCTTTTTCTTTGTTGGCAGTCATGTCGTCGATGTGTTTAACAGCATCGTCTGTTACTTTTTGAATGTCTTTTTCAAGAGTCTTCAATTCGTCTTCAGTGATTTCTTTTGCTTTTTCTTGTTTCTTAGCTTCGTCCATAGCATCACGACGGATATTGCGGACAGCCACTTTAGCATTCTCACCGACCTTCTTCACTTCTTTAGCAAGGTCACGACGAGTTTCTTCTGTAAGAGCCGGGATAACCAAACGGATAACCGAACCATCGTTAGCTGGTGTAATACCAAGATCAGAAACGTTCAAGGCACGTTCGATATCTTTCAATGAAGATTTGTCAAATGGTGTTACCAACAAAACACGCGCTTCTGGAATCGTAATTGAAGCGATTTGGTTAAGAGGAGTTTCTACTCCATAGTACTCTACATGTACACGGTCGAGCAAGCTTGCATTGGCACGACCGGCACGGATACCACCAAATTCACGAGCAAGTGATTGGTGAGACTGGGTCATTCTCTCTTTAGCTTTTTCAATAATTGCGTTAGCCATAATCTTTCTTATTCCTTTTCTTCGATATTATTTGAAACTGTTGTTCCGATATTTTCCCCAAATACGACACGTTTGATGTTGCCTGGTTGGTTCATATTGAAGACAACCAAGTCAATGTCGTTGTCCATTGAGAGGGTTGAAGCTGTTGAGTCCATGATACGAAGTCCTTTGTTGATAACGTCACGGTGAGTCAATTCTTCAAACTTAACGGCTGTCTTGTCTTTCTTAGGATCGGCATTGTAAACACCGTCGACACCATTTTTAGCCATGAGGATGGCATCTGCTTCGATTTCAGCTGCACGAAGAGCCGCTGTTGTATCTGTTGAGAAGTATGGTGAACCAATTCCAGCACCAAAGATAACGATACGACCTTTTTCAAGGTGACGAAGGGCACGTCCACGTACATAAGGCTCTGCTACTTGTTGCATAGCAATAGCTGTTTGTACACGTGTATCAACACCGACTTGTTGCAATGAATCTGCCATCACAAGAGCATTCATAACAGTCCCAAGCATTCCAGTGTAATCTGCCTGAACACGGTCCATACCTGCTTCTGCAGCAGGTTCTCCACGCCAGAGATTTCCTCCACCGATAACAAGGGCAATTTCGATACCTAAGCTATGAACTTCTTGAATCTCTTTTGCGATTGTTTGAACTGTTTGGATATCAATCCCTACGCCACGTTCACCGGCAAGGGCTTCACCTGATAACTTAATTAAAATACGTTTATACTTGGGATTCGCCATTTTCACTCTCCTTTTTTTATCCTACCTATTTTATCACAATTTCTAAGATTTTTATAGTATCATGAGCAATTCTTTCAAAAAAATTAGACCGTTAAAAATTCCTCTAAATCGTTAAGGGCACGCTCTGCAATTTTTTCATAACGAGCCTTCTTATCACGGATACGCTCGCCTTCCAACTCTTTGATAATCCCAAAATTGACATTCATTGGTTGAAAATGTTTGCTATCAGCGTGAGTGATATAATGAGCCAGACTTCCAATCGCTGTGGTCTCTGGGAAGATAGCTTCACTTTCACCCTTGAAAAGACGAGCAGCGTTAACCCCAGCAACTAAGCCTGATGCTGCTGATTCAACATAGCCTTCCACACCCGTCATTTGACCAGCAAAGAAGAGGTTTGGTTGTTTCTTAGAACGGTAGGTCTGTTCAAGAAGATTTGGTGAATCCATATAAGAATTGCGGTGCATGACCCCATAACGAACAAACTCCGCATTTTCAAGACCTGGAATCATTTGGAAGACACGCTTTTGTTCTCCCCATTTAAGGTGAGTTTGGAAACCAACGATGTTATAAAGACTACCTGCAGCATTGTCCTGACGAAGCTGAACGACCGCATAAGGAGTTTTAAATTCTCCATCACGAGGACCTGTGTAATCGTCTGGATACTCCAAACCAACTGGCTTCATGGGTCCATAGAGCATGGTTTTGATGCCTCGTTTAGCCATGACTTCGATTGGCATACAGCCTTCAAAGTATTTTTCTTTTTCAAAAGAGTTAAGAGGTGCTTCTTCTGCATTAACCAAAGCTTCATGGAAATCCATAAACTCTTGCTTGGTCATCGGAGCATTGAGATAGGCTGCTTCTCCCTTATCATAACGAGATTTGAGATAAACCTTGCTCATATCAATGGTGTTGACATCCACAATAGGCGCTGCAGCATCGTAGAAATAAAAACCGTCACCGCCATTAAGAGCATGAATTTTCTCAGCAAGAGCATCACTAGTCAAAGGACCAGTCGCAACAACTGTAATAGCATCCGTTGGCAATTCTGTAATTTCGTCACGTACCACTTCAATCAAGGGATGGTTGGCAATCTTTTCAGTAACCATTTGAGAGAAACCATCGCGGTCAACCGCAAGGGCACCACCTGCAGGAACACGGGTTGCTTCAGCAGATTCCAAGATAAGAGAACCTAGGCGACGCATTTCTTCCTTGAGGAGGCCGACAGCATTTGTAAGAGCATCTCCACGCAAGGAATTAGAACACACTAATTCTGCAAAATTGTCAGTTTTGTGTTGCGGTGTTGACTTGACACCACGCATTTCATAAAGTTTAACTGGAATACCACGCTCTGCGATTTGGTAGGCTGCTTCAGAACCCGCCAAACCAGCACCGATAACATTGATATAAGATTGAGACACGACACTAATACCTCTTTGGGAGTGTGAATTTCCTGAATCGGGTTAAAAAAGTTCAACGAACTTGCTTCACTTTCGAATTTTTTGGCTCAGGCTGAAAAAGTCCCCCGGACTTACTTCGCTTTCGAGTTTTCAGGCTCAGGCTGAAAAAGTCCCTCGGACTTTTTCACTCCCACAAATCTTTCTATTTTTTTCTTCTTCTAGTATAACAAAAAAAGGGAAGAAGGCAAACTTCCCTGTCTAGTTGTTTTCTTGATTGTCTTCCCATTCGTGATAAGCTGCGTAGAGCTGGCTTTTGTTCCATTGGTAAATCTTTGCAACTTCCTTAATGGCCTGATTTTTCTTCATACCTTGATGAATGCGGTCCTGTATCTCAGAAAATAAATCCTCTTCATCCTTATCCTCTACTTCTTGACTGGCACCTTCCACAATCAGAAGACACTCGCCCTTAAGTGGTGTTTCAGAAATACTTTCTAATAATTCAGTAATAGTTCCACGCTGATATTCTTCAAAGATTTTAGTCAATTCTCTGACCAAAACCACCGAGCGATCACCGTAGACTTCTAGCATATTTTCTAGCGTATCCGCCACACGGTGAGGTGATTCATAGAAAATCTGGGTCTCTGGATAAGCTTTTTTCGCTTCGAAAAACTGCTTTTGTTGGCCTGACTTTCGTGGTAAGAAACCATAAAAAATGTGAGGTTGAGGTGCCAAGCCACTGGCAATCAAGGCAGAAATTCCTGCACTAGCTCCTGGAACCGTGACAACTGCGATATCTTCTTCGATAGCAGCCTTAACCAAATCATGGCCAGGGTCAGAAATACTAGGCATCCCTGCATCAGATACTTGGGCAAGATTTTGACCTTGCTTCAACAACTCAATCAAATCAGGTATTTTTTCCTTGGCATTATGTTCGTGAAAACTGATTTGCTTGGTTGAAATCTCAAAATGCTTGAGCAAAAGTCCAGTATTACGAGTATCTTCTGCCGCGATCCAGTCGACCTCTTTCAAGGTCTGAATGGCACGGAAAGTCATATCTTCTAGATTACCAATCGGCGTTGCGACTAGATAAAGCTTGCCATAGGGAGATTGTCCCTTAAAACTCTTTTGAATCTGCATACTTACTCCCTAAATAACAACTCATCACAAAACATACATTCTGCATCTTGCTCTCGACGTTGACCATAAAAGTCACGGCAAACATGAAAACCGTCCTCATAAATGCGACGGACATTTTCCCTTACATGTTTCGTTTTGGCTGGAGCAGTCTCCTCAACCTCTCCCAAACGTTCTCTCAGTTTATCATTTTCTAATCGAAGAGCTGTATTTTCCTCTACCAAACTCTTGAGATTTTTCTTGATAGCTTCGACGTCTGCCAAGGTTACCAACAATTGCTGTGAAAAGTCATCTAAAGCATCAAATAATTCTTTTTTATTCATTACAGCCCTTTCTATAATCTATCTTCACTTTAATTTTTTTGTAAAACCAGGTATTCCAAAGCGTTTTGAAAGCTAACATTGGCCCGCCACATTTTCCGAGCTTGGACGAGATGTTTCAAGATGTTCCGCGCAGAAACATTGAGAACCTCCTGGCCAGCTAATACCTCTAAAATCCTGAGCACATGATCTTGCTTTTCTTTATCATCAGCCAAACTCGTTAATTTTGCAACTTGCAAGTAAGATTCCTTTTTTGGGGCTAAAAGCCAAGAAAAGAGGCGTTCACTTTCATCTACCAGTGCCCAAAATCCTGCTTGATGCACAAGCTTATCAGCCTCGGTCTGAGACTGACTGAATTGGGCCAATAGTTTAGCTTTATTTTTTACTAAACCAGCCTCTTCAAGCTGTGACATTAAAGTAGAGACTTGTTTCTTAAATTGGAAAATCTGTGTCCGACTTCGAATCGTTGGTAACATCTGTTCCTCATCATCAGTCAAAAAGAAAATGTAGATTTCGCTCTGTGGTTCTTCAATAACCTTTAAAAGAGAATTTGCAGCATTCACATGCATTTTTTCTGCTTGTTCGATAATAAAGACCTGACGTTGATTTTCAATACCAGACTGGGAAAATTGACCAACTAATTCTCGAATACGCTCCGTCTTAATGACTTGATTCAGAGGTTTAATTATGGTCACATCAGGAAACTCTTCCTGCTCAATCAATTTACAATTCCGACATTTTTCACAAGGAAAAATACCAGTTTTCTCACTACAAAAGAGACTTTTAGACAAAAAAAGGGCCATCTCTAAACTTCCAAAATTACCTGAAAAGAGATAGGCGTGATTGAGCTGCCCTTGCTCCAAGATATGGACAAAACGTTCAAATTGTAGAGGTTGACAAGCTCTTAATTGCTCTTGCTTCATCTCCTTAATCCCATCCTATCAAAAAGTAGCTGTTGCGTATTTTCAATCACTTGATCAAGTGGTAGGCTAGCATCGATTTTTTCGATGCGATTTCCTTCTCTTTCAAGAAGAGAAAGGTAACCTTGACGAACTTTTCGGTGTAGATCCAGACCTTCCATGTCCAAACGATTGACTTCCCGATTACTGTTGGCAGCAATACGTGCCAGTCCCTCTTCCACCTCAATATCAAAATAAAGAGTCAAATCAGGTTTCAGTCCATCTGTTGCAAACTCATTAAGCCAATCAATAGCATCGATATCTAAACCACGCCCAAAGCCCTGATAAGCAACAGAACTATCGATAAAGCGATCCATGATAACCAGTTTTCCAGCTGCAAGTGCTGGTAAGACCTTTTCCACCAAGTGTTGTCGACGACTAGCAATATAGAGGAGAAGCTCAGTCTTAGGATCCATTTCAGTATGACTAGGATCTAGGATAACTTCGCGAATTTTTTCTCCAATTAAGACCCCACCTGGTTCACGGGTTGTTAAAACTTTCACTCCCCTATCCTCTAATATAGGGATTAAGGCTTCAAGAACGCTTGTTTTTCCTGCTCCCTCTGGTCCCTCAAGAGAGACTAAAAATCCTTTTGACATGTCTGACTCATTTCTATTTTTCTCTCTTCTATTCTATCAAAAAAATGGGTATTTGTGAAAAGCTTTTTTTATTTTGTTCTTTGTAAGAAAAAAGAGCGTGAGTTTAAACGCTCACCTCTTATTTGCCTAATTCTTGAGTTCTTTTGTAGGCTTGGTTGACGGCATCCATAACAGTTCCTCTGAAAGCATGCTCTTCTAGACTTGCTACACCAGCAATGGTCGAACCACCTGGGCTACAAACTTGGTCTTTCAAGACCCCAGGATGCTCTTGGCTTTCTAGGACCAATTGTCCAGCTCCTACCACAGTTTGAGCAGCCATTTTCAAGGCCGTTTCTCGTGGCAATCCCGTCTGAACTCCAGCATCTGCTAAGGCCTCGATAAAGAGATAGACAAAAGCTGGTCCACAGCCTGCAAGTCCTGTTGCTGCATCTATTAAACCATCACTTATTTCAACCAACTGCCCTGCATTAGCTAAAAGTTGACAAAAAAGTTCACTGTCTTCTGGATGACAATTTTCAGACAAGGCATAACTAATCACTCCTTGCCCAATAGCAACAGGTGTATTAGGCATAATACGAATAATCCTATGGTGACTTGGAAGAAGACTAGCAAGTTTTTCCAAGGTCAAACCAGCTGCCATGGAAATCAAAAGAAGACTTTCTCGTTTCTCAAGGATTGACTGATATTGAGTAATCAGTTCAGAGAATTGAGCTGGCTTTACTCCTAGAAAAATCACATCAGCTTCTGCAAAGATTTCGTCATTGCTAGAAGCCTGACCACCATAATTGGCAATAAAAGCATCCACCTTAGCTTGACTACGATTAGCAAGGAGAATCTGATGACTCATTTTTGCCTGCAAGACAGCATTAGCCAAACTAGCTCCCATATTCCCCAAGCCGATAAATCCAATCTTCATCTCTTTACTCCCTTATCTGTCCATCACCAGTAACCACATATTTGTAGCTAGTCAATTCCTTCAAGCCCATTGGACCACGCGCATGTAATTTCTGAGTAGAAATCCCCATTTCACAACCAAGACCAAATTGTCCACCATCTGTGAAACGAGTCGAAGCATTGACATAAACCGCTGCCGAGTCCACTTGATTTGTAAAGTACTCAGCAGCACCAGCATTTTCAGTCACAATCGCATCTGAATGATGGGTGCTGTGAGATTCGATATGCTCTACAGCTTCCTCAAGACTAGAAACTACTTTTACAGCTAGGACATAGTCTAAAAACTCAGTGTCAAAATCTTGTGGCTCCGCTGCTATCCCAGAAATAAATTGACTAGCTTTCTCATCTAGACGCAATTGAATCGGTTCCAGTCCAGCTTCCTTTCGATCGGCAACCAGAACTTGCTCCAAACGAGGAAGGAAGTTTGCTGCCTTGTCTTCATGAACAAGCAGCACTTCCATGGCATTGCAGACTGAGGGACGACTAGTTTTAGCGTTATTGATAATAGACAGTGCCTTGTCTTCATCCGCATCCTTGTCAACGTAGATATGAACAATCCCTGTACCTGTTTCGATAACTGGCACAATAGCATTCTCAACGACAGCATTGATCAAACCAGCCCCCCCACGAGGAATGAGAAGATCTAGATAACCCTTAGCCTTCATCATGGCATAACTACTTTCACGACTGGTATCTTCTACTAATTGAATGACGTCTGGATGAATGGTGGTAGTCTCCAAGCCCTTCTTCAAGGCTGTAACAATAGCATGAGCTGTTTGGTAGGCATCCTTACCGCTACGAAGAACAACCGCATTTCCACTCTTGAGAGCAAGGGCAGCTGCATCAGAAGTCACATTTGGACGACTTTCATAGATAATGCCAATAACACCCATAGCCACACGCTTCTTAGTAATGGCCAAACCATTTTCAAGCTGACTTCTTTCTAGGACTTCACCAATAGGATCTGGTAAAGCAACCACTTCACGAATCCCAGTTGCCATCGCTTGGATACGACTTGCATCCAAATAAAGACGATCGAGCATAACATCTGAGATTTTCCCCTTAGCCGCTTCCATATCACGAACATTAGCTGATAAAATCTCTTCAGTAGCTGTCAATAAGTGATCGGCCATAGCTAGCAAGGCTTGGTTTTTTACTGTTTCACTAGCAGTATTGATGGTTTTTTTAACTGCCTGTACCAGTTCAAATTGTTCTTGTGTACTTACCATAGTTTACCTCTAAAATTCTGTAAAGAGTAGTTGGATTTCAGGCGTAATGGAAATCCAGTCATCACGGTGAATCAAGACCCCCTTAGCTTTTTGAGAACGTAACATATCCTCCAAAGCAGATGCCCCAAATTGCACGCGTCCTTTCCCAAGTGATTTTCCAGTTTCCTTGTCAAATACTGTCACGATATCACCGTAAGAAAAGGCTCCTTCTGCTTCAACAATACCAGATAAAAGGAGACTCTTTCCATGTTGAGAGAGGGCTTCTGCCGCCCCTTTATCAACCCAAATTGCTCCCTGACTTTTGGCATAAAAGGCTAGCCACTGTTTCTGGGTACGAAGTCCCTTTTCCTGTGCAAAAAAGAAAGAACCATCAAGAGTTTCTTCAGCTGCTTCAATTAAAGCATCAGGTTTCAAGGAAGAACAGATATATACGGGAACACCTGACTCAGTTGCAATGGTAGCAGCTTTTATTTTCGTCAACATACCACCTGTTCCATTTGAAGATCCAGCACCACCAGCCATATCTATGATTTCTCGATTGATGGTCTCAATTCTCTCCAGACGTTTAGCTCTTAGATCCGAGTTAGGATTACCAGTATAAAGACCGTCTACATCTGTTAAGAGGACCAAAAGATCTGCCTGCACCATTGCAGCTACCTGAGCACTGAGCGTATCATTATCCCCGACCTTGAGCTCATCAATAACGACACTGTCATTTTCATTGATAATCGGAATCGCGCCACGATTGAGAAGAACAGATAAAGCTTGATGGGCATTTTTATAACGTCGCTTATCGACAAAATCATCCTGAGTTAGCAAGATTTGCGCTGAAACAATCTGTCTTAAGAGCAAATTGGTTGTATATTCTTCCAGAAGCAATCCTTGACCAACCGCCGCTGAAGCTTGCTTATCCGCAATCTTTGTTGGTCGTTTTTTAAATCCTAAGGCTCCGAAACCTGCTGCAACAGCCCCAGAAGACACCAAAATAAGCTCATGACCTGCTTCATGCAGCATTGCAAGCTGTTGTGTGATAGCTTTTACTTTACTGCGAGATAAACTTCCATCTTTATGTGTCAGGGATGAAGTTCCCACTTTAAATACGATACGCTTATACTTCATATTTTTCTCCAAATTTAATATTTAACCATTTTACCATGATTTTATGAAATTGTAAAAAAGTAACTCTCTCACTTTTGATCGCAAAAAAAGAACCTTGCATAGCAAGATTCTTTTAGTGTCTGACTTAAATAATTGTTCTTCTGGGAACTAAATCGAATTAAGCTTCGATTTCTGTAACCATACCTGAACCAACAGTACGTCCACCCTCACGGATAGAGAATGTAGTACCTTGTTCTACGGCGATTGGGTGGATCAACTCAACGTCGATTGTCACGTTATCACCTGGCATTACCATTTCAGTACCTGCTGGAAGTTCGATTGAACCTGTAACGTCAGTAGTACGGAAGTAGAATTGTGGACGGTAGTTGTTGAAGAATGGAGTGTGACGTCCACCTTCTTCTTTAGTAAGGATGTAAACTTCACCTTTGAATTTAGTGTGTGGGTTGATTGAACCTGGTTTAGCGATAACTTGTCCACGTTCGATTTCGTCACGTTGAACACCACGAAGAAGGACACCTACGTTGTCTCCTGCAAGACCTTCGTCAAGTTGTTTACGGAACATTTCAACACCAGTAACAACTGCTTTTTTAGTTTCTTCTTTGATACCAACGATTTCGATTTCGTCGTTGACACGAACAGTACCACGGTCGATACGTCCTGAAGCAACTGTACCACGTCCAGTGATTGAGAATACGTCTTCGACTGGAAGAAGCAATGGTTTGTCAGTGTCACGTTCTGGTTCTGGAATGTACTCATCAACAGTGTTCATCAATTCCATGATGATGTCTTCGTATTTAGAGTCACCTTCAAGAGCTTTAAGAGCTGAACCTTGGATAACTGGAAGATCGTCACCTGGGAAGTCGTATTCTGAAAGAAGGTCACGGATTTCCATTTCAACCAATTCAAGCAATTCTTCGTCGTCAACCAAGTCGATCTTGTTCATGAAGACGATAAGGTGTTTAACACCAACCTGACGTGAAAGAAGGATGTGCTCACGAGTTTGTGGCATTGGTCCGTCAGTTGAAGCTACTACAAGGATAGCTCCGTCCATTTGAGCGGCACCAGTGATCATGTTTTTAACGTAGTCCGCGTGTCCTGGAGCGTCGATGTGAGCGTAGTGACGTTTTTCAGTTTCGTACTCAACGTGCGCAGTGTTGATTGTGATACCGCGTTCGCGTTCTTCTGGAGCAGCATCGATAGACGCATAGTCTTTAGGTTGGTTAACTGCTGAAGGCAAGCGACGTGCCAAAACAGTTGTGATAGCTGCAGTTAGGGTAGTTTTACCGTGGTCAACGTGTCCGATAGTACCAATGTTAACGTGTGGTTTACTACGATCGTATTTTTCTTTTGCCATTTGAGTAAAAGCCTCCAATAAAATATATTTTATAGATAGACAGTAGGCAATACAGTCTAACTTTCCTTACTATTTTATCAAATTTCAGCTAAATTGCAAGTGTTTTACAAAGTTTTTGTGAATTATTCTTATTCTCACTCTACTTCCTCTACCAATTTATTTAAAATATCTATAAATAGGCTTATTTTAGCAAAAGGCGATAGACCATAAATCGATAATCCAAGTCTGAATTTCCTATTTCCAGCCCCGAAAGACTTCAATCATTCAGTTGTTTGTAAAAAGTTGTGTATTGAAAAAATTAAAGTTTCATCATAAGAGATTAGAGAGTTGAAAGCCAATAAAAAGTTTGATCAACTACATCGCCAAAGATACAATGATCAAAAAAAGGTCGGGAGCTTTTATCCCGACATCTTTATTCTGATAAATGTTTTTCAACTTCTTGTGCTTCCTTATGATTTTCATACAGTCGCGCTAAGAATTTAGCAATCTCTTTTAAAATGGAATAGGTTGGAACAGCAACAATCATTCCAATCACACCGTAAATATTACTTGATAATAAAAGCAAGACTAAAATAGTAATCGGGTGAACCTTCATAACTCCACCCACGATACGTGGATATAAAATATTTCCATCAACTTGCTGAATAATCAACATATAAATGACAGCAATAATCATTTTATGAGGATCGGTGAAGAGATTTGAGATAATCATTGGAATCAAGCCAATGCTTGGTCCTACATACGGAATCAAATTAGCCAATCCAGAAAAAATGGCGAAGACCAAGGCATATCTTAGACCAATTACACTATAACCGATAAAAGCTAAACATCCAATAATAACTGCATCTATTGACACTCCACTAATGTAACGAGAAATAGTTGTATTTAGGTTTGTCAATAAACCAGATATGTTCAATTTATCTCGTTTTAATATAGTTCTTTCTAGCATGGGTAAAAATTTATGCCCATCAAGTAGGAAGTAAATCAAGAAGACTGGTGTCATGATGATAATCAATACAGTGCTTACGAGCGCAGATAGAACACTTCCAACACTATTTGTCACACTGTTCAAGATATTTTGCAAAATATCAACATATGAGAGATTTAATTGTTGAATAGTTTGTTGAATATCTAGATTTTGCAGGGCTGGATGTTTTGATAACTCAATGACTAAATCTTGAAGACGACCATAAATGTTTTGACTCGAGTAGATTAGACTACTCAACTGATTAATCAAAATCGGTAGCAGATAGACAAAACTAAGTACGATTGCACAAATTAAGGCACAAAGGGTTAACAAAATCCCAATGATGCGATTGATTTTGCATTCCTTCTCTAAAAAGATAACAATTGGGTTAGTTAGATAATACAAAAATCCTCCCAATAAAAAAGGAATCATAATTGTATTCAGCACACTTACAAAGGGTGTGATAATAGCACCCATTTCTCTCCAGAGATAAAAAATTAGGGTTATTAATAGGATTTCAGTTGTCCAGAAGAACAATTTGTTTCTTCGAAACATAAGACACCTCCTCTTTTCCCTATTTTACCATATTTCAAAAAAGATTGATAACCTTCATCAAAAAATCAAGAATATTTTTTGTCTTTGTGATAGAATAAAGTTACTATGAAGAAATTATTTTTAACCTTAATCACATTATTTTTATTCGGTTCGGCTACAACTGTTTCGGCCCAGGATTTTGATGTAGCTGCAAAACATGCTATTGCTGTTGAGGCTAACAGTGGAAAGATTTTATATGAAAAAGATGCTACTCAACCTGTTGAAATAGCTTCTATCAGTAAAATCCTCACTGTTTATCTAGTCTATGAAGCCTTGGAACAAGGGAAAATCACCCTTTCTACTCCTGTAGAAATCTCAGATTATCCCTACCAGCTCACTACCAATTCTGAAGCGAGTAACGTTCCTATGGAAGCTCGTAACTACACAGTTGAGGAATTGCTAGAAGCTACTCTGGTATCCAGTGCTAACAGTGCAGCCATTGCCCTAGCTGAAAAAATTGCCGGTTCTGAGAAGGACTTTGTAGATATGATGAAGGCCAAACTACAAGAATGGGGGATTCAAGACGCTACACTCGTCAACACAACCGGGCTCAACAATGAAACTCTTGGAAATAATATCTATCCAGGTTCTAAAAAAGATGATGAAAACAAATTGAGCGCTTATGATGTTGCTGTCGTTGCTCGCAATCTCATCCTCAAGTATCCTCAAGTCTTAGAAATCACAAAGAAACCTTCTTCTACTTTTGCAGGGATGACCATTCATTCTACCAACTATATGTTGGAGGGAATGCCTGCTTATCGTGGTGGTATTGATGGTCTTAAGACTGGAACAACTGATAAAGCAGGTGCTTCTTTTGTTGGTACGACTGTAGAAAAAGGAATGCGCATCATCACAGTTGTCTTAAACGCTGACAACCAAGATACCAATCCATATGCACGCTTTACAGCTACTTCTTCTATTTTAGATTACATCTCATCAAACTTTGCTCTTCAGACAATCGTCAAACAAGGGGAAAGTTATGAAGATAGTAAATCGCCTGTATTAGATGGGAAGGAAGATACAGTTACAGCTGTCGCCAAAGAAGATATCAAAATCGTACAACGTCTGGGTAGTCGTACACAATCAACTATTACTTACACAGCGGACACGACTGAACACACTGCTCCACTAGAGGCAGGAACTGTCGTTGGACATTTGACTTATGAAGACAAGGATCTAGTTGGTCAAGGATACATTACAACTGACAAACCTAGTTTTGAGATGGTCGCAGAAAAAAATGTCGAAAAAGCCTTCTTCTTAAAAGTTTGGTGGAATCGCTTCGTTCGTTTTGTTAACGAGAAGTTATAAAAAATCGAAAAATCGCGAATTTCGCGATTTTTTTCTTTATTCATTTTCAGCTACAGTCGAATGGTTATATCCATAAACAAAGTAAATAATAACGCCTATTAATAAAGCTAGTCCAAATGCCATCCATGTTTCAAGAGTATATTGAAGCATGAATGAGAGGCAGATAAGAATAGACAAGATTGGTAAAAAAGGTACCAGGGGTGTTTTAAATTCTCCCTCTTTGGGCATACCCTTATCTTTTCTCAATTTGATGATCCCATAGGCTAGGAGAATAAGATAGGCTAAGGTGCAGATATTGAGAAAGGCTGCGATACTTGCCAGTGGGAAAATTCCCGCTGCAATCGCTGAAACAACACCTGTTAAAATGGTCGCATTCTTAGGAACACGACTGGTCTTAGTCACTTGTTTGAAACTCTGAGGCATGAGCCCATCACGTGCCAAACTATAAATCATTCGAGACAAGGCGTAAGTCATGGAAATACATACCGTAATTAAAGTAAAAATTGCAACGAGTGAAACATAATTAGCTGCCCAACCAATACCGATACTTCTCAGAGCAAAAGCCACTGCATCATCAACATTGAGCTTGCTATAGTGAACAATCCCCGTCAACACCAAGGTAACTAAGGCATAAAGAATGGTTACGATAGTCAAAGATAAAACAATTCCACGCGGTACATTCTTCTGGGGGCTTTGAATTTCGTCAACTGCCATTGAAATGGATTCAAACCCTAAGAATCCAAAGAACATGAGTGAAGCACCTGCCATAATTCCAGTGCTTCCACCGTAAATTTGACCAAAACCAAATGGTGCAAAATCTGACCAATTTTCAGGTTTAATGTACCAAATTCCAACTAGGATAAATAAAGCAAGAGCAGAAAATTTTAAAACAACAAGAATAGAATTAAAACGAAGAGCTGCTTTCGAATTTAAAAGTACAACACCTGTAACAAGTAGAATTACTAAAATTGGTAAAAAATCGATATAAGTACCATGTTCAGGATTAAAAGTTCCATTCAAGACTTGTGGCAAGGAAATTCCATAATGGCTAAGTAATCCCTTAAAATAGGCCGCCCAACCAGAAGCAACACCTGAAACTGCTGTCATAAATTCCATAATGGTTAACCAACCAGCTATCCAGGCTGGAAATTCTCCCAAAATTGCATATAAATAACTATATGCTCCACCCGTTGCAGGAACACGAGAAGCAAATTCTGCAAAAAAGAGAGCAGATAAGGACACACAGATAGCAGAAATTACAATTGATACCACAAGGGCAGGTCCTGCTAGTGTTGCTGCTGCTGTTCCTGTAATGGTAAAAATACCTGTTCCCACCATAGCACCAATTCCCAAGAGAATTAAGTCCCATAATTTTAAATGGCGATGCATTTCTGTCTTACCTAGACTAACATCTTTGGTTCTAAAAATATTCATATTTCATCCCCCACTTTATGTGATTGTATTATTTTACCATACAAAAGACTTTTTGTGAATATTTATAAGTATTTTTCGTCAAAAAAACTGAGAGTGGGACAGAAATCGGTAATTCGTTAGAATACGATTTCGTCCGTCTCACCTCCGCACAGTTGAGTAGGGCTGTAAAAGCTGATGAAATCAGCGTAGTAGAGCCCACTCAACCACTGCGTCTTACTCGACAATCCAAAGACAATTGAGAGGCTAGGACTTTTGTCCCAGCCTCAGTTTCTGTTCATAAAGTTTATCCGACAGATCCTTCCATTTCATAGCTAATCAAGCGGTTGAGTTCAACTGCGTATTCCATTGGAAGTTCTTTAGTGAAGGGTTCTACAAATCCCATAACAATCATCTCAGTTGCCTCAGATTCTGACAAGCCACGACTCATAAGGTAATAGAGTTGCTCTTCTGAAATCTTAGATACCTTAGCTTCGTGTTCCAAAGCAACTTGTGAGTTGTGAATTTCATTAAATGGAATGGTATCTGATGCTGACAAGTCATCCATGATAATGGTGTCACACTCGATGTGTGAGACAGATTTCTTAGAGTTCTTGTTAAAGGTTACTTGTCCACGATAGTCAACCTTCCCTCCGCCTTTGGCGATGGATTTAGACACGATTGATGAACTTGTATGTGGTGCATTGTGGATCATCTTGGCACCCGTATCTTGGTGTTGCCCTGCATTAGCAAAGGCGATAGAAAGCATGGTACCACGCGCTCCTTCTCCATCTAGGTAAACAGATGGATATTTCATGGTTGTTTTAGCACCCAAGTTTCCATCAATCCACTCAACAGTGGCATCCTTTTGAGCCTTAGCACGTTTGGTTACCAAGTTATAAACGTTATCAGACCAGTTTTGGATGGTTGTATAACGCATGTAAGCTCCATCCAAAGCAAAGATTTCTACAATAGCTGCGTGCAAGCTATTGCTTGAATAAGTTGGCGCTGTACATCCTTCTACGTAGTGGACACTTGCACCCTCATCAACGATAATCAAGGTACGTTCAAACTGACCAGTATTTTCGTTGTTGATACGGAAGTAGGTTTGAAGCGGAATATCCACTTTCACACCTTTTGGTACATAGATAAAGGTTCCACCAGACCATACTGCTGAGTTGAGGGCAGCCAACTTGTTATCAGTCGGCGGTACCAACTTCGCAAAGTATTGTTTAAACAAGTCTGGGTATTCCTTGAGGGCAGAATCTGTATCTGTAAAGATAATTCCTAACTTCTCAAATTCTTCTTTCATGTTATGGTAAACCACTTCTGACTCATACTGGGCAGAAGCACCTGCTAGATAGGCACGCTCAGCTTCAGGAATCCCGATACGTTCAAAGGTTTCTTTGATTTTTTCAGGAACTTCATCCCAAGAACGGGCTGGTTTATCCGATGGTTTTTGGTAGTAGATCAAGTCATCAAAGTCAATCTCTGACAAGTCTGCTCCCCAAGTTTGCATGGGCATTTTTTTGAAGGTTTCATAAGACTTCAAACGGAATTCTAACATCCACTCAGGTTCTCCCTTAGCAGCTGATAGTTCACGAATGACATCTTCGTTCAATCCTTTTCCTGTCGATAGGACAGGCTCTACATCATCATGGAAACCAAATTTATATTCACCAAGGTCAATTGGTTTTGGTTCTACTCTTTCTTCAGCCATAATATCCTTTCTTTCATTCTTTATTTCTACTAATTCATAAGACAAAAGAAACTCGTCTTACTTATTTTCTTGATTTTCAATTGTTTTCTTGAGGGCATTCCAAGCCAAGGTTGCACACTTGATCCGTTGAGGGAATTTGGCAACACCTGACAAGAAAGCAGCATCTCCAAGTTGATCTTGACGCTCATCCTTTTGACCTTGAACCATTTCAGAAAAGATGGTTGCAAGCTCTAGGATTTCTTGCTTGGTCTTTCCTAAGACTGCATCTGTCATCATACTAGCAGAGGCAGTTGAAATCGTACAACCAGAGTTTAGAAAAGCAATATCTTCCAAGCGGTCTTCTGCGTTAAACTTGACCGATAGATTGATGACATCACCACAGGTAGGATTGTTGAGACTAACTTGCTCTGCATCTTCCAACTTTCCCTGGTGATGGGGATTTTTCGAATGGTCCGCTACCACCGCCATATAGAGGCTATCTAGTTTAGAAAGTGCCATTGAAAAACTCCTTTGTCTTTAGTAAGGCATCTACTAACTTATCACAATCTGCCTTGGTATTGTAGATATAAAAACTTGCACGAGCTGTTGCTGGAACATCCAAATACTGGAGCAAAGGTTGAGCACAATGATGACCCGCTCGAACTGCTACTCCTTCATAATCCAGAGCAGTCGCAAGGTCATGAGGATGAAGGTCTCCTAGGTTAAAGGCAATGACACCTGAACGTTGAGCCAAATCTTGCGAACCGTAAATGGTCAGTCCTTCAATTGCCTGTAATTTTGGATAGACATATGCGATCAGTTCTTGTTCATGGGCTTCAATAGCATCCATACCAATATTTTCAAGATAATCCACTGCAGCAGCAAGTCCAATCGCTCCAGCCATATTGGGAGTTCCAGCCTCAAATTTCCAAGGCAATTCCTTCCAGCTTGCAGATTGTTCATAAACAAAATCAATCATCTCGCCACCAAACTCCACCGGTGACATTTGTTCCAGATACTTTTCTTTGCCATAAAGAACACCGATGCCTGTCGGACCAGCCATCTTGTGACCTGAGAAAGCAAAGAAATCTACATCCAAGTCCTGGACATCAATCTTCATATGCGGTGTAGACTGAGCACCATCCACCACCATAATAGCTCCAACTTCATGAGCCATTTGAGTGATTTCTTTGATAGGGTTTACTACTCCAAGAACATTGGAAGCATGAGCTAACGAGACAAACTTAACCTTGTCCGTCAATTTAGCCCGCAGGTCATCCATATCCAGAGCTCCGTTCTTGAGATAGACATAAACAAGCTCAGCTCCGGTCTTTCGACAAGCTTCCTGCCATGGAATAATATTGGAGTGGTGCTCCATGACAGAAATCAAGACTTGGTCGCCCTCAGTCAAGACTTCCTCAGCGAAACGTGCAACCCAGTTGAGACTGGTTGTCGTTCCTCTAGTGAAGAGTACTTCCTTTGTCGACTTAGCATTGATGAATTTACGAATGGTTTCACGAGCAGCTTCATAAGATGCCGTCGCCCTTTCAGCCAAAGTATGAACCCCACGGTGAACATTGGCATTATCCTGCTCATAGTAGCGGTTAATGGCTTCCAGAACAGCTAGTGGTTTTTGTGTCGTCGCAGCATTATCCAAATAAACCAGAGGTTCGTCATTAACAATCTGATCTAAAATTGGAAAATCCTTGCGAATCACTTCTACATCTAACATAGGCTACCCCTTAGCGTTTTGACAATTTTTCTTCGATAGTTGCAATCATTTCATCACGAACTTCCTTGACTGGAATCTCAACGATAACTGAACCAAGGAAACCACGGACAACCAAGCGTTCTGCAGTTGCCTTATCCAAGCCACGGCTCATGAGGTAGTACATATCTTCTGGATCTACCTGACCGATAGAAGCCGCGTGACCTGCAGTAACGTCATTTTCATCAATTAAAAGAATTGGGTTAGCATCTGAACGCGCTTGGTCTGAAAGCATGAGAACACGACTTTCTTGTTGCGCATCTGCTCCCTTAGCACCCTTGATAATGTGGCCAATACCATTGAAGGTCAAAGTTGCTTTTTCAAGAATAACCCCATGTTGTAGGATATTTCCGATTGAGTTGCAACCATAGTTGGTTACACGAGTATCAATTCCTTGCACTTGACGGCCACTTGAAAGAGCTACGACTTTAAGGTCGGCATGGCTACCATTACCAATCAAATCGCTATCAAAGTCCGCAACGACGTTCCCTTCGTTCATGACACCGATAGCCCAGTCAATACTTGCATCGTTGCCTAATTTACCACGACGGCTAATGTAAGCAGTGACGTTTTCACCTAGACGGTCAATCGCAGCAAACTTCACTTGAGCACCAGAACGTGCAATTACTTCTACTGTGATATTAGCAGTTGCTTTGGCACTTCCTTCACCGCGTGACTCTAAACGTTCTAGATAACTAATCTTAGAGTTTTTACCAGCGATGATAAGAATATGTTTGTTAAACGGCACATCGCTATCGCTGTCTTGATAGAAAATTCCTTCGATTGGCTCTTTAATTTCAACGTTATCAGGAATATAGAGAACAGCACCACTATTGAAATAAGCTGTATGGTAGGCTGCCAACTTGTCATCGTCATACTTGACAGATGACATGAAGAATTCTTCTACAAGTTCTGGAATTTCTTCTAAAGCTGAATGGAAGTCTGTAAAGACAACACCCTGTTCAGCCAACTCAACTGGAATTTGCTCAAAAACAGTTTGAGTTCCTACTTGCACCAACTTCAAGTGGTTATCTAGTGCAGTGAAATCTGGAACATTTGCTGATGGCTCACTTTCTGTAATCGTTCCGTCACCCAGATTCCAACGGTGGAATTTGACACGCTCAATAACTGGTAATTCCAAAGTCTCAATCTTGTCAAAAGCTTTTTGACGGAGATCAGCCAACCAGCTTGGTTCAGCGTGCATTTCTGAAAAAAGTTTAATATTTTCTTTAGTCATTTACTTCTCCTAAAAGATACGAGGGAATTACAATTCTTCCTTGTAGTCGTAGCCAAGTTCTTCAGCTAGTTTTGCGTATCCTTCACGTTCCAAACGCGCAGCCAATTCTGGACCACCTGAAAGGACAACACGACCTTCCATCATCACGTGTACCACATCAGGTGTGATGTAGTTCAAAAGACGTTGGTAGTGAGTGATAATCATAGCACCAAAACCTTCACCACGCATGGCATTGACACCTTTAGACACAACCTTAAGAGCGTCAATATCGAGACCAGAGTCAATCTCATCCAAAAGGGCAAAAGTTGGTTCCAACATCAAGAGTTGAAGAATTTCATTACGTTTTTTCTCACCACCAGAGAAACCTTCGTTGAGGTAACGCTCTGCCATTTCTTCTTTCATGTTGAGCAATTCCATCTTCTCATCCAATTTAGTGATAAACTCACGAACTGAAATCTTCTCATCGTCTTCTTTACCAGCATTCATAGCTGCACGAAGAAACTCAGCGTTGGTAATTCCAGGAATTTCTGATGGGTATTGCATAGCTAGGAAAAGTCCCATACGCGCACGCTCATCCACTTCCAATTCAAGGATGTTCACACCGTCAAACAAGACTTCACCTTTAGTGACTTCATAGTTTGGGTTCCCCATAATAGCAGCTGAAAGAGTAGACTTACCGGTACCATTTGGTCCCATGATAGCTGCAATTTCTCCTGTTTTAAGAGTCAGATTAACCCCTTTTAAAATTTCTTTTCCTTCAATCTCAACGTGAAGATCTTTGATCTCTAATACTGACATGATAGTTCCTTTCTTTTTCAATCCGTTTTACCATTTTTGCTAGAAAATTGTCCTTATTTTTCTAGTAAAAAACGATAAAATGTCAATAAATATACTTTAATAGTATAACAAAAAAAAGCCTAAAAGGCTTTAATTTTGTCTAGAAGCTGAGGGTTACTTCTTTCCTTTAAAATGGTCATCTATAGCATTGACAATTTTCCCCATGATATAGCTTACTCGAAAATTTCTCAGGATTAAAATAGCCCAGAGCAAGGCCATAATATACCGTTGTGCCATGATAGACTCATTGAAATAATAAGTCTCGGCAGCAGTAAAGAAGGCCATGATTATAAATTGTTGTCTGTTCATCGTATTATGTCACAATATCCTTTTAATCTTCTGCTATGGTTACTTTATCCGCTAGGAATTCAAATCCTTGAGGAAGGACAGATTCTTCAACCTCTTCCTTAACAGAGTTTCCTTGAGACGATTTAGCCTTAGCTGAGAAATCTGCTCTGACTTCTTTCCACTCGTCCATAGATATAGCAAGAATCTCTGGAGAGAATCCCGCTGCTTGACTGAGGATATTACCAAACATAGTGTTGAGATTATCACGTTTCATGGTCTGGCCAGCATTGAAGTTAGATTCAAAAGCAAGAATGGCATGATGTTCATTGGCCGCAACAGGTTGAGAGCCAACTAAAAGTGCTTTATCAGGTCCTGACAAACTTTCAATAACTTCTCCCCAAGCATTTTGGAGACGAATTAGATTTTGACGGGCTAAATCAGGATTTTCAACAGCTTCTTGAAGAATAGACTGCACCTTATTGCGGTCTACTCGATAAACTGACTTGCTGTTTACTGGGCGACTTGGTGCTGGTGTGGCCTGCTTGGGACTTGTATTAACATTTGCTAGGGCCTGTTTCAATCGCGCAACTTCTTCTCTTAGTGATGCCAATTCACCAGCGACTTGACCTGTTATTTCAGGCTTAACTTCAAGCTCAGCTAGACGAATGGTCATCATTTCTGCGTAAATCTTTGGTTGGAGGCTAGCCTTGATATCAGCTAAACTACTTGTTGCAATTCCAATCATCTCGAACAAAACAACCTGTGAAATACCTAGGTTATCCTTAAAGAGATCACTATGGTGAGTATTCTCCCCACCAGTTTGGACAATCAAAATATCCCGTAGATACTGCAACAAATCCGTTACAAATCGTGTCATACTTTTTCCGTTATCAAAAATCAAATTAAGATTTTCCAAAGCACGAGTCACATCTTTTTGTGCCAAGGCAGCCACATAATTATCCAAAGCACTTAGACTAATAGTCCCCGTAATTTCCTCAGAAACAGCTGTTGTTAATCTAGCATCTTGAGTCAAGCTCAATGCTTGGTCTAAAATGGACAAAGCATCCCGCATACCACCTTCTGCTCTACGAGCGATAATCTCAACAGCTTCAGTTTCATAAGCAATTCCTTCCTTTTCTAAAATATGGAAGATATGATCTCGAATATCCTGAGTTCTAATAGATTTAAACTCAAAGCGTTGAACACGAGACAAAATGGTTGCAGGAATCTTATGAAGCTCTGTCGTTGCTAGGATAAAAACAACATTAGGAGTTGGTTCTTCAAGAGTTTTTAAAAGGGCATTGAAGGCTCCTGTTGAAAGCATATGAACCTCATCAATGATATAGACCTTATACTGAGCTATACTTGGAGCATAGGTTGATTTATCACGGATATCACGAATTTCATCCACCCCATTGTTAGAGGCTGCGTCCATTTCGATAACGTCTTCCAAGCTACCGTCTGTTACAGCTTGACAGATATAACAGTTATTGCAAGGTTCTCCTCCCTCTTGATTAGGGCAGTTCATAGCCTTGGCAAAAATTTTGGCTACACTGGTTTTTCCAGTTCCACGAGGCCCTGAAAATAGATAGGCATGGCTGATCTTTTCCTGCTCTACAGCTTGTTTCAGAGTTTTTGCAACAATTTCCTGGCCTACTAACTGTGAAAATGTTTGACTTCTATATTTTCGATAAAGGGCCTGATACATTACGCTTTCTCCTCAAACATTGAAAAATTCCATTCGGTTTTCTCTAACAAAATAGCAACAAACTCTTCTAGATATTTCTGATCCAACTCATCATAATCATCAACAAGAGATGAATCTAAATCTAGAACGCCCAAAAGACGTCCCTCTTTAACCATCGGCACAACAATTTCACTACGAGCACTACTATCGCAAGAAATATAGTTTGGATAGGTTTTTACATCACCAACAATCACTGTTTGACGACTAACTGCTGATTCGCCACAAACACCTTTTCCAAGAGCGATTCGTACACATGAAACTCCACCTTGAAAGGGTCCCAAGATCAGTTCATTCCCATCAAATAGATAGAAACCTGCAAAAACAGTATTGGGAAAGCTTGTTTTTAGCAAAGCACTAGCATTAGAAAGATTAGCCAACACATTGGGCTCTCCTTCTAAAAGATAAGAGAGCTGTTCATTTATTGTTTGATAAAGTAATTCTTTTTCTGAATATAACATAAAACCATTATATCAAAAAATGCTAGTAGAAAAAAGAAAAATCCCTTGTTTTAAAAACAAAGGATTTTATTAAAATTCGAATGGATTAAAGTTCGATGTCTCCGAACAAGTCAGCCATTGAGAATCCTGTTTGAGTTTCAGGAAGTTCAAAATCACGTTTTTCTTGACGTTTTGGACGACGTGGACGTGGAGCGCGTTTTTCTTCTTTTTGTCCTTCTTCTTGAGCAGGACGTTCTTCAAGAGCTTTGATAGAAAGTGAAACGCGTTCTGCATCAGCGTTAACTTCAAGAACTTTAACAGTAACTTCTTGACCAACTTTAAGAGCTTCTTTTGGATTTTCAATACGTTTGTGTGAAATTTGTGATACGTGAACAAGTCCATCGATACCTGGCAATACTTCAACAAATGCACCGAAGTCAGTCAAACGTTTAACTGTACCTTCTACAACATCACCTTTAGCCAA
This sequence comes from Streptococcus sp. DTU_2020_1001019_1_SI_AUS_MUR_006, assembly GCF_032340315.1. Classification (NCBI taxonomy): domain Bacteria; kingdom Bacillati; phylum Bacillota; class Bacilli; order Lactobacillales; family Streptococcaceae; genus Streptococcus; species Streptococcus sp. DTU_2020_1001019_1_SI_AUS_MUR_006. The sequence goes on along the minus strand of NZ_CP135436.1, from coordinate 1,243,060 downwards.
TTTTTGCTCAACGCCATCCCATGGTCCAGGTGTTGTAGCTTTAAGTGAAAGTGATACACGTCCTTCTTCTTCGTTAAGATCAAGGATTTTCACTTCAACTTCTTCACCAACAGTTACAACTGATTTTGGTGAAACGTTACGTTCGTGTGACAATTCAGTCAAGTGAACCAATCCGTCAACACCACCAAGGTCGATGAAAGCACCGAAGCTTGTGATACGTGCAACTTTACCAGTTACAACATCACCAACAGCCAATTTACCAAATACTTCAGCACGAGCTGCTGCTGTAGCTGCTTCTACAACTTCACGACGTGAAAGGATGAAGCGGTTTTCTTTAGGATCAACTTCTTTGATTTTAGCATCAAACTCTTGACCTACAAAACGCTCAGTGTTACGTACAAAACGAGTATCCAACATTGAAGCTGGGATAAATCCACGTACACCTTCAAATTCAACTGAAAGTCCACCCTTAACAGCGCGAGTTCCTTTAACTGTAACAACTTCTTCTTCGCGTCCTACAAGTTTGTCCCATGCTTTGCGAGCTTCAAGGCGTTTTTTAGATACAAGGTATGTTACTGTATCAGTATCTTTACCAACTACTTGACGAAGTACAAGAACATCCAATACTTCACCTACTTTTACAAAGTCATTGATATCTGCATCGCGATCGTTTGTCAATTCGCGAAGAGTCAAGACACCTTCAACACCAGTTCCAGAGATTGCAACGTTAGCTTGAGTAGCATCAACTGTCAATACTTCAGCACTAACAACATCACCTGGCTCAACTTGGCTAACGCTATTTAGCAAATCTTCAAATTCGTTCATCTAAAAAATCCTCCAACAATCAAGTTTTTCTTAAACTTGACATACTTATAATTTTTTCCTAAGCACCCGCAAAGACATGTTATATCGTTCACGTCCTTCAATTATAAAAATAAAATACCCTAAGATATTTTTCTTTTTATCTTGAATATATTACCTAAGAACTGGGGTAGCTGGATTCGAACCAACGCATGAGGGAGTCAAAGTCCCTTGCCTTACCGCTTGGCTATACCCCAAAAGTGAAATGGAGAGAGAGGGATTCGAACCCCCGAACCCGAAGGAGCGGATTTACAGTCCGCCGCGTTTAGCCTCTTCGCTATCTCTCCAATGTTCAACAAAAACAATTATATCATGAAAATTTACAAAAAACAAGCTTTATTTTGCTAAATTATAGTTTTCAATCAAAATTTCCACAGCTTTTTCAAGTTTTTTATAAAAACTATCGACATTTCCATTCTTTATGATCGCAAATTGATTATCTAGTTCAGCAATTTCACCAATAACCTTTTTACCGATCGTTAAAGTATACCCTTCATACTTTTCCTTACCAACTAAAACAGTTGCGTCTGTTAATTGAATTTCAATTTTTTTATCTTTTTTACTCATACGATACCTCTTTTCACTCTTCCTATTGTACAAGAAATTTAAAAAACTGGCAAGAAAAAAACTCTTTACCAAGCTAATCTTGATAAAGAGTTTTTGTGACAAAATCTAATTTTTTAATCTAGGAAAGACTCATTGTTAGTGGGTTGTACCACCCACTAATTTTATGTCCTTATCTTTATAATCTACGATAGCACCAATCGCAGCTTCGATACCTCTGACGATTTCAGTTAAATTCATAGATGCTGTATTAGGTTTATTGATCACCTGTTCTGTCATATAGGGAATATGCATAAAGCCTGCTCTCATATGTGGAAACTTTTTATCCGCTAAATAGAGAGCCTGGTACATCAAATGATTACAAACAAAGGTTCCTGCTGTATTGGACACTGTAGCTGGCAACCCTTCCTCTTTAATCGCTTGAACCATTGCCTTAATAGGTAGTGTGCTAAAATAGGCAGCTTGACCGTCCAGGCGTATAGGAGTGTCAATCTGCTGATTTCCTTGGTTATCAGGAATTCTAGCATCATCTTGGTTGATGGCAACACGCTCAGGAGTTAGACTAGCTCTTCCTCCTGCTTGTCCGATGCAAAGCACCGCATCTGGCTGAAAGCGGACGATTTCTGCTTCTAAAACCTCTGCTGATCGATAAAAGACCGTTGGGATTTCTACCCAATGAATTTCAGCTCCATGAATCTCAGATGGTAATGATTTAACAGCTTCCAGAGCTGGATTAACCTTTTCACCACCAAAAGGATCAAAACCTGTTACTAATATTTTCATTTTATTTCCTTTGTTAAAATGCCAAAAAGTACATCAAAAATATATGTAGGATAATCATGATAACAGCTACTCCTACTTGCGCTTTGATAACCCCATTTGGATCTTTCATATCCAGGAGAGCTGCCGGTAAAGCATTAAAGTTAGCCGCCATTGGAGTCAATAAGGTTCCACAGCAACCTGCCGTCATTGCTAGAGCTGCAGCCACGATTGGATCAGCTCCCAAGGCAAATACAAAGGGAACTCCAATTCCAGCAGTAATAACAGTAAAGGCAGCAAAGGCATTACCCATTATCATGGAGAATAGAACCATCCCAAGGACATAAGCTACCACACCCATAAAACGACTGCCGGATGGAACTAAACCACTTATCAAGTGAGAAATCAGGTCTCCAACTCCTGCTACGGTAAATATTGCCCCTAAAGCACCTAAAAGTTGAGGCACAATCCCACTGGTTGAAACTTGTTGCACCATGCGATTGTTTTCTGCTAACAAACTTCTGGGAGAACTCTTAGTAATCAATAAAAGAGAGATGGTTGCGAAAAATGCAGCAAGGCTGATAGCAATCTTACTAAACTCAGGGATCATTTTTGCTAATACCAAAGCAATCAAAGCCATTAACATGACTGGAATAAAAATTTTATTCTTTAGTCGTTTAGCTTCAATATTTGCCTTGACTTCATCCAGAGACGGTAAGGTGCCGATACGAACCTGTTTAAAGAGAGTTAGCAGGGCTAATAGCACTACGATAACTCCAATACAGACAGAAGGTAGATAGGAACCACCGATAAAACTGATGCCCAATAAAGCCCAAAACCCAGCCGTTCCAAAGCGAACTGGGTTTGTTTTATCTTTATAGCTACAATAAGCTGTATGAAGGAATTGACAACCAATCACAATATAGGTCAACTCTAATAACTGTCTTGCTAGATTGGTCATTCTTGTTTTCCTTTACTAACCTTATTTGCTAGCAGTTTTCTATCAAACAGGTAATTGTAAATCCCAACTATAAATAGGGCAATTCCTGCAACTATAAGCGAAGCTGAAGCAATTCCTGCATAATTACTTTCGTAACCTAATTGGTCCAGTGTGCCCCCTATCAAGAGGACACCGCCTGCACCAACGAAAGTGTTTTGAGCAAAGAAATTTGCAAAATTATCATTTGCTGCTGCACGCGCTTTTAGCGCTTCACTCTCCTGCTCCGTTATTTTTCTACCTAATTGAGACTCTGCTGCTGCTTGTCCCATGGGTTGAACCAAAGGCCTTACAAACTGCGGATGTCCTCCAAGACGAATGGCAAAGAAACCATCGAGTTCCCGAAAAAAGAAATACACTGTATAAAAACTTCCAACTGTTAGTCCCTTTATCTTTTGAATCAAGTCAATCGAACGTTGCTTGAGGCCAAAAGTTTCAGATAAACCTACCAGTGGCAAGGTTACCATAAAAATCGTCAGAACTCGTTGATTACTAAATTCTTTTCCCAAAATTTCCAAGAACTCAACAAGAGAAACTCCAGAAACTAGAGCGGTAACTAAACTAGCTAAGACTACCGTTGCAATGGTATCTAACTTATAGACAAAACCAATCACAATGATAACTATCCCTATTAGTTTAATCCATTCCATATAGGCCCCTTTATTCCAAAAGTACTAGTCTGTTTTATTTGACATGACTCTCTAATTCTTTTTGGTATTTATTGTTTGATTCCAATTTTTCTTTTTGCCATTTTTCAAGAGCTGCTTGGTATTCTTTAGCAGATACAATCTCTTTTTGCAATTTCATTCCCTTGAAGATGTATGGATCCCCCTTAATACCTACTTGTGAGTATGGTTTTGAGAAAGGAACGATGTTGCTAACAACAGGTGAACCACCTGATGAAGCTGTCGGTATCAAGAGAGAACTATCTGTGAGCCAAGCTTGGGCTTTAGCATATTTTTCATATCTCTTGTTCAAGTCGTTTGTCTCAGAAACTGCATCATCTAAGAGTTTCTTATATTGGTCCAAACCAAGTTGAGCTACTACTTCCTTATCTTTTCCTTTAGTAATACCAAGGTGTTTCATAGCAGAACCGGTCTTAGGATCCATGATATTGAGATAACTTGCCGGATCTTGATAACTTGGAGCCCATCCAGTACTGTTCAAATCATAGTCTTTTTGAGCAGGTACACGCGCTTGTGATGTAATACTTTCCTTTTCATTGTCAGTCATTTGAAGAACATCGATTACGACATTTTCAGAACCAAGAGTTGATTCGATTGATTGCTTGAAGGAATTGCTTTGCTGAACAGCAATTGTATTTGTCTGTTCAACTGGGACATCCAAGTGAATTGGGAAGGTTACACCTTTTGATTCCAATTCTTTCTTAGCTTTTTCAAATGAAGCCTTGGCTTTGTCAGGATTGTAGATGGTATCTTTTCCGTCTACAAGCTCAACACCTTTCCATTGGTCTCCATAGTTGATCAATTCTTTTTGAGCAATATCACCAAAGTTTTTACCACCAGATTGTACAAAGTTATCTGGTACTAAGCTATTACGAATAATCTTGTCCGCACCATCTTCACCATTGAGCTGGGCAGCATAAGAATGACGGTTGAAGGCAAAGTTGATGGCTTGACGGAAGTCCTTGTTCAACATTGCTTCTTTTGTAGAAGTTTTCTGTTCTTCACTTGTTTTCGCTGTCTTATTGAAAGATTGACGGTTTACATTAAAGGTAAAGTAGTAACTAGTTGAATCCTGTGGACTATATGTAATTTTATCCCCGTATTGTTCCAAAGTAGAAGCAAAGTTTGAGCTACTTGGGAAGAGGCGAGCTGTTGTGTAAACACCCGAAGAGAAGCTACGGATCAAGGATTCTTGGTCTGATCCATCATAGTAAGTTAATTTAACTTTCTCGATTTTAACCTTCTCTTTATCCCAATAATTTGGGTTCTTTTCATATTCGATTAAAGATTTTGAAGTCAATGTCTTCAAAATATATGGACCGTTATAAAGAATACCAGCTGGACTGACCGTTCCATAATTTTTACCAGAAGCTTTGAGGAATTCTTCATTTACTGGCAACATAGTTGCTGAAGTTACTTTGGAATTCCAGAAAGTTTCAGGTGCATTTAGAGTGTACTCAACAGTATAGTCATCTACTGCCTTAACCCCAACTGTTGAGAAATCATTAGTCTCACCAGTCATATATTCATTCAAGCCCTTGATTGAGTTTTGAATAAGAGTGACACCGTCTGATTTGCCATCTGCTACGTGTTTCAACCCTGTAACAAAGTCATGCGCAGTTACTTCAGCGTATTCTTCACCTTCTGAAGTATACCATTTAACCCCTTTACGAAGTTTATAAGTATAAGTCAAACCGTCTTGTGAGACACTCCAATCCTCAGCAAGGGAAGGAATCAAATTCCCATATTCATCGTTTTCCAACAAACCATCAACGACGTTACCGATGATATCAGTTGTTGAAGTACGAGTTGCGATACTGTAGTCCAAAGATGATGGGTCTACTCCATAGACATAAGAGAAAGTTGTAGGCGCATCTGCTTCCTTGTCAGCTTTCCCACAAGCCACAAGAAGAACTGCTGTACTCAGGACCACTCCTGCTGTTAACATCCACTTTTTCGTTTTCATAAAGAACTCCTTTAATAATTTTTAATCTACTTTTACAATCCAACCTTCTGGTGCTTCAATGTCACCAAATTGAATACCTGTCAATTCATCGTATAGTTTACGAGTCACTGGACCAACCTCTGTCTCACTGTAGAAAACGTGGAAGTCATCACCATGTTGGATTCCTCCAATTGGTGAGATAACTGCCGCAGTACCGCAGGCACCTGCTTCTACAAATCGATCCAGACTATCAATTGGTACATCTCCCTCAACAGGCTTCAAGCCCAAACGATGCTCTGCCAAATAAAGTAATGAGTACTTGGTAATCGATGGCAAGATTGATGGACTCAGTGGGGTTACAAACTCATTATCAGCTGTAATTCCAAAGAAGTTTGCTGAACCAACTTCTTCAATCTTAGTGTGTGTTGATGGGTCAAGATAAATAACATCTGAGAAATGACGAGATTTAGCCATTTTTCCTGGCAAAAGACTAGCTGCATAGTTCCCACCGACCTTGGCAGCCCCTGTTCCATTTGGTGCAGCACGGTCATACTCATCTTGAATCAAGAAGTTTGTTGGAACCAATCCACCCTTAAAGTAATTTCCAACTGGCATAGCAAAGATGGTAAAAATATACTCCTCAGCTGGTTTTACCCCAATGATATCTCCAACACCAATCAAGAGTGGACGGAGGTAGAGGGTTCCACCAGTTCCATAAGGTGGTACGTATTCCTCATTAGCACGAACAACGGCTTTACAAGCCTCTACAAACATTTCTGTTGGAACTTGTGGCATCAAGAGACGATCACAGGTACGTTGCAGACGTTTAGCATTTTCATCTGGACGGAAGAGTTGAATACTGCCATCCTTTGTACGATAGGCTTTCAATCCTTCAAATGCTTGTTGTCCATAGTGAAGGCTTGGAGATGATTCTGAAATATGCAAGGTTGCATCTTCTGTTAATTCTCCTTGAGCCCATTGTCCATCTTTAAAATAAGCGATATAACGATAAGGTAGTTTCATATAGGAAAAACCGAGATTTTCCCAATCAATTGTTACTGTCATGATAATCTCCTTTATTCTAATCAAGCTTTGTGTTCTATTCTACACTATTCTCCTAAAAATTCAAGTATTATTTGTAATTTTCTGAAAATTTTACTTATAAAAAGAACCAGCTCATAGAACTGGTTACTTTCACAAGTGAAAATTAGTTGTTTTCAACTTTTTCATCGTATTTTGGTCTGATTGTTGTACCTGAATTAATAATGGTACGTTTTTGGACTAGAGGAAGGTCTGTACGATTGTAAACAGTACGCCATGGTTCCCAAGCAAGACCTGTTTTTTCCTGAATCTTCACGCGTAGGTTACGAACATTTCCTTTAAATTGAATCTCAGTACGGAATCCAGCTGTTCTGTTTTTACCATTGTCTTCCCATTGACGCGTACGAATGCTTTCAACTCCATCCTTATCATAAGTTACTTCATCCCAGGAAACATAGTAGCGAGCAATGTAAGCTCCCTTATGATGTAAATTGAGGTAACCATTTTTATATGAAGTCACTTTAGTTTCAATGTAGTCTGTATTGCTTTGAATTGTGGCCACTTGATTATCTTTCAAGAATGCAGTCTTATAAGAAATTGGAACAGCAGGGTTTTGCGTACTGAAAGTAGCTCCTTCTTGGATTAATTTCTTCAAATCTTCTACTGTACCTGTCACAACACGTGCAGCGCCATCAGCATTTCCACCTACGATGGAAACGGTTACAGTTGTATTCTTCAAGACACGTGCCCATTCAGATTCTGGTTTAATAGGCACTCCTTTGATTACAGCATTGATTGCTGCTTTCAACTCGGTACTCTTGCTTGTTGTTTCAAACTTAACATACATTTGACGTCCGTATGACACGCTTGATACATATACAGGAGGAGTATTTTCATCAATTCCACGTGCTTTCAATTGATCAACTGTTACTCCTGAGGCAAATACATCTGATGGATTTTTTGGAGCATCAAAGTTAGCTGTATAGTAAACTTGTTTAAAATCAACTACCTCAATTTGTTTTTCACCTTTATTGACAGCTTCAAAGTCAATTTTTAAATTAACTCCAACTTTTTCAAAGTCGCTTCCGAATTTTGCTTTCAATTGATTCATGCTGTAAGCAGAAGTTGATTCGTACTGCATACGTGCTGGAGCAGGATTTTTCGCAGCATATTTTTCATGCCAACGGTTTAACAAGGTATTCACACCTTCCTGCATACCACTTGCAGTTGGATTAGCATCTACATAGCTATCTCCGCCTACCATTCCTGGTAAATCAACACTAATTCTACCTTTGCTACGATCTAAACTAATTTGTTGTGGTTTATTTTCTAGAAGGTCTTGATTTGCTTTAAACAATGCACCTAGGAAAATATCTCCGTTACCATTAATGGCAACATCAGCCGAACCATTAGAAAGGCTTTTCTTCACTTTTTCTACGACCACAAATTCACTTCCTTGTTGTTTTGTGCTTGTATTAGTGTAATTTTCTAATGCTTCTCCTTTTCTAGTCAAAATATTTAATTTATCATAATTTAAACCAAATAAATAGTTATTTAGCTCTGCAGTATAATCTGTTTTAGCTTCGTTTTCTGTTTTAGCTTCGTTTTCTGTTTTAGCTTCGTTTTCTGTTTTAACTTTGTTTTCTGTTTTCTTATCTGCTACTCCTTTTTCTTCTTTTACAGAACGATATACTTCAACTTCTGCCAAACTAAGAGGAGTTTTAGATTTATTTAATTCAATTTTTACATATCGTGCATCAACTCCTGAGAATTGAACATCAACTGTTGGTTGATTGTTTAAGCTATCTACATGTTGACGAGCCACTTCATTTCCATCTTTATCTAACAAAATAACATCAAAATTAGATAAACGATCCCCTACATTACTGTCTCCACGATTGTAAATACGAACAGTTCCCACACCTTCTTCTTTTGCTAGATCAACTTTCCACCAAGAATGATCTTGAAAATCTGTATGAGTAACTGAGCGATTGCCGTAGTCATTATCTCGATTGCCGTCAACCGCTCTAGAAGCATCTGCACCATAAGCAGTCGAACTCTGACTTGCAGACTTATGAGCAGCAATATTTTCACCAGCAACTGCAGCAACGCTTGGCTCTGTTGCTTTTACTACATTTGTTTGAAATACAAGGCCAGAACCTAACAAAAATGTTGCAATGGCAACACCACATACTCCAACGCTACGTTTACGAATAGAATAACGAAATCCTTTATCTTGTTTATTTTGAGACATACAAAACTCCTTTTAGATTAATCAAACTACATTTCTTGAACGCGCTTTCTTGAAACGATATTAGTATAACATAAAAACAGATGTGATGCAATCGTTTTCTTAAAAAATATTATTTTTTTATTAATCTAGCTTGAATAATTGACCACATATTAATAATTTCACAATTAAACAACAGGTGGTCTATACCAATGAAAATAAGAAAACGAACAGGATTAAGTCCCTATCAGTTGGGAATCATCACTGTTCGTTTTTGTATATATAATCAAATTCAACTCTTAAATCTATAGCTTAAGAAATTTCTTAATGAAAAGCTTTTCATTGTTTTTTATCATTTCTTAGATTCAAGTTCTGTATAAGCTTCCTGAAGATAAGTATCAAAAACTTCTTCATCAGAAATGCTATCTGAAATGAAGCTTCCATTGCTAGTGCGCTCCGATAGATTCAAATCTTGGAGGATTGATTCGTAAATGGTTCCCTTATTTGACTGAACAACTAGAGTTTGTTCTCCGTCTTCTACTTCTGTACTAAAGAGATCTCCAACAAATCCTTGTTCTGAGACCGCTCCAGCCGAAAAGACGCGATGTGGTTTACTCTTCAATTCTCTAAGAACTTGAAGACCGCGATTGGCACGGCTGGTTGCTGGAATTTCCTCGATCGAAACACGCTTAAGACTGCCACGATGCGTCAAAAGATAGAAGGATGAGGTGTTGCAGATAAAGGCTGCTTGTATCACATCATCTGCTTTGAGATTCATGGCTCTGACACCTGCAGCTTTGGCACCGATGACTGGAACCTCTTCTATGTTAAAGCGGAGGGCATAACCGTTTCGACTAATCAACAGAACATCATCCAATTTAATCGGAGCTACTGCTACAATCTGGTCAGTATCATCTTTCAACTTAGCATATTTGACAGACTTAGAGCGATAGGTTCTCCATGGAGAGAATTCTTTGCGTTCAACACGTTTGATTTGACCAAGGCGAGTCGCTGCAAAGTAGGTCGTCGCATCATCAAACTGATCCACAACTTCTACATAGATCACTTCTTCATTGGTTTCAAAGTTTGTAATAGACTGGCTCAAATGCTCTCCGATATCCTTCCAACGTATATCTGCTAACTCATGGACTGGTCTGTAAATGACATTTCCAAGCGTTGTAAAGATTAAGAGGTGCTGAGTAGTTTTGACAGATTGAACAAAGAGTAATCGATCGTCATCCCGTTTACCAATTTCCTCTAACGTTGAAGCTGAGAAAGAACGAGGGCTAGTACGCTTGATATAGCCAGCCTTAGTCACGCTGACGTAAGTATCTTCTTCAGCGATAAGACTAGCTGTATCAATCTCAATGACTTTAGCTGTATCTTCTAAAGTACTCAAACGTGGAGTCGCAAATTTCTTCTTGACTTCACGGAGTTCTTTCTTCATGAGATTGTACATGGTTCGTTCGTCACCGATGATAGCCGCCAGCATAGCAATCTTTTCACGTAGTTCAGCTTCTTCTTCTTGCAAGACAACCACGTCTGTATTGGTCAAACGATACAATTGCAAGGTAACAATGGCCTCAGCCTGTTCTTCTGTAAAATCATAGCTGACCTTGAGGTTTTCCTTGGCATCAGCCTTGTTCTCAGAAGCACGGATAAGGGCAATGACTTCGTCCAAGATAGAGATGACGCGAATCAAACCTTCCACGATATGGAGACGTTTTTCAGCCTTTTCCTTGTCAAAGCGAGAACGCGCCAAGATCACTTCACGACGGTGAGCAATATAGCTAGACAAGATTGGCACAATTCCAACCTGACGAGGCGTAAAATTATCAATCGCAACCATGTTGAAGTTGTAATTGATTTGCAAGTCAGTATACTTGAAAAGATAGTTAAGAACAAGCTCAGTGTTCGCATCTTTCTTGAGTTCGATAGCAATGCGAAGACCGTCACGGTCGGACTCATCACGAACCTCAGCGATACCTGCTACCTTGTTATTGACACGAACTTCATCAATTTTCTTGACCAAGTTAGCCTTATTAATCTCATAAGGAATCTCAGTGATAACGATTTGTTCCTTACCACCTTTTAGCTTCTCAATTTCAGTCTTGGAACGAACAACCACGCGCCCTTTACCAGTTTCATAGGCCTTTTTGATTTCGTCTCGGCCTTGGATGATAGCTCCTGTCGGGAAATCTGGTCCAGGCAAGAATTCCATCAACTTATCAACCTTGGCAGTTGGGTGATCAATCATGTAGACTGTCGCATCGATAACTTCAGCCAAATTATGCGGTGGAATATCTGTGGCATATCCAGCCGAAATCCCAGTCGAACCATTGACTAAGAGGTTTGGAAAGGCTGCTGGTAAGACAGTTGGTTCTTTCTCCGTATCGTCAAAGTTCCAAGCAAAAGGAACTGTCTTTTTCTCGATATCCTGAAGGAGATAGCCTGCAATCTCTGACAAACGTGCTTCAGTATAACGCATAGCCGCAGGCGGATCTCCGTCCATAGAACCGTTATTCCCATGCATTTCAACTAGAATCTCACGATTTTTCCAGTCCTGAGACATACGAACCATAGCATCATAGATAGAAGAATCCCCGTGTGGATGGAAATTCCCCATGATGTTACCAACAGACTTAGCAGACTTACGGTAGCTCTTATCAAAAGTATTGCCATCCTTATTCATCGAATAAAGAATACGGCGTTGAACCGGCTTCAATCCATCCCGAATGTCTGGCAAAGCCCGGTCTTGAATGATGTATTTGGAGTAGCGACCAAAGCGCTCTCCCATGATGTCCTCCAAGGACATATTTTGGATATTACTCATATAAGATACAAAGGGACGATTCGGCCTGTCGAAAATTTCTGTAGAAAAATAGGAAATCGATGCAGGGTTCGATGAACCCAAGACGATTTATCTTTTTTCATAAGAAATTAGTCCCGTGTTCAGTTACTTTATATAACTAAACTATCCTTTCTGTAGTTTAAATTGTTAAATAGAGTTCTTTATTTTCTTAGTAATCAGGAAGCTTTTCCTCAGCATACTTAACCATCTTCTCAGCTACTTCCCTATCGTATTCAAAGCCCATCTTGTTAGCAAGATATTGAGCTTCTTGGTGGAAAAATTCCATGGTTGCTAATAAAGACTGAGTGATTTTGTCTAAACTTGAGAAATCAAGAAGAGCAGAGAATTCCTTCTCCTTCTCAGCAGACAAATAGTTAAAGAGATACTTGTAGTTCTTGCCGATGTCGACAGCCCCCCTATCACTTGCTACCTGCCAAGCCGAGATCTTTAGGAGTTCTTGTTGACAAATACCGTAGAAATGGTCAGTCGCATAGAAGACTTGCTTGCGACAGATTCCCTTGACCACGTAAGCTGACACCCACCAAAATTCATTGCAGGCTTTGTCAAACTCTATCGCACTAGCTGAGCTTGTCCAGTAACGTTGAGGATTTGGAGAATAGGGCACAAACAAGCCTTTCTCATCTTTCAAAACTGTATAATCAGCTTCACTATCCACCCACTCTTGAATGTACTCCGTAGGACAGAGGGTCAAATCAATCCGATTGCCATCTTCAAAGAGCATGAGATAGAGGCGACGGTTGCCTAGGACATTATGCTGCTCAATGATACGAGTGCCAAACTGGTCTAACCAAGAAAGGTCACTCGTCAGATTATCTAAGTCGTCCACGACATAGATCACGTCGTAATCCTGAAACTCATCTTTTGGTGCTTTTGGATTTGTCCGTGAACCAGACATGGCGACAGCGTTGACTTGGAGCACTTTTGCGGTTTGAAAAATTAAATCAAGCATTTGGGGTTCAGTTCTCATGGGGATACCTGTTTTTCATTTGATAATCCTGTATATTAGCATACTATTTCTCAAGTTAAAATAGTTAATCAATTATAAAAGATTTAGCTATCCTTCTCTCAAAGTTTTTAATTTCGACAAAATTCTAGCTTCATCCAAGCCCAGAATAACAAACAAGGATGAAGTGTAGATATTATCGTACCATTGTTCTAGTTTCTCATTAGTCATATCAAGATGATATTGTTTAGCATTGTTATGTCTTAGCCCAAAATTATTATACATTTCAAAAAGCTTTTCAAACGCAATAATCTTTTGATTATTAACCTTGAACACCTCCTTTAATTCCTCAGAATTATTCAGTTCTTTTCTTAATGGCTCAAGGTAGTTCGCTAAAGAAATAAGTATTTCTTTCTTACGCTGAACATTTCCTTTATTTGCAAAATGATTATATTCTAAAACCTTTATCGCATCTTGAATACTCGTTTCAGATACAATCTGAGAAACTTCTGAGGCATAAACATTCTTTTCAACGATGATTTGACGACCACTTCCTAAAGTAAGAAACTCATGATTCGATAATTCTAGAACTCTGTTGATATTTTCTCTAACAGCATACACATCATTCCTTAAAAAGGGATGACTCGGGTTTATAATCGACAACATATCATTTAAAAGCTCAGCAAAAATAAAAATTTTTTCTAATTCATTATCCGCTTGAGATAAGCAAAACTTTAAGAACTCATCAAAATCTATAAAAGTTCTACGATTTTGATAATTAAGAAATTTATGATTTAGTTCCTCTAACAATCCATTCGATAACAAAATACAGAGATTATCAAATTCCGTGCTCGGGTTAAAATTCATACCATCTAAGATTTCAAAATAATTTTTTCTAACCATCAGAAAACAGTACTCTCCTCCAGCGTAAACTTGACATTGTCTTCGATCCACTTACGGCGTGGTTCAACCTTATCACCCATGAGGACATTGACACGACGTTCTGCGCGTGCTAAGTCTTCAATCGTGACACGAATGAGGGTACGAGTTTCTGGGTTCATGGTTGTTTCCCAGAGCTGGTCTGCATTCATTTCACCAAGACCCTTGTAGCGTTGAAGGGTAGCACCTTTACCGAACTGCTTGCGAAGTTCTTCTAGCTCGCCATCCGTCCAAGCGTAGGCCACTTCTTCTTTCTTTCCTTTACCTTTGGACATCTTGTAAAGAGGCGGAAGGGCGATATAGACATGTCCTGCCTCGACTAGTGGACGCATGTAGCGATAAAAGAAGGTTAAGAGAAGGGTTTGAATGTGGGCACCATCGGTGTCCGCATCGGTCATGATAATGATCTTATCATAGTTAGCATCTTCAAGGGAAAAGTCTGCTCCTACACCAGCACCAATGGTATAAATCATGGTGTTGATTTCCTCATTTTTGAGGATATCTGCCATCTTGGCCTTGGCTGTATTAATGACCTTACCACGAAGAGGCAAGATAGCCTGGAACTTGCGGTCACGTCCTTGCTTAGCAGAACCACCGGCAGAATCCCCCTCGACCAAATAGAGTTCGTTCTTAGCAGGATTTTTAGACTGGGCTGGGGTTAATTTACCTGAAAGCAAGCCCTTGTCTTTCTTATTTTTCTTACCATTACGGCTCTCATCACGCGCTTTACGTGCTGCTTCACGGGCATCACGCGCCTTGATAGCCTTACGAATCAGATTAGAAGCCAACTCCCCATTTTCCATGAGGAAGAAGGTCAACTTATCAGCTACAATCCCATCTACAACGGGACGAGCAAGGGGACTTCCCAATTTATCCTTGGTCTGTCCTTCAAACTGAAGATGTTCTTCAGGAACCAAGATGGAAAGAACTGCCGCTAATCCTTCACGGTAATCTGAACCTTCTAGGTTTTTATCTTTTTCTTTGAGAAGGCCAGTTTTTCGCGCATAGTCATTCATGACTTTGGTAATAGCAGACTTTAGTCCTGTCTCATGCGTTCCACCGTCTTTGGTACGAACGTTATTAACAAAGGACAAGATGTTATCTGAAAATCCATCATTATACTGGAGGGCTACTTCTACTTGAAAACCATTATCTTCCCCTTCAAAGTATAGGACAGGCGTCAAGGTTTCCTTGTCTTCATTGAGGTAAGAAACAAAATCCTGCACACCGTTCTCATAATGGAATTCAATTGCTTCATCTGTTCGCTTATCCGTTAATGACAAGGTTACATTCTTCAAGAGAAAAGCTGACTCATTGAGACGCTCTGAAATGGTATGGTACTTAAAGTCTGTCGTGGAAAAGATACTAGCATCCGGCATGAAGGTCACTTTGGTACCTGTTTTAGACTTAGGTGCCGTTCCAACCTTTTCAAGAGTTGTTACTGGCTTCCCACCATTTTCAAAGCGTTGTTTGTAAACAGCCCCATCACGTGTAATTTCTACTTCGAGCCAACTAGAGAGGGCATTGACGACAGAAGATCCAACCCCGTGGAGACCTCCTGATGTCTTATAACCACCCTGACCGAATTTCCCTCCGGCGTGAAGGATGGTAAAGATAACCTCAACCGTTGGAATTCCCATAGCGTGCATTCCAGTCGGCATTCCACGTCCGTGGTCTTGAACCGTTAAACTTCCGTCTTTATTAATGGTTACATCAATACGATCGCCAAAACCAGACAGGGCTTCATCGACCGCATTATCGACAATTTCCCAAACAAGGTGATGTAGTCCAGCACCGTCAGTCGATCCGATATACATACCTGGACGTTTCCGAACCGCATCCAACCCTTCTAGCACCTGAATGGCATCATCATTATAATTGTTAATATTGATTTCCTTTTTTGACACAAGGAACCTCCTATTTGTTCATCTTTACTATTTTACAGGTTTTCTAGGGATTTTGCAAAATTTTCAAGTTAAAAAGCCTATTCACAAGTACTTTTTAGTAAAAAAAGCACTCATTTCCACCCTAAAAAAAGAAACCAAGACGCGAGTCTCAGTTTTCTTTTCCTTTAACTTGGCTTGTTGCTATATCTTCACCAAACCATTTTTGGCTAATTTCTTGGAATTTACCTTCTTGATAGAGTTCTACAAAAGCTTGATTCAAATTTGCTAACAAGGTCTTATCTGCTGGTCTTACTCCAACTGCAAAAGACTCACTCTCAAAACCAGCTGGGAAAATCTCATACTGGTCTAAAATCCCTTCCGTTTTAAGATAATAATTAGCGTAAACACGGTCAATTAAAAGAGCATCAATCCGATCATTTTGCAAGTCAATCAAGGCTTCATTAAAACTTTGATACTGATTAGCCTTTTGGTCTTTTACAATGTTTTTCAAGAGTTCTGGCTGAGCTTCAAAGTCTAGATAACCAGAAGAACCTGCTTGGGCTCCCAAAATCTTACCTGCCATATTAGACACTGATTGAATATTTTGCGATTTTTTTGAGACTAGAACCTGCTGATTCTCCATATAAGGAATAGTAAAGGCTACCTTCTCACGGCGTTCATCTGTTGCGGAATAGCCGTTCCAAATTGCATCAATAGTGCCGTTTTGAAGTTCTGTTTCCTTCATATCCCAATCAATGGGTTGAAACTGGACCTTAAAGCCAAGTTTCTTAGAAACAGCTTGGGCTAAATCAATATCAAATCCAACATATTGCCCATTCTTTTCTTCAAATCCCATAGGAACAAAAGTATTGTCAAATCCGATAGTAATTGTTCCCTGTTGTTGGTATTTTTCCCAATTATCTACTTTAGGATTGCTAGCTTTTTGCGTGCATCCTACCAGGAAAAAAGCAAGAAAGAATACCAAAACAAGGCTGATTTTCTTTCGATTCATAGACACCTCCTACTTAGGCTCTACTTTGAGAATCTGGTCAGCGATATTCTCTGCAAACTGGAGATCGTGGGTTACGACAATTTGAGTCATACCTAAGTCTCGATTTTGTAAAATCAGTTTTTCAACTTCGAGACGCAACTCTGGATCAAGAGCAGAAGTTGGTTCGTCATACCCAATCACTTCTGGATCTATCATCATTGCACGTGCTAAGGCAACCCGTTGCTTTTGACCACCAGACAAGGAATAAGGATAGGCATCCACATGGGCTTCAAGCCCAAGACGAGTTAGTAAGTCGATTGCCTTCTTCTTAGCATCTGCTTCAGACATCCCCATAGTCTTGATAGGTGACAAAATCAAGTTCTCCATAACGGATAAGTGAGGAAAAAGCTGAAAATCTTGAAAGACAAAACCTAACAAGTGACGCTTTTCAAGTTCATCCAAAGGTAGGGATTCTCCATTATAAAAAATCTCTCCTGAATCAATGGTTTCTAGTCCAGCTAACATTCTAAGCAAGGTAGTCTTCCCACCACCAGAAGGTCCAACGATGGCCAAAATTTGCTTTTCAGGAATTGTTAAACTGAAATTGGATAAAATTTCTTTTTTTCCAAATTTTTTGCTGATATTTCTTAACTCTAACATGGATAACCTCCTATCTATAGTAGCTGAACTTCTTCTCAAGTTTCTTAGCTAAAATCGTAACGATACCAATCATAAGAAGATAGATAGCGCCTGCTAGAAACATTGGAATCAAACTAGCATCACGATTGGCTGCAGTACGACTAGCTAGGATTAAATCTGAAATACCGAGCGCATAGACCAGAGAAGTATCCTTAACCAAACTCATAACCTCGTTAAATACACTTGGTAAGACAATTTTGGTTACCTGTGGCAAAATGATATAGCGAACGGTATCGAAAGGATTGAATTTCAAAACCTTAGCTGCTTCGTATTGGCCCTGAGGAATGGTTGCAATCCCTCCACGGAAAATTTCAGCAAAGTAGGCTGCATAATTAAGCGTGAAGGCAATAATCGCTGCAGGCACACGGTCGAGTCGAATTCCGATACTTGGTAGGACATAATAAATAAAAATTAGTTGCAAGAGCAAGGGTGTCCCGCGCATCACCCAGATATAAACATCAATCATGTAATGGAGGGGTTTCCAATGGACCTGTAAGCAAAAGGCAACCAAAATGCCTAAAGGGATTGAAAAAAGCAAGACCAGTGCAAAAACTTGTAAAGTCATTGTCGCACCGCTCAATAAACTTGGTAATATCTCAAATAAGTAAGACATGTTCCACCTCCTAAAAATAATTGTTCTCATTATAGCATAAATAAACACAAAATCAAGGATTTTCTGAAATTTCCATGCATTTTTAAAACTTTAGCCTTAATTTCCGAACAATAGTGTTCCTAATAAAAATTTTCTACTTACATAAAGTATCAGATGTCACAATTTGAGAAAAGATTCCTTTCCGTTTCTCTCCTATTTCATGGTATAATAGAAGCATGATGACAATAGTATTATTAATTTTAGCTTATTTATTGGGTTCTATCCCTTCAGGACTGTGGATTGGGCAAATCTTCTTTAAGATCAATCTAAGAGAACATGGTTCTGGTAATACTGGAACGACCAATACCTTTCGAATCCTAGGTAAGAAAGCGGGTATGGCAACCTTCGTGATTGACTTTTTCAAAGGAACCATCGCAACTCTACTTCCCCTTATCTTCCATGTACAAGGAATCTCTCCTCTAATTTTTGGTCTCTTAGCCGTAATCGGGCATACTTTCCCAATTTTTGCAGGATTTAAGGGAGGTAAGGCTGTCGCAACTAGTGCTGGAGTCATTTTCGGATTTGCTCCTCTATTTTGCCTCTATCTAGCAGTTGTCTTCTTTGGAACTCTATATCTAGGAAGCATGATTTCTCTCTCTAGTGTTACTGCTGCTCTCGCTGCTGTTTTGGGAGCTCTAATTTTTCCACTCTTCGGCTTTATCTTAAGTAATTACGATCTCCTCTTCACTCTTATTATCATAGCACTCGCGGGAATTGTAATCATACGTCATAAGGATAATATCAATCGTATTCAAAACAAAACCGAGAACCTAGTTCCTTGGGGACTAAATCTCACCCATCAAAACTCTAAAAAATAGAGAAGAGGATGGGATATAAAAATGAAGTTTTCGCCAGATTTTCATTTCAAATACTAAAAAACGAGGTCGGGATTTTTCCCAGCCTCGTTTGTGTTTATTTAGATTTGATATAGTTGATACCATCCGCCTTCGGCGCAACAGCTTTTCCAAAGAAGGCTGCTAGGACGACGATGGTCAAGAGATATGGTGCAATCTGCAAGTAAACAGTTGGAACTCCTTGTAAGAAAGGAAGTTGTGAACCAATAACTGCCAAACTCTGTGATAATCCGAAGAAGAGACTTGAAAGCATAGCTCCGACAGGATTCCACTTCCCGAAAATCATAGCAGCAAGAGCGATAAATCCAGGTCCAACAATAGTTGTCACTGAGAAGTTGACTGAGATGGATTGAGCATAAATTGCTCCGCCAATTCCACCTAGGAAACCTGAAATAATAACCCCTAAATATCTCATCTTGTAGACATTAATCCCCAAAGTATCTGCTGCTTGTGGATGTTCACCTACTGAACGGAGGCGAAGTCCAAAGCGAGTCTTAAAGAGGATAAACCATGCTAAGAATGAGAAGGCAATTGCTAGGTAACCAAGTAAACTTGTTGACTTGAAGAAGATATCTCCGATAACTGGGATATTAGCCAAAAGAGGAAAATCAAAACGTCCAAAAGTTTGCGTTAAGTTATCCGTTTGTCCCTTGTTATAAAGCACCTTCACCAAGAAGACTGCCAAGGCTGGCGCCATCAAGTTAAGTACGGTACCACTGACAACATGGTCAGCACGAAAATGAACTGTAGCTACTGCGTGAATCAGTGAGAAGATAGCTCCGACTAATCCACCAACTAGAAGAGCCAACCAAGGAGTTAATGCTCCCAAATCTTGTGCAAATTCAAGGTTAAAAACAACTCCAGAGAAGGCACCCATGACCATGATTCCTTCAAGTCCAACGTTAACAACTCCACCACGTTCAGAGAAAACGCCTCCGATACTTGTGAAAATAAGTGGTGCTGAGTAAATCAACATTGAAGAAACCATAAGGGTTAGCATTGTTGTAATCGACATCCTTATTTACCTCCTTTAAGTTGTTTTCTTGGTTTGACAAAGCGTTCGATGATGTAGTGAACGCTGACAAAGAAGATAATTGAGGCTGTAACGATACTTACAAGCTCAGATGGTACTTGAGCAGCATTCATACCAGGGGCTCCAACTTGAAGCACTCCGAACAAGAAGGCTGCAAAAAGAATTCCAATTGGTGAGTTTGCAGCAAGTAGACTGACCGCCATACCATTAAATCCGATTGCCAATGATGAACCTTGGACATAAACGTTCTGGAAGGTACCAAGACCTTCTACCGCTCCACCAAGTCCTGCAAGGGCACCAGAAATAATCATTGATAAAATAATGGTACGTTTCGCTGAAATACCAGCGTATTCAGAAGCATTTGGATTTAGACCAACTGCACGGATTTCAAAACCGAGAGTTGTCTTCTTAAGCAAGAACCAGATAACTGCAACTGCAATGATGGCAAAGAAAATCCCAATATTCATACGAGAGTTTCCTGTTAACTCAGCAAGCCATGGTGTTTGATAAGTTGCATTTGCACTTACTCGGATAGATGAGTCTGTACTTTGCATGATTTCTTTAGGGAAGTGGTGGATAAAGGCATTTCCCACATAAAGAACAATGTAGTTCATCATGATGGTTACGATGACTTCAGATGTTCCAAGATAAGCTCTTAAAATACCAGGAATGGCACCAACGATTCCTCCAGCCACCAGCGCAATGACTACTGTCACAAGAATCAACAATGGACGTGGCAAATCTGGATTCAAAAGAGCAAACCAGCCACTCATAACCCATCCAGCGAGTGCTTGTCCTGGAAGACCAACGTTAAAGAAGCCAGCACGACTCGCAACTGCAAATCCTAGAGCAATCAAGACTAATGGTCCCATGGCACGGAAAATTTCACCGATTCCACGAACACTACCAAAGGCTGTGTAGAACAACTCTTCATAACCCCAAATAGCATCATAGCCAAAAATCCACATGACGATGGCTCCAAGCAAGATTCCAAGGATAACAGAAATCAAGGGAACCGAAATTTGTTGTAATTTTTTAGACATCACTCTTCTCCTTTTTCCAATTCACCACCAGCCATCAAGACACCAAGTTCTTGCTTGTTGGTTGTTTCTGGTGTTACGATCCCTTGAATCTTACCATCATGAATAACAGCGATTCTATCTGAGACATTTAGAATCTCGTCTAGTTCAAAGCTGACTACAAGGACAGCTTTCCCATTATCACGTTCTTGAATCAAGCGTTTGTGAATGTACTCAATGGCACCGACGTCCAAACCACGAGTTGGTTGGCTGACGATGAGGAGATCCGGATTTCGATCAATCTCACGAGCGATAATTGCTTTTTGTTGATTTCCTCCAGAAAGGGCTGAAGCTGGAACAATCTCGCTAGCAGCGCGAACATCAAACTCTTGCATCAATTTTTTTGCATAGTCAATGATATTCGTATAATTTAAAATTCCCTTTTTGCTAAGAGGTTCTTTATAGTAGGTTTGAAGAGCGATATTTTCAGAAATCAGCATTTCCAAGACCAAACCATCACGGTGACGGTCTTCTGGAACGTGACCAACGCTCAGTTCGGTAATTTGACGTGGATGCAATCCTACAATGGACTGGCCTTTCAATTCCACACTACCAGATTCAATCTTACGAAGTCCTGTGATAGCTTGAATCAATTCAGACTGACCATTCCCATCAATACCGGCAATTCCGACAATCTCACCAGCTCGAACATCGAGTGAGAGATTTTTAACAGCAGGAACGCCACGGTTTTCATTAACAACCAAGTCTTTAATGGACAGTACAACTTCTTTTGGTTGAGGTGCCTGCTTCATAGTTTTGAAGGAAACTGAACGCCCTACCATCATTTCTGCCAAGTCAGCATTAGTTGCACCAGCAATCTCAACTGTTTCGATTGATTTACCACGACGGATAACTGTAACGCGGTCAGAAACCGCACGAATTTCATCCAACTTGTGGGTAATCAAGATAATTGATTTACCTTCTTTGACCAAGTTCTTCATGATTGCCATCAACTCATCGATTTCTGATGGCGTTAAAACAGCAGTCGGTTCGTCAAAGATAAGAATATCGGCACCACGATAAAGTGTCTTCAAAATTTCAACACGTTGTTGAGCCCCAACAGAGATATCTGCTACTTTGGCAGAAGGATCTACAGCTAGTCCATAACGCTCTGATAATTCAAGAATTTCTCGACTTGCTTGAGCAATATCTAGGACACCATTTTTAGTTAATTCGCTTCCCAAAATGATATTTTCAGCAACTGTGAAAGCTTCAACCAACATAAAGTGCTGGTGAACCATCCCAATTCCTAAGCTAGCTGCTTTTGATGGCGAGTCTAATTTTACAACTTGACCGTTGACCACAATTTCACCACTAGTTGGTTCTAGAAGCCCTGCTAGCATGTTCATAAGAGTGGACTTCCCAGCTCCATTTTCTCCTAAAAGTGCATGAATTTCACCTTTACGAAGTTCAAGGTTAATCTTGTCGTTAGCGACAAATTCACCGAAAACTTTGGTAATTTCACGCATCTCAATGACATTTTCGTGTGCCATGTGCTCTTCCTTTCAGAGTTTTATTTTATTTCAATAAAACCTGCTAAAGAGATTTAGCAAGCTCTATTGAGACAAAACAATTTGTCTCAATTCTTAAAGAAGCGGCCACAGGCCGCTCCCCTAAGAAATGACTTTTATCTATTATTTTTCAGGAACTTTGATGCTGCCATCTAGGATTTTAGCTTTTGCATCTTCAACAGCTTTTTTACCTTCTTCAGAAAGGTTAGTTGTTACTAGATCAACCCCTTTATCCTTCAATGAGTAAACGATCACTTGACCACCAGGGAATTCACCTTTTTCTGCTTTATTTGCAAGGTCTTGAACTGTTGTTCCAACTTGTTTCAAAGTAGAAGCAAGTACGAAGTTTGATTCTTTACCATCTTTAGAAGTGTATTTACCTTCTTCTGCTTGGTCACGGTCTACACCAAGAACCCAAACTTTTTCGCTTTCATTTTTGCTTTCATTCAAAGATTTAGCTTCTGAGAAAACACCTGCACCAGTACCACCAGCTACTTGGTAAACTACGTCAGCACCAGCTGCGTATTGAGCTGCAGCGATTGTTTTACCTTTAGCAGCATCACCAAATGAGCCAGCATAGTCTACTTGTACTTTGATTGATGAATCGACAGAGGCAACACCTGCTTTGAAACCAGCTTCAAAACGTGAGATAACTTCAGATTCCATACCACCTACAAAACCAACTTGTTTTGTTTTAGTAGTTTTAGCTGCTGCGACACCTGCAAGGTAAGCTGCTTCATTATCAGCAAAAGTAGCACTTGCAACGTTCTTTTGATCTTTAATTACATCGTCAATCAAAACATAGTTTTTATCTGTATGTTCATTGGCAGCATCAGCAACTGCATTTTTAAGTGCAAAACCAATACCGAAGATCAAGTTGTAGCTTCCAGCTGCTTGGTTCAAGTTGTTAGCGTAGTCAGCTTCACTTGTTGATTGGAAGTAAGTGTAACCATTGTCTTTTGAAAGGTTGTGTTCTTTACCCCAAGCTTGAAGACCTTCCCAAGCTGATTGGTTGAATGATTTATCATCAACACCACCAGTATCTGTAACGATAGCTGCTTTAGTCTTCAAATCAGAAGATGAAGATGCTGCGTTACGAGAAGAGCGATTACCACATGCAGCAAGTCCAAATGCTGCTACTGCAACTAGACCAAGGCCTAGCCATTGTTTCTTGTTCATTACTGAACCTCCTAAATAAGATGCGCAACGAAGTTGCAAGTATGGATTGATTGGTCACAAGGACCCTTGTCACTCAGGGAGTGACGCAGACTAATGTAAGTCTGTAAATGAGTATGGAAGTAATTCCCCGACCGTCATCTCGACCGTCGATTTATCTTTGGCAACTAGAGTCACCTTTAGATCTTGTTCAAAAAATTCGACCATAACTTGGCGACAAGCTCCACATGGAGAAATAGGTTTCTCAGTTTGACCATAGACAATCAATTCTGAAAAGTCTCGTTGTCCTTCAGAAACCGCCTTAAAGATTGCAGTTCTTTCGCCACAGTTGGTCAAGGGGTAGCTAGCATTTTCAATGTTAACCCCTGTATAGATACTTCCGTCCTTGGCTACCAAAACAGCGCCAATCGGAAAATGTGAATAGGGAACATAAGCTTTTTTACTAGTTTCAATCGCTAATTCAATCAACTCAGTAGTCGCCATCTGCTAACTCTCCTTTTAAGATTGCTACACCAGCAGATGTTCCGATACGAGTAGCTCCAGCTTCAACAAAAGCTACAGCATCTGCATAAGAACGAGCTCCTCCTGCTGCTTTGACTCCCATGTCTGGACCAACAGTCTGACGCATTAACTTCACATCTGGTAAGGTTGCACCACCTGTTGAGAAACCAGTAGAAGTCTTGACAAAGTCTGCTCCTGCTTTCTGAGCTAGCTGACAAGCTAGAACTTTTTCTTCATCAGTCAACAAACAAGCCTCGATAATAACCTTAACCAGTTTGTCTCCACTTGCTTCAACAACAGCTCGAATATCTGACTCAACTAAATCAGCATTCCCAGACTTGAGTGCTCCAACATTGATAACCATATCAATCTCATCAGCACCATTTTGGATAGCTTCTTTGGTTTCGAAGGCTTTAACAGTGGATGTTGTGGCTCCAAGAGGGAAGCCTACTACTGTACAAACCTTCACATCTGTATCTGCAAGACCAGATTTGGCATGAGCAACCCAGCACGGATTGACACAAACACTGGCAAAATCATAGTCTTTGGCTTCAGATAACAAACGATTAATTTGTTCTTCTGTCGCATCTTGCTTTAAAAGCGTATGATCAATGTATTTATTTAGTTTCATTTCGTTTTTTCCTTAAATTAGGAGATAATTTCAATGATTTCACGCGTTTTTATCGCTTCATCACTTATCTTAATTTTAACATATTTTTGGAAATCTGTAACTAGTTCCGGAGAAATTTTGCCATTTGTATATACTTTTGCAACAATTTCACCCTTTCTGACAAAGTCTCCAACTTTCTTCTCAAAAACAATCCCCGTCTCATAGTCAAGGGCGTCTGTTTTCACTGCACGACCAGCACCCAATCTCATGGCAAAAAGACCAAACTCCATGGCTGGAAGTTCTGCGATAATACCATCCTCCTGAGCAGGAATATCAACTATATGGTCAACTTTTACTGGACGATAGAGGTCTTCTAAATCTCCACCCTGAGCTACAACCATTTCTTCGAATTTCTGGAGTGCCTTACCATTTTCAAGATGTTCCCTTACTTCCTCGACTGTTTTTTCAACATTTGCTAAAGATAGCATAATCTGGGCTAACTCGCAGATAAAATGACTAATATCTTCACGTCCCTTTCCTTGAAGAATTTCTAGTGCTTCTAGGATTTCCAAGCGGTTTCCAATGGCACGTCCCAATGGTTGACTCATGTCCGTAATGACTGCTACTGTCTTGCGACCTACAGCCTTACCAAGATTTACCATAGTTTGAGCCAATTCACGGGCCTCGTCCACTGTTTTCATGAAGGCGCCTTCACCAACAGTAACGTCCAGTAAGATAGCGTCAGCTCCAGCAGCAATCTTTTTACTCATGACCGAACTAGCAATCAAGGGAATAGTATCAACCGTTGCCGTCACATCACGGAGGGCATAAAGCAACTTATCAGCCTTAACCAGTTGATCGGACTGGCCAATGACTGAAACACCAATATCTTGAACTTGTTTGATAAATTCATCCTGATTTCGTTCAATCTGAAAACCTTTGATGGATTCTAATTTATCGATAGTACCGCCGGTATGACCCAGACCTCTACCACTCATCTTAGCAACTGGAACACCAAAACTAGCTACCAAAGGTGCTAGGATTAAAGTTACCTTATCACCAACTCCACCAGTAGAGTGCTTGTCTACCTTAATGCCTTCAATTGGCGATAAATCAAATTCCTGACCTGTCTTAACCATGTTCATAGTCAAGTCAGAAATCTCATCGATAGTCATTCCCTGAAAATATACTGCCATAGCAAAAGCTGCCATCTGGTAATCAGGGACGATTCCAGATACATAACCTTCAATCAACCATTGAATCTCACTGGAGCTTAGTTCTTGGCCGTCTCTTTTTTTCTGGATTAGATCTACTGCTCTCATTCTTTCACACTTCTAAGGATATAATATCCCTTATCTTTCTTTACAACCTCACAATTGCCAAAAACTTCTTCCATCTTACTTTTGGCACTAGGAGCTCCTTGTTTTTTCTGGATGACGATCGTCAAATCTCCACCATCTACTAAAAAGTCTATACTTTTCTCGATGATTTCGT
Source organism: Streptococcus sp. DTU_2020_1001019_1_SI_AUS_MUR_006 (assembly GCF_032340315.1). Taxonomy (NCBI): domain Bacteria; kingdom Bacillati; phylum Bacillota; class Bacilli; order Lactobacillales; family Streptococcaceae; genus Streptococcus; species Streptococcus sp. DTU_2020_1001019_1_SI_AUS_MUR_006. The sequence continues at coordinate 1,216,737 of NZ_CP135436.1, read as the reverse complement.
GGACTACTTGCTTGCCAGCGCGAATAGGAGGATTCGAAATGACATGGTCAAATTGTCCCTCTACCTGCTCATAAATATTAGACTGGAAGATAGTCGCTTGAACCTTGTTTTTTACTGCATTTTGCTGGGCTAAATCCAGGGCGCGATTATTGATATCCACCATAGTTGCCTGAACACCATAAGCTTTAACCAAAGACAAACCTATTGGACCGTAGCCACAACCAACATCAAGAATTTTTTCACCTTTTTCAATATCAAGACATCTTAACAACAACTGACTTCCAAAGTCAATCATTTTTTTACTAAAGACACCAGCATCTGTCAAAAAGGTCATCTTTTGCCCAAGTAGCTCAACTCTAAGCTCATGAACATCATGGGCTGCATCTGGATTTTCTGCATAATACATTTTACTCATGACACTATTTTACCATAAAAATAAGTTATTTGTAAATCGTTTACAATGGTATCAAGCCCTTAAATAACATTGTATTTTCTCAAAAATAATATAAATTCGGATTAACATTAGGGACCTAGTAAAAAGCTAGCTACTGCCATGGTAATCGGAAAAGCAAAAATGCAAGCAAGACCAAAAAAGAAGAGCCAGCACTTTCTTTTAAAGAAAGCTAGCACAAGGTAGCCAAGACCTATGAGGGGCAATAAGATAAACAGAACAAAAGTGGTCCAGTTATGGCTCTGAGTTCCTATCGTAAAGGAGAAATTCACCCAGTTTGGTGATAACCATAAAACAACTACAAATAGACTGATAAAAAACAGCTCTTTTTCTCTTAATCTAGCTTTCATCTTAACATCTCCTTTATAGGTTTTCCCCCCTTATATTTTAACAAAGAAAGCGCTTTCCTTCAATCTCTATCAATTATTGGAAACGAATGACAAGTCATTGGGAGCTACAAGGTATCACAGTCAGGATAAAACAACAAATTTATTGTCTATAATCAGATACATTTTGATTACTATTGCTTTACCTTCAAATACTTAATTATCAACAGGATTCCCAACAAAATGTTTAGATAAAAGCCCAACTGATAAGTTTGTGTCAGGATTTCCAAACTTGTCCACAGTCGTATCAAATCTTCTATTGACATGCGGAATAAATAACCCTCTGTAGCAATCCACAAAATCAAAAATAGATAACTACCAGCAGCAAGGAATTTTGTCCAACCTTTCCTTAACAGCCATGCAAGGAGGAGTGAACAAATGAAAATAGTTGTTACAATGGCATAATCCATTAAAAATGTAAAACCGTAATAAATTTCCACAAATCGTCTACCATTATCCACATTGACTCCTTTTATAAAAGGTAAAGCAAAACTTAAAATAAAACAGAGTTCCAATATGTATTTTTTTAAGATTTTCATAGTACACCTCCTATGAGTTATGAACTAAAAAGCCCCCTTTATTAGCTGATAAAATCAGGAGAAATCAGCTCCTACTTCATCAATAAATTGTTCATTCTCTATCTACTTATAGTATATACTACTGACTTATCACATTCAAGGAACCGCTTTATTTTTTTAGCTTTTTATGGTATGATAAACAAAATATCTAGGGGAAAACAAATGACCAACGATTTTTTACATTTTGAAAAGATAAACCGCGAAACTTGGCAATCCTTGCATCGCAAAACAACTCCTCCCTTGACCGAGGAAGAGTTAGATTCTATTAAGAGTTTCAATGATCAGATTAGCCTACAAGATGTTACAGATATCTATCTGCCACTGGCACATTTGATTCAGATTTATAAGCGTTCCAAAGAAGACCTTGCCTTTTCAAAAGGTATTTTCCTTCAAAGAGAGAGCAAAAAACAGCCCTTTATTATCGGAGTTTCTGGGAGTGTTGCTGTCGGTAAATCAACTACTAGTCGGCTCTTGCAAATTTTGCTGTCTCGTATCGTTCCTGGAGCAAGTGTTGAACTAGTTACTACAGATGGTTTTTTATACTCAAATAGTGTCTTAATTGAGCAAGATATCCTTAATCGTAAAGGTTTTCCTGAGAGCTACGACATGGAAGCTTTGCTTAATTTCCTAGACCAACTTAAAAATGGGCAGGATGTTGATATTCCTGTTTATTCCCATGAAATCTATGATATCGTCCCAGGTCAAAAACAACGAGTTCAAGCTGCTGATTTTGTCATTGTTGAGGGAATCAATGTTTTCCAAAACCCTCATAATGATCGTCTCTATATTACTGATTTCTTTGATTTTTCAATCTATGTAGATGCCGCTGTCGAAGATATTGAAAGTTGGTATTTGGATCGTTTCTTAAAACTCCTTAGCTTTGCTCAAGATGATCCAGGCAACTATTACTATCGTTTCACTCAACTTCCTCTTAGTGAAGTCAAGGATTTTGCTCACCAAGTTTGGACCAGTATCAACCTCACCAATCTCCAAAATTACATTGAACCGACACGAAATCGTGCCGAGGTCATTCTCCATAAATCTAAAAATCACGAAATTGATGAAATTTACTTAAAAAAATAATTTTCCCTTGTCAAAACGTAAGTTTTCAGATATAATGGTATAGTTAGTAAAAATGGAGGTAAGAACATTGGCAAACATTAAATCAGCTATCAAACGCGCTGAATTGAACGTTAAACAAAACGAAAAGAACTCAGCTCAAAAATCAGCTATGCGTACTGCTATCAAAGCTTTTGAAGCAAACCCATCTGAAGAACTTTACCGTGCTGCCAGCTCAGCTATCGATAAAGCAGAAACTAAAGGTTTGATCCACAAAAACAAAGCTAGCCGTGATAAAGCACGTCTTGCAGCTAAACTTGGTTAATCTTTAACTGCATACAAAATGAGCTCTTCGGAGCTTTTTTTGTGCACATTTTCTGGAGGTTATTATGAAAATAGCTATCATCGGATATTCAGGATCAGGTAAATCTACTCTTGCAGAAAAACTGGCTAAGCACTACTCCATCCCCAAACTTCATATGGATACTCTCCAATTTCAACCTGGTTGGCAGGACAGCGACCGTGACTGGATGCTTAAGGAAATGAAGGACTTTTTATCCAAAAACAAAAATTGGGTCATTGATGGCAACTACTCTTGGTGTTGCTATGAGGAAAGAATGGAGCAAGCTGACCAGATTATCTTTTTAAATTTTTCGGCTTGGACTTGTTTGCTAAGAGCCTTTAAGCGCTATTTAAAATACAGAGGAAAAGTGAGAGAAAGTATGGCTAAGGGATGCCCCGAGCAATTCAACTGGGAATTTATTCGTTGGATTCTCTGGGATGGTCGAACAAAAAATGCTAAGGAAAGATACCAATACTTAAACAATACTTACCCAGAAAAGATGAGCATTCTCCATTCTCAAGCAGAGATTGATTGTTTTTTGCGATCTTTAAAAAAGTAAACAATATAGTAGCATTTCATTAAAATCAGCATGTACTGAATGACTAAAAAAGAGAGTGGGACAGAAATCGGTAATTCGTTAGAATTCGATTTCGTCATCCCACCTCCGCACAGTTGAGTAGGGCTGTAAAAGCTGATGAAATCAGCGTAGTAGAGCCCACTCAACCACTGCGTCTTGCTCGACAATTGAGAGGCTAGGACTTTTGTCCCAGCCTCTTTTCTGTTTAATTTTATTCAACAATCAAGAAGAACTCAATCAATTTATCAATCAAATATGAGATCCCCTGAGGAATGGAGCGAATCTTGTTCATAGTTTCTGAGTTCGTGATACAAAAAAACTGAAGGAAGTATAGTCCTACTTCTTTCAGTTTTTTATTGTCTCAATTTAGAAAAAACTTCTCCAATCTTACCTTCGATAACTAAATCAGCTTGGCTGTCTTGAGGAGTGCTGGACTTGTTGATAACGACAAGATTTGACCCTGAAAAATAATTGATTAGGCTAGCTGCAGGGTAAACAACTAAGGAAGTTCCACCAATAATCAACAAATCTGCTTGCTGAATGACTTGGGCTGCGCGACTAAATACATCAATATCTAGCTCTTCCTCATAAAGGGTTACGTCAGGTTTGACCACCTTACCACAATCTAAGCAGTGGGGAACTGGACCTTCAAGTGCCAAAAAGGCAGTCAAATCATAAAAGCGATGACAGCCCAAACAATAATTTCGATCTGCACTACCATGCAGTTTCAAAACATTTTCAGAACCCGCCATTTCATGCAAGCTATCAATATTTTGCGTCACAATCGCCTTTAATTTACCTGTTTTTTCTAACGACGCTAGATAATTATGTGCTAAATTCGGCTTGGCATCAGGATAGACCAGATACTTTTTGTAGAAATCAAAAAAATCCTCTGGATAGCGTTCAAACATGGTGCGTGAAACCAGTTGCTCGGCAGTAAAATGACGCCCCAACTTAAGACTATAAACACCATCGGAACTTCGAAAATCTGGAATATTAGACTCTGTAGAAACCCCAGCCCCACCGAAAAAGACAATTCTTTGACTTTGATCTATCAGTTCCTGTAATTGTTCAATCTTATCCATTTTACCCCTCCTTTAGTTTTTGTTCTAAAAAAGTTGAAAACCTTTAGCTATTGTCAATCAGGCTTCCAACTTTATTTGCTTATGATTTAGATATTAAACTGACTATTTTTGATCCTTTGACACAATTTGACGTTCTTCAAAGTCCTTATTCTCATCTATTATAGGATTGAAGCAATGAACATGCTTATCATTTTGAGAACAAGAGAAATCACATGAATGGAATCTACCTTTAGTCAGCAATCAATGTTTCCAAACCAACCTTCATCATATCAGTGAAGGTGTTTTGACGTTCTTCTGCAGTTGTATCTTCATCTGGATTAACCAAACTATCTGAAATAGTCATAATAGCTAAAGCATCAACATGGTGTTGAGCAGCAAGATAGTAAAGAGCTGCTGCTTCCATTTCCACAGCCTTGACTCCCCATTTACCAAGCTCGATGTTCTTTTCAAAGTAGTTTGAGTAAAAGACATCAGATGATAAAACGTTCCCAACGTGGGTTGTCATACCGAGTTCTTTAGCAATATGGTAGGCCTTATCAAGCAAATCAAAGCTAGCGATTTGTGGAAAATCATATTGAGGCCAGTCATTGCGAATGATATTTGAATTGGTAGCAGCTGCTTGCGCCAAGACCAATTCACGGACATGAACATCCTCATTCAAAGAACCAGCAGTTCCCACACGGATTAATTTTTTCACACCGTAATCGACAATCAATTCACGCGCATAGATGGAGATTGATGGCATTCCCATCCCTGTTCCCATGACAGATACACGGTGACCCTTGTAAGTACCAGTGTAACCAAACATGTTACGAACTTCGTTAAAACAAACAGCATCTTCAAGAAAATTCTCCGCAATAAACTTAGCACGAAGAGGATCCCCAGGAAGAAGAATTTTATCAGCAATTTCACCCTGCTTAGCAGCAATATGGATAGACATAATATAAGATACCAAGGGCGTAAAAGAGGCAAAGTAAAAATAGGAAATCCGACAAAGATGCCTCGCATCTAGGAGGATTTATCTTTTTTACACAGCCTCTAGCCCGGGTTCAATTTCAAACCCGAACTGCCCATCCTTTCTTTTTTTATTGAGTAATTAGGAGAGCTTTCCGCTCGTGTTCAAATCTGAACACATGCTCTACCTTTCTTTTTTGATATACAAGACAGGCGACAGAGAACAAAGTAAAAATAGGAAACTGGCGACGCATTGTAAATGCTAGACAGTTTATCTTTTTTACACAGTTCTCCACCCGTATTCAGTTCAGCTAATACGGTTAACCCATCTTTTTTTTAATTGAGTAATTAGAAAAGCTTTCCGCTCGTGTTCCAATCTGAACACACGCTCTACCTTTCTGTTGTTTTTAATTTGTTAATGAATCCAAAAATGCATAGAGTTTTGCATTCATTTCTTGATAATCATATGCACGAATAACTTCAGGCTTTTGAACGTAAGTCAATTTTTGACTTTGTTCTTCCAAAACTTCTTCACCATCCGCAGCAATTAAGAGCTCTACTGCTTCTGGATCAAATTCCAAATGAGCTTGGAAGGCATAGTGTTTAGGACTAAAGCGAATAATCTGACGTGGACAACCTTGACTGGTCGCAAGGACGATAGCATCCTCTGTTAATCCCGGCATATCTCCATGCCAGTGACCAGTATTTAAAGTTTGTCCAAAAATTTTGACATAATTGTCTTTTAATCCAGCTTCAGTTAGCGTTATTGGAAAAACACCAATCTCACGCTCTGGACTATGTTCATACTCTGCGCCATAAGCAACAGACAAGAGTTGAGCACCAAGACAGACACCAACAATATAACGATCTGCCTTCATAGCCTTTTGAATCAGCTCAATCTCTTCCTGAGGACCGTAGTATGGAAAAGTTTCCCGATCTTCATCTGGCGATTGAGGTCCTCCCATTACGATCAAAAAGTCGATCTCATCCACTGTCTCTGGTAAGGCTTCATTCTCATAGACTTTGGTCGTGGTCACTTGATGGCCACGCTCCTGCGCCCATTTTAGATAAGCGCCCGGCACTTCAAAGGTTTCATGCAGTACAAAATGTACCTTCATCGTTTCTTCTCCCATCTCTTTCGAATCACGTAAGACAGACTAGCTGCAAGTACAAGCGGAATTGTCAAACTCCAAGTTTGGCCTGTAAATCCAAGGCTCAGGGCAATAGCTGCCAGAGGAGCTTTTAAGGTCGTCCCTAAAAAGACGGTCGCTCCTAGTAACATCCCTAAAGCAGGATCCAGATGAATACCAACTACAGTCAAAAGCAAGGTCACTAGATAGCCAGATCCAATCCCTAAGGCAAATGATGGTGTCAAAGTTCCCCCATACGCACCATTGCGCAAGAGGAGATAAACCAGAAGCCCCTTCACTGCAAGAGCCAGTGGAAGATAAGGAATCGACTGACTAGACAAGAGGACTTGCGCTAGTACCTGGCCATTCCCCATAAAGATAGGGAAAAAGGCTACTAGGCTCCCCAGCACTAGAAAGGCTAGAGGAAGAGCCCAAAGAATCGTCCCAGCCTTCCGCCGTTTGTGACTAGCCCGCTTGGCGAGGAAAGCAAAGACCAGAGCCAAGGGAGTAACCAAGAAAGCAATCACAATAGCCTGGAAGAAACTGCTAGCCGACCATGAGACTGCGGACAGGTGATAAATAGCCTCCTGACCAATGATGGACTGAGCGACCCAGGTGGCTAGATAAGTGCTGGTCAAAACCAGTAGAAGGTTCTGCCAACTGTAGGCGAGTCCTAAGGTCTCAAAGACGAACAAGCTACTGGCAAAGGGAACTTGATAGACCGCAGCTAAACCAGCTCCAGCACCACAGGCAATCAAGACTTTTCGCTCTTTGAGGGCTAGAGAAAAACCTTTCGCCAAGCGACCTCCTATAAGAGCGCCAACCTCGCGTGGAGCGGCTTCTTTTCCGACCGAAGCACCCGCTCCGACAATCACAATCTGCATGACTGCATGAAGTAGGTGAGCCAAAGGAACTGGATCTGTATTTCCAACTAAGTCGATTTGCTGGCGAATAGACAGGATCCTATGACGCCTTTGCAGGGTATACCAGAAGCCAGCTGCCAAGCATCCTGTCACACACAAGACGAGGAATCTACGGAGACCTCCAGCTTCTTGAAATTGCTGGAGTAAATCCGACTCATCTTGGCCAAAAGCCAGCCCTTGCCCCCCTTCTAGTAGATAATGACAGGCAATTCCGACCAGACCCGTCCCTATTCCTAATGATAAGGTGGCTAGAAGCACTCTCAGTCCATAGGGAATACTTTGGAGTCGTACTCTCATAGTCTTACAATTCAGCAAGAATCGCTTTCAGCAAGCCTTTAAAGTCGCCTTTGACACGTTCGGTCACTTCTACAACTTCTTCGTGGTTAAGTTCTTCTTGGAAACCAGCCGCAAAGTTGGTAATACATGAAATACCAAGAACCTTCAAGCCAGAGTGAGCTGCAACGATAACTTCTGGAACAGTTGACATTCCGACAGCATCAGCACCAAGTACCTTATATGCACGGATTTCAGCTGGAGTTTCATAAGTTGGACCAGTTACACCGATATAAACACCGTCATCAAGTTTAACACCAAGCTTTTCAGCAACTGCATGAGCTGTAGCACGGTATTCTGGAGTGTAGGCTTTTGACATGTCTGGGAAACGTGGACCGAAGTCATCCAGGTTTCCACCGATTAGAGGGTTTTGGCCTGTCATATTGATGTGGTCAGTGATAGCCATCAAAGTACCAGGACCAAAGCCGATACCACCAGCAGCATTGGTAACAATCACACCTTCACAGCCCAAAACTTTCATGACACGAACTGGGAAAGTCACGACTTCAAGCGGATTTCCTTCATAGAAATGGAAGCGTCCTTGAAGGGCCAAGACTTTACGTCCAGCAAGCTCACCGTACACCAATTTGCCAGCGTGTCCAACAACAGTCGAACGTCCCCAGTTTGGAATCTCAGCATAGTCTACCACAACTGGATTTTCGATTTCTTCAGCAAGTTCTCCAAGTCCTGATCCAAGAATCAAGCCAAACTCTGGTGCTTTTACTCCCTTTTCTTTTAAGAAAGCAGCTGTTTCATTGATTTTTGCTAATAATGTCATTGTCTGTCTCCTTCATAATCTTTTAAAAATTGACCGATTTTGTCAAAGGTTTTTGCATTTCGAATAGTAATATTACGATAGAAAGGCATCTTAAGCAGGTACTTGTGATAGGCTGTTTTGCTATAGGTTTCTTCTGAGAATTTGCCCCAGAAGATTCCCAGTTTCCCGAAATGAAGCACTTCATCTACCAGTTCCATACTTTCGACTTTCTCGATAACTTGCTTGATATCCAGTCCCTCAGTATAAAAGAGAACATCCTTTCGAGCTATTTCTTGGAACCACCATTCCGGAAGAGTTCTAAGCTCCTCTTCGTAATCTTCTTGACTTAACAAGGAAAAATGTTGAATAAATGGATAATGTTCTTTAAAGAAATCCTGTAGCCTCTCAACCAACTGAGTTCTAGGCATGCTAGTATCAAAGAAAATATTGCCACTATTGATGTAGGTTTCAACATTTTCTAATCCCAACTCTGTCAATTCTTGACGAAGCTGGGCCATGACCACCTTATGTTTCCCACCGACATTGATCCCTCTAACCAGTAATGCCAAGCGAGTCATCTTAAACCAATTTATCTAAGAAGCTTTCACCAATCATAGCCTTATCTACGCCAAAGTTATCAGCGATTGTCGCAGAAATATCTGCAAAATGACCGATTGGTAGGTGTCCATTTCCTTTTAGTGATGGGCTACAGACCAAAAGTGGAATGTATTCACGAGTATGGTCTGTACCTGCATAAGTAGGGTCATTACCATGATCTGCAGTAATCATGAGTAGATCATCTTCTCTCATAGCAGCGATAAGCTCAGGCAAACGTTGATCAAACTCATGCAAGCAATCGCGGTAACCATGTGGATCACGGCGGTGACCGTAAAGTGCATCAAAGTCGACCAAGTTAGTGAATGAGAATCCTTTTTCAAACTCAGCAAGGCCCATTGTTGTCAAAAGCGTATCAATTCCATGGCTATTAGACTTATTGTGGCCCATATCATGGTTCACCCCAGCACCATTAAAGATATCACTAATCTTACCTACTGAGTAAGTATCAATGCCTGCTTCGTTGAGTTTGTCCAAAACGGTTGGAGCAAATGGGGATACAGCCAAGTCACGACGATTTGCAGTACGTGTGAAGTTTCCAGGCTCACCAACATAAGGACGTGCAATGATACGACCTAGAAGAGCTGGACGTTCCAATGTAATCGAACGAGCGTACTCACAAATACGATAGAGTTCATCCAAAGGAATAATGTCTTCGTGGGCCGCGATTTGAAGAACTGGGTCAGCTGACGTATAGATAATCAACTCGCCTGTTTCCATTTGACGTGGTCCAAAATCATCGATAACAGCAGTTCCTGAGTATGGTTTATTTGCTTCACGGATTACTTTACGACCTGAGAATTCTTCAATCTTTGTAAGTATTTCTTCTGGGAATCCATTCCAGAAAGTATCAAACGGTTCAGTGATGTTGAGGCCCATGATTTCCCAGTGACCTGTCATGGTGTCTTTCCCTAATGACACTTCCTCAAGTTTAGTGTAGTAACCACTAGGATTTGCCTCTGCGGGAACCGTTTTAAGGGCTGTTTCACGTTCAATATTCCCAAGACCAATCTTAGCCATGTTAGGAACATTCAAACCAACTGATTTTGAAATATGGCCTAGTGTATCAGAAGCTCCATCTGGAACCCCTGCATTGACAAAGTTATTAGCATCTGGTGCTGCACCGATTCCTACAGAATCGAGTACCACCAAGTGAATACGATTAAATTTTGGCATAGTGTGTCTCCTTTTTTGATTATTTTGATTATTTCCCTTTTGTTGAAGTTAAAACCTGAACGCCAGCTTGCCCTGCAACAATCACTTTATCAACCATTTGATTAAATAAACCGTGCTCAACAATACCGACCTGAAGATCCAGTTGATGACCAAAAGCAATCGGATCTTCAATGACACCTAAATCAAGATCAATAATGAAATTTTTCATATCCGTCACAAAGCGTTGGCCATCTTTTTCACGAAAACTTGGCTTATAACCAGCTTTTTCAAAACGACGGAAAACCTGTTCTGCTCCGTATTGGACAACTTCGACAGGTAGTTTGAAAGCGCCCAGTTTCTCAACCATTTTGCTCTCATCTACCACCCAGATATACTGTTTGGTTGATGTCGCAACTACTTTTTCCATTAGAAGCGCACCACCGCCTCCTTTGATACCATTAAACTGGCGATCTACCTCATCGGCTCCATCAACAGTCACATCAACCTCATCCACCTCGTCAATCGACTTAAGTGGGATATTCAATCCTTGTGCCTGTTTTGTCGTTACACTCGAGGTCGTTACGGCTGTAATTTGAAGTCCTTCTTCTTTAATTCTACGTCCGATCTCCTCTACGAAATAATAGGCAGTCGAGCCTGTTCCAAGTCCTACAACCATTCCGTCGGTTACGAACTCAGCAGCCTTGATGCCTGCTATTTTTTTCAGATTTTCCACTTAAACACCTCCAAACAAAAAGCTACTTTTATTATAACATGAATACGCTTCAAATTCATCCTTGCACTAGAAAAACCCGAACATTTTATTTCGGGTTTCTGATTCTTATTTAACCATGTCAGGATCGTAGTCATAAAATCCTGTGTCAAGGAAACGATTTTTGGGATGGAGTTTACGGACTTGCTCATCCAACAAGAAGGCTTGGTCATGCGTAAAGCTTCCCTCTTGAATCAAGCTACGGGCTTGGATGAAGAGTTTTGCAATCTCAACAAAATCTTGCCCTGGAGTATAAAGTCCTTCTAGTTTCCAATGAGTGAAACCATTCTCCACCAACTCTGGCAATTTGGTCATCAAATCGAGGTCGTTATTGGCAAAAATGTGAGTTCCATGATTGTCTTCAAAAATAGAGTAATGGCTATCTGGATCACTAGGCTCTGCTAAGAAGAGATCGCGTTGACGTGTTTTTTCATCATCAATCTGAGTAAAATTATAGTAATTCTGCAAGAGTGGACGCTTAGAGTGGTGGATAACACTTGCTCCATAGACCAAAATTTCAGCAGGAATTTCCAAAATTTCAGGCATTTTAAAGAGTTCAGCTGATGGAATTTCACGAGCCAATACTGCCTCAGAAGCGCCAGCCTTTTGTCCCCAGAAATTGATCTGACGGCTGCTAGTTACCATCGTTGAGGCATCATAGATGGTTTTAAAAGAATAACCATCGCGATTGACAACATAAAAGACACCCGCATCCCCAACAGTAATGTAGTCTGTTTTAATTTCTTCCAAGAAATCAAGAAAGGGTTTGATACGATCCATCATATCCTGATGCATAAGAGCATTGACCGCTACGATCAATTCCTTACCTGCATCATGAACCAGACCAGCGATGGTTCTCAGTTCATCATAAGAAAAAGTCTTTGGTAGACGAAGCCCAAAATCTTTCTCACCGACATAGATGCGGTCAACTCCCGCCTCTAGTAATTCTTTTACTTGTTCAATGCTTTCAGCAGTTGCTGTAATAATAATCTTTTCCATAAGAAAAATTATACCACATTTCTGAAAAATCAGCTATTCCCTAAAATGATAAATTTACTTATTATTTTTGTAACCTTACTGTAATAATTTTTTTCTTGAAAAATGGTAAAATGAAAGAGTACTGTTAAGGAGAGAATCATGCCCGTAAGAAAATATCAATCGTATGAGTTTGAAGAAGAGGAAACTCAAACAACGCTATACCAAGACTATGTTCCAGAAACCACTTCCGTTGCTAGTTTGAAGGAAGTTCTTTTCTTTGTAAACATTGCTTGTTTTTGCGTCTTTTTAGCCTTGTTTAGCTTTATCTTTTTAGCCCTCAAGTTTAATACAGTTCTGGCTTTTAGCCTAGCAATTGCCTTGAGTTTAGCAGCATCAAACATTCAACGTTCGATAATTAAGAAGAAATTATATTAGATTCAAAAGGTCGGGATTTTGTCCTGACCTATTTTTTATAAGATAACTAAAGGGCTGCGACTAGAAAAGCGATACTTGCTCTTCCGCTCTCTAAGTCACAGCTTTTTTTATTTATTTTTACGCTTGGATGGTGTTTGGATAGCGATTTTTACTTCAAAAATCGTACCATGAGGTTTGTTATCTTTGACACTGATGGTTCCTTTAAGAGCATCGACAATCTGTTTGGCTAAGGATAAGCCTAACCCAAAACCACCTTTTTGCCGAGTACGAGCCTTATCAACCCTGTAAAAGCGATCAAAAATTTTCTTTTTATCTACTGCAGAAATACCAATTCCATCATCAGCTACTGACAAATAGAGATTACGCTCCGTCGTAGCAATGACAAAATGGATATCTCCTTCTTCTTCTGTGTACTTGACAGCATTGTCAAACAAGATAGTCATCAGTTGTTTAAGAAGAAGCTTATCTGTTATGATGGTCCGATGGATGCGATTTTCAAAATGAAAAACGCGGTTATTTTCAGACGCAATCATTTCATAGTTGGTAAAGGTTGTGTTAAAGAAGTCTGGCTGTACCTCTCCTAGTTCAGGATTGATACCATCATCACGACGGGCTAAATTTAGGAGATTGGTTGTTAAAAAGCGCATGTTTCGAACTTCTTCTAAACTAGAAGCAATACTCTCGCTAGATTCCATAATAGTAGCTTCCGGCTTTCGAAAAAGAGTTTCTAGACGATTTTGCAGAACAGCTAATGGAGTTCGTAGCTCATGACTGGCATTTTCCACAAAACTCTGTTGCTTTTGCATGCTTTCAAGTAAAGGTTTAACACTGACACGCGCAAGATAAAGGCTGGCAATAATGGATAAAATCCAGAAGCTAGCCATGACTACCACGATTAATTGCTCATGATTTTGACTAATTTGCTCTATCTGACTGGTATTTATCAAAACCGCTGCATACTTAATATTGGTCGAGACAGAATCGATATTTATTTCAGATAGAATCACTCGGTAAATCTCATCCTGACCATAACTATTCTGAACATGAAGTTGTCGAATATGATTCAAATCCTTTTTATTAAAAGTAATCTTATCAAGACCTAAAAAGCGGTTGCCAGTCACTAATTGATTCAAATTTGAATCTAGCAATATCACTTCCGTATTGGAACTAACCGTTGGTTTTTTATCAGAAGCTGGAGCAACATTGGCACTACCTAAATCCTTAACGTCCTCAGTTGCACGATTGACCGCCAATTGAATGACGTCCTGAGGATTTTTGCTCAGTGATAAGAGTTTTTCATCCACCGATGTGTAGAGACTGGAGTGCATAACCTGTAAGATAATCAAGGTCATAGCAGAGAAAATCAGAGTAAATACTCCAAAGTTACGGATAAAATAACTGAAATCCTCCGCATACCAATTCTTTTTAAATTTATTAAACATGTTTTAAAATATACCCAACACTACGCAAGGTTTGGAGGTTTTCAGCAAAGACTGAGCCCTTTAATTTCTTACGAACTTTTGATACATAGACTTCTACCACGGAGATGGTTGTGTCACTGTCAAATCCCCACAAACGGTCAAAAATTTGTGTTTTTGGTAAGATAACATTTTGATTTTGGAGGAAATAAACCAAAAGATCAAATTCTTTACCCAATAATTCCACAACAGTATCATTGACTTTAACCTCATTGGTAGATAGATTGACAGTCAAATCACCATAAGAAAGAGTATTTTCGTTGAACTTACCAGAACGTTTGAGCAGCGCCTGAATACGCATCTTGAGTTCTTCTAGGTAGAATGGTTTTGTTAGATAATCATCTGCCCCAAGCTCAAATCCATGACCTTTGTCATCGAGACTTTCCTTTGCTGTCATGATAAGAACTGGTGTCGAAACGCCTTTTTCACGTAATTCTTTCAAGACTTGGAAACCATTTTTTTCAGGCAACATCAAATCAAGCAGAATCAAATCATAAACGCCACTTTCAGCCTCATAAAGACCTTCTTCTCCATCAAAAACCTGCATGACATCCGCAAAATCATCCAAAAAATCAAAGACTGAATTTGACAGGCCTAGGTCATCTTCCACTAATAGAATTTTGATCATCAAAAATTCCTCCTTATTACACCTATTATAGCAAAAATATCTTAAAAAAAACTCAACTTCCCTTGTTTTTCCAAGAGAAAGTTGAGTTTTTGTAATCTAGTTAGACTAGAATCTTTTAAGCTTTGCTATATTGAGCAACAGCTGCTTCAACTGCTGCTTTTTCACGCTTGATCAATTCAACGCGTGCTGCGATTTCCTTAATTCCCATACCGATGTTACGGCTAAGTGCAAGGTCAGAAAGTTGCGGCTCAAAGAAGGCCTTGTATTCTGTCAAGCGTTGCTCTGTCTTAAATACATGGGCAGGAAGAATAACAAAGCTATCAAAGCTCATATCTCCACCAAGAGCAGCCTTAATCCAATCCCAGTTTTCACGCGCCCAAGCCCAAACTGGTTCCTGAGTTTCCTTATGACCTAAGAACTGATAATACCATGCAGACAAATCTTGAGGTTTTACCACAAATTTGTCCTTCCAAGTTTCAAGAAGAGTTTGGATGTTTTCTGCATCTGTACTGTATGCAAGCGCAGCTGCTAATTGGCGTTTAAAGGCGGCATCTGTTGCATGAGTGTATAGATCCAGATAAGTCGCCACCAATTCCTTAGTCTCATGGTGTTTCATTTCATTGATGAGAACTTGTGAACGAATAGCTGCTGGAAGTCCTGAAAGATTATCCTTGTGGGCTTCGAAAATTTGGCTAGCAACTTGACTGGCTTCCTCGTCATTTGAACGAATCATCATGGAAATTGTCAATTGACGAACCAATTCATCTTCATCAGATTCACCCTCTTTAGCTTCAAAGCCAAGACGGTCATAGTTGTAACGAGCCAGTTTAGCAATAAGGGCTTTAAAGGCTTTTTCTGTCTCAGTTCCTTCATCGATAAAGCGATCAAGCGCTCCGATAACTTGTGAAACTGCTGAAACAACGAGATAAGATTCTTCTTGTGCTAATTGATCCACTACTGGAAGCAAGTCTGCATAAGAAATGTGTCCTGCTTCAGCTAGCAAACGACGTTCTTGGACGATTTGAAGTTTACTTGTGTTATCAAGTTCTACTAGGTCTGCAAGCACAGCATCAAGTAATTGACCTTGATAGTCAGTAATGTAGTGGGCTGTATTTTCAGTGTTAAAACGAAGGGCTGTCTTGTTTTCAGCAAGAAGTGCTGCATAGCCAGGGATTTCGATACTTTCAGTTTCGAGAGTATCTGGTACTCCTTTCCAGTTGCTGTTCAGTGGCACTACCCAAAGTCGGTTCTTATCTTCGTGTTCACCGATAAAGAATTGTTTTTGCGAAATCTTCAATACATCATTTTCAACTGTGGCAGTAAGGACTGGATAACCAGGTTGCTCCAACCAAGAATCCATGAAGGCTGCTACATCACGACCAGATGCTTGTCCGAGAGCATTCCAAAGGTCACGACCAATGGTATTTCCGTATTGGTGTTTTTCAAAGTAAGCATGCAAGCCTTTAGCAAAATCAGCATCTCCTAGCCAACGACGAAGCATGTGCATGAGACGGCTACCTTTGGCATAAACGATAGCACCATCAAAGAGCGTATTGATTTCATCTGGATGTTTGACTTCAACGTGAACAGATTGAACGCCATCCGTCGCATCGCGTTCAAGAGCAAGAGGTACTCCACCTGTTTGGAAATCTTCAAAGATATTCCAACTTGGCTCGATGGCATCCACACAGACGTATTCCATCATGTTCGCGAAGCTTTCATTGAGCCAGAGGTCATCCCACCACTTCATAGTCACAAGGTTACCAAACCATTGGTGAGCAAGTTCGTGGGCAATGACGAGTGCTACCTGTTGACGGCTAGCAAAGGTTGAGTTTTCATCAACAACCAAGTAAACTTCACGGTATGTCACAAGTCCCCAGTTTTCCATAGCACCAGCTGAGAAGTCAGGAAGGGCGATGTGAAGAGATTGAGGGATTGGATACTTGACTCCGTAGTAGTCTTCGTAAAATTCGATAGAACGGACAGCGATGTCTAGTGAGAAATCAAGGTTTGAAAGTGGATGTGCCTTGGTTGAGTATACACCTACCAAAGTACCATTTTTAGTTTTAGCAGTTACCCCTTGCAAATCACCAGCAACGAAAGCCAGCAAGTACGAAGACATACGTGGAGTTGTTTCAAATTTCCAGATGCCAGTTTCTTTGCGGTTTTCAACATCGATTTCCGGCATGTTTGATAAGGCAAGTTCACCTTCTGCTTGGTCAAAACGAAGAGCGAGGTCAAAGGTTGCTTTTGCTTCTGGCTCATCCACACATGGGAAGGCTTCGCGAGCAAAGTGACTCTCAAACTGAGTCGACAAAACTTCCTTCTTAACACCATCAACTGTGTAGTATGATGGGTAGATTCCTGTCATGTTGTCTGTGATTTTACCTGAAAAAGCGATAACCAATTCAACTAAACCTGCTTCTGCAAGCTCGATATGAAGGGCTTCGTTTTCGTTATCAACTGTAAATGGACGAGCTTGTCCTGCTACTTCAACTGAAGAAATCTCCAAATCTTTTTGGTGAAGGGAAATACGGTCGCTTTTAGCTTGACCAGTAATGGTTACTTTTCCTGAAAAAGTCTTGGTCTCACGACTCAAGTCTAAAAACAAATCATAATGTTCAGGAACAAATGTTTCAATATAATGTTCTACTGCTTGCATCATATTCTCCTATTCTAAATTTCTGAGCGAATGCTCTAGTTCAAACATACCTATTTTATCATATTTTTAGTCAGAAAAAAGCTTTGGACGGTGATTCCCAAAACTTTCTTCCTTCTAGTAGTCTAGAGAGGGTAGACCTTGCGAAATTCTTCCAAAACAACCTTACTATAAGGTGTAAACGTCAGACCTGCTTCCTCAAGCCACTCCGTGAAAAAGTCCTCATGAACCTGACGCCAATAGGCTAAAGATTTGTCTCCTTCGCCTTCCTGGTAGGCATGGTCGGCTGAAACCTGATGGAAAGGCTGAACGGAAACCTTTGTAATTTCGACAATGCAGACAGCTTGATCCTTACTATCTAAAATAACATCAAAGGTCCCTTCTTGGGGAAGGGGTTCGTCCTCTACTGCATAGAGGTCGTAGGCAGAGGCTGTTGCTGTTTTTTCGCCTTTAAAGACCAGATCCGCTAAAAGGTCTGGTTCCACTCCAAAAGCCCAGGCATCTATCTCATCTCCGATAGAGGGGTTTATTTGCTTGTAGGCATTCCACATTTCTTGAGGTGTCATAGGTTGCTCCTTTGTATTTTTTTACTTTCTTCTTTTACACGTTTGAGATGGTCTGGATGGTCAATTTTTAAATCAAAAATCTCTGGAATAGAACTATAGTGGATCATGCACTTGATATCCATTTGATTCATTTTTTGTATGAAAAAAGCATTCAGATATCCTGCTACGGCGAAATCTATCTTTTTCGTCCTTGCTTTATCCTGCATCTGTCTCAGCATTTCTAACATAATGGGACTTTCCATATCATGCCATTGACTGTTCCTCACAGTCGCAAAAACAAAAGAAGTCAAATCATTCATTCCCACTACAATCTTTGAAATACCAGTTTCCAGTATCCTGTCCAAGTCAAAATAAGCTGACGGTAATTCAATCATTGTTCCAACTTTTCCATTAAAACCATGCTGGCGCAACACTCTAATAGCTTGTTTTAACTGTTCAGCATCATTGACAAAAGGAAAAATAACAGACAAATTGGGATTGGTTTGATAAACTTCTGTAACAACATTTGCTTCAGCCTGAAATTCATCCAGACACGCCAATAAACGCCTAGTTCCTCTATATCCAAATAGGGGATGATTTTCATCAAAATACTCTTTAGTCCCCTCTAAACAATTAGCTTCTGTATTCGTTAATTCTGAAAAACGATACCAGACATCTTCATCCGAGTACAAGGAGCAAATAGTGCCTAGATAATCTTTTACAAATTGCTGACAACTTGGTAACAGGATGTTTTGGTTGAGCTCTCTCAACAAATATTCGCCTCTAATCATACCGACGTGGTGCAATAGTTGAGGATAAACTTTTCCAAGAATTTTTTCACCACTCAGAGCTAGTTGATTTTGCATATCCATTCACCTTCCAATTCTTATAGCTTATCATGTCCAATTCTGGAAATCCTCGTAACTCTGCCTTCACCTTCAATACTAAGGGTGAGGCATTTTCTTCAGTAATATGCTCAAGAGGAAACCAAATTGCATTTGCTGAATCGTTACTTCCATCAAGAACTTCATGAGGAAGGGATTTTTGAGAACGTTCTAAATCAAGTACTATATCATAAAAGGCCATGATATGGTGTACTGCGAAGTCTTGCCCCTCTTCTTGAACCATCACATCATAAATCCTAGGATTTGAAGAACTGCTAAGAGTATAGCCTGTCTCTTCCAAAACTTCTCTCTTGAGGGTTTCTGTCAACCCTTCACCTGCTTCCTGACTACCACCAGGTAAATCAAAACGATGTTAATAAGGTCCTCTCGTTTTCTCAATGCAGAGTAATTTTCCTTTCTCATAGCAAATGCCATAGACACCAAAGTGTTTTTTGATTTCCATATTCTACTCTTTCTAAAAATCCAAGATCAATAACTTACCTTATCCCTTAAAAGGAAAGAGGCTATAGATTTCATGCTCCTTGATATACTTCTTTAATATCTCCATATTCTCTTCGATTTTTGCTTGGATATCTGTCTCTTCACAAGTTGACTCAGTAATAAAGAGGTGAATTTTTAATAAATCTGTCAAGTATAGCAGACGACGTTCCATTTCTGATTCCGGACTTGAAGCTTGCCTAATTTTTGCAAGCTTTTGCTCCAAGCTATCACCATTTAAAAATCTCTGATGAACTTTCCTTCTTATTTTTTGAGTGGATTCCTCCCCTTGTTTTAATGGGGATAAAAGGTTTTTTTTATAGGCGGATAGCTTATTTTCTGCCTCTTTTTCCAGATAGGCCAATAAAACCAAAGAGCTATCAACAAAGGTCCAAGTGTTATAATTCCCTTCAAATGGGACTTGTATGACACTCTCCAATAATTTCTTAGCAATTTCTTCTTGACCATCTAGATAAAGTAGATAGGCCAGATGATTCAGCGATTCGAGATAGCTAGCTTGGGTTTTCTTATTCTTTTTTAAAATTTTATCTAAATAGAGATGTAGGTCTGGATGTTTTTCCAGTTGTTCAACTACTTCTGGTGGCTTCATTTGAAATCCTTTCTATTCTTTTTTTAAATTTAAAGAGATTTTAGTCAACTAATCCAACTCTGCTCGACTGAACAAGTCTTTCATAGCTTCGATATCATCGCAAAATTCTTTAAATTCTAAAGAGAATTTAGCCAAGGCGTCCACCTTGGAAGAATAGGCACAAAACATACTTCCTTCAGGATCAAAGTCGATAGCATCGCTTAATTCAGGCATTTTTTCCTCCAAAAATACCAAAGCTAGCGATTCCCAATCGTAGCCATTTCCTTCGGCTCCTTCGTCTTCTCGAGTATCAAACACTTCCTGTCTGTATTCTCCATCAGGGTAATAAATGAGTGACCCTCGAACATTTTTAGGATCCTCATCATATACAAGCAGGCTAAAAGGGGCAATTTTTTCATTTATGTTTTCGTAATCTATCATTTCTTAACTCCTTATTGTATTTGTTAATTATCAATGAAACTGCATAAATCTAGTATGCTTACTAGCTTTCAAAGTTCATAAAGCTATCGTACCGATTATAATAATTCAAAGCTTCGACCAAGTCTTGGAGACTTGCATCTGGTTTTTCTTCAAGTGCGACTGCAAGAACGTCAATCAACTGCTCTCCATAGTAGACTAGCTGGAGATTTTGCTCCGATGCATCAGCAGGATAGACATCACTGTCTTCCACGACATCCGGATACTCTGATACTCAATCTGATAAGTCTCATTACGCTCTTGAAGATCCTCCTTAGCGTACAAACAGATGCCTGAATCTCCAATTTCATAGGGGGCAATCTCTTCCCACTCTGATAAAAACTGATAGTAGAGATTGGGCAAGACAAATCCAAACTCATCTCTTTTCATAGTATACCTCCACATATCAACTGAGTATCAACTATATTACTTCAAAGACCAACCACCATCAATAGTCAGGATTTGTCCCTGCATGGCAGATGCATTCCCACTTGCTAGAAAAAGTGTAACATCTGCTATTTCCTCTGGCTCAATCCAGCGTTTGATGGGTGTTTCACTTGCTACCCAGTCTGCCAATCCACCTGGTTCAAAGTCAGCTGCCGTCATGCCCGTCTTGACTGCACCTGGTGCGATTCCAAAGACCTGGATACCTGCTTCTGCATAGTCCAAAGCCAACTGTTTGGTAAATCCTGCCAATGCATGCTTGGATGAGGTATAGGCGTTGCCTCCTCCACCAGCTAAACTTGAAGCAATGGAGCACATATTGATGATGATTCCATGTTTATGTTCCAGCATTTTTGTTAAATAATAGCGGGTCAACTCTACTGGAGTTACGTAATTGATTTCAAAAATCTCTTGGATTTCTTGGGCGGATTGTTCTAGTAAGGGCTTGTAGTCATCCAATACACCTGCCGTATTACATAAAATATCCACCTGAGGGCACCAGTCAAAAATTAGTTCCAAGTCAAGCGTTAAATCACGTTGTAGAAAGTGAAAGTCACCTTGTAAGGCAGGCTTTTCACCCTGATCCACTCCGAAAACCTGATAACCTTTTTCTAAAAAGAGTCGAGCTTGAGCCAGACCAATCCCTGAACTTACTCCCGTAATCAATACACGTCTAGTCATGCACTTCTACCCAGTCTGTTGCTAGGACATCACATGGTGTCGGACTCCACATGGAAAAACCTTCCCCTTCACCAGACACGTTGATGAGGAAATAGGGTGTCACTTCAAGAGCGACCCCGTTTTGCTCGATAGTGTCAAAAAGTTGGACATAGTTTTCAGCTCCACCCCAGCCAGTACGTACGTATTTCTTTTTTGTCTTTAGTCCTGGTAAAATTTCTTCAAATGTCATGTTTTTCTCCTTTTTTGTCTATAAACGTTGATTTAATAGGCTTTTTAGTCAGCCTATGAGTTTTAAAAATATAAATTTGTTCACCTTTTTGTGGACTTACAAGCTATTCATGGCTTTTTCAAAATATGAAACCGCCTCTTTTTCTTTATCTGCAGATAGGTGGCTGTATATATCCATGGTCATAGCTAAAGTAGCATGACCTAAACGGTATTGTAATTCTTTATAGCTGATACCAGCATTTAGCAATAAACTAGCGTGAGTATGGCGGAAAGCGTGGAAAGTAAAGCGAGGAATAGAAATCTCGGCACACCGTCGATCTAAAGCCTCTTGTCTGGTTGCCAGGTTCTGGTACTCTCTCGTAGGTGTTGCAAACACCACAGACGAAGCACGCGCCCCAGACTGCAAATATAATTGGCGTTGCCTATTCTTGTATAGACGTAGCATGTTGACTGTTTTCTTGTCTATGCTGATTGTCCTAACTCCTGCTTTGCTTTTTGGTGTACCTATTAGCTTTAAAAATCTATTGTAGTTCTTGCTTATGCTGACGGTTCCATTCTCTAAGTCAATATCAGACCATTCCAGGGCTACTACTTCTCCGAAACGGCACCCAGTAGCAAGTAAGACACTATACAGAACAAAATCAAGATAATAACTGTATTTCTTAAACGCTAGTTTTTCCATGTGGAGCAACAGAGCCTTTAAATCGTCTGAAGCTATGAACTTGATTGCTGTATTCTCACGTTTAGGCTGTTTAGGAAGAATAATGTCTCTAGCTGGATTAAATGGCAAGAGCTGGAGAGATACCCCATACTGTAAGACACGCCTATTTATTGAATGAACCACTGCATAATGGACTATCTGAGTAGATAAATCGTTGATAAAGCTTTGTATATAGCTAACAGATAACTTGGCCAGTCTCAGACTACCAAAGACAGGTATAAGGTGATTATAGAGCATTTGCTTAGTTGCTACAAAAGTCTGAGGCTTTACTGTTAGCTGATAACTATCTAGCCATAGATCAGCTAACTCCTGATAATTCTTTACAGGTACTACTTTTGTCACAGTACAACCGTTCGATATAAAATCATCTTGCGCGTGCTTTGCTTTCTGCTTGACCTCTTTCCTTGTCCTACCCGTTACACTTGTTTTGGCTTTCTTTCCTGTTACCTGGTCAATTCCTAGATATACATTAGTACGATAGACTTTACTACCGTCTTTTTTTATAACTTCAGTTATTTTCATGATGATAAACCTTTCTAAAATACATCAGCAGGCAAGCTATTATTAAAAAGGTTTTAGATTGTGGTTTAAATCATGCTAGGGCTTCACAGATTGCCCCACATTCGATTTTAAAGAGTCAGGCGGTAAATAATACCAGAGTAGGAAATAAGGCGGATATGGGGCTATTATGGGCTTGTTTATAGTAAACAGGCCTGTATTTAAAGTTTTTTCAAAATCTGAGTTTATCTTTTGGGTTTTGTTGACATCAACAAAATTGGCAACCACGGTTTTTCCGGAGTCTTCACAGGCTATTTTGCTTTGTCTATAACTTGGTTAAAGTTACGCCACTCCATATATTCTAGAATGGTTTGTAATTCTCTGGCGTACCAAGATTTTACTCCGTAAAATTGGTAGATATAGAGCTTATACGGGTAAATGTTGGAAAAAAGTCGGATTTTCAAGAATACTGGAAAAAAACAATTTTCTTCATTTTCTGAGTCCCTAAAAAGCGATGGGGTAAACAATTCCAAACCCGTTTCTATTAGTTCTTAATAGTTGGAAAACTAACATTTCTAACACCCTAAAAAGTGGCAAGGTTTAGACAAGGTCAGCGGACTTGCTGAAGTACGAGAAAGTACGTGCTTCAGGATTGTTGGATATTGTGGCGCGTGGGTTAGTCTATACCCCAAAGTAACGCAAAATCATCTAGATTTTCTTTATCTTTCTCAGCTTCTTGAAGAGCTAAAGACTTAATTTCTTCAAATAGATTTTCAAACTTTTTATATAATTTGTTGTAATATTCTTGGTTGAATTCCTTATCTTCAAAAACTATGTAGAATTCACTACTTGTTTTTTGAAATACAATATCTAGCCAGAATAGGATATTACTTGTCTTTAGCGCAAGGGCATTTAAAACTTCATAGTTGTCTTTGGGATTGTATTCATTTAATGATTCAGTGATAGTAGTGAGAAACTCTTCAGGACTGATTGGGAAATTTTTACTCTTTGCTAGTTCAATTATTTCCTTGTCCCTTTTCTCTCTCTCTTTTACTTTCTGAAAAATTTTATCTTTTGAAACATTTTTTACGAGGTATTTTTCTTCGTCTAATTGTTTATCTAACATATATAAAAATTCTTTGTAAACATCTTTGTCAGAAAAGCGAGGGTCAAGATCAGATTTTTTCACTCCCAAATAATCAGCAAGTTTTTGAAGATTGCCAGATGTTGGCATTGATCTACCTTTTACATAACCAGTTATTGTACTTTTAGGAATTTCTAAAGCATTATGCAGGTCTATCTGTCTGATACCTTTTTCTTTCATAACACGGTTAAGATTATTAGAGAAATATTCTCTATTCTTTAAATCCTGAGGGCTATTTTTTGCCATTGTTAAAAACTCCCTTACTTTAATTCTACAACCTGATTATAACACAAAAAAGACAAAGTACGAAAAAAATAAAATTTTTCAACAACAGCGTTGACAAAGTACGAAAAAAATAGTACCATGATTTTATCAATCTTGAAAGGAGCTATAAGAATATGGCACAATGGACGCTAAGAGCGTGTCGAGTAAATGCAGGTTTTACTTTGCGCCAAGTGGCTAAGAAGGTCAACAAGAATTTTCAGACTATCTCAAAGTACGAAAAAGATAGTACGCTAATCCCTTTTGAGCTACTTAAAGAGTTATCGGAATTGTATCAGGTAAAACTGGACGATATTTTTTTAGGAGATAGTACGAAAAAAATAGAACTAAATCAAAAGGAAATCTAAGAAAGGAGTGAACCAATGGAACTAGTCTACATGGACGGCAAGAAAGAACCGTATACACTGAGTAGTATCGTAGCAGAGTGTGCAGAAGTTAAGCACAGACATTTGAAGATTTTGCTGAATAAGCATCGAGAGGACTTTGAGAGCTTCGGAAAGGTGCAATTTAAAATTTCACCTTCAGAGAGTGGGCAAAATGTACGGGACTATATTTTGAATGAGCAACAAGCAACCTTGCTGATCACTTACTTACGAAATACAGAACCTGTAAAAGAGTTTAAGAAGAACCTAGTCAAAGCTTTCTTTGAAATGCGTGATGAACTTTCTAAGTTCCGTATGCAGAGGGCGCTAGAAAAGCCAAAAAGAAAAACCTTGCATGACAGTATTGAGAACTGGGAACAAGCACCCAAGCACGCGCATAGCACCATGAACAACCTGATACTGAAGGCAGTGACCGACAGGAACGCTAAGCAGTTAAGGGAAGAACGTGGGGGCTATAATGGCATCGATAGCTTGACCAGTGACGAGCTAGAGCAATACCAGGCATTTGAGGATATGGTAATAGCCATGATTTGCTTGAATATGAGTTATCAGGAAATTAAGTCCCTGGTATTCAGAAATAAAAAACCACGCACTAAATGCGCGTGATTGTAACAAAAAAGGCTTACCGAGACCAATCAGCAAAGCCTTTCACACTAACACTAAAACGAATTTAACAAAGCAGGCAAGCTATTATCAAAGAGGTTTTAGTAAAGATTTATAACTAGATTATAGCATATCTAGGACATTTTGACCATACGGAGAGAGCCAACTCTTAAAACTGGTACTTTCTCACGCTTTCAAATATTGGCGACTCTGAGCGTGAGGCTATGAATTACAAGAAACAATGTATAAGAAACAACCATTAAAAATCCCCGCGCTCAAATTTTGGTCGAGGAGAGTGTGAGGAAATCATGTATAGTAAACGACAATTAAAAGGCCATCAGGGCAATTACACAAACATAGAAAAAGGAGTAAACACCATGACAGAAACAACATACGAGAATTTAACTAGACGTATAGACAGAATTAGCGCAGAGATGCGAGAAATTGGCGAAAAAAATGGGCTTAATAGACTTTCGTTATTGGCAAGTCAGACAAAATCCATCAAAGAAAATTTACACCGCTTACTTTGGATTGAACTTTCTGAATTGAATGAAAGTCATAAAATCGAAGCTGTTTCTAAAAGCACTACTGGAATGTTTTTCCACCCTGGTATTTTTGAAATGGACGCTATGCGACTAGCTTTCTTTAAACGCCAAGCCAAGCACTTTTTTGACAACGAAGCAGAGCAACAGGCGTATATAGAGCATGCTGAAAAGGAGTATTTAGAGGCTACTATAACCTTAAAAGATATTCTTTTTAATTCTAAAAATGCTAATCGGAAAGTAAGTAAAGATCATCTTATAGAGCAGTTTGAGGAGGCGATGAAATGAATGAGCTAGATTTAACCAATACACAGGCGGTTATCTTTTCCGTGGTACTGATTGGCTTACTACTTTATCTAAACCACCGAGACCGCAAAAAAAGCGCTCAAATTGAGCGAGAAAGCAAACAGACGATAGAAATACCTAGCGAGGATTTAAACCCTGAATATGGGCGATATATCCAGCTTGCAGGGGGAGACGTATGGGGAGGAATTGAATGAGTCTAACAATGAATGACAAGCGAGTATTAAGACTAATTAAGGTAGGGGCTGAGAACTCCATAACAGGGGCAGAAATCAGCTTACTCACTAAGCTAGCAGAAAGAACCGTACAGGACATTATCAGTCGCCTGATCACGCGCTACGGTGTTCCTATCATCGGGGTACGTCACGGAGCTTTCAGAGGCTACTTTATCCCAGCTAACAAAGAGGAGTTACTGGACGGAGCAAAGGCATTCTATAACCAGGTACAAGAGGAACAGAAGCGCCTAACCGTCCTTTTAAATGCCGATTTAGAGAGTTACAAGCAACTGCTGAAGGGAGCTGATGAACAATGTTCAGTTTAAGCAAAGAAAGTGAAAACAGTCTAAAACGTGGCATCTTAAAACTGGTAGAAAACTTTCTAAAAGACTATTTAAAGCCTAAACAACGTATAACAGGACTAATGACACCTAAACAACTCAAGGAAGAGTTAGAGATAGATTACAACACCTTAAAACGTTGGGAACGCGCAGGGCTAAAAAGGTTCACTCCTCCTATCGAGGATACACGCAAAGTCTTTTATAGAATCGATGATATTCTAATATTTCTAGGAGCTGAAAGATGACAATTTACGAGGCTAGAGGCTTTCAGGGTAATCTTGTCTATCCATTTGATAAGATTGAGCCATTCCAGTATATTGAACGCTTTAAGCCTTTGGTAGTCCCTGAAGGGGCAAACATTGAAGAATTTAAGCGTACACAAGCGCCTTACTATATCAGTGGGAAAGTGACACCAGAAAAGAATGGCAGTTACAAGCGAAACAACTCCAGTCTAATCTATCGGGATTTGATTTTTCTTGATTATGACGATATACAGGGAACGTCTGAGGACTTCATAGAAGCCGTTTCTAGCGCCTTGTTTGGCTACTCCTACATCTTGTACCCGACTATCAAACATAGCCCAGAAAAGCCCCGTTTTCGCCTTGTGGTGAAGCCTGACAACGTGATGAATGAGGTAACCTATAAGCAGGTAGTAAAGGAGATTGCTGACAAGATAGGACTACCCTTTGACATGGCCAGTCTAACCTGGTCACAACTCCAGGGGCTACCAATCACAACAGGAGACCCAGCAAGTTATCAAAAAATTGTCGAGCATGGCCTAGATTATCCAGCCCCCAAAGTTGAACCAAGAGCGAAGCTAGAAACTACTGAAAAATTCACACCCAGAACGAGTGGCCAGAGATCAATGACCATGAGAATTATTGACACTCTATTTCATGGTTTTGGAGACGAGGGAGGGCGTAACGTAGCACTGACACGCTTTGTAGGTTTACTCTTTAATAAATGGGTTGATTGTGACCTAGAGACTGCATACGAGCTTACAAAGATAGCCAATAGCGTGACTGCTGAACCTTTACCAATCGAGGAACTAGATCGTACATTCAGTAGCATAGCACGGGCAGAATATAGAAAGAGAGGGTAAAGCCATAGAACTAGAAGAATTAGAAAACCTAAAAAGTGAAATCTTGGAGGTGAGAGAGCAAGAACAACCTCCTAGAACGATGAAGGAGCTTGAAAATCGTATCTTTAAAGCTGGTGAAGAATGGCGGGCAGAACATACCGAAACAAAGGTAAATGAGTCCACAGGGGACGTTACCGAAAAGGTTGCGATGCCCCAAACATTCACAGTAGCTAAAATACTGAGCGAGATTGTCACATTTACTTTTATCAGCAAGAGCAATGTTCCTGATTATAGCCTACTCTATATCTATGATTTAGACGAGGGTATCTATACCGCTAGTAATGATCTTTTCAATCTTTTGTGTAAGACTTTTGACGTGAGAATTAAACCCAGAGAGTGGCCACAGATTAAGTTAATGGTTAGGACATTGACCAAGATACAAAAACCTTTAGAAAGTGCTGACCTTATCCCTGTAAAAAATGGAATTATTAACCTAAAAACAAAGGAACTACTCCCTTTTAGTCCTAAGTATGTAATTACAAGCAAGATCAGCACGGCTTACCACGCGCCTAAACGAGTCCCAACAGATCGAGAGGGCAAAACTTTTGACGCTTGGCTAAACTCAATCGCATGTAATGACAGCGAACTGGTAACACTGTTTTGGCAGATTATCCTTGAAGCTATAAACCCTAACCACACCCGAAATAAGTTTGCTATCTTCTACGGGGACGGTAACAACGGTAAAGGGACATTTCAGCGCTTCCTTATCAATCTGATAGGAGAAAGCAGTATATCAGCATTAAAGCCAGCACAGTTTGCTGAAAAACATAACTTAGAAACCTTGGTAGGAAAAGTTTGTAATATTGGGGATGAAGCACCTAATGAATACTTAAAAAATCCGTCTGATTTAATGAGTATCACTAGCGGGGACACTGTTCTAGTCAATCCAAAAGGTCGGCCAGCTTTTGAAGCTACTTTTAAGCTATTCAATATCTTTTCAGGAAATTATATCCCCAGTGGTGGGAACAAGACAAAAGGCTGGTATCGTAGAATTATGATCGTACCTTTCAATGCTGACTTTAACGGGGAAAAGGAAAAACCTTGGATAAAAAATGAGTTTTTAGCAAATAAGGAAGTCCTAGAATATGCCCTATACAAAGCTATCAATCAAGAGCCATTTACTCACTTTATCGAACCCAAAGCAGTTAAAGGCCTTCTAGAAGAATATCAGGAAGATAACGACTACTTGCTTTCATGGGTTAAACACGAATACATGGAAAAAGGTTGGCATGAGCTGGACGTAGTACCTGTTTTTATCGTTACAAGATCACTGAAGCATTATGCTGAGGACATGGGAATACCCAAGCCCAATGTTTACGGAGCAGGTAAAGAAACTATCAGGCACTTACAACAGTTGACGCCCTATCGGTATTCTCTAAGAAAGAAAAGAGTTCCTTCAGAAGATTTTGAGAAACTAGAGGCATGGGACGCTGACAAGATAAAAATGCGGACACCTCAACACTCTATCACTAAGCAAGAATAAGTGTGACGTTCTTTTTTCGCTGAAATCCTTGATAATACTGATTTTCTTGAAAAAAGTGTGACGTTGTGTGACGTTCTCAAAAAAGAAGGTCACACCCCTTGAAGCCTTGATATATCTAGCTTTAGGGGAATAGGTGTGACGTTGTGACATTCTTTCCAACTCTTATATATAGAAAAAATACAGTATTTATATATATAGGAACGATAAAACAAAAGAACGTCACAGGGTCACAGGAGTGGCCTAACCCATAGAGCCCCAAGGGTTTGAGCGTGTGACGTTCTTTGTCACAGAAGGTCACAGAATGTCACATAACACGAAAAATATTACATAATTTACCTTAAACTAAGAAACGGAGAAAAACAACATGACATTAAAATCAATTTCAGACAAAGCAAAAACATTCACTTTCACTTACTATTTTTGTGATCAGGCGACTGCTCAAGTAGCAGGTCACGCGCTACTGGGATACATGACTGGGACATATTGCCAGCCTGTAATCTCATTGACCTACAAGGATAAAGGCACGCTTGTCGCTGAGTATGTGGAAGATTACAAGCTAAACAAGACTTTCAAGCGTATTTGTGACAGCTTTAAAGACTACCACAAACAACCAGGAGAGGCTGCAGCGTTTGAAGAATGTTACAAACGGGAGCGCGTGCTTCAACTCAAAGAGTCAGAGGATTTTGAGAGTTTGCTCAATAAGGTTACAGACTACGAGCTAGAACTATTAGACTATGCTGATCGCTTGCTTTCTGATAAGCCTATCCCTATGGACTCTATGACCGCTTTTGGTACGTTGGAAATGCTGGGCGATGAAAGTATTAGCCTACTCCAAAAGTTGGACGTAGAAGGCGAATATAAAGGCCTTGCTGGTTATTCAGGTCAATAAAACATAGGAGGTGGAGCAATCCCCTTTTGACATTTAGGCAATAGATTTGGGTTTTTCCATATAGGAGTATTTTTGAACGAATGGAAGTTATAAAATCAATAACCATAGAGACATTTATAAAGCCAATGAAAAACCAGAATATCAGTCACGGTATAGCTGAGTTGAACGGTAGAAAACTGGAAATAGACCTAGATAGTCTGTACATCACCTTTGGAAGTAATCATTTTGATTTAGCAAGTATACCAGGAACTAAGGGAGGTAATCGCTACTTCTTTCTCTGTCCTATTTGTGGTAATCGATGCAGAAAACTCTATAAGAGACTGTTTCAATATGGTTGTGGATCATGCCAGAAAATACACAAGTCAACACTGAACCGAAATAAGACAGATTGCCAATACTATTGGGAGCTTGCGCTTAGGGAAGCTAGAAAGGTAGAACCAGGGTGGAGTCCCAAACGTGGCGGATATATGTTCGATGGTTTTCCTGAAAGACCAAAGTATATGAAACGTGCCAAATATTATAAGCATTATCAAAAGTTTGTTAACTACACCAGAAAAGGGGATAGCTTTTGGCTGAATGGTTTGGGATCCCTGAGATAATTTGTAGTAGGGTGCAATTTACAAAACAAATAAATACTACATATTAGACGGTTAAAACTTTGAAATAAGTCAGCTATATCAAGACTTTTGACGGATTCGAGCGTTCCAAAAAAGGGTGCGGTAAACGTTCCAAAAAGGGTGAGGTTTTGGTTAGGTAGTGGCCAAAAAAACGCCTTAAAAATAAGGGATAATATGGTGTTGAACTCCGAGCGAACGCCGAGAAAATAGCTCTTGAACAGAGAACGAACAGAGAAGATTACATAGCTTGAAGCTAGAGAGAACATAGAGAAATAGCAAAAAAAGCCAAGGCGCTCCGCCTCAGCTATAATTAACACAATAAAATTATACCATACAGGAGGCCAAGGCATGACACCAGAGCAGGTAAAAGAAAAACTAGAGGGCGTCAAGTGGATAAACAAGGAGATCAAAGGCTTATATTTGGAATTGGAAGTCCTGGAAGGTGGTATTATCCAAAAGCAAGAACTGAGCACTACAAGAGTACAAACAAGCAGGGTAAATACAGCAGAAAATAACCTTATAAGTGTTCTGAAGCTAAAAGAGGATACGCTCCAGAGAATTGAGCGTCTCACTGAGGAAAGAATGGCAATATCTGGGCTAATCGATAAGCTGGCCAATCCGTTTGAGCGTTCTGTTCTAAGGCTTTTTTACTTGAATGATCTCGACGCTTGGGAGGTTGCTGAGGAAATAGGGAAGTCTAAATCTTCGATATATCGAGTAATGCAGGAAGCTATAGAACATTTGGCAGGTATGATAAATGTGGATTGATTTAACCTTACCACAGAATTAGGAGCGTATGGGGAGCTCTAAGCCCCATATTTGCCCCTATTTCACTTTGTTTTGGACTGGACGACTAAAACACCATGGATAAACTACAAGCCCTTAGAAACGAATCTGGGGGCTTTTGCTATTTGAGAGATAACAAGTATTATCCCTTTACAATACGTGTAGTACGTGTTATAATAATACTGTCAGGAGGTAAAAGCGCTATGCCTATGACACAAAAAGAGATGGTCAAACTCCTTACGGCTCATGGTTGGATAAAAACCAAAGGCGGTAAAGGCTCCCATGTTAAAATGGAGAAGGAAGGGGAAAGACCTATCACAGTCCCTCATGGTGAACTGAATAAGTACACTGAAAGAGGGATAAGAAAGCAAGCAGGACTGTAATAAAGGCAGTCCCCCTGCTTGTCTTTGATTTTGGAGGTAAACTATGCTTGTCACTTATCCAGCTTTATTTTATTATGACGATACAGACGGAGCTAACGCCCCTTACTTTGTAACTTTCCCAGATTTTGAACATTCAGCAACTCAAGGGGAGGATATGGCAGACGCTATGGCAATGGCCAGCGATTGGCTCGGTATTAACCTAGCTGATTATATCGAGAATGGGCGAGAAATTCCTACCCCTACTCCTATTAACGCTTTATCTTTGGCTTCTAACAACCCTTTCCAGGATGATGAGGACATAGATCTAGTCTATGATCCTAGTAAATCTTTTATCTCTATGGTTATGGTTGACGTTGCAGAATATCTAGGCAGTCAAGAACCTGTTAAAAAAACCCTAACCATTCCACGTTGGGCGGATACATTAGGGCGTGACCTAGGGTTAAACTTCTCACAGACCCTAACAGACGCTATTGCTGATAAAAAAATCCATGCTTAATAATTAACTATGATATAATTGACTTATAAACAGGGCTTTTCCATCTCCCCTTGAAACAGTTCATTCTGCAGTAGGAGGTGGGACGGTTCTGTTTTTACCATAAAGGAGTATTTAACATGGCAAAAGTTAAAGAAAAATGGAATCCAACAATAACCCATATTGTCCCTAAAGGTACTAAACTAGCAGACGGTACAATATTAGACAAAGAAACCACCTTAACACAAGAAGAATTTGCTAAAAATCCCCCTGTTATTCCAGCAGGACACCCTGTTTATAATATTTTAGCTGGCATTATCAGAGAGAAGATAGAAAAAGGAGAGTTATAACATAAAGACACAGTATATTTCCACTTGATATTCGCGTAAAACAGTATTGTAAAAGGCAACAAAATTAGCAACCACGCGATTTTAGGTATCTTATCTTTTCGATAGATAAATAACCAATGCGCGTGATAAACATGTTATAATATTTTCACAGCTTGAGGCTTGCATAGTCTACCCAAAAAGGGAGAGTTAGACCGAGAGGTCACACACTCCCTTTTTGGGTATAATAAACCTATCAGATAAGCAAAAACAACTAAAAAAGCGTAGCTGGTGACTACGCTAGTTCTTGCCTGCTGAACTCGTAAATTATTGACCTATTTTAGGTCTTTTTTTACTCCCCTTTTTGTGGACTTTGGGAGAATATTAAAGGTCATTTGTGACTATGTTTTTTCAAAAAGTCCACAAAAATAAAGCCTATAAACTCCTATTTGAAGCCATTCCTAGACGCTTTTCAGAATTTCTTCAAATGTCATGTTTTTCTCCTTTGTTATCTATAAATCTTAATTTAATTATAACAAAAAACCGTTTTCCAACGGCTTTTTGACTGTGATTTCTTAAAATGCATTTTTTCCTAAGGCAAATCATTCCCTGCTGCTAGGTAAATCTCATACCATTCTTTTCGAGTTAGAGTCAGGTTACTTGCTTGACTGGCTTCTAGCAAATGTTTAGGGTTAGTTGTCCCTACCACCGCTTGCATCTTAGCTGGATAGCGTAACACCCAAGCGATAGCAATAGCTGATGGGCTTACACCATATTTTTGCGCAAGACGGTTTAAAACTTGATTCAAAGCTTGAAACTGCTCATTACCAACAAAATTGCCCTTAAAATAGCCAAACTGCAAGACTGACCAAGCCTGAATGACTATATCGTTTAGTTTGCAGTATTCAAAGATGCTTCCATCACGTACAACAGCCTTGTCACCTTCCATATTGACATGGAAACCTGATTCAAATCCTGGCGTGAAAGCTGCGCTTAGCTGTAATTGATTGATCGATAGGGGCTGTTTGACTTCTTTCTTCAGCAATTCCATCATCATAGGATTTTGGTTGGATACACCAAAATCTCGAACCTTACCTGATTTGTGAAGGATATCAAAGGCCTCTGCTACTTGATCAGCTTCCATTAAGGCATCTGGGCGATGGAGAAGCAAGCTATCTAGATAATCAACCTGCAATCGTTTTAGAATCCCATCAACTGACTCTAAAATATAATCTTTAGAAAAATCAAAATAGGTAAATTCTTCTATGCGAATGCCACACTTGGACTGGATCCACATCTTTTCTCGTAGGTCAGGACGATTGTTCAACACTTGACCTAGTAATTCTTCACATCGACCTCCACCGTAGATATCTGCCAAATCAAAGGCATTGATTCCGACAGATAAGGCTGTTTCAACCAGCTCCTCAACTTCTTTGACCGACTTGTCACTGATTCGCATCATTCCTAGAACGATTTCGGATAGTTCTCTTTTCTCTTGACCAAATGGAATGTATTTCATGGCAACTTCCTCCGTTTTTCTTCATTATAAAGCAGAATGACACTTTTATCAACTGCTATCTCACAAAAGAAAAGAACCAGCTTAAACTGGTCCTTTTAAATCTTATCCAATCACACTTCCGTTTGGTACAGACGGATCAACTGTGAGAAGGGTTAATTTGCCATCATGTTCAGCTGAGAGGATCATACCTTGGCTGACATATTTTTTCATCATTTTACGTGGTTTAAGGTTGGCAACGATTTGGACTTTCTTGCCGACCAATTCTTGTTCGTTTGGATAGAATTTCGCAATACCAGAAAGGATTTGACGGTCTTCACCGTCACCAGCATCCAAGCGGAATTGAAGCAACTTGTCAGAACCTTCTACTTTAGAAACTTCTTTCACTTCAGCAACACGGATTTCAACCTTATCGAAGTCTTCAAATTTGATTTCATCCTTGTTGAGTTTGAGTTCAACTTCATCTGGATTCCATTCTTTTTCGACGGCTGGCTTGTTACCTTCCATTTGTTCCTTGATATAGGCGATTTCTTCTTCCATATCGAGACGTGGGAAGATTGGTGTTCCTTTGGCAACTACCGTTACACCTGCAGGTAAATCAGCCAAGCTCAAGTTTTCAAGACTAGAAACTTCTGCAAGTCCAAGTTGAGTCAAAACTGCACGACTGGTTTCCATCATAAATGGCTCAATCAAGTGAGCTACGACACGAAGACTAGCTGCCAAGTGACTCATAACACTTGCCAATTGGTCACGGTGCGCTTCGTCCTTAGCCAGTACCCAAGGAGCTGTCTCGTCGATGTATTTATTAGTACGTGAGATAAGAGTCCAGACTGCTTCAAGGGCACGTGGATAGTCAACTGCTTCCATGTAGGTATGGTAGTCAGCGATTGATTGTTCTGCAACGTCAGCAAGTGCATTATCAAAGTCTGTTACACCTTCTACGTAGGCAGGGATTTGTCCATCAAAGTACTTGTTGATCATAGAAACCGTACGGTTGAGGAGGTTTCCGAGGTCATTTGCCAATTCATAGTTGATACGACCTACATAGTCCTCTGGAGTAAAGGTTCCGTCTGAACCAACTGGAAGGCTACGCATGAGGTAGTAACGAAGTGGATCGAGACCATAACGCTCTACTAACATTTCAGGGTAAACGACATTCCCTTTAGACTTGGACATCTTGCCGTCTTTCATGACAAACCAACCGTGGGCAATCAAACGGTCAGGCAATTTGATATCCAACATCATCAGAAGGATTGGCCAGTAGATTGAGTGGAAACGAAGGATGTCTTTCCCAACCATATGGAAGACTGTTCCATTCCAGAACTTGTCAAAGTTAGCATGATCGTCTTGACCATAACCAAGAGCAGTCGCATAGTTGAGAAGGGCATCGATCCAAACATAGACAACGTGTTTTGGATTTGACGGGACAGGTACACCCCAGGTAAAGGTTGTACGAGATACTGCTAAGTCTTCCAAACCTGGCTCAATGAAGTTACGTAGCATTTCATTAAGGCGACCATCTGGAGTGATGAAGTCAGGGTGCGATTTGAAAAATTCAACCAAACGGTCTTGGTATTTGCTGAGGCGAAGGAAGTAAGACTCTTCAGATACCCATTCCACTTCGTGGCCTGATGGAGCGATACCGCCCGTCACATTTCCAGCTTCGTCACGGAAAACTTCCGCAAGTTGACTTTCTGTAAAGAATTCCTCATCTGAAACTGAATACCAACCAGAGTATTCACCCAAGTAAATATCATCTTGAGCAAGCAAGCGTTCAAAGACTTGAGCTACTACTTTTTCATGGTAGTCATCAGTTGTACGGATAAATTTATCGTATGAGATATCCAATAATTTCCAGAGTTCTTTAACTCCAACTGCCATACCATCAACATAGGCTTGTGGTGTGATGCCAGCTTCTTCTGCTTTTTGTTGAATCTTTTGACCATGCTCATCCAAACCTGTCAAATAAAAGACATCGTAGCCCATAAGGCGTTTGTAGCGAGCTAAGACATCACAAGCGATGGTAGTGTAGGCAGAACCGATATGAAGTTTACCAGATGGATAGTAAATCGGTGTTGTTATATAAAAATTCTTTTCAGACATAATATTTCCTTTCCAGGCTAATGAAACCTGTTTTTCTAACACTTCATTATATCATATTTTGATGATTTTCGATAAGGAAATCCATACAAAAACAAGACAGACTGATGTCCATCTTGTTTTTCCTGTTGATTATCTTATTCATAGCGAAGAGCTTCAATCGGATCTAGCTTAGAAGCTTTATTGGCTGGTAGAACTCCGAAAATCATACCGATGCCAGCTGAGACCGCTAAACTAAAGAGAGCGATTGGGATGGATACGCCAACTTCGATTCCTGCAATCATATTTTGAAGAAGAACTCCTGCAAGCATGGTCACCCCTGCAGCAAGCAGAAGACCGATGACCCCACCTAATAAGGTTAAAATCATGGATTCAATCAAGAATTGAACCAGTATATTAGCCCGTGTTGCTCCTAGTGCTTTACGTAGACCAATCTCACGGGTACGCTCTGTCACCGAAACAAGCATAATGTTCATAACACCGGTACCACCAACAAAGAGGGAAATCCCAGCAATAGCACTAATAATCGTTGTTATGAAGCCAAAGAGTTGTTGAACTTCTTGGAAGGCAGCAGACGCATCTGCAACTTGATATTCCCCTTGTTGAAGACCTGCAATCTCTGTCATTCTTCTTGCCAACTCTGGTCCTAAAGTCTGGGTTAAGCTAGTATCATTGACACGGAAGACAATATTTGAAATCTCATCTGTGTTAAAATTAGCTGCTAAGGAAATATTGGTCGTGATTGGTAGTCCTCCGACTCCAAATGTTTTCGCAGCCTTAGCCTCTTTACTTGCATAAACACCAATAACACGGTAACTGATTTCATTTACTTCAACAATTTGGTTGAGAGCTTCTTGTGATGAACCAAAAAGGCTATTGGCTAGTTCTTCATCTAGGATGATCACACTTGCGAAATCCTTATAATCTTGCGCTCTAAGGCCACGACCTGCAATGATTTTATTTTCAACCGCATCCATATAGGTGACATTCCCACCCGTCATGTTAGCGTGTTCGACCTTTTTATCCTTATAAGTCAAGGTCACATTGGCTGAGTTGGTCACATAGTAGCTATCCACTCCCTTGAGCTTAGCAGCTTCCTTGACCCATGCTTCTTGAGGTTTTGGTGGTTCAACAAAATCTTCTTCTCGACCACCAGACAAGGTCAATGCAGATTGTCTTTGTGTAAAGGAACCGTCCTTACTCTTTGTAGGTGAGAAAAAGACATGGATATCTTTCTGGGACTTGGTCATATTTTTATTGACCTGACGAGACATAGAGTCACCTAAGGCCATGATCACAACAACTGAGGAAACACCGATGATAATACCAATCATGGTCAGGAAAGAACGCATCTTGTGGGCCATAATGGATGAAAAGGCAAATTTCAGATTCTGCATCTTAGTTTTCCTCCTTTTCTACGAGACCACTATCAGATGAAATGACGCCATCACGAATGACAATCTGACGCTTGGCGTAAGCAGCGATTTCAGGCTCATGCGTAACCATAATGATGGTTTTTCCTTCTTTGTTTAATTCAACTAAGAGTTGCATGATCTGATTTCCAGTTTTAGTATCCAAAGCTCCAGTAGGCTCATCTGCCAAGATGATTGAAGGATTGTTGACCAATGCACGCGCAATGGCAACCCTTTGCTTCTGACCACCTGACAACTCCGAAGGTAAATGATGGCTACGCTCGGTCAGTTCAACCTTTTCCAGATACTCTTCTGCTAATTTGCGACGTTTTGATGCAGCAACTCCTGCATAAATCAAGGGAAGTTCTACATTTTGAAGTGCATTGAGCTTGGACAAGAGAAAGAATTGTTGAAAGACGAAGCCGATTTCCTGATTTCGAACCTTGGCTAATTGTTTTTCACCCAAACCAGCTACTTCTTTGCCATCTAGAAAATACTGACCACTTGTAGGGGTATCTAACATCCCAATGGTATTCATAAGGGTAGATTTCCCAGAACCAGATGGTCCCATGATTGCTACAAATTCTCCCTCATGAACTTCTAGGTTAATATTCTTGAGGACTAGTAGTTCTTGATCACCATTGCGATAGCTACGACAGATATTTTTGAGGCTAATTAGTTGCTTCATCAGTCTTCACCTCTTTTCCTTCTTGCAAGGAAGCTGTCGGATTACTGATGACTTTTGCTCCATCTGTCAGACCAGATGTGATTTCTTGATTTTCTGCATCTGCATTGCCCAAACCAACTTCAACTTTTTTGGCCTTTTGATTTTCATCAAGAATCCAAACATAGTTTTTATCTTCTTCCATGACTACGCTGGTGATCGGAACAATTAGTGCTTTGCTAGTGCTTTTCACTTCAACACTGACTGTAAATCCCTGTTTCAAATCACCAATTTCACTTGTTACATCGACGGTATATGGATATTTAGAACCTGTGTTTGAACCAGCTAAGCTACTGCTTGCTTCACTGTTATTTTTTGGATAATTTGAAATATAGCTAATCTTACCATTCCAAGTTTTATCTGGGTAAACCTTGGAAGTGAAAGTGACTTCTTGGCCTACAGATAGATTGGCAAGGTTGTACTCAGAAAGCTCTCCCTTGACCTGCAAGTTATCGTTACTTACGATATGAATCAAAACTTGACTATTTCCTGTTGGAGATTTTGAAACATTACGATTTACTTCTACAACTGTTCCTTCTACCGTACTCAAAACCGTAGCTGCATTCAACTGGGCTTGAGCTTTTTCGAGTTGCGCTTCTGCATCTGCACGCACATCACGAGCATCGCTGATTTGAGAATCAATAGCAGCTGTAGCAGAACCGGATGACTGAGCTGGCGCTTGTCCAGTTGCTCCTTCTAGACCTGCTTGCGGAAGGCTAGGTGTTGCTGCAGCGGTATTTCGAGACTCATTCAGTTCATTGATATGACGATCAGCTTTAGCAACAGCACGACTGGCAGCATCATAGGCAGCCTGGGCTTCTGTGCTACTATACTTAACGAGAGCCTGTCCTTCGCTGACCTGATCACCAACAGAAACCAAGACCTCATCCAAGTCACCCTTGCTGGCATCATAATAGATGTATTGTTCATTCTGAGCTGTTACGGTACCAGATAAAAGAACTGAAGATGCCACAGACCCCTCTTTGGCAAGGACAATCTTAGCAGTTTCATCTTTTGTTGCAGCTTGATTTGGTTGTCTCAGTAGAAGAACAGCTGCTGCTCCCACTACAAGTACTGATGCAACTCCAATAGCAGTAAATAAAGGCCATTTCTTAGCTTTTGACTTTCTTTTCATAGCAATACCCCTTTTATAAATATATATGTTAAGATTATAGCACACATCCTAAAAATGGACAATTGATTTCTCATTATCCAAAAACATTTGCTAAAATCTTTTATTGTTGTATTAGTTACATAATACACTTTCTTTTTTATTTTTGCAAGCATTTTCTTAAAAATTTTAAGCGTAGCAGATTTTTGCATTGACTCCCAAAAAAAGATAGAATATGACTAGAAAACAAGTAAAGGAGCTTTCTATGAGAGAATATGATATTATCGCTATCGGTGGAGGTAGCGGGGGAATTGCTACCATGAATCGTGCTGGTGAACACGGGGCAAAAGCTGCAGTCATTGAGGAAAAGAAATTAGGTGGAACTTGTGTAAATTTGGGCTGTGTTCCCAAGAAAATCATGTGGTATGGAGCACAAATTGCAGAGAGTATCCACAAATATGGACCTGACTATGGTTTCACGAGCACTGGGAATGAATTTGATTACGCAAGGCTTCGTAAGAATCGTGAAGCCTATATTGACCGTGCTCGTTCTTCTTATGGTGGAAGCTTTAAGCGTAACGGAGTTGATTTGATTGAAGGACGCGCCGAGTTCGTTGACGCTCATACAGTCAGTGTCAATGGTGATTTGATCCGTGCTAAGCACATCGTCATTGCAACTGGGGCCCATCCTCATATTCCTGCCATTCCTGGTGCGGAACTAGGTGGTAGTTCTGATGATGTCTTTGCTTGGGAAGAGTTGCCTGAATCTGTAGCCATTCTTGGGGCAGGTTACATTGCTGTCGAATTAGCTGGCGTGCTCCATACTCTTGATGTACAGACTGATTTATTCGTCCGTCGCGAGCGTCCACTTCGTGGATTTGATAGCTATATTGTTGAGAGCTTGGTTCAAGAAATGGAAAATACTGGATTAAACCTCCACACCCATAAGGTTCCTGCTAAACTTGAAGAAACTGAACAAGGCATTACCATTCATTTCGAAGATGGTAGTACTCATACTGCCAGTCAAGTTATCTGGGCAACTGGCCGCCGTCCAAACGTTGAAGGACTCCAGCTAGAAAAGGCAGGCGTTACTCTCAATGAACGTGGTTTCATCCAAGTTGACGAATACCAAAACACAGTCGTTGATGGTATCTACGCTCTTGGCGATGTGACAGGTGAAAAAGAACTGACTCCTGTTGCTATCAAGGCTGGACGTACCCTATCCGAAAGACTTTTCAACGGTAAAACCAATGCCAAAATGGACTACACTACTATTCCAACTGTTGTCTTCTCACACCCAGCTATCGGAACTGTCGGTCTGACTGAGGAAGAAGCTATCAAAGAGTATGGACAAGAAAACATTAAAGTCTATACTTCAAAATTTGCTTCTATGTATTCAGCAGTTACCAGCCACCGTCAAGAAGCTCGCTTCAAGCTCGTTACAGCAGGTGCAGATGAAAAGGTCGTTGGCCTTCATGGCATCGGCTACGGCGTTGATGAAATGATTCAAGGTTTTGCAGTAGCAATCAAGATGGGAGCTACAAAAGCTGACTTTGATGCGACAGTCGCTATCCATCCAACTGGCTCAGAAGAGTTTGTGACTATGCGTTAATAATTTTAAATGAGATCATCTCGGTCATTCAGATTGAAGAAAAAGTCTATTTTGGACCATTTTCTTCAATCTTTTTCTTTTACTAGAGCAAATTAGAGAACTCTTTTCCATCAGGATTCCTAAGGTTTATTCACCATATGGTAGCCAAGCTCCATAAGGGTATTTTTTATTACGGATAAGATTATCTGTGTTCTGAAAAAAATCCTAGCCGACTTTTTTGTCTAAATCGGCCGTTACAAATTTGTAACCTT
This sequence comes from Streptococcus sp. DTU_2020_1001019_1_SI_AUS_MUR_006, assembly GCF_032340315.1. Taxonomy (NCBI): domain Bacteria; kingdom Bacillati; phylum Bacillota; class Bacilli; order Lactobacillales; family Streptococcaceae; genus Streptococcus; species Streptococcus sp. DTU_2020_1001019_1_SI_AUS_MUR_006. The sequence goes on along the minus strand of NZ_CP135436.1, from coordinate 1,175,243 downwards.
TGTTTTTAAAATAGGTTGACAATTATGTTTCTTAAAGTATAATAGTTACTATAAATTATAAAAGAGGTTAACTATTATGAAAAAAGCACATATTTACGCTATTCCAGCTATCGGGGCTGCTCTGATTGCAGTATTAGCCCAAATTAGTATCCCAATTGGACCTGTACCATTTACTCTGCAAAACTTTGCTATCGGTCTCATTGCTACTGTTTTTCGACCAAGGGAAGCTGTTCTCTCTGTTGGACTCTATCTCTTACTGGGTGCCATTGGACTTCCTGTCTTTGCTAGCGGCGGAGCTGGTTTCCACGTTTTAGTAGGACCAAGTGCTGGTTATCTATGGTTTGACCTTGTCTATGCTGGGCTTGCTTCCTATCTGACTCATACGAATAGCAGTGTTGTACGTATTTTCCTAGCCAATCTCTTAGGGGATTCCCTTGTCTTTGTCGGTGGTATTCTCAGCCTCCACTTCCTTGCTGGTATGCCTATTGACAAGGCTCTCGCTGTCGGTGTCATTCCCTTTATCATTCCTGATCTTGCAAAAATTATTGCTATTAGTTTTATCGGACGACCACTCCTTCAACGACTTAGTAGTCAACCCTACTTTTCACATAAATAAAGAAAGAAAGAAAGGAGGTCGGGAATTTTCTCCCAACCTCCTTTCGTCTGTTTTTTTATGATTGCTTATTGATTTTTGAAGGCATCGACCATCACTTGAAACTCTTCGTTTGAGAGGGTGATTCCTTTCCCCATCTTAGTGTGGTCTGGACTCCAAGCACGAATGTCAAACTTTGCTGGTGCTCCGTTAAAGCTGACACGATTGATTTCCTTAGTCCAACCTTTTTCATTCTCTGAGAGCGTAAGTAAGTGTTCCTCGATTTCAAATGTAAATTCTGCCATTGTATTCTCCTTTTGATTGTCTTCACTTGATTATTCGTAAAATCTTGTAGATTTTTTTAAAATTGTATATAATGGTAAAAAGAAGGGAGGCTCCGATGAAAGATTTATTTAACTACATTCAACAAAAATTCCAAGGCTTTCTCAACGGACGAGAAGAACCAGATCATTCAAAAGCCGACTCCCTGACAAGTGCCATTAAAGAGGCACTCCTAAAAAAAACTGCTGTCCACATTATTTTTTCAGATACGAGTTTTACAGGGGATATCATCAAATATGATACGGATCGCCAGCAAATTATCGTTAAAAATTTTGCAAAAAATGTGACCCGCATTATTCGAATCCCAGATATTCAAAAAATAAGTTTTGTTCCCTCAACTGTCCAAACTGCCCAAAAAAATCGATTTAAGAAAGAGTGAGATGAGTTTTCTTCATCTCACTCTTTTCTATTAACGGATTTGTTCAAAATGAAGGTGAACAGCAATGTGTTCTCCGTAACCACTTCTCTCTAAATCACGTTGCAAACGGTAAGAGATATAGTGTTCAGCAATGGTAATGTAGCCTGCGCCAAGCAAGCGATGCTCAACCATTGATTGAATCATGCTGATTGTCGCACGCTCCACTTTTGCTTCTTCTAGATCCAAGACAACCTTTTTAGTTACTTGAGCTAGATTTTGACGTAAATCATCTGTCAAAACATAAACTGTTTGAGCAGCTTTGAGAATGGCTTGATAGATTTTATCTGGATCAAAGTCGGCAACTTGTCCATCACGTTTAATGACTTGCATAGGCTTCTCCTTTTAGTTTGTATTTTCTTTAATGTCTGCTAACATTTTGGCTTCTTCTGCTGTTAATTCGTAATGTTCCAACAAATCTGGTCTACGCTCATAAGTTTTTTTGAGACTTTCATAGAGACGCCATTGACGAATCTTCTCATGATGCCCACTCATAAGCACTTCTGGAACCACCATGCCACGATAGTCATAAGGACGTGTGTACTGAGGATATTCGAGGAGCCCAGATGAGAAGCTATCATCTTGGTGACTGGTTTCCTTCCCAATTACTTCTGGTATCAAGCGAACCGTCGCATCAATCATGGTCATTGCTGCCAGTTCTCCACCAGTTAGAACATAATCACCAAGAGAAATCTCATCTGTTACCAAGGTCTTAATGCGTTCATCATAGCCCTCGTAGTGACCACAGATAAAGATGAGTTCTTCTTCTTGGGCTAAATCTTCAGCATAGGCTTGATCAAACTGCTTACCAGCAGGATCCAAAAGAATCACGCGCGGATTCTGCTTTTCAATGGCATCAAAGGCATCAAAGATTGGCTGCGCACGTAGCAACATCCCTTGACCCCCGCCATATGGCTCATCATCCACATGACGGGCCTTTTCAGCATATTCACGAAAATTGTGATACTGGATGTCAAGAAGTCCCTTCTCACGAGCTTTCCCAACGATGGAATGTTCTAGAGGCGAGAACATCTCTGGAAAGAGGGTTAAAATATCAATCTTCATCGTCTAACCCTTCCAAGAGTTCTACATCCACACGATTATTTGGAATATCAACATTGAGGACAACTGGTGGGATATAAGGCAATAACAAATCACGCTTGCCTTTTCTCTTGACCACCCAGACATCGTTAGCACCTGGTTGCAGGATTTCTTTGATGGTTCCAATCAAGTTATCACCCTCATAGACTTCCAAACCGATAATCTCGTGATAATAAAATTCACCATCGTCTAGGTCATTCAAATTTTCCTCAGCAACCTTAAGACTGTATCCCTTGTACTTTTCAATAGCATTGATATGGTACATATCCTTAAATTTGATGATATCAAAGTTTTTATGCTTACGGTGACTTGCGATAGTCACTGTTTTAACAAATTGATCCTTCTCATCAAATAAGGCCAGCTCTGCACCTTTTTTAAAGCGTTCTTCCGAAAAATCCGTCACAGATAAGACTCTCATCTCACCTTGTAAACCTTGTGTATTGACGATTTTTCCAACGTTAAAATAGTTCATTTGATCTCCTGTGTATGTTTCTTCCTTTATTTTATCACGTTCCAGGGATTTTCACAAGTTGGAGGAAAAAGCTAGTTCTGACCTTCGGCTTCTAAATATCCTTCCAAATCTCGTTCATGCTGATATTTGATAGCTGCCTTTTTATCTTTTTCAAAAATGGTCTTGGTTAGATCAATGTCGTTGATGGCTGCAATTGCGACGGTGTAGTGAATGATATCAGCAAGTTCTTTAGCAAGTTCCTCGTTCGAGTCTTGAACACCCTCTTTTCGACCAGAGCGTCCATTTAAAACTTCAGCTACTTCACCAACTTCTTCTACCAATTTGATAAAAAGACCTTCCTCAGTCCGAGACTGCTGGTAATGTTCGAGTAAGTAGTCTTGTAATTGTCTAAACGTTAAATCCTTCATATCCTGCTCCTTGCAAAAAAAGCGAGACAATCCGTCCCGCTTTTCTTATTTTTCGTCAATAACGATTCTTACTTTTTTGTCTTCAGTTGGGACAGAGTAGACAATCGTTCTTATCGCAGAGATAGTGCGACCCTTACGACCAATCACACGACCCACATCGCTTTGGTCAAGATCCAAATGATACTCCAAAAATTCTGGTGTATCTTCAATCTTGATAGTTAAGGCATCTGGTTGTGAAATCAAAGGTTTCACAATTGCAATAATGAGATTTTCAATCGTATCCATCTGTCAACCTACTTTAGAATTATTTAGAGAATTTAGAATCGTGGAATTTCTTCAATACGCCTTCTTTTGAAAGGATGTTACGTACTGTATCTGAAGGTTGAGCTCCATCAGCCAACCATGCAAGAACGCGGTCTTCTTTCAAAGTTACTTGGTTTTCAGCAACAAGTGGATTGTAAGTTCCAACTGTTTCGATGAAACGTCCGTCACGTGGTGAACGTGAATCTGCTACGTTAATACGGTAGAAAGGTTTTTTCTTAGAACCCATACGAGTCAAACGGATTTTAACTGCCATTTTTAATATCTCTTTTCTTTTATTTTTTAGTTCGGTGAAATAGCTGAGCTATTTAGCACATGTTCTATTATATCAGATTTCTAAGAGGTGTCAAGAAAAAAACTTGACAGACTTTAAAATTTTTAAATTTTTTTTGAAATTTGTTAGACTAATAGGGATAAATTAGAAAGAGAAACTTTATGAATACTACTATAGAGAAGATTTACAAAGACCATCAAGTCAAACCCTTTATCTCTCCTGAACGTGATTTAGATGCTTGGCTCCTAAATCCCAAGCCTGTGCCAAAACGAAATATGGAATTACTTGAAGACAATCTCCTGGCAGGAGATATTATCCTCCTATGGAGAATCAACTTTGGTACTTTTACCACAGAAACCTGGTTTCCTAAATACTTCGAGTACACTTATGGCATTGATGCCCCGAAACATTTAGATACACTTGTTGAAAAAGGCTATGCTCTTGTCGAAACTGCTTTTGACTCACTTGGCCATCTAAATAGCACCATGAAAAAGAATATCCTTAAGAAGAAGGGAGTTACTGGCCTTTCCAAAATGAAGGCTGCCGACCTGGATCAAGCACTTCATGACCATTTTTCAGAAGAGGAACTGGCTAGTCTCTTTTCGATTCGCGGCTATAAACTAAGTACAAAAGGAGAACAGGCACTCAAAGACCATCAAGCAATCATTGAACGCCATCCAAAGAAGAATCTTTAGGCAATTTCTGGTCGATTTTCTGTAAAATCACCCTGTCACTAATATTTGAAATCCACTTTCAATTAGGGTACAATGGTAGAAATGATTTTTGAAAGGATTCCCATGAAAAAAATAGTAACACTTCTATTAATCTCAACTTTTGCCCTTGCTGGATGTAGCAGTATCCAACGTAGTCTGCGAGGGGATGACTATGTAGATTCTAGCTTGGCTGTCGAAGAAAGTTCCAAAGCAGCTGCCCAATCTGCCAAGGATCTTAAAGACGCCTTGACAAATGAAAATGCCAATTTCCCACAACTATCTAAAGAAGTTGCTGAAGACGAGGCTGAAGTCATTCTCCATACAAGTCAAGGAGATATCCGCATCAAACTCTTTCCAAAGCTAGCCCCTCTTGCGGTTGAAAATTTCCTAACTCACGCTAAGGAAGGCTACTACAATGGCGTTACCTTCCACCGAGTGATTGATGGCTTTATGGTTCAGACTGGTGATCCAAAAGGAGATGGTACAGGTGGCGAATCCATCTGGCACGATAAGGACAAGACTAAAGACCATGGAACTGGTTTCAAGAGCGAAATCTCTCCATATCTCTATAACATCCGTGGTTCTCTCTCCATGGCTAATACTGGCCAACCAAATTCCAATGGTAGCCAGTTCTTCATCAACCAAAATACAACAGACATTTCTGCCAAACTTCCTACAAGTAGCTATCCAAAGAAAATTATCGAAGCCTACAAAGAAGGTGGGAACCCTAGTCTAGACGGAAAACATCCTGTCTTTGGTCAAGTCATCGACGGTATGGATGTTGTTGACAAGATTGCCAAGGCTGAAAAAGACGAAAAAGACAAACCAACTACTGCTATCACTATCGACAGTATCGAAATTGTTAAGGACTACGATTTTAAATCTTAAAAACCAAAAAATACAGTATCCTCGTTAGGTACTGTATTTCTTTTACTCTCATTTTAAGTTAAGTTGTTAAAATCCCAGATTTGATCCATCCAGCCTTCATAGAAGTCTGGTTCGTGGCAAACCATAAGGATAGATCCCTTATACTCTTTTAGAGCTCGTTTGAGCTCACCCTTAGCATCCACATCCAAGTGGTTGGTAGGTTCGTCCAGCACTAAAACGTTGTTTTCACGATTCATCAAGAGACAGAAACGAACCTTGGCTTGTTCCCCACCTGACAAGACCTGAATTTGGCTTTCAATATGCTTGGTGGTCAAACCACAACGGGCAAGGGCTGCACGGACTTCTGCTTGGTTGAGCGCTGGAAAGGCGTTCCAGACAGCTTCGAGTGGTGTTTGACGATTGCCTCCTTCCACTTCTTGTTCAAAGTAGCCAAGTTCCAGGTAATCTCCACGTTCAACTTCCCCAGCAATGGGTGGGATAATTCCTAAAAGACTCTTCAAGAGGGTTGTTTTCCCGATACCATTGGCACCGATGATGGCAACCTTTTGATTACGCTCAAAGGTAAGATTTAATGGTTTTGTAAGTGGGCGGTCGTAACCAATCTGCAAGTCCTTAGCTTGGAAGATAAAGCGTCCAGGTGTACGAGCTGGTTTAAAATCAAAGGAAGGCTTTGGCTTCTCACTTTGAAGCTCGATGATATCCATCTTATCCAATTTCTTCTGGCGGGACATGGCCATGTTTCGTGTTGCAACACGCGCCTTATTACGGGCTACGAAATCCTTGAGGTCAGCAATTTCCTTCTGTTGACGTTCATAGGCTGCCTCTAGCTGCGATTTCTTCATTGCATAGACTTCTTGGAACTGGTAGTAATCGCCAGAGTAGCGTGTCAACTGTTGATTCTCTACATGATAGACAATATTGATCACATCGTTGAGGAATGGAATATCGTGAGAGATAAGAACAAATGCATTTTCATAGTTCTGCAGATAGCGCTTAAGCCAGTCGATATGCTCAGCATCCAAATAGTTAGTTGGCTCGTCAAGCAACAAGATATCTGGCTTTTCAAGAAGAAGTTTGGCCAAAAGCACCTTGGTTCTTTGTCCACCTGACAAGGCTGTTACGTCTGTATCCATACCATAATCCATGACACCAAGGGCCCGCGCTACTTCGTCAATCTTAGCATCTAATGTATAGAAATCACGACTTTCCAAACGGTCTTGGAGTTCGCCAACTTCTTCCATCAATGCATCAATATCAGCTCCCTCTTCTGCCATTTCCATGTAGAGTTCATTGATACGTGCTTCTGCCTTAAATAACTCATCAAAAGCAGTACGAAGGACATCACGCACGGTTTGGCCTTCTTTTAACACAGCGTGCTGGTCAAGGTAGCCTGCTGTCACATATTTAGACCATTCCACCTTACCTTCATCAGGTAACATTTTACCAGTTACGATGCTCATGAAGGTTGATTTTCCTTCACCGTTAGCACCAACTAATCCGATGTGTTCACCTTTGAGGAGACGGAAAGATACATCTTCAAAAATCGCACGGTCACCAAAACCGTGACTCAAATTTTTAACTTCTAAGATACTCATTTAAATTCCTTATCTTGTTTTTATGTAGTAATTTATAGAGGAGCCAAGCCAGGTAGCCACCTAGAGTATTGGTCCACAAATCATCAATCTCAAAGACCCGATTAAAGTCCAAGAAAAAGTCTAAAACTAGTTGCGTGCATTCAATTCCCAAGCTCAATAAAAAGCTAAACAAAATCACTTTCTTCGTTTTTCTTAGACCAGGCATGAGAAAGAGAAGTTGGAAAATCAGTGGGAAGAGCAAGAGGATATTTAAGGCATTTTGTAAAAATATCCAAAATAACTGAAAAAGACTTGTTACGTCACCCAGTTTCCAAAGGGAGTTAAAAGGCGTCAAAAGAAAAACCAGGCGTCCAAAAGTTTGAATACCTGGAGTTTCCACTCCTGTAGGAAGTTGAGGCTGGGGAGTAAAACAAAAACAGACAATACAAAGACTGTATAGAATCACTCCTAAGCTTAGTAATGTTTTTCGACTCATCTTATGGATTTACTTCTGCTACTGCTTTTTGACGATCACGCTTCATGGTATTTGAACGCAATTGTCCACAAGCGGCATCGATATCAGTACCATGTTCCTGACGAACAACACAGTTGACACCTTTTTTCTTGAGCGTGTCATAGAAAGCCATTACGCGCTCTTTAGGGCTTCGGCTATACTGGTCATGCTCACTAACTGGGTTGTAAGGAATCAAATTGACATAAGACAATTTCTTGATGTTTTTAAGTAATTCAGCCAACTCAAGTGCTTGTTCGACTCCGTCATTGACTTCATTTAGCATGATATACTCAAAAGTTACACGGCGGTTGGTTGTTTCGATGTAGTACTCGATAGCTGCAAAGAGTTTTTCAATCGGAAAGGCACGGTTAATCTTCATAATGCTTGAACGCAGTTCATTGTTTGGAGCATGAAGAGAAACAGCAAGGTTAACCTGTACGCCTTCATTGGCAAACTCACGAATCTTGTGAGCCAAGCCAGAAGTTGATACGGTGATATGACGAGCACCGATTGCCATTCCCTTATCATCATTGATGGTACGGATAAAGTTCAAGACATTATTGTAGTTATCAAAAGGTTCTCCAATACCCATGACAACGATATGACTAACACGTTCGTCCTGTCCACGTTCGTCAAAATATTTTTGGACTAACATAATCTGCGCAACGATTTCACCGTTATTGAGGTCACGTTGCTTCTTGATCAAGCCTGATGCACAGAAGGTACAACCGATATTGCATCCTACCTGAGTCGTTACACAGACTGACAAACCGTAGTGTTGACGCATCAGCACTGTCTCAATCAACATCCCATCTGGCAACTCAAAGAGATACTTTACAGTACCATCAGCTGATTCTTGCACGATGCGTTGTTTCAAAGGATTGACTACAAATTGATCATTGAGTTTGGCAATCAAATCCTTAGACAAGTTGGTCATTTCTTCGAATGACTGGACACGTTTACGGTAAAGCCACTCCCAGATTTGGTCGGCACGGAATTTCTTTTCTCCCTGCTCCAAGACCCATTCTTGCATGCCTTGACGTGTTAAACTATAAATAGACGGTTTCATCTTTTCTCCTTATTCTCTAATCTTTCTTACGGATGACGAAATGACGTTGCCCCTTGTCTTCTTTCTGAGATTTCTGTTCTTTTGAACGGCGTCTATTTCTCTTGTCCGTATGATTTTTTTTCTTACTTTGGGAAGTCTTTTTCCCTTTGCGAGAATCCTTTTCTTCCTCTTTTTTGCGCATCTTTTGGTCAAACGGTGCTCGTTTAGGAACTTCATTTTCTAAAACAAAATAGGCACAACCATAGCTACAATACTCAAGTAGGTAATCTTGTAAACGACTGATTTTCTCAAGAGACTCTTCTGCTCGCTCATTCTTGTAGAAACCACGTAAGCGCAACTGCTCATTACTCCAGTCTCCAACAATATAATCGAACTTACTTAAAACTTCAGAAAAGCGTTGAGTAAATGCCGTTGCATCAAAAGCATCCTTACTATTTTCAACCAAAGTAAAGGTAAACCCTTCAGCTTCGACTTTATCTCCAGATAGATGAAATTCAGGACCAGGGAATTTATTGTAATTATATAATTCGGGTGCAATCTCTTTACGCATAATATTCCTTTTTAACGTTTACTTAGTACTCTATTTTACCATATTTTCGCCACATTTTCACTTTTAGCATTAAAATGAAAAAAGTCTGACGATTTAAGAATCTCTATTTAAAAACTCGACTTTCCTAGACAAAAAAAACTGGGATTCCCCAGTTTTGAGTGATTATAGGTAAAGTAATTTGAAGAGCGCTACTGCTGCAATAGCTGCTGCAATCGGTGCAACTACTGGTACCCAAGCATACCACCATTTTGAATCACCCTTGTGTTGACCAAGGATTGATTTTGGAAGGAAGGCATGAAGGAGACGTGGTCCAAAGTCACGAGCTGGGTTCAAACCAGGTCCTGTAGGCCCACCAAGAGAAGTTACCAAGGCCATTACTAGGAAACCAAGTGCCAAGTGAGCAACAGAAAGTCCTGAAGCTGTATGAGGCGCTACTTGAGCTTTAATTGCCAAATCAGAGAAGTCAACATTTTGACCAGCTTGAGTTGCCATTTGTTTCATGTATTGGAGAACTTCAGCTCCAAAGAAGTTCTTTGTCAAACCAAGTGCTGCAAAGAAGAGAACGAATGAACCAACGAACTCGTTGATAAAACCGTTAACTGTTGCTGCGAAGCGTGATTCTTTTGTACCGTGGTCCAAACTTGAAATTGTTGAGAAAGTTCCCAAGATATTGTTTGCTTTTTCAGTTTGCAAGTAGTAAGGACGGTGAGTTGCAACAACCAAGGCTTGTCCGAAGATTGCTCCCAAGACTTGTGCAACGATGTATGGTGCTACTTGTGCCCAAGGGAAAAGTCCGCTAACTGCTAGACCAAGAGTGAAGGCTGGGTTGATGTGGTTACCAGAAACATTACCAAACATCAAGGCAGGGATCATAACCCCCATACCGTAACCAACAGCGATAACGAGCCAGCCACTTTGGTGACCTTTCGTACCTTTAAGTTCAACGTTGGCAACTGCACCATTCCCCAAGATGATCAAGATGGCTGTTCCCAAAAATTCTGTGGCATATTTGACTGCCCATGCGAAATCCATTGATAGATTCTCCTTAATATTTTTTAGACAATCCCTATTCTATCAATTTTTAAGCCTTTTAGCAACAGATTTTCTAAAAGAATCCTATGGGAAAACGCTTTTATTTCAGTTCTTCAAAAAAGACCTAACAAAGAGAGTTTGTTAAGTCAAAATTTTGATTATTCTTGACGCTGACCAAAGTCCTTAATCATCTGATCCATTTCTTCACGACTTGATGTCGTTAGCATATAGAGAAAGTCTCCTTGCAATTCAGCAAAGGCTGCAGGCATGATTTTCTTGACCTTGAACTGGTGATCATATTTGGCGAGCAAGTCTTCTTCTGAATAAACATAGTTGGCATTAGCGCGACGAGATGTTGCCAAGCAGTATAGAGGCTCGAATTGAGAAGCTGGGAATGGTTCACCTGCAACGATCGCTGCATAGCCCTTATACAAATCAAAAGAATGGGCATAGTTATAGACATCAATGGTGAAGCCACCTGCTGGACGGTTATTGTACTCGATAGCAATATAATCATCACCCTCACGGAAGAACTCGATATGGAAGAATCGTTCCTTCATGCCAAATTCTTTGACAATTGCCTCACCATATTTACGCAATTTTGGATCCATCTCTTTGAGAACGTAATAAGAATTGTCCATCTTATAAATCATGAGATCGAGGGGGGTGTGTGCGTAGTCAAAGGTCGTAGAAAAGACGATATTCCCATCTCTATCTACCAAACCGTCGAAAGTACAGATCTCACTAGAGGTGACAAATTTTTCAAAGAAATAAACGGTTGAGTGATCCCATTCAGCCTTAAAGTGATTGACATCATCTTCTGTTTCAAGTTTGAAGGTTGCGGCTGCTCCCACTCCATTATCAGGTTTTGCAATCATGGGAAGACCGATCTCTTTCACAGCTTTATCAACATCTGCCTCTGTTTCAATAACAGTACCTGGCACAACGGGAACTCCAGCTTTCTTGAAGAGTTTCTTCATTTCGGACTTGAACTTGGTCTTCTTAAGGTCTTCTGGTTTGGCACCAAAGACATTAAATTGTTCACGAAGGGCAGCGTCTAACTCTAGCCAGTATTCATTGTGTGATTCAATGCGGTCAATTGGTCCATGTTTATAGAAAAGAAAGGCAACTGCACGTTTCACTTCATCAATATTTTCAAGATTATCAACTCGGAAATACTCAGTCAAGCTATTTCGCAATGGTTCATCTAGTTGTTCATAGGGTTCTTGCCCAATCCCTAGAACGGTGATTCCTTTATTAGCTAACTCAATACTAAACTGTTGGAAATTTTGTGGGTAATAGGGTGAAATTACAAGATAATTCATAAGCGACTCCTTTTATAGACTCATGTGACCGAGGAAATAAGGCATTTGTTTGCGCCACCATTCCCAATCGTGGGCAACATCGTGTCCCCATTCTGCAAACCAGGCAGGAATTTGTTTTTGATCGAAGGCTTCTTTGAGCTTGTAGTAAGAAGGTAGGCCATCATGTTCCCAAGCACCTAGTCCCGTACAAACCACAATTTCAGCTTGACGGTAACGATCGATAAACCAACCGTCATTTTGATTCCAGATATAGTCTACTGGTGAATTTTGATAGATAGCATCATCATTGTAGTAGTCACCTACAAAGAAACGCGCATCATAGACACCACTGAGGGCGATAACCTTGGTAAAGACATCTGGATGCTGAAGGAAGAAGTTGAGTGCATGGTAAGCTCCCATAGAGCAGCCTGTCGTCATCATGCCGTCGAACCAGCCCGTCTTGTGCTTGATAAAAGGAATGGCTTCTTCAATCACATATCGTTCATAGGTACGGTGCATTTCAGCTTGGTCATGACCATTTTTCCATGTTGCTAGCCAACTCTCACTATCGACACTTGAAAGGGTAAAGAATTGCACTCGACCTTCCTCGATAAAGGATGCACATGCATCAATCATGCCAAAATCATAGTATTCATTGTGGCTCCCACCTGAGGAAGCAAAGACAACCACTGGAATACCTGCGTGTCCGTAACGATTAACATACATTTCACGGTTAAGATGACCACTCCAGTGGCTAAGATGTTCAATATTCATATCCTGTCTCCTTTATACTAATTACCAATTTTCTGCAAAAAAGCGTAGGCAAGCTGGGAGATTTTCTGACCATGGCACTTCATGGTGAATGGCTCCAGCCTGAACCTTAAGTGAAAGATTCTCCAACTCAACTCCTCCCGCTATCAAATCATGATAATAGCGAAGGGAAGAGTCGATATAGGCCTGCTTAATATTGCCAGCCATGAGAGTCTTGTCTGTGTCGTCTGCTTCTTCCGTACCAACATAGATAAAGACACGCTGGTCAGACAGTAGTTTTTTTCGCTCGATATAGCGATCAAAGGCCTCTTGGTGAAGCCAGTTAGCTGATGAGAAAACTCCCAAACATCCAATTTGATCCTGATACTCCAAGCCAATAAACTGGGTAATATTGCCACCTAGAGAAGATCCAACCATAGCAGTGTGCTTGCGGTCAGACTTTGTACGATAGTTTTCGTCGATAAAGGGTTTGACCACTTCCATGACAAACTCAGCGTACTCGACTCCCTTACCACCAAATTGTTGGCCAGGAATGTTGGACTCTTGGAATTTCCATGCCGCATACTCGTTCATTCGACCAAGACCATCATTGTCAATAGCCACAACAATCATACGGCTGATATCTGGATTTCGCTTGATGGCTGGGATAATCTTCCAGGAATGTCCAACGTAAGATTCCTTACTATAAAAGACATTTTGTCCATCGTGAAAATACACAACTGGGTAGCTTCTATCCGTATCTTTATCATAGTTTTTGGGGAGGAGAACACGTACGCGACGCTCCTTACCTGTGTAGGGAACCACTAATTTATGCTCTCGCATTTTCAGGTAAAAGTAGGATTGATTCATTGTCAGAAAACTCTCTATATTCAAAATTTTATCTTATTATAGCACAAAAATAGAAAAAAAGTCAGTTTCCGTCTAAATTTAGAACAAAAAACTAACTTTTTCTACTTATTTTCTCTATTCTTCTGGATTTTCTAATTAGAGGAGATCGTCAATTAGCTCATCAACTGCATCCTTCTCAGCTTGAGGCGTAATTTCAGTAATCATGATTCCTGCTACTGCACGTTCAACCAGACCTTCGACATCCATACGTGTTTCATACTGCTCTGCATTCTTAATCTTTGGATTTGTCTTCGGACGATCGGGTGCAAAAATCGTACAACAGTCTTCAAAGGGCTGGATAGAAATTTCAAAGGTGTCAATTTCCTGAGCGATATCTATGATTTCCAACTTATCCATGGTCACAACTGGTCGGATAATCGGTGTATTAGTCACCGCATTGATAGCCTGCATACTCTCCAGGGTTTGGCTTGCCACCTGACCAAGACTTTCACCATTGATGATGACCAAACCATTTCTCACTTCTCGGATACGGTCCGTAATGCGCATCATAAAGCGGCGAGTCAGAGTCATGAGATAAGCTTCTGGAGCCTTAGCCTTAATCTCTTCTTGAATCTCAGTGAAAGGCACTTCAATAAACTGAATATTACCACCGAACTTAGTCAATTTACGAGTCAAATCCTGCGCTTTTTTGAGGGCACCTGGACTTGTATATGGTGGACTAGCAAAGTGGACAGCCTCGATATCCACTCCACGTTTTAGAGCTAGATAACCAGCTACTGGTGAGTCAATCCCACCTGACAACATGAGCATGCCTTTCCCTGAAGTTCCAACCGGTAAACCACCAGCTCCTCGAATGGTTTCATAAGAAAGGTAGGCCGCCTCTTCACGAATCTCCACCTGAAGATTGATGTCAGGATTTTTCATTTGTGCTTGTACATTGGGAATGGCTTCAAAGACTGCACCACCAAGAGTTTGGTTGAGTTCACGACTATCTAGCTCAAAGTTGTGGTCACTACGCTTGCTTGAGATTTTAAAGGTCATTCCTTCCTTGTAGATGTCCTTCATAATCTCTTGGACAGCAGATTTCAGAACTTCTACGGATTTTTCAACCTTATATACTGGAGAAAAGTTTTGTATTCCAAAAACTTGTTTGAGAGATTCTGCCACTGGTTCATAATCTGCCCCATTGAGATAAGCATGGGCACGATCGCGGTCTGCTGTCACTTTAACTTGAGGATAGATGGACAAAACGTCTGAGATATTATTACGTAGTTTATTGATGAAACGCATACGGTTTTTACCCTTGGTTGACAACTCTCCATAGCGAATCATAATTTCTGAATACTGCATGAATGCTCCTATCTTACTTTTTTAGTTTGATTGTAGATTAATTTTAATTTAGTCAAAAATTGTTCAACTTGACTCATGTCATTTTCTAGGTCTAGACTGAAACGAACTGCTGACTGGGCTTTATCTTTTTCAATGCCCATGGCAATCAGGGTACCAGCAGGTTTCCCAGCCTTGGACGAGCAAGCAGAGGTTGTAGAGATGAAAATATCATAGTCTTCAAAGGCATGAACAATGACTTCCCCACGAACTCCCTTAATCCCAAAGGTCAGAATATGAGGAGCAAAGTCTTCCTCACCTGAAAAGACAAAAATATCTGGATAGTCAAGAAGAGCCTGACGGATGACTTCCTTCATCTGACTCGTTTTGCTAGAAAACAAGTCCAGTCTTTCCATAGACAAACGTAGGGCCTTGGCTGTCGCTGCAATCCCTGCTACATTCTCAGTTGTGGAACGATAGTCACGCTCTTGGCCACCACCAGTTAAAAGCGGTGTAATCTTCTTACCAGACTTGATATAGACAAAGCCAACACCACGAACTCCATGGAATTTATGACTGGAGAAGGTTGCGAAATCTACTCGATCAGTCAGATACTTTTCTGTCGGAATCTTAGCCAAGGCCTGAACAGCATCTACATGAAAAGAAATGGTTGGTTTATCCGCTAAAAGTTCTGAAATAGCTTCAATAGGCTGGATTGAGCCGATTTCATTGTTGACTGCCATAACAGAGACTAGCGTTGTATCAGGACGAAGTAGATTTTCTAAAGCAGTTACATCTACAAATCCTTTTTCATCAACTGGTGCAAAATCCACTTCAAAACCTTGAGTCTTGAGCCAAAGAGCTGACTCCTTGACTGCTGGGTGCTCAATAGCTGACACAATAATGTGTTTACCAAATTGCGCTTTTTCAAAAGCTACACCTTTGATAACCCAGTTATCACCTTCAGTACCACCAGAGGTAAAGAAGATTTCCTCGCTTTTCTTGCCAATCAATTCTGCAATCTGCTGACGGGAAGCTTCTAAAATTCTGGTAGATTGGTCTCCCAAACGATGGAGACTTGAAGGATTTCCAATAATTTTTGCAGACACTTGCATATAGGTTTCAAGTGCTTCTGGATAAGGCTTAGTCGTTGCCGAATTATCAAAGTAAATCATGGTTTCTCACGCTTTCTAAAATCACTCCTTCTATTGTATCACGAAACAGTTCAGGCGACAAGAAAGGCAATTCAGGTTCATTTAAGTTTTTTTTAAAGATTTTCGGTATAATGAATTTTAGTAAAGGAGAGATATTATGTCTAATTATCGTAGAACATCAAAACCCAAAACAGAACACATCAAAAAAGGATTTACTGTTTTTCAAAAGACGATAGCTACTATCGGTAGTATTCTGGGGCTGATTACTGCAAGTATCACCATCATGAATGCTATGAATAATAATAATAACTCTAAAAAAGAAACTACGACAACCCAGACAACAGTCATAAAAGAGATTCAAAAGGAATCCCCTCAAGAGAATACTACTCCAAACAAGGACAATACTTCTACAAAAGAAAACACACAAGAAGAAACAACAACCCAATCTAGTAGCAGTGCAGAAAGCAAGAAAGAAGATACTAGCAGTAAACAAGAACAACCGACTGTTCCTTCTTCTAGCACTCAAACAACAGATACCAAAACGTCTACTACTAATGGAGCTTCCTAAAAGAACGATCTAACAGCCAGTGATTGAATCGCTGGTTTTTTTATTGCTATCTTCAGCATTTATCAGCAAAAGTTGATCTTTGCAACAGAAAAATGATCAGCCTTTAAACCAATCATTTTTTGAATATATTTTATACTCAATGAAAATCAAAGAGCAAACTAGGAAGCTAACCACAGGTTGCTCAAAACACTGTTTTGAGGTTGTGGATAGAACTGACGAAGTCAGTAACAAATATACGGCAAGGCGACGCTGACGTGGTTTGAAGAGATTTTCGAAGAGTATTAGCTAAAAACTAAAAATAGATAGTTTAGGATAGATACCAGTACCAGCACTCCGTTATTTAGCAAATGAACAGCTATAGAATCAAGAATATTCCCTCTACGAGCATAGGCTAAGTAAAATATCACTCCCAGTAAAAAATAAGTTACAAACTCTATCGGATAAAACATATGCAGATAGCCAAAAATCGCAGAACTTATTAGCAATTTCAACCACTTTTGATCTTCTTTAAAAAAATAGTGGCTGAAGAATCCTCTAAATACTAATTCTTCCATGATTGGAGCAAATATACCAATTGCAAAATGAAAGGCGATGAAAAATAGAGGAAAAACACGAGTAACCTGCTCACTTGTGGCCAGCAAGGCAGCATCGTTAGCGGAAGTTGGATTTCCAGTAACCACTTGGATTAGGAGAGTACCTACAATCGCTACTAGTCGAGTAGCCACATAAAATAAAAGGGCTATTCCAAAATCCTTCCAGGTAAACTTGAAAGCCTTCTGCTGATTCGGAATTTTCTTTTTATATTGTCGCCAAACAGCAACTAGCAAGAAAGTAGCCAGTACCAAATACCCAATACTAGTCGTCCACTTTAAGGATAGAGAACTAGAATCTTCGAGAGCCAGCATTCTCATGGGAAATGTATTTACATTTATAATCAGTAAGATCATTCCTACAAATTTTAAACTATTTTTCAACTTTTGCAAACCACTACCTCTTCTTTCCTGAACTCCAGCATCTCTAGTTACTAACGATGCTCACCTATGTTTTCTTTCTTCTTTATAGATTTCTACTCCCTTAATCAAGGATAGTAAGACAAGGATAACCCCAATATCTAAATTGATCAAACTACCTCCATCAGCGAATAAATACAAACCCAAGCAGGCTTGCGCTAAGGGATAGGCATATTTATTAAATTTCATAGATACCCCCAAAGCTTTCTACCAATAAATGAATAGAATAACTTCTTAGTCTTGCTCACAAGAGAACATCAAATTTCAGATTTACTTTTTTCTACTAGCTATCTCTAAATCCAATCCAATAATACTCTTCAGATTAACTTGTAAGATCAGCTCTATTCTTTTAGGTTTGAACCAAACCACCGATCTACTAAATCATGTTTAGGAACAACCATAGTTTAGCATTTATTTCTAGGAAAAGATTGCTCTTTCTTAAATTGTCATCAAAACATCCTAAATGGTAGTAATTGGCTTGCGGCTTAACCCAATCTAATACTCTTCGAAAATCAAATTCAAACCGCGTCAACGTCGCTTTGCCGTACTCAAGTACAGCCTGCGGCTAGTTTCCTAGTTTGCTCTTTGATTTTCATTGAGTATAAGGACTTCGTCAGGAGTTAGGAATGTTTTATTCAAAGAACTTCAATGACCATCAGCTTCCTCACTTTAAGAAAAAGCGAACAAGACCAGCTTCTGTTTATCAGAAAACTAGTTTTGTCCGCTTTTTATAATCGAGATTAGTCTCTTGATTCAATCTCTATGACTTATACTCTTCGAAAATCAAATTCAAACCGCGTCAACGTCGCCTTGCCGTAGGTATATGTTACTGACTTCGTCAGTTCTATTCACAACCTCAAAACAGTGTTTTTAGCTGACTTCGTCAGTCTTATCTACAACCTCAAAGCAGTGCTTTGAGCAACCTTCGGCTAGTTTCCTAGTTTGCTCTTTGATTTTCATTGAGTATTAGATGCTTTTACATCATCTTATTCGTCGTCTTTTTTCTTTCCCATAGCAAACATAGCAAGAAGTGCACCTACAACACCAACGGCTGCAAGGCCAGCATTTTCTTTAGTACCTGTTTCTGGGAGCTTGTATGGATGACTTGCAGGTGCTTGGTAGGTCTTATCTTGTGACATAGCAAGAGCTACAAGAGACTGCTCATCTCTGTATGCTGGAGTTTCATGTGTAGTTGGGGCTGAACCATTCACACTTCCAGTAAATTCTGGAACTTCGTGAGTAGTTCCTTCTGATCCATTTACGTGACCAGTGAACTCTGGGACTTCATGGACAGCTGCTTCAACACCATTCACCCCACCAGTATATTCTGGGACTTCATGGACAGCTGCTTCTGCTCCATTGACACCGCCTGTGTATTCTGGAACTTCTACTACTGGTGCTGGAATCTTGTCTGCTTCTACCGTAGCTTCAGTATACTCTGGAACTTCATGAATAGCTGCTTCGACACCATTTACGCCACCTGTGAATTCTGGGACTTCTACTACTGGTGCTGGTTCATCGCCTGCTGTGCCAATAGCTCCTGTGTATTCTGGAACTTCTTGAACAGCTGCTTCGACTGCGTTAACGCCACCTGTGAATTCTGGGACTTCTACTACTGGTGCTACTTCATCGCCTGCTGTGCCAATAGCTTCAGTGTATTCTGGAACTTCTTGAACAGCTGCTTCGACTGCGTTAACGCCGCCTGTGAATTCTGGGACTTCTACTACTGGTGCTACTTCATCGCCTGCTGTGCCAATAGCTTCAGTGTATTCTGGAACTTCTTGAACAGCTGCTTCAACACCATTTACGCCACCAGTAAATTCTGGGACTTCTACTACCGGTGCTGCCTCATCACCTGCTGTGCCAATAGCTTCAGTGTATTCTGGAACTTCTTGAACAGCTGCTTCAACACCATTTACGCCACCAGTAAATTCTGGGACTTCTACTACTGGTGCTGGCTCATCACCCTTACTTGTAGTTGGAGCTGGTTTCTCTGGTTCTTCTGGCAGTTCTTGGTGGAAGGTCGTCATTTCGTAGAACTCTGGTTTGCCACCTTCCCAAACAAGTTTGACATCCAATAATGGAGACTTATCTCTAACAGCAAATGTTTGGAAGCTTGAGGTAATCTCACCTAGTTCTGACCAAGCATCTGCTTTATCCTCTTTCAGAGTACGAGCAAGCACACGAGCTTTCACTCCTTGAGGAAGACTTGAAACAAGTCGGATATGGTTAGAATCTGTCGGTTCTGACAAGTGGTAGACAAGCTCACCTTGTTCTTTCTCAGCCTTGTAGCTTGTCAATACTTTGCCATCCACAAGGTTTGTGTATAGGTTTCCTTGGCTTTCACCGCTGTTTCCTTCAACAGTTGGGTCATTGATTGGTTTCACGAATTCACCATCATTGATCACCAACTCAGTGAAACCTACAAAACGAGCATCATAGTCTGCTGTAAATAGAACACGGAGATAGTTGGCTTTAACTGGGCTTGAAAGTTCACCCTCGATATAGCGATTTCCTGGCATCTTAGAATCATGTGTCCAGCCATCTGTCAAGGAGTCATCACGTGTTTCATTAGCAAGGCCGTCACCAACTGTCACAACATCCGTCCAAGTCTTGCCATCTTGACTGACTTGAATCTTACCATCACGGAGATAGTTTTGAGTGCCGTCTTGGATGTAAGCTCTAATCTTCTTAATATCACGTTCGCTACCAAGTTTCAAGGTAATATGACCGTCTTTACGAGCATAGTCTGAGAACTCTACAAAGTTATTGTAGACACCGTCAAACAACTGATCCAAGTTCTTGATCTTACGAACGTCATTTCGACCGTATGTTGGGTGGATTCCCATTGATGTAGAATCAAGTGTTGTTGGTTGAACTTCTTTTGTCTTAACAAGTAGAGATGTTGCTGTCACTGCTTGTTCTTGATCAGTCTTATTAACTAGACGAACATAACGTACCAAGGACTTATCAGTCACTTGATCAGCTGGATACCATTCTTGAGCATTTGGAGAGTATTCCAAGTTGAGAGATGGATTTTCTGTACCAAGTGCTTGAATGCTTTCAGCTTGGTGAAGACGATCAAGTTTCATACCCAAGTAGCTATTAGCTGGAAGCTTAGTTCCGCTTGGAATTTTCAGGTCATAACGACCTAGGCTGTCATAAACTGGAGTTGACTTCAAGCTTTCAACATTTGTATCAGTCAATTCGCTATTGCCTGCACGTGTTTCAACTGAGAAATCAGCGATACGCCACCATAGGTTGATGTTCTTAGTATTGCGAACACGAACGTAGCGAGCTGAAATTGGAGTTTCGATTTCTTTTGTTTGTTCACCAGTCAAGCGATCCAACTCTTGCCATGAGCTACCATCTGCAGAATATTCAAGAACACCTTCTGCCAATTTATCTCCTGATCCTTGAACCAAACGAACCTTGGTCACAGGTTTAACTTCACCCAAGTCAAGTTGTACCCAACCATTGACTGGAGTTGTGTCTGTTCTATCAGCATTTGCAAGCATGGCTTCAGTATTATCACGTCCGTCTGTAATCTGACCAACTGTTGTGTTGTACTTGTACATAAGATTTGGACTGATAGTCACAGTAGCTGACTGTTTAGCACGAGTAACTTCCACAGGACGGTTCACAGCAATTTCTCTTACCGCAAACCAAGTATTATCACGATCTGAAGTCGCAATCATACGAACAGCTTTGGCGTTGATGTTGAGGTTTTCAAATTTAAGCAGTGGTTCATTACCAGTGTAGCTTGGTTCTGAAAGTGTTACCCACTCATCATTTTCATTGAGATATTCAACCTTAGCGTTGTTGAAGGTATCACGAGGATTTGCTTGAGTTCCCATTGCAAATGTCAAGTTTTGGATTGGAACAGCTTTGTTAAATTTCAAGCCAATGTAGTCACCAGTCTTGATACTGTTTGGCGATTTGATCAATGCATGAGTTCCTAGATCTCCATCAGTCACTTCAGCAAGTCCACCTTCTACACCTGTACGGTTAGTGATAAAGGTACTAATGACTTGGTCAGGATGCAAGGCTTTTTGGACTTCTGTTGCAAGGATTTCACGAAGGCCAAGCAAGAATGGACGGATATGTTGAACACCCAACTCAGCTCTTTCATCATGGTCTACATAGTGGAAGGTATAGGTTTGAGACTGTTCATAGAGTTTCAAGCCCTTATAGTAACTATCCCAAAGTTTTGCAGAATCGTTCTTTTCGATAGCTTCTGTACCATCAAGGAGAGCACTCAAGGCGTCCATTTGGTCAATAGTATTATCCAACCAATAGTGGATTTGAGCACGCATCTTTTCATCACCAGATGCTTTATATAGTTGAGCTGCAGCTTTCAGTTTAGCAAATTCTGCACGCAATTCTTGACGCTCTGCACTAACATCTTGACCAGCTTTCAACTTAGCCATGAAGGCCGCCAATTTTGGTGCAAGTTCAACAGACTCTTCCAATTTCACAACACGACCATCCATGTTTTGGTTAATCATGTGTTTACCAAGTTCACGGAAGGCAAGAGATGCTTCGCTATCTGTAAACTTACCGTTTTCAACAAAGTTGAAGGCGATATCATTCACTCTCTTAGCTTCTTCTTCTGACTTCCATTGTTTCCATGCATATTGAGCTGCAGAGAAGAGGGCAATCTTAGAAGGTTCAGATTGTTGCATTGGGTTCAACATGATACCTGATAGGAGACTAGGGTCTACATTCGGATGAAGGAATTTCTCACCACCACCCAAGATCAAGTGTTGTTTAGAGTTATCTGTAACAGGCCAGTTTACCCATAGAGAAACTGGTCGGTAGGTCTTACCTCCTGCAGTCAGGTTATTCTTAAGGTTAGAGAGGAATCTTTCAGACACTTCACCCCAAATCTTACCACCAGTAAGGGTCATAGAAGTTGAAGTTGGAAGGTTTTCATTTAGAGATTTCAACTCATCTTCACGTCCATTACCCCAATATTGACCTGGAACGAAAATCATTTCCTTACGAAGACCAACATAAGTTGCTTGTTTTTCAGTCAACCAATCTGTCATGTCCTTCATTAAGCGGTTATAGCTATTGTAGCCACCAACTGGACTTGGAGCATCATCGGCTAGAATACCGAACTCACGGACACCGACATCCATCAATTGAGTGAACTTAGCCTTAATGGTTTCAAGGTCTTTTTGGTAGTCAGCATCGTTGCCAAAACGAATACGGTTGTTCATGAATGGGTGGATGGTCCAAACATAACGAGTCTTGTTTTGGTTCCCGACACGTGCCAATTCACGAATTTCAGCTAATTTTTCTTCTGGATAAAGTTCACGCCATTTCTTGTTGTGGTATGGATCGTCTTTTGGTGCAAAGAAGTATTGAGTCAACTTCAAGTCACCACCGTAGCGCATCAATTCAGCACGATCAGCATTGCTCCATGGATTTCCATAGTAGCCTTCAATAAATCCACGGTTCTTAATTTCAGCAAAGTCTTCAACTGTTACATTACGTAAAACAGGAGCTTCACTTTCATTAAGCATGTGTTTAAGAGTAGTCAATCCATAGAAAACAGCATCTGTATCTTTACCGACGATAGAGATTGTATTGTTCTTAATTGACAAAGCATAGGCATCAATCTTATCAAAGAGTCCTTGAGAAATACCAGATGTTTCTTTTTCAGCCTGTGAATTTTGACCATGAACACCAAGATAAATATTTGTAACACCAGCCACTGCTGTTTTACTGCTTGTGTAAGAGATTTGGTGATCTTGCAAAACGCTCTTCAAGCGGTTACGAGTATAAATATCTAATTGGTCACCCATCACAAGATTCACTTGTTTATGGAGTTTTGTAACACCTTCACCATAAGTTACTTTTTGTGGTGTTGGGAAGACCTTGTATTCTTTCTTGAGATAGTCTTGACTTTGGGCTGCTGCAGCAATCGCATCATCACTAGCTGGCTTTTTAGCTACAAAACTATCAGCAAGTTCAGTTGTACCATCACTTACTTCTTCAACTTTAGGTTGCTCTGGAGTGATAGGTTTTTCAGGAGTAACTGGTTTTTCAGGAGTAACTGGCTCTTCTGGTTTGCTATCAGAAAGTGGCTTAAGAAGTTGAATCTCTGCTGCACTACCAAATCCACCGACACCTGATAAGATCTTAAATTCTACCTTATCCGTTTCAACTGCATCAAAGTTAACTGTTTTTTCTTTGGAATTGTTTTCCCAAGTTCCTGAAGCAACTTTAACCATCTGACCATCTTTTTGAGCATAGATTTCGTAAGAAGTCACGACTCCGTTGCCACCACCTGGACGTGGAAGATAGGTCAAACCATTGACTTTTTCTGCTGCTTTCAAGTTCATTGCAACAGTGAATGGAGCTTGATGACCAGACCATTTTGAATGCCAGAAAGTATTTGGATCATTGTCAAAGGCTTTTTCTACTGGACCTTCTGCATTGGTACCTGGTAACTCTTGACTAGTTGCAGAAACTGTAAAATGATCATTTGGAATCAAGCGTGGATTTACGAATGGTTGATTTGACAACTCAGCGCTATGCAAGATTCCTTTGAAGCCACCGATTGTTTCAAGAGGTAGAACTAAACTATTATGCGCAAAGCGAGGGTAAGCTGGATTTGCAATACGCTCAACCTTTTCACCATCTACATAAACTTCTGTTACTTGTGGTTTGGTTACAACAGAAATTTGATAACGTTTATTCTTTTCAAGTTTCTTGTTGAATTGAATATGGAATTGTTCAAAAGTATAAGCTAAGTAGCCATCCTTATCCGCAAGATAAAGTTGGTTGTCTCCACTAGTTGAGAAGGTTTGTTCACCATCACCAGTTACAGTAACATCTAATTTCAAGACATGACTTGGTCCAGCATCACCAACTAGGCCTTCGATAGTACTATCTTTTTCGAAGTTCAAACCTGCTTCAGTCTTCTGTACTTTCTTAGCAAGATAATCTTTGATAGTTTCTGGATTGATCTTGAACAAGTCGCTTTCTTCTACTGTTTTATCAGGGTTAGATTGCGGTGCATAAACACTTGTTGGCAAGGTACGCTCTGCAAAAGTCTTACCTGCACGATCAGATCCCCAAGTACGTTCTGCAGTTGTTTGCATACTCTTGAAGAAGCGTTTAAAGATATCGTAAGAAGTGAGTCCAGTTTCATGAAGGTCGATGTTGTCATTCCAAACAGCGTGACCACCACCGATGATATTTGGATTAGATGCTTCTAGGCGTGGTCCTCCACCTGTTGTAAAGTCATTTGGAGTCCAACTATTGTATTGGCGCTCATAACTTGCATAGTCTCCGTAACCACCTTGACTATTGCTTCCACTTGGAACACTATAGGTTGGAATATCTGTAATATTGATAATCTTAGCGCCTTGAGCAATAGCATCAGCTGGGCGTTGCCATCCGAGACTCCAGATATCAACTTCTACATCTTTCCAATCAACTGGCGTTGTACCAGGTTTTGCACTAAGTGAACCCCAAATACGTGGTGTATAGCCTTTGCCTTTGATGTACTGAATCATATCATTGACATAGCGACGATAGCTTTCGCGACTACCGTAGTACTCATCGGTTCCGATATGAACTGTTGAGACACCATGAAGTGGTGCATCCTCTCCATCCAACAATTTATCATAGACTGATTTAACAAAAGCAAGCGTTTCTTCGTACTTGTTGTCCAAGTCCAACATAGCCACACGTTCTACATTGTGTTTACCTCTATAGTCACTAAGACTGCCTTTATACATAAGATCAGGTCTAACCTTAACAAATGAAAGAGCGTGACCTGGTGTGTCAATTTCAGGAACAAGGTTGATATGCAAAGCTTTTGCCAACTTGATAATTTCTTGCATTTCTTCCTTAGTGTAATGCTCGTCAGATGTTAATTTTTCACCATTTTCACCGACAACATCAGTCTCTACACGGAAACCTGTCTTAGCATTTTTAAGAACATAATCCAGTTCCTCTTGAGGAGTAAGATTTTTCCCTGCTAAATGATCTTTTAAGAAGATATAGTTGTCATTCAAATGCAACTGAAGATCGTTCATCTTGTAGTAGGCCATGTTGAGCATGATGTCTACAAGCGTATCATAAGGAATAAACTTACGACCTGTATCTAGCATAAAGCCACGGTGACTGAAGCTTGGGAAGTCACGGATTTCTCCGTTTTGCAAATCCTTTTCTCCCATCTGAAGGAGAGTACGAGTTGCGTAAAAGGCTCCTGCGTTGGTCGCCGCTTCTACTGTGATAACTCCATCTTTAATGGTGATACCATAGCCTTCTTTGCCATAGCCTTTATCTACAACTTTCTTAAATTCGATCCGTTTTTGAGCTGTTTGATCACCTGTAGCGATTTCTAGCCCACGACTTTCAAGGTCAGTCTGATAGAATTTTGCTTCTTGACCAAATCCAGAATCGCCAACTGAAATCACGGTATCAGCTGTAATAGAAGTTTTGCCTTCAGTTCCATACCATTGTTGAACTGCTGGAGCAACTGCTGGTTTGGTTCCAACACCTTCGTCTGCATGTAACCCTTTAATAAGGACTTCAAATTCTTTTGTGAAGGTATGAGTATCCTTGACTTGTTGGACCATGACCTTAACAGTTTGGTCTGTTAAGGGTTTATAGATTTTGTTATTTAGGTCAACAACCCCCTGTTTGTTGCTACCAATCAAGCTGACTTGACCTGGTAATTTAGGTAAAACAAGTGATTTCCCATCTTCAGCAACCGCTAATTCTGTGACTTGGCGAATATCTGTTGGTTTGCTAGCGTCTGGAATGTTTGAGTAGGCACGAATTTCTTGAATCCCAACATTTTTCCAATTCATTGTACCAGCTTGATAGTCTGTAATTTCAAGTTTGAGGTATTTAGCTTGGATAGCTTCTTTCAAGTCAACCTTTTCATCAAGTACAGGTGTTCCTGTTCTTTGATGAGCCAACTTCCATTCTTTGTTACCTGAACCATTTACATCATCCTGGCCAGCGTAGTAGAGATTCCAAGATTTGATATTTGGATCGTTTTGTTGACCACGAAGACGGCGATCCCAATCAATTTCCACATGCTTAATTACAGTTGTCTTCTCAAGTGTGAATTCGATTGTTGGTTTCTCAACATTTTGGTCAGTAGCCCAACGAGTATCAGGTTTGCCATCAATTGCCTTTTCTGCTGTAAATGGTGTGTTGGCTTCATGGTTTGAAGCTGTTGCAGTCGCCTTTTCTAGATGATTGACATCTGGTGTATCTACTACATCTTTAGTCGCAGGACTTGCAACTAGTTTCGCCTCAGAAGCTGCTTCCTCTTTAGGATTTGTAGCTGGTTTTGAAGCTACTTCTTCCTTAGGAGCAGGAGTTTCAGTTGGTTTTGGAGTAGTTGTTTCAGCTGCAGTTGCTCCAGTTTCTGACGCTGCAGGTTGTTCATCTACAGTTCCAGCACTTGCTTCTGCTTTTTCAATAGCTGCTGCTATATCTGCTGGCAGTTTATCCAGAGGCTGAGCCTGTGTTATTGTTCCTTCTGTCTCAGCAGGTCCTTCTGTTTCAGCAGCCTGAACCATACCAGCTCCAAAGATACTGGCACCAATCATAACAGAAGCTGCGCCGATTGTAAATTTACGTATACTGTAATGACACCGTTTCTCAAAAAAATGTTTTCCCATTTTTTCCTATTTCCTTTCATACGCTCACAAGTGGTAAGCGTTCTCATTCCTCTTTAGAAAAAGAGAGGACCTAGAGGGTCCTCTCTGGGTTTTCTTTTTCTCCACGACAATGATTGTGGAGTCTAAGCTCTCTTTTATTGAAAACTTTTTTGTATTTTAATCTTCTTTTCTTTTGACAGCTAAGAGTGCTGCTGAAACTGCCATGCTGACACTAGCGATGAAGAGAGCTGTTTCAGAATTATATTCACCCGTATTTGGAAGAACATTTGAATGTGACTCTTTAGATGTATCTTTATTCTCTACTAAATCTTCTCGATACTCTGGTTTTTCCACTACAGGGGCAGGTTGGTTACCTACTGTACCAATTTGGCCTTTGTATTCTGGAATTTCATGGATTGCGCCATCACTTCCATTCACACCTCCGGTAAACTCTGGTACTTCATGAATTGCGGATTCGGTACCATTTACACCACCTGTGAATTCTGGTGCTTGGCTCACAGCTGCTTCTGCTGCGTTAACTCCACCCTTGAATTCTGGAACTTCATTTACAGCTACTTCTTCTCCTGCCGTTCCAACTACTCCTGTATACTCTGGAAGTTCTACAACTGGCGCTGCTTCATCGCCTGCTGTGCCAAGAACTCCAGTGTATTCTGGAACCTCTACAACTGGGGCTGCTTCATCGCCCGCTGTGCCAAGAACGCCAGTGTATTCTGGAACCTCTACAACTGGGGCTGCTTCATCGCCCGCTGTGCCAAGAACGCCAGTGTATTCTGGAACCTCTACAACTGGGGCTGCTTCATCGCCTGCTGTGCCAAGAACTCCAGTGTATTCTGGAACCTCTACAACTGGGGCTGCTTCATCGCCTGCTGTGCCAAGAACGCCAGTGTATTCTGGAAGCTCTACAACTGGGGCTGATTCATCACCTGCTGTACCAAGAACACCAGTGTATTCCGGAACCTCTACAACTGGGGCTGATTCATCACCTGCTGTACCGATTGGTTCTGTGTACTCTGGAACTTCATGGATTGCGGCTTCAACACCATTTACACCACCTGTGAATTCTGGAAGGTCAACAACTGGGGCTGATTCATCTCCCTTGCTTGAAGTTGGAGTTTCAGGTTTAGGTTCTGGATCTGGAGTTGGGGTAGGTGTTTGGTCTTTCAATTGGTCGAGATAATCTGCAAAGAATTCAAGGATTCTATTTGTCAAAAGATGATTATCTGTTGCAAATTTCATGCTGGCAACAACACTTGCTACTTCCTCTTGATTGCTCTTATCAGTCAATTTTTG
The DNA here is from genome assembly GCF_032340315.1 of Streptococcus sp. DTU_2020_1001019_1_SI_AUS_MUR_006. Lineage (NCBI taxonomy): Bacteria > Bacillati > Bacillota > Bacilli > Lactobacillales > Streptococcaceae > Streptococcus > Streptococcus sp. DTU_2020_1001019_1_SI_AUS_MUR_006. The sequence continues at coordinate 1,147,045 of NZ_CP135436.1, read as the reverse complement.
AGCTTTAGCCAAGGCTGCTTCATAAGCTGTAGTATCAAGACCAGTTTCAGCAACTTGTGGACGAGCGAAAATCAATTCTGCAGCAGATTGATATCTATTGCCACCATCTCCGTAAGTTCTTGTTCCTGTTAGGACAATCTTCTTAGCTTTGATAGTCTTGCCAAAATCGATATCTTTTGGCTTATTGTTATCAGCCCAATTGGTTGCATTGAAGGTATGTTCCTTACCTGTTTCATCCGTTACTACAAGAGTAACATCTCTCAAGTTACCATTTGAACCTGAACCACGTGGAACATAACGGAAGCCTGTGATTTCAGTTGGTTCCTTCAAGACCATGGTTGCTGGTTTGCCAACATCTCCTCCGCTCCATGATGTATGCCATAAACTTGACACGTTGCCATCAAAGGCATTTTCAAGACCTTCTTGAGCCTGAGCAGGAGCTGTAAGACTTGCAAAGTCATCTGCTACAAGAGCTGTTTTCTTCATCACTAAAGCGTCTTTAAGAGCATTGACCTTAGCAATTTCAGACTTAGCTTCTTCTACACTGATATCATCGTCTGCTTGGCTGAGGTTGAAGACTGCTTCTTTCAAAGCATCCATTGTTTCTTTGGTGTAGTTGGTCATAGCAACAGTTGGAAGATAGTTCTTGACAGCATTTTCTGTCATCATCTTACCAGTCAAGACAATTTCTTCGATTTGAAGTCTGTCCATGATGAAGTCATTGTAGCCACGGAAGTTAGCATTACCACCAGAGTCTCCGCGAGTGTTACTTGCATTACCTGCAGAGTAGATACCTACCCATGTATCGCCAGTTTCTGCACCTGTTACTAGGAAGGTTGCACGTTTCGCTTTCTTAGAATCTGTCCAAGTATTTGGCAATTCATGCACTTCCATATTGCTCGTTTGACCATATTGGAATTCTCCCTTACCGACTACAAAGGCGTAAGTATTGTCAGATCCAGCTTCATAGTCAAATGTAATACGATAGGTCTTGCCTGCTTCAAAGCGGAAGTTTTGTGGAATTGTTTGGTAAACCAAGTTACGACGACTTACGAGACCATTTGTCTTGAGTGACCAATTTCCTTCGATAACATCATCAACTTTCTTGCCATTCCAATCACGTTGTGTGTATGGTCCATGTTTTTCAGACAAGTGAGTACGGTTATCTTCAACACCTTCGATACCACCGATAACAAATGGGAAGATACCTTGACCGACATTTTCAAAGTCTTGTTTGAAAACGCCTGTTGCAGTGTCGTGACCGTCACCGTACATATTTGATTCATTTTCAAAGGTACGAATTTCATCGAAGTAAGTTGCTTCATCGCCTGCTTCACGACTCAAGGTCAAGGTGACATTTGATACATCTGAACCTGTTGTGAAGAAAGCATACATATTTTGGAAGTAACTTGTGTTATCAACCGTTGCATTGCTTCGACGAGTATTGTGAGCATAGGCTTTTACATAGTTAAGTGCTAGTGACTTGTTAGTGTAGTTGGTTACTTCTTTTTCACCAGTATTAACAGTAATACTTGCTTTAGCATTACTACGGTTGTCGACACCGACATACACTGCGTATTTAGTATTTGGCTTCAAGCCAGTCAATTTTTGAGTGAGACTAACTTTTTCTTTATTGCCTTGGATACGGAGCATTTGGTTTGCACCTTGAGACTTCACGATTTCAGCCTTAGAAGCATCTCCTGAAATCTTCCAATGATCCAAAGATTCACTGTTAAATCCTTGGTCATAGATGTGCATTCCTTCACTCCATGACATTTCTGGATTTGTTTGTTTAGAACGATAGAGAACATATGGCTGATTTGCAGTCAGATCAAGGGTAATCTTACCGTCTTTCACGGCAACTTCTTTTTCCTCAGTCTTACCTTGGTCAGTTAGTTTATAAAGGTAAACCTTACCATTTGCCCAGTCGCTAGGAAGTGTCCAAGTTGTTGCACCTGCTTCAGTATTGAAGTAGTACATTTTTTCCTTGTCACTTTCAAGCTTGTTACCATTTGCATCCCAGTTCCAAGGAGTCAAGTAAGCTGAACCGTCTTGGATGACACGTCCGTTGAGCGTTACTGTACGTTCACGATATTGTGGACTGTTGACATCATTGGATTTACGAGTTACCACAACCTTGTTATTTGCAGCATCAACCAATTCGACTTTCATTTCTGGAGTCCATTTATAGGTACTACCATTGTCAGTCATGGTTACTGGTTTGCCATCTTCCCATTTGCTTACTGTGAAGTGTTGGAAGTACTTAGTCATAACGTCATGAGCAAACAAGTTTGTTACATAACCGTTATAATCACTACGTCCTTGCCATCCTTCGAAGTCCTTCATGCTATAACCGCCTAGAAGTGGGTAGTCAGCTGCACCACCATAACTTCTGTAGTCACCAACCCAAGAATCTTTTTGGTGGTTACGGATAAAGCGAGTAATGGCACTATTAATACCTTTATTTGTATAGCCACCGTAGGTTAAGTCAGCTGCCCAGTGTTGGAAGGTAGAATCATACTCACCACCATGGCCCCACTCAATTGCAAAACGCCAACCCTGTTTGTTGATTTCTTTTGCAAGAACGTGAGTTGCCCAAGCACCGTTGTCACCTGATTGGCCGTTACCCCAAACGTCGACATAGATAAAGTCGAGACCTTCACCAAGTTTGTTTTTCAACTCTTCCCAACGAGCTAGACGCCCATGAGCGAGGTCATAACCAGCATCAATATTGATACCTTGGTCAAGCCAGTTCCAACCGTAGCTATAGCTACCATCTGCATTTTTACGAAGAATATCTTCATTAAAGTATTTAGACTCTGGATAGGTTTCTGAAGCATTAACGTGAATACCGAGGTGGGCACCATATTTCTTAGCTTTCTCAATAAGAGTCTTAAAGTCTTCAACACCACCGATACGTTTACCGATGTCCGCATAGTTCAAGTGTCCAGAGTCATGTCCTTCACTTCCGTATCCCTTAAGCAGTACACCTTGACCAAGACCATCTGTATGGAGGTTGATCTTCTTGATACCATCCAAGGTCATGAGGAATGGGTTTTGCGCTTGTGAACCAAAGTTCATAGCGATACGGTAAGCAGTAATGTCTTTAACTTTTTCCCAACCTTGAGGGTTGTTCATGATACTACGGTAAGCAATCGCACCATCTTGCCAGTCAACCTTATGGTCAGCATTGGCATCTTCAGTGATGACTACTTTTGCACTTGGAAGTTCTTGAGTGTATGCTGGGAAGACAACTCCATTGTGGGCTTTTTCCCATTGCCATTCAGAGCTATGAATTTCCACGTAGTTAGCATTGCCAATCGTATTCTTATAAGCTGTCAAACGTGTCCAGTCGTAAGAACCACCACCGTAGCTATTTTGTGAGTTACTCCATACACCAGCAGCGAGTTTATCTGTTGAAACAAATCCGTACATATAGCCTTTGGCTAATTCTTTCATTGGATTTGTTACTTCGATATGGTCATCACCACTGACGTGAGTATTGTTTGACATGGTTGCCCCATCAAACTTAGCCCCTGCTTGGTCGCTTGAAACAGATACCAAGGCATTTCCTAGGAAGCTGATTGAAGAAAGTAATTTACGTTCGTCATCAATCTTTTGTCCTGGTGTAACTTGGTTATGGTTGACAATCTTAGTCACATCAAAGTGAAGTTGGTTGTCCACCACTTGCAAACGAACGGTCATATCTGCATTGATGAGGTTTTCCTCATCACGGAGTTTCATTTCATACTCGGCAGTCGTTGCATTAATCTTCTTATAAGTAACTTCAGGAGTCACAGCGTGCTTGTTAATCACAACTTGATTAATCGGTTGCACTTGACCTGGAAGTTTGTTGCCATTGAGGACGTACTCTTTAATACGTGGGAAGGCTTGGTCGATGACTGCTTTCAATACTGTAGATTCGATAGTGTCGTACTTGACATTGCTATCATCTACTGTGTCGCCCTTTTCTTTTTCAGCGGCTTCTTGATCGTTTTTCACACCTTCTTGGTCATCAGTCTTGACATTAACAATGGTTCGTTCGCTGCTGTTATAGGTTCCAGCTTTAAGAACGATTTTCTTCTCATCTTTGAGTTTTTCATTAACTGCTGATGGTAAGGTAAGTGTGTCAAAAAGTTTGACATCGTTGTTAGTTGCATTGAGCTGTCCATCTGATTTAAGGCTGATGGTCAAGTGGTTGACAGAACCATTTACTGGAGCTGCAACACGTCCACCTTGGTACCAAAGTCCACTTCCATTTGACTTGTATTCCCAGAACCATCCACCTTGGTCGTACCCTACAAAAACGTTATTATCGGTATCTTTAAATTTCATAAAGACACCAAAGCGAGATTTACCTGTTTCAGATTCTTCTTTAAAGGTCAAATCAACTGTGGCATTCCCATTAGCATCGACTGTCAACCCATCTTTTTCAAACAAGGCTGGTTTCTTACCATTGTCATTTTGAGCAGTTGAAGCTAGTTGGTTGTAACGAACTCCGTTTTCTTCACGGATTGTTACTGTTCCCTGTTGGTCTTTATTTTCAACTGTTTTCCATTCTGGAGTAACTTCTTTTGATTCAGTCGGTTTATTCTCAGCTGGTTTATTTTCAGCTGGCTTGTTTTCAGCAGGTTTATTTTCTGCTGGTGTTTCTTCTTTTGGCTTATCTTCCTTAGGTTTATCCTCTTTTGGTTTTTCTTCTTTATCTTCTACTTGCTTATCCAAAGCATCTAGACCAGCTGGTTTCGTTGTTTCAATACCCTTGATGTAGTTTTGAATCCACTCTAGCTGAGCAGGTGAGAAGAGAATACCTCCACTACGTTTACCAGATACACCATTTTGATGAATACCAATCAATTTCCCATTTTCATCGAAAATTCCACCACCGCTGGCACCAGGTTCACTTCCTTGATAGCTAATGCCACGAACACCTTCTCCGTGATTGTTAATAGCTTCAACAGTGGTATTCAAAATCGGATCGAGCTCGCCTTTTGGATAACCAAAAACATGCACCTTATCTCCCACCTTAATTGTAGATGGTTTATCCAAAACTTCAACTGGAGCATTTGCAAGTGGACTGCGAAGTTTGACAATGGCTAAGTCATTTTTATAACCTTTTAGGAAACCTTCACGATCCCAGTGTTTCACATCATTCTTACTGAATTTGACGTCCGGTGCCCCTTTGTAAGAAACTGTATAAACATCGTCATCACTTTCAACATTATCAGCTACTTTACGATTATTGCCATCTGGAACATCTTTGATAAAGTTATGAGAAACAGACAAAACGAGATTTTCCCCGATAACGATACCACTACCAAGCCCTGCAGCACTTTTAATTTCGACAGTCGCACCGTAGTTTAATACCCCATTTTTTGTTTTAGCAACATCTTCTGGGACTAAGCTTTTATCTTCTTTTTCTAGTTCTTCTTTTGAGGCAGTGCGGCCATTTTCTTCAGCCTTATCAAGTTTTCCACGTAGTTCTTCAGGAAGAGTATCTGAAGCTGCTGAGCTTGTTGCAGTTGCAGTTTCTTTTTCTTTTGCCAGCAATTCTTCTTCAGTTTTTGGTCCTTCAGTTACTTCAGGAGAACCCTGATCTTCACCAGGTTTTGGCGCTTCAAAGTCATGCCCATCATCCTCTTTAGCATTGGCAAGAGCTGCCGCCAAATCAGCTGGCATATTCGCTGTTGAACCTGTTTGTCCAGAATCTGCGAGAACAGTGCTAGTTCCAAAGAAAGCTGCACCAATCATGACAGAAGCAACCCCTAATGAAAATTTCCGAATACTATATTTGCAACGTTTTTCAAATAATCCTTTATCCATCGGTTTTTTTGTTCCTTTCAGTTTATCAAGTAAGCGTTTGCATTTTGTTTTAAAAAAATATCCTCCTCAATTTTTAAACACTTCTGGATAAACATATAATTTTTTCTATACCAATTTAATATATCAAAAACAGTTTGAAAAATCAATAGTTTAATAGGTAAAACTAGTAAAAGTAAAATCCAATTATTGGGCAAGTCTGAAACGATTTTCAGATGGCCTTATTTCTAAAGAAATCGCTATAAAAAAGGAAACTCTATCTAAAAAGTTAGACCAATTTTGACCAACTTTTTAATAAAGTTTCCATGCATTTTTATACTTTTTTTACGTTTTTTATTGTTGTAAAACCTTTCGCGGCTTCGTTCCTTCTGCAGGTCCGATAACTCCAGCCATCTCTAATTCTTCCATCAAGCGAGTTGCTCGGTTAAAACCAACTGATAATCGACGTTGAATCATGGATGCGCTCGCTTTTTGAGTTTCAATAACCAAAGCCTTGGCTTCTTCAAATAGCGGATCTCCACCTTCATCTCCTGTGCCAGACTCACCTTCTGTCTCAGAAACCTCTCCAGGATCAAAGCTTTCATCATAGTCAGCATCTGCTTGAGCCTTGATAAAGCTAACAATACGCTCCACATCATCATCCGAGATAAAAGAACCTTGCAGACGAACAGGATGGTTTTCATCGATTGGCTTGAAGAGCATATCGCCTCGACCCAGGAGTTTCTCAGCACCATTTTCATCTAAGATAGTTCGAGAATCCGTTCCAGAAGATACAGCAAAAGCTACACGAGACGGCACATTGGCCTTAATCAGACCAGAGATAACATCCACTGAAGGACGCTGCGTCGCAAGAATCATATGAATACCAGCTGCACGCGCCTTCTGTCCAAGACGGATAATAGCATCTTCTACTTCCTTGCTGGCTACCATCATGAGGTCAGCTAACTCATCGACAATCACGACAATCAAAGGAAGAGGTACTTGTTTATACTCAGATTGAGCGTTGAATTCCTCCACCTTAGCATTGAAACCAGCAATATTACGAACGCCAATTTTGGCAAAGAGTTCATAACGATTTTCCATCTCATCCACAACTTTTTGAAGGGCCTTGCTGGCCTTACGTGGATTCGTCACAACTGGAATCAAAAGATGAGGAATATCATTATAGACTGACAACTCAACCATCTTCGGATCCACCATCATAAACTTAACTTGGTCTGGACGCGCCTTCATGAGAATACTTGCAATAATACCATTGACTGCAACAGATTTACCAGAACCTGTCGAACCAGCCACTAGCAAGTGAGGCATTTTAGCTAGGTCAAAACTACGAGCTGTACCATTGACAGCTTTGCCAAGGGGAATTTCTAGCAGATTTTCAGGTTTAGTTTGCGATTGTTCCCAGAGCTCTCGGAAGGAGACTGTCGCTATCTCTGAGTTAGGCACTTCAATCCCGACTAAGGATTTCCCAGGAATTGGAGCTTCGATACGGACATCTTTTGCAGCCAAGGCCAGAGCCAAGTCATCTGCTAGATTGGAAATGCGATTGACCCGAACACCAACGGCTGGCTTGACTTCGTACTTGGTAACCGATGGACCGATTTCAGCACGTTCAACCGTTACCTTAATACCGAAACTCGCAAAGGTTTCTTCCAAAATCTTGATATTTTCGCGAACGATTTTCTTTTCCTTGGACTGGTCTTTGGGCTTATCGGGTGCAAAAAGTTGCAAGCTTGGAAGTTTGTACTCTAAAGCTTTTTTAGCAGAAAAATCTACCTCAACATCCTCATCCTCTAAGAACTCATCTTCCTCTGGAATATCAACTTCGCTAGGAACTTCATAATCTGCTTGAGGGAGAATAATTTCAGGTTCTACCCATTCTTCCTCTGGAAGGGGTGGTAAATCATCAAAGTGAACAGGGGTAGCTTCTAAAATCTCGCCAGTTTCCATATCAACAGGAGGTATATCCAACAAGGCTTGCTCTGCTTGTTCTTTTTCTAGTCTTTCCTGTTCCTCTGCTTCCTTACGAGCTTTTTCTTCTTCTCGTTTGATAAAACGTTCCTGTTTCTTCTGCTCACGTCGCTCCATCCAAAGGGCAAAACGTGCTCCAAGAAAATCAGCAACATCATAGACAGACCAGGGACTAACTAGAAGAGCACCGATCAAGATTAAGATAGCTCCGATAAAGTAAGTACCAATATTTGAAAAGAGAAAGGCGACTGGAATATAAAGGGCAACACCTAGAAGCCCTCCTCCAGCAAAACTAGTCACACGAAAGCCTGTCAAATCTGTCAAAACTTGGGCTAAAGTCCCCTTTAAGACAGCCTGTTCTAAGCCATATTTCCATACAAGATAAGCTTCAAAAATCAGCAATAAGCCTGAAAAAATGCACAGAAAACCTGAGATTAGACCTTCTTGCTTCCGAATCCATTTGAAGAAAAAAAGGTAGACTAGAACGACAAAGATGACCAGATAGGCTAGACTTCCTACTAGTAATCGAATAAGGTTATAAAGCGTGAGTCCAACTGCTCCTAATTTCAGAGCAGCGAACATTAAGCAAAAAGCTATGACTAAGGAAATTAACATCCGTTGGATAGCTTGCTTTCTTTCTAATTCAGCTTTTGACGGTCTCCGTCTTGTTTTACTTGTATTTTTGTTTGCCATTCTTCTATTATACCATATTTCAGAAACATCTAGAGAAATCAAAAAAATGACTGCCCACTTTCGTGTTCAGTCATTTGAATCTCTTTGTGATTATTTTTCTAAAGGTTTACGAAGGTAACCATAAACCACACCACTAACAAGTGCTCCCACCAATACAAAGACAAGGTATAGAAGGGCATTTGTTGTAAGGGCGATAACGAAGATTCCTCCGTGAGGTGCCATCAGTTTGATACCTGCAAGACCAACAAGTCCACCTGCTACTGCTGAACCAAGGATAAAGCTTGGGATAGCACGAGCTGGGTCAGCTGCACCAAATGGAATCGCACCTTCAGTGATGAATGACAAGCCCATAACGATGTTTGTCAAACCAGAGTTGCGTTCTTCTTTAGTAAATTTATCTTTGAAAAGAAGGGTTGCGACAAAGATGGCAAGTGGTGGCACCATTCCTCCAGCCATAACTGCTGCCATGGCTACAGAACCACCTGAAGAAACAGTCGCTGCAAGCGTACCTGTACCAAATACATAAGCTGCTTTGTTAACTGGTCCACCCATGTCAACAGCCATCATTCCACCAAGGACGATACCAAGAAGGACAGCTGAACCTCCTCCAAGACCGCCTAGGAAGTCATTCATACCAGTATTGATTGCTGCCATCGGGATGTTAACAGCCAGCATGACAAATCCTGTCAAGATTGTTCCAAGAAGTGGCAAGAGAAGGATTGATTTAGCACCTTCAAGTGAACGAGGAACTTTGACGTATTTCTTGATAGCAAGAACCAAAGCTCCCGCGATAAATCCACCAACAAGGGCACCTAGGAAACCAGATGAGACACCTGCAAGAGTTGAAGTTGCTTCACCACCTGCAGCATAAGGGATTTTTCCAAAGGCAAAACCTTCTTTGGCAATAGCACCAGCCACGAAACCTGCTACCAAACCTGGTTTTTCAGCGATAGAGTAGGCTACATAACCTGCAAAGACTGGAAGCATCAAACCAAAGGCTGCACCACCGATTTTCATGAACATAGAAGCTAGCTCATGGTAAGAACCAAGATTGCCAAGGTTTTCATTTGGCACACCCAAAGCACCGTCAATCAAGAAGGCAAGGGCAATCATGATACCCCCACCGATAACGAATGGCAACATTTGAGATACACCACTCATCAAGTGTTTGTAGAAGGCCCCACCAAGGCTTTGTTTTTCGTTGCTTGCTGTTGCAGTTTTGGCTCCGTTTGCAGCACGGTAAACTTCAGCATCTCCAGATAGAGCCAATTTGATCAACTCTTCTGTCTTACGGATACCGTCTGCAACTGGACGATTTACCAATGGTTTGCCATCGAAACGATCCATTTCAACTGCTTTATCTGCAGCGATAATTACAGCTTTAGCCTTGCGGATATCTTCTGCTGTCAATTTGTTGCCAACACCGCTGGCACCATTAGTTTCAACCTTGATACCAACACCCATTTCAGCAGCCACTTTTTGAAGAGCTTCTTGAGCCATGTAAGTGTGGGCAATCCCTGTTGTACAAGCTGTAACTGCTACGATGAAATCATCAGAGTCATTTGCAGGAGCTTGAGCTGGTTCCTCAGCTTTTTCTGAAGCTTGATCAAAGAGTTCGATGACTTGATCAGCTGATGTTACTTGACGAAGTTTATCAGCAAAACCGTCTTTCATTAAGTATTGAGATAATTCTGCCAAGGCAGCCAAGTGAGTATCATTGGCACCTTCTGGAGCGGCAATCATAAAGAAGAGGTCAGTTGGTTGTCCATCTAAACTTTCGTAGTCAACACCCTTATTTGACTTAGCAAAGAGAACAGTTGCTTCTTTAACTGCAGCGTTCTTGCTGTGAGGCATTGCGATACCATCACCCAAACCTGTAGAAGTCAAAGCTTCACGCGCCAAGATTCCTTCTTTAAAAGTTTCAAAATCTGTCACGTATCCGTGTTCTACCAAGCTATGAATCATTTCTTCAATAGCTGCTGTTTTTTCAGTTGCTTGCAAATCAAGCAACATGACATCTTTTCTCAATAAATCCTGAATTTTCATCTTTTTTCTACCTCAACTTTTTCATAAGTTTCTTTAATAAATGCTGCAGTTGCCAAGTCATCAGAGAAGGTAGTTGCTGTTCCACAAGCCACCCCCCATTTGAAGGCTTCTACTGCGTCTTTTGATTTGACAAACTCACCAGTAAATCCAGCAACCATAGAGTCACCAGCACCAACTGAGTTTTTCACTGTTCCCTTGATTGGCTTAGCAAAGTAGGTTCCCTCTGATGTTACCAGAAGGGCTCCATCTCCAGCCATAGAGATAATAACGTTTTGAGCACCTTTAGCCAACAATTCTCGAGCGTATTTTTCAATCTCATCTAAACTTTCGAGCTTGACTCCAAAGATAGCTCCGAGTTCATGATTGTTTGGTTTGACCAAAAGTGGTTGATAATCCAAACTATCAATCAAGGTCTGACCTTCAAAGTCACAGACCACTTGAGCACCCGTTTGACGAGTCAAGGCAATCAAATCCTTATAGATGACATTGCCTAAGTTTTTAGCGCTTGAACCAGCAAATACCACTGTATCTTCTGCTGTTAGACTTGAAAGAATAGCTTTTAATTCTTCAAGCTGTTCTGGCTCAACAGTAGGACCAGTTCCGTTGATTTCAGTTTCTTGATCCGCTTTAATCTTGACGTTGATACGCGTATCTTCTGCTACTTGAACAAATCGCGTTTCAATTTGTTCTTCAGCTAAAGTATCTGTGATAAATTTACCAGTAAAACCTCCGATAAATCCAGTCGCTGTATTTGGAATATCCAAGCGTTTCAAGACACGGCTAACATTGATTCCCTTACCACCAGCAAACTTATCATCACTATCCATACGATTAACACTACCAACTTCCACTTTATCCAGACGGACAATATAGTCAATAGATGGATTTAGCGTGACTGTATAAATCATACTTCGATAACCTCCGTTTTTTCTTTGATAGCTGGCAAGAGTTCGTGACCCTTGCTTGTAATAACAATTGCTCGTTTTATAGGCGCGACCTTAGCGAAACAAGACTGACCAACCTTAGACGAATCCGCCAAAATATAAGTTTGTTTGGCATTTTCTAAGATAGCACGCTTGACAGCTCCCTCCTCCATATCTGGAGTTGTATAATAACCTTCGTCCACACCATTCATTCCGATAAAGGCACGGTCAAAGTGTAATTGGTTAATCTGATTAAGCGCGACACCACCGATGCTGGCATCAGTCGTCATCTTAACCCCACCGCCAATAATAACTGTCGGGATTTGCTTATCCACTAATTGAACCGCATGGTGAATGGAGTTAGTCACAACAGTAATGTCTTTTCGCTCCAATTCCTTAATGAGAAAGGCTGTTGTACTTCCTGCATCCACAAAGATAACATCTTTTTCTTTGATGAGGGAAGCTGCCTTTTGCGCAATCAATTTTTTCTCTTGAAGGTTTTTGACAGATTTTTCTTGAATGGTTTCTTCTTCTTGCAAGGAGTGTGGCAACTCTGCTCCTCCATGAACTCGGCGAAGTTTATTTTCCGATTCCAATTCATCTAAATCTCGTCTAACCGTTGATTCTGACGTATCTAACAAACCTACTAATTTCTCTAAAGTAACGACTTTATGTTTGCCCAGCTCCTCTAAAATCAACTTTTTTCTCTCAGTTTTTAGCACTTACTCACCTCCTGTTAACGATTACAATAATCATTCTATCACAAAAAAAATCAAAGTCAAGCACTTTTTTATCATTTTCTTTCATTTTCTATCATTTTGCCAATTGTTTGAATTTTATTTGCAAGATACTTGCCTTTATGATAAACTATTTTAGTAAGTATTGGAAGATTACTCAAGAGGCTTAAGAGGCCGTGTTGGAAACGCGGTAGGCGTGTGAAAGCGTGCGTGGGTTCGAATCCCATGTCTTCCGTAGCTATAGTGTGGCTGCATCTTGATGCAGCTTTTTATAATGTGTTTTTCATCTAAGATGAGAATTCCAAAAAATCACCCAAGATTCAACTCTTGGGTGATTTTTTTCTTCAATTTTAATCATCAAAATGATATTTTTTCTACTTCATCTCAGATGCTCTTAAAAAATATCAAACAGCAATTTCACATTGAGGATGGTCAAGATAATGGAAACGATATAACCAAGGATGGTATTCCATTTGGCATTGGTAAATTCTCCCATCAGTGATTTTTTTGAAGTAAGATAAATCAAGGGGAAGATTGAAAATGGAAGAGCGATAGAAAGAAAGACCTGTGAATAGACCAATAACTGATCCAAGGTTTTTTCCTGATGACCAAACAAAACTGCTACTATCATGACAGGTAGTAAGGCAAAGAGACGAGTCGCCAAACGAATGAACCACTGAGGCAATCGCATATGTAAGAAACCTTCCATAACGATTTGCCCTGTCAAGGTACCTGTGATAGTCGAATTCTGACCACTTGCTAATAGGGCCAAGGCAAACAAGGTTGATAGGGTTGAGCTGGCTATAGCTCCCGCAATAGTTGAATCCTGCAAGGCATTATACATTTGAGAGAAAGCAGAAATCTCAGATGCATGTCCGAAGAAGAGAGCCGCCCCTAAGATCAAAAGAAGGGAGTTAACCACAAAGGCCAAGGATAACTGGAGATTAGAATCCCAGGTCATAAAGCGCACGGCTTTTCGAACATCATTCTTGTCCTTATGATTGATTTTCCGAGTTTGAGACAAGGAAGAATGCAAATAGAGGTTATGGGGCATAACCGTTGCTCCCACGATCCCTAGTGCCAAGGTTAATTGACTTTCATGCCCTGGCAAGGGACTTTCAAATAAGGTTGCATTCGGTAGATAACCCTCAACGATTCCTTGGAAGCTTGGATGTGACAAAGCTACCAGATAGGTAAAAATTGCTAGAATGGTTAAAATCAGTGTTGTCACAATAGCTTCAATCTTCTTAAAGCCAAATTTCATCAGAAGCAATAAGAGAAAAACATCCAACACGGTCAAGAGAATTGCTATCATAATCGGAATCTTAAAGAGAAGATTGAGAGCAATCGCTGAACCTAGAACTTCTGCCAGATCTGTCGCCATCAAGGCTAATTCTAAAATCACCCATAGACTATAACGAAGCCATTTAGGTGAATGATGAGCCGTTGCTTGAGCCAGGTCCATCTGGGTTACAATCCCAAGCTTTCCTGCCATCTGCTGAAGTTGCATGGCAATGAGAGATGAAATCAAGATAACAAACAAGAGACTATACTTATAGGAAGCACCACCGACTACACTGGTAATCCAGTTTCCTGGATCCATATAACCAACTGCGACAAGAGCACCCGGACCTAAAAAGGCCTTTAAATTTTGCCAGAAATGATTGTTATTTGGAGTATCGATAGATTGATTAATCTCAGAGAGTGACACTTTTTTATGAGAAGACATAGATACTTACCTCTTTCTAAACCTACTTTTTCATTATTTTCTATTAGAGAAAAATAAGATTGACTTTAAACTATTAAAACAATGAAAACTATATGAAAAACATTTAGTTTTTTCATTATTTTTCTTAAGGCACCTTAATATTTTTCTTAAGGCACCTTAATATTTTTCTTAAGGCACCTTAATTATAACACAAAAAATGAAAACTATATGAAAAACATTTAGTTTTTTCATTATTTTTCTTAAGGCACCTTAATTATAAAAAATATGATAAAAACTTAAGAAAATTCAACAAAATTTTAGGGAAAGTCAGAATAAGTCTACTCATTAACGATAATGATAAATCTATTGATAAACTTTGACATTTAATAGTGAACTGTAACTATTATTTCTAACTCGATTTCTCTATAAAAGAGGAAAAACCAGCGTCTTTTGACGCTGGATAAAAGCTACTTAGATCATTTAACAAGAAACTAAATTGCTTCTGTAACGAAGCTACGGCTTTCAAGTACCTTAAGCATAGCATCCGCTGTATCCAAAGCTGTAAAGAGAGGAACTCCGTGTTCAATAGCTGAACGGCGGATTTGTTCACCATCTTCATCAGCAGTTCGCTTAGTACCAACTGTGTTGATGATAGCTTGGATTTTCCCTTTACGAACATAGCTTGGGATATCATGTTCATCATCACCAATCTTACCAACGAGTTGAGCCTTCAAGCCATGACTTTCAAAGAAAGCTGCTGTTCCTTGAGTCGCAAGGATACCATAACCAATATTTTGGAAACGACGAGCCAAATCCAAAGCTTCTTCCTTGGCATCATCAGCGATAGTAAAGACAACATTCCCAAAGGTTGGCAAGTGAAGATAAGAAGCTTCAAAAGCCTTGTATAGTGCTTTTTCTAGAGTCGTATCAGAACCCATAACTTCCCCTGTTGACTTCATTTCAGGACCGAGGAGGCTGTCTACCTTAGCAAGCTTGGTAAAGGAGAAGACTGGTGCCTTAATATGAACACGACTACTTTCTGGGTAAAGCCCATCTTGATAACCAAGTTCTTCAAGACTTTGACCAAGAATGAGCTTGGTTGCTACCTGAGCCATAGGGATATTGGTTACTTTTGATAGGAACGGTACGGTACGACTGGCACGTGGATTCACCTCAATAACGTAAACTTTCTCATCCTTGATGACAAACTGAATGTTCATCATACCAAGACAGTTAAGGCCGATTGCTAGACGTTTTGTGTAGTCTGCGATTGTTTCTTGAACCTTTTGAGACAAGGTTTGTGGAGGGTAAACAGCCATGGAGTCACCTGAGTGGACACCGGCACGTTCGATATGTTCCATGATACCTGGGATGAGGACATTTTGTCCATCTGAGATAGCATCTACTTCACATTCTTGTCCAACGATATAAGAGTCTACAAGAACTGGATGATCTGGACTTGCCTTAACGGCTGTGCGCATGTAAGAACGGAGATCTTCTTCGTTTTCTACAATTTCCATAGCACGTCCACCCAAGACATAAGAAGGACGAACAAGGACTGGGAAACCAATCTTGCGGGCTGCAAGTACTGCTTCTTCTTCGTTTGTTGCAGTCTGTCCAGGAGGCTGTGGAATATCCAAGTCTTTGAGGGCTTGTTCGAAGAGGTCACGGTCTTCGGCACGGTCTAGATCAGCAACCTGCGTACCAAGGATAGTCACACCTGCCTTAGCCAATGGCTCAGCAAGGTTGATAGCTGTTTGACCACCAAATTGAACGATAACACCTTTTGGTTGCTCCAAATCGATGACATTCATGACATCTTCAAATGTCAATGGTTCAAAGTAAAGTTTATCTGATACAGAGAAGTCTGTTGAAACTGTCTCTGGGTTTGAGTTCATAATGATGGCTTCGTAGCCAGCAGCTTGAATCGCCTTAACAGAGTGAACTGTTGCGTAGTCAAACTCAACCCCTTGACCAATACGGATTGGACCAGAACCTAGGACCAGTACAGATTCCTTTTCAGACTTGATGGATTCGTTTTCCCAACCATAGGTTGAATAGAAGTATGGAGTTTCTGATTCAAACTCTGCCGCACAAGTATCAACCATCTTGTAAACTGGAACAATCTTGTTTTCCAAACGAAGTTGGCGAACTTGATCAGCTGTAGTATTCCAGAGTTCAGCAATCTTACGGTCTGAAAATCCATTCAATTTTGCAGTTTTCAAAACTTCAAGATCTTGTGGATGTGAACCCAATTCTTGCTCAATTTCAAAGATATGCAAGAGTTTATCCAGATAAAAGATATCGATTTTTGTAAGCTCAGCAATTTCTTCTGGTGTGTAACCACGGCGAATGGCTTCTGATACATAGAAGAGACGGTCATCCTGTGCTTTGACAACTTTTTCAATCAAGGCATCATCTGAAACATCTGCAAGTTCAGGCATTTCATTGTGATGCACCCCAATTTCAAGTGAACGACAAGCTTTAAGAAGTGACTCTTCGATGTTACGACCGATAGCCATAACTTCTCCAGTCGCCTTCATCTGAGTACCAAGACGGCGCTCACCCTTTTCAAACTTATCAAATGGGAAACGTGGAATCTTGGCAACGACGTAATCAAGGGCTGGTTCAAACATGGCATAAGTTGAACCTGTAACTGGGTTGATGACCTCATCTAAGGTCAAACCGACTGCAATCTTAGCAGCCAATTTAGCGATTGGGTAACCTGTCGCCTTAGAAGCAAGGGCTGACGAACGCGATACACGAGGATTTACTTCGATGACATAGTACTTAAAGCTGTGAGGATCGAGAGCCAACTGAACGTTACATCCACCTTCAATCTTGAGAGCGCGGATAATGCTCAAACTTGCATCACGAAGCATTTGGTTTTCATAATCTGACATAGTTTGCGCTGGGGCAAATACGATGGAATCCCCTGTATGAATCCCGACTGGGTCAAAGTTTTCCATGTTACATACAACAAGAGCATTGTCAGCTGAGTCACGCATGACCTCATACTCAATTTCCTTGAAACCTGCAATAGAACGTTCAATCAAACATTGGGTAACAGGTGACAACTTCAAACCATTTTCAGCAATTTCACGTAATTCTTCCTCGTTGGCACACATACCACCACCAGTACCACCAAGTGTAAAGGCTGGACGGACGATTACTGGGTAACCAATTGTTGCTGCGAAGGCTACGGCTTCTTCCACTGTGTTAACAATTTCTGATTCAGGAATTGGTTGGTTCAGCTCTTCCATCAATTGTTTAAAAAGATCGCGGTCCTCTGCTTGATCGATGGCAGACAATTTAGTCCCTAGAAGTTCTACTCCCAATTCATCAAGAATTCCATTTTTAGACAATTCCATGGCCATGTTAAGCCCTGTTTGCCCACCAAGAGTTGGAAGCAAGGCATCTGGACGTTCTTTACGGAGAATACGAGTTACAAACTCAAGTGTGATTGGCTCAATGTAAACCTTGTCTGCAATTTCCTTATCAGTCATGATAGTTGCAGGGTTTGAGTTCACCAAGACAACCTCATAACCTTCCTCTTTCAAAGACAAGCAAGCCTGAGTCCCAGCATAGTCAAACTCAGCAGCCTGACCAATAATAATCGGACCAGAACCAATCACCATAATTTTTTGAATATCAGTACGTTTAGGCATTTATAAGATATTAAGGGCGTCAAGCGGACAAAGCTAAAATAGGAGTTACGACGAAGAACTGTCAGTTCTAGGAATAACTATCTTTTTAGCACCGTCCGTAGCCCGTATTCAGTTCAGCAAATACGGCTCACCCTTCTCCTTTCTATTCGGCAACTCTCAGGTTGCCATTAAATAAATTCTCCGACGATTTTTTAGCGAAACGATTTTTTTCGATAAAAAATCTAGTGCAGGGAGTTTTTAGTTCGCCTAATAGCGACTAAAAGAAACGACCTGCCTTTCTATTCGTCGCCTCACAGGGCGACATTAAATAAGATACAAAGGACGAATAGAAAGTGATTGAATTTTAGGAAACCAAGGAAGGATTGACAATCCGAGTTGGGTCCTCTAAATTCCGAGCTTTCCGTCCGTGTTCAGTTGCATAAAGTATCCGACGATTTCACACTCGTCTTTAGTTTGCTTGTTTGAAGGCTTCCATCATCTCGATGAACTCGTCAAATAGATAACTTGCATCGTGCGGACCTGGTGCAGCATCTGGGTGGAATTGCACGGAGAAACCTGGTTGGTATCTGTGACGTACACCTTCAACTGACTTGTCATTGATTTCTTCATGAGTAATCATCAAATGGTCTGGAAAATCTTCACGACTCACTGCATATCCATGGTTTTGACTAGTAAAGTCCACGCGCCCTGTTGCAATTTCACGTACAGCGTGGTTAAATCCACGGTGACCAAATTTCATCTTATAGGTCTTGGCACCATTTGCCATTGCAAAGAGTTGATGCCCCATACAAATACCAAAGATTGGAATCTTGCCAAGAATACCACGAATCATATCAAGTGCTTCTGGTACATCTTCTGGATTTCCCGGTCCATTTGACAACATAACTCCGTCTGGATTCAAGTGAAGGATTTCCTCTGCTGTTGTAGTATAAGGAACGACCGTTACATTACAATCTCTCTTAGACAACTCTCTTAAGATTGAATGCTTGAGACCAAAGTCTACAAGTACCACACTTAAACCTACTCCTGGAGCTGGGTAAGCAGTTTTTGTAGAAACCTGTTTGATATTATCAATTGGTAGAACAGTTGCTTGAAGCTGATCTGTGATGTGATCGATACTATCTCCAACATGTGTCAGAGTCGCTCTCATAGTTCCATGTTTGCGAATGATTTTTGTCAAAGCACGTGTATCAATACCTGAAATACCAGGGATTTTCTTAGACTTCAAAAATTCATCCAGTGTCATCTGGTTGCGCCAGTTGCTGGCTCTACGAGCTTCTTCAAATACTACTACACCTTTACAGGTTGGACTGATAGACTCGTAGTCATCACGATTAATCCCATAATTTCCAACCAAGGGATAGGTAAAGGTTAGGATTTGCCCATTGTAAGACTGATCCGTAATGGATTCTTGATAACCAGTCATCCCGGTATTAAAGACAATTTCACCAGTTACATCGATGTCAGCCCCAAAGGCTTTTCCTTCAAAAATTGTTCCATCTTCTAAAACTAGAAGTCGTTTAGTCATAAATTCACCTCTCGTGGATGCTCTCAGGCATCTTTTAACGTTTTGTGTCTTATTTTCCGTTTCTGTAAGTCAATACAGATTCTAAAATTGCCATTCTGACAAAGACACCATTGGTCATTTGTTGAACAATACGTGATTTTGGTGCTTCGACCAAGTGATCAGCAATTTCAACATCGCGATTTACAGGAGCAGGATGCATCAGAATAGCTTTATCTTTCAAGCGTTCGTAACGTTCCTGAGTCAAACCATGCTGAGCATGATAGCCCTCTTTTGAAAAGACTGTTCCACTTTCATGACGCTCATGCTGAACACGGAGAAACATCATCACATCAACTTGGTCAATGATTTCATCAATGCTTACAAACTGTCCATAGTCTGCAAACTCTTGACTTCTCCATTCCTCAGGTCCAGCAAAGTAGAGTTCTGCTCCTAAGCGTTTTAAGATTTGCATATTGGATTTAGCCACACGCGAATGGTCAAGGTCACCAGCAATGGCTACCTTGAGTCCTTCGAAGTGTCCAAATTCTTCATAAATGGTCATCAAATCAAGCAAGCTTTGGCTTGGGTGTTGGCCCGAACCATCCCCACCATTGATAATCGAAGTCGTAATCGTCGGACTATCGATCAACTCTCTGTAGTAATCCACCTCTGGGTGTCGGATGACACAGGCATCTACTCCCAAGGCTGACAAGGTTAAAATTGTATCGTAGAGTGTTTCACCCTTGTTGACTGAACTTGTCTTCACATCGAAGTCCAGTAGGTGAAGTCCCAGTTTAATCTCTGCTACTTCAAAAGATTTGTGGGTACGAGTCGAACTCTCAAAGAAGAGATTAGAGACAATGTGTTGGTCCACGTAAGACGCTTTTGCTCCATTTTTAAACTCAATTCCTCGTTTAATCAATTTCATGACTTGTTCTACAGTAAGGTCTTCCATAGAAACTACGTGTTGAATGGCTTGTTGATTTTCTGACATGGCTAACTCCTTTTTGCTATCTAGGCTTCTTCAGTAATAAGAACACGATCTTGTCCATCAAGTTCAGTCATCTCTACGATGATTTCTTCTGAACGACTGGTTGGGATATTTTTACCAACGTAGTCTGGACGAATCGGTAATTCTCTATGCCCGCGGTCAACTAGAACAGCTAAACTCACACGAGAAGGACGACCATGGCTTACGATGTTGTCAATAGCTGCTCGGATGGTCCGACCTGTGTAAAGCACATCGTCCACCAAGATGACCTCACGTTCTGTCACATCAACAGAGATTATAGAAGTATCTTCACCGCTTTTGACATCGTCACGGAATGGTTTGGTGTCTAACTCAACGACTGGCACTGAGATAGATTCCAACTGTTCCAATCGCTCTTGGATACGGTGGGCAATGAAGACACCGCGTGTTTTTATCCCAGCCAGTACAATCTTGTTCAAATCTTTATTTCGCTCGATAATCTCATAGGTAATTCGAGTAATCGCTCGCTTGACGGTCAATTCGTCTACAACTTCTTTTGTCTTCATGACAAACCTCCAAAAAGAAAAGTCTCCTTAAACAAGGAGACTTGAGAATGTATAGTTAAGCCAGCCCTACCAAAACAGCAGAGACTCCACCCTTCTACTTGATTCAGCTCCTTGCCTGCCTCACGGGACAGGATTAAAGGAATATTTGATTGGTACTACTATAACACAAACCAGGAATCGATGCAAGAAAAAACACAAGAAATCAATTTTATAACGAACTAAAATCGTACAACTGTGGATAGTGATCGCATTCTGGATTTTTCGGATGACAGATAGCACGACCAAAGTAAATCATAGCCTGATGGGCTGCAAGCCATTCTTCTGGTGGCAAAACATCCATGACACGTTTTTCGACCTCAAGGGGTGTAGCTGATTTTTTAACAATATCGTGGTGTTTACAGATTCGCTCTACGTGAGTATCTACTGCAAAAGCTGGAATACCGAATCCCACGCTCAAAACTACGTTAGCTGTTTTTCGGCCAACTCCTGCCAAACTCTCTAATTCTTCCCTAGTCTGAGGGACTTGACCGTCAAAATCATCCAGGAGTTGTTGGGCACATTTTTTGAGGAATTTAGCCTTATTGCGATAAAGTCCTAGGCGAGAAATATACGAGGCAATCTCACTCTCACTTGCATCTGCCATGGCTTGTGGGGTTGGAAAGGCTGCAAAAAGGACAGGTGTAGCCTTGTTGACTGCCGCATCTGTCGTCTGAGCTGACAGCATTACAGCAACCAAGAGCTCAAAATGATTGCGAAAATCTAGACTTGGTTTCGCATCTGGAAAAAGAGCGATGATTTCCTCAATGACATGACGGGCACGTTTCTTGGATAAAACCATCTATTCGTCTCCGTCAAACAGTCCTTGCAAACCTGCAAATGGACTATTTTCTTCTTTTTTGACTGCCTGTTGAGCTTGATACTCTTCCTCAGACATGATTTGCCAGTCATTTCCAGAAACAAATCCCTGACCAGCTTCTTCCTCAGCTGTTAGGACTTTGATAGGAATATTGAGCAAGATATTATCTGAGACACTTTCAGCCAGGTCGATTTCCCCATTTTCGATAGGCAAGACCAAGTCATCATCTAAAACTTCTTGGTCCAATTGATTAGAAGCTCCTTCCATAAAGACTTCTGTAACTGGATAAGATTCTTTTAATTCTACCGGTTCCATACTACGGCTAGAAGCTAGAACGATTGTATAAGATAAGAGATAGTCCAAGAAAAACATACGGTCTTCGTACTGGACTTTTCCTACTGCGACAATATCTTTTACATCTAAAATTTCTTGATTACGGGAACGCAAGTCAACTGCTAAGTCTAAAGTTTGCTCAAAGTGCAAACCTTCAGGCTGCTTACGAATTTCTTGAATATTTAATTTCATACTTCCTCCATAAAGATTTACTCACTTGATTATACCATGAAAATGCTAGAAGTAAGCCTTCCAAACTTTGAATTTAAAAGTCAGAGTTTTCCATTCCGAATGTCGGTGTTCTTCTATAATAGAAACAAAATTGGTAGATAGAAAATTTAAAAATGATTCGGAGAACTAGTAGGAATATGAACTTCCTAACTCTACTTTTAGCTATAAATAATTGAATTCCGATATTCAAAAGACTATAAAAAAGACAGGAATGATAAAGTAGAAAGGAGTATACTGTAACCAGCTCGGCAGTAAGGATAACAGTCACCCTTATACAGTGTGTCTTATACCCCCTAGTTCCCTATCTAGCGAAAGGATTGTGTGGCATGAATAATAGTTTGGTCGATGGCACCACTTTCCTTATTTTCCTAATACTCCTTACCATTTCATTTTGATTCAGCATCTGGAAATAAAAAAACTGATTGCTGATTGACAATCGAAATTCAAATCCTTAAAAATCTATTGCTTCTAAGGGTTTAGTTCTGTTATTGATAGAGCTAAATCCTTTTTGTTTTATATTATTGATTTTTTGATATATTTATTATTACAATTTTTCTTTTTGTGCTATACTATAGACATCAATACATGAGCAAAGGAGGACGCTCATATGGAAGACAAAGAACTAATCTTAGAAGCTTATCAACTCATTTCCGAGTTAAACAAAGCTTACCAGACTTGCAAACAAGGATTGCCTGATGATCTGTGCTTGCAGCAAAATATTGACGAGCTACTCAGACAACTTAAAAAGACAAAGAAACTAGATAACTCTATCTTAGTTGATCTTGAGAAATTTTACCAACATACCAGTCTCTTGATTGGACTTGGCACCCTTAAACTCAATGAAGAAGCTCGCACAGCTTGGCGAAACTATGACAAATTCCACTACGATCAAGTCAAACACGTTTTGACACTCTATGGACCTGTTTTTGGTTTCTAGAAAGATTTGAATTTCTCATTTCTTTTGACAAAGTGTTCCAAAAGGTATAAAATAAACATAATAATTTTCGGAGGTAAGGGAGACATGAACAACTAAGTCTATCAAATAAAGAACCTTTATTTAGTAGATCTTGTTTCTGTCTCTTTTTGTGTGCTCTTTTTTCTGCTGGATTTTCAGCCCTTTTAAAAGAGTTTTTTGACATAGACTTTGGGCTCTACTAGATAAAGTAGAGCTTTTGTTATGCACTATGGATATTCTAGAAAGGCCAACAATATGATAAAAATCAATCATCTAACCATCACACAAAACAAAGATTTACGAGACCTTATTTCCGATTTAAATATGACTATCCAAGACGGAGAAAAGGTAGCTATTATTGGAGAAGAAGGAAATGGCAAATCAACCTTACTACGAGCTTTAATGGGAGAAAGATTAGCTGATTTTTCTATCAGGGGAGAAATCCAGTCTGACCTTCAGTCACTGGCCTACATCCCCCAACATCTCCCTGAAGAATTGAAGAAAAAATCTCTACAGGACTACTTCTTTTTAGAGTCTGCTGATTTGGACTTCAGCATTCTCTATCGCTTGGCTGAGGAATTGCATTTTGATAGCGACCGTTTTGCTAGCAACCAAGAAATTGGGAGTCTCTCGGGGGGCGAAGCTTTGAAAATTCAGCTCATCCATGAGTTAGCAAAACCTTTTGAGATTCTATTTTTAGATGAACCTTCAAATGACCTAGACCTTGAGACGGTTGATTGGCTAAAAGGTCAGATTCAAAAGACCAGGCAAACTGTTATTTTCATTTCCCATGATGAAGACTTTCTCTCTCAAACGGCAGATACCATAATCCACTTACGACTGGTCAAGCATCGAAAGGAAGCTGAAACCCTGGTCGAACATTTAGACTATGATCGCTATAGTGAACAGAGAAGGGTTAATTTTGCCAGACAAAGCCAGCAAGCTGCCAACGATCAACGTTCCTATGATAAAACCATGGAAAAACATCGCCAAGTCAAGCAAAGAGTAGAAACTGCCTTGCGAAACACTAAAGATAGTACTGCCGGGAGACTATTGGCTAAAAAGATGAAAAATGTTCTTTCTCAAGAAAAACGTTACGAAAAAGCAGCTCAGTCCATGGCCCAAAAGCCACTTGAAGAAGAGCAAATTCAACTTTTCTTCTCAGATATAGAGCCATTAGCCACTTCAAAAGTCTTAGTTCGACTGGAAAATGAGACTTTGTCCATTGGTGAGCGTGTTTTGGCTCAGGAGTTACAATTAACTGTCCGTGGTCAAGATAAAATCGGCATTATCGGTCCCAATGGCGTTTGCAAATCCACTCTTTTAGCAAAGTTACATCAACTACTAAGCGGCAAAAGAGAGATTTCGCTTGGATTTATGCCACAAGATTACCAAGAAACATTGAATTTGGATCTATCTCCAGTAGAATTTCTCAACCAAACTGGACACAAAGAGGAATTACAGAAAATTCAATCTCACTTAGCCAGTCTCAACTTCAGCTATCCAGAGATGCACCACCAAATCCACTCCTTATCTGGAGGTCAACAGGGTAAACTCCTTCTTTTGAATTTAGTTCTGCGAAAACCAAACTTTCTCCTTCTGGATGAACCCACACGAAACTTTTCTCCAACTTCTCAACCAGAAATCAGAAAACTCTTTGCCAATTATCCCGGTGGTCTGGTTACTGTTTCGCATGATCGACGTTTCTTAAAAGAAGTCTGTACGAATATCTATCGTTTGACAGAACATAGTTTGGAAGTCGTTGATTTACAAGATCTTTAACTTTTAGAAATAAAACATCCAAAGAAAAATCTCTGGATGTTTTTTACATATGTTTCAAACGTTCATAAGGGGTTAGGATAGAAGAGTTTTTGAGGAGCCTTGCTTTAGAAGGTTCTGCTACATACTCTACAAGCCAGCTCATGACTGACTATTATTTCGGTTGTATAAGATAAAAATAGTTTTTACCTATATTTAAAACTTAGAGCATTCTAATTTGGAGATTATATCAAATACATAAAGCAAAATGCAACTAGATTATTGAGAAAATGTAAAAGAATAGAATTCCAAAGATTGTCGGAAGTCTTATACCTTATACCAAATGCCACACCCATACCTAAATAGGTGATAAAACTAGGAATCGTATAGGGTCCATGTAGATAAGCAAAGAGAACCGATGTGGCAACCAAGCCAATATATGTATTCTTAAGTACTGTCCCTTGTAACAGTCCTCGCATAAAAATTTCTTCCGTAACGGGTGCTAAAATACAGAGATCTAGAAAGAGCACAGGCAATGAAAGTGATAAACTTTTCACCGCTTGAGTTGTATCTGATTGGGTAGGGCCTAAAAAATTGACCAAGATATAAAACAGGAAGAGCAAGGCGTAGGAGAGAAGCCATTTCAGAATGTCTTTTAGGCAGATTTTTCGAACGTGAAACAGGTCATACTTTTTTCCTACATAAAAAAATATTGCAAGCTCAACAAGTGTAAAAATGATTGATAGGACTAATGAATTTGTCCTCATGACTTTGTCAGCAATACTCAAATGTATTGGCGTGAAAATCAAAATCAAGAAAAAGGTCATCCAACGCTTATACATGATTCACCTCACTAGTATTTAATTACATATATTATACTACTTTTTTGTGAGAGGACAAGTCACAAGTGAGGTGATTGATGCAAAAATCCAGAGGAAAATCTCTGGATGTTTTTACATATGTTTCAAACGCTCAATACGTTCTGAGATTGGCGGATGGGTATAGAAGAGTTTTTGCAAGCCACCTCGTTTTTGAGGATCGTTGATGTAAAGTGCACTGCTAGCATCATCCACATGACGACTCATAGGCTGACTATGGTCCAGCTTACGAAGGGCATTGATCATCCCTTGAGGATTACGAGTCAACTCTACACTTGAAGCATCTGCTAAAAATTCTCGCTGACGAGAGATGGCTAGTTGTACCAAGGTTGCTGCTAGGGGAGCCAAAATAATTGCTAGAAGAGAAACAACTAGCATAATAATTTCAAGTCCACCACTATCTCGGTCATCACTTCTACGACCACGGCCTGCACCACCCCACCACATCATACGACCTGCCATACTAGAAAGCATGGTGATAGCACTAGCAAGGGCAACCGCGATCGTAGAAATCCGAATATCATAGTTACGAATGTGACTGACTTCATGACCAATAACCGCCTCTAACTCTTCACGATTCATAATTGCAAGGAGTCCTGACGTTGCTGCTACCGCTGCATTTTGGGGATTTGAACCCGTAGCAAAGGCATTTAAGCTGGCATCATCGATGATGAAGACTCGTGGCATGGGGATTTGCGCCACCATAGCCATATCTTCCACAACATGATAGAGGGTTGGTGCAGTCTGCTCATTCACCTCACGCGCACCATTCATGCTCATGACTATCTCTGTTGATTGAAAAATCATGGATAAGGCATAGATAAAGCCGATAATCAAAGCGATAACTAAGCCACCAAGACCAGACCGCATAAAGAGGTAACCAACTGCATATCCAACCAAAGCCAAAAGTAAAAAGAATACTAGTAGTAAAATCCAAGTTCTTCGCTTATTACTAGCGATTTGATCATACAACATCCTAGTCACCTAAACCACTAAAATCGACTTTAGGTACTGCCTTTTCTTCTTCAGGAGTCTGAAGGAAATCAGCCACTTTAAAACCAAAGAGTCCAGCAACTAGGTTACTTGGGAAAGTCTCCAATTTAACATTATAGTTGCTAACAACACTATTGTAGAGTTGGCGAGAGTAAGAAATTTTATTTTCAGTATTGGTCAGCTCTTCTTGCAATTGTGCAAAGTTGCCACTCGCTTTTAGGTCTGGATAATTTTCTGCAACAGCAAAAATTCCTGAAACCTGACGTGTAAGAGCATCACTAGCCTTCATAGCTTCTGCTGGTGAAGTTGCTGCTGCTACTTGATTACGAAGTTCTGCAACTTTTTCAAGCGTTGAACCTTCATACTTTGCATATCCTTTCACGGTCTCAATCAAGTTTGGCAAGAGATCGTTACGACGTTTCAACTGAACATCAATCTGACTCCATGCCTCTTTAGTTTGCATGCGATTTTTAACCAATCCATTATAGGTAATAATCACAAAGATACCAATAAGAGCAAGAACTCCAAGAATAATCCAATTCATCTGATATCTCCTTTCTGTTTTTAGATTAGTACCAGTATATCAAATTTCTATCTTTTTGTGGTAAAATAAGATGATACTAAAGAAGGAAACTACTATGAAACCAGAAACATTTTATAACTTGCTAGCTGAACAAAATATTATTCTTTCTGACCAGCAAAAAGTTCAATTTGAGCGTTATTTTGAACTCTTAGTCGAGTGGAACGAAAAAATCAACCTGACTGCTATTACTGAAAAGGAAGAAGTCTATCTCAAACATTTCTATGATTCTATTGCTCCTATTTTACAGGGATTGATTGAAAACCAGCCTATTAAACTCTTAGACATCGGTGCTGGAGCAGGTTTTCCTAGCCTTCCGATGAAGATCCTCTATCCTCAGCTAGATGTAACTATTATTGATTCCCTCAATAAACGAATCAACTTTCTTAATCTATTAGCACAAGAACTAGGTTTAGAAAATGTTCACTTCTATCATGGACGTGCCGAAGATTTTGCCCAAGATAAGAATTTCCGTGCTCAGTTTGATATTGTTACGGCTCGTGCTGTTGCCCGTATGCAGATATTATCTGAGTTGACTATCCCCTACCTGAAAGTCGGAGGAACATTGCTAGCACTGAAGGCTAGCAGCGCACCAGAGGAATTAACTGAAGCTAAAAATGCCCTCAACCTCCTCTTCAGCAAGGTCGAAGATAATCTTAGCTACACACTTCCTAACGGAGACCCTCGCTACATTACTATTGTCGAGAAGAAAAAAGAAACTCCAAATAAATACCCAAGAAAGGCTGGCATGCCTAACAAACGTCCGCTTTAGAAAGATTAAAAATCTGCAAACTCACACCTCGCTTTCTTATTTCAACGCTCGGGAAAAAATGATTTACAAAATCATACCTCGCTTTCTTATTTCAAAGCTTGGGAAAAAATGATTTACAAAATCATTTTTTTCTGCTATACTATCCTAAGCAAAGGTTTTTAATGTCATCCCGTGAGGTGACGAAGGCGCAGATCTATATAAAACTCTTTAAAACTTGATAAAGGAGTCTTGTTTTAGAGAGGTCTTACTCTGGGAGCCTATTGCTATAAAATAATGGGCTCTTTTTTGATGCCCAAAAGTGAGGTTAATATGAAACAGGAATCAACTGTTGATTTGTTATTAGACGTTGACCAACGTCCTTCAGCTGGAAAGGGAATTCTTCTTAGCTTCCAGCACGTATTTGCCATGTTTGGTGCAACCATCTTGGTACCTTTGATCTTGGGAATGCCTGTATCGGTTGCCCTTTTTGCATCAGGTGTAGGAACACTCATTTACATGATCTCTACTGGCTTTAAAGTTCCAGTTTATCTGGGTTCTTCTTTTGCCTTTATCACAGCTATGTCACTTGCCATGAAAGAAATGGGGGGCGATGTATCTGCTGCTCAGACAGGGGTTATCCTGACTGGTTTTGTTTATGTCCTTGTTGCTGCAAGTGTTCGCTTTGCAGGTACAAAATGGATCGACAAACTCTTACCTCCAATCATTATCGGTCCTATGATCATCGTTATCGGTCTTGGACTTGCTAGTTCAGCTGTTACCAACGCTGGTCTTGTAGCTGACGGAAACTGGAAAAACGCTCTTGTAGCCGTTGTTACTTTCTTGATTGCTGCCTTTATCAATACAAAAGGAAAAGGCTTCCTACGAATTATCCCATTCCTATTTGCCATTATCGGTGGTTACCTCTTTGCTCTAGCACTTGGATTGGTTGACTTCACTCCTGTTCTTGAAGCTAACTGGTTTGAAATCCCTGGTTTCTACCTACCATTCAATACAGGTGGTGCCTTCAAACAATACAACCTTTACTTCGGTCCTGAAACAATTGCCATCTTACCAATCGCAATCGTAACGATTTCTGAACATATCGGAGACCACACCGTTTTAGGTCAAATCTGTGGACGCCAATTCTTGAAGGAACCAGGTCTACACCGTACTCTTCTTGGTGATGGTATCGCAACATCTGTTTCTGCCTTCCTCGGTGGACCAGCAAATACAACTTACGGTGAAAATACAGGGGTTATCGGTATGACTCGTATCGCTTCTGTCTCAGTTATCCGTAACGCTGCCTTTATCGCAATTGCCCTTAGCTTCCTTGGGAAATTTACTGCCTTGATTTCAACAATTCCAAACGCTGTACTTGGTGGTATGTCTATCCTTCTTTACGGGGTTATCGCAAGTAACGGTTTGAAAGTCTTGATCAAAGAACGTGTTGACTTCGGTCAAATGCGCAACCTTATCATCGCAAGTGCTATGTTGGTGCTTGGACTTGGTGGAGCTATCCTTAAACTTGGTCCAGTTACCCTTTCAGGTACTGCCCTATCAGCTATGACAGGTATCATCCTAAACTTGATCTTGCCATACGAAAACAAAGACTAATCCATATAGAATCAACAAGAGGTCGGGACCAAAAATCCCGACCTCGTTTTTATGAACAAGAAGCCTTTGATACAGTGACTCATTGGACTGTTGTCAAAAAGTTTGATTTCTTAATTTCCCCAAGCAATCAAGAGATACAAGAGACTGGAACCAAACATATCAGCAAGAGCATGCATGAGAAAGAATGGCAGTAAATTCTTGACTACATACTTGTACAAGAAATAATAGAACAGACCATAAACAAGCCCAATCACCAAGGCCCAAAGCAATCCTTGATAGGTATGGAAAGAAATCCTGATAATTACGGAATAAATTAGAACTAACCACTTATGTTTTTCTTTGACTGAAGTCAGTAAGCCTAAGAAGAAAAATTCTTCATAAAAACCATTTAGTAAAGCATAGCAAATCGCCATCGGCGTTAAAGCCATAAATTTTCGAATGATTTCTATAGGGTCTATAAAAGGAATTAGTTGAGGATTGAAATAATTATACTCGCCACTGAGGGTTGTAATGATATCACCGAATATCCCAACTACAGCAAAGATAAGGGGAACCCAAATTAAAACAGACCAGCTCCAACGTATAGGAAGCTGTTTAAAATCATAATTTCGAATCACAAGATAAAGGAAGGTAATCCCTAACATCATCAATTGAAAATTGAAATTACTAGAATAAGCTGCCCCATCACTTGCTAGATTTGTCGTAGTCTCTGCGACACTAGCAAGAGTTGAAGTCGATAAACTCTCCATAAATTATTGGGTAGAACGAATGATAAACTCTCCAAACATTAGAACAGTAACGATTAAGATATCAAACTATTTTAAGTATTTTCAAGGTCTAGCAAGATAAATACTTTGTAGAAACTTCATATTCCCTCCTTATCTTTAATAATATGGATTGATTATAAAAAAATTATATGAACCAACTTGCTGAAAGATTAAAAAAAAACAGACTTATCAAAGACTGTTTTAATCCATTAAACGGAGTGATGTTTTTTTTCCAACATTAAATCCTTCAATGAAATAATTGTTACAGCTAATAAAATCATAGCCATTCCAATAAAATCTATCGGATAGAAAATATCTCCCATAATCATGAAGGCAAAAAATACTGCCGAGATAGGCTCAATCGAAGCCAAAAGGCTAGACTTGACTGGTCCTATCATACTAGCTCCCTTGAGGAAGGCTGTATAGGCAAAGACCGTTCCAATCAGAATGATGCCGGCAAAAGCTAGAATGGTATCAAAAGATAAGGGAATGCTAGCCCCGATAAGCCCTGTAAAAGGCACTGCTAGTATACCAGAGATGGTCATTCCAACACCAATAACCAATATGCTCCCCCGTTTTTGAATCAATTTTATGGGTAAAATGATATAAAGAGCATAGGTTAGGGCCGAGAACAAGCCCCAGAATAGACCAGCTGGAGTCATCGAGAGTTGATCCAATTGCCCATGGGTTGCAATGAGAAAAGTCCCACCTATAGCTAAAAACATAGAGATGATTTCTGAAAGCGTCGGAGCCACCTTATCCTTGATACAAGTGTAAGCAAGGATTCCAACTGGACAGACATACTGGAGAACTGTCGCTGTCCCAGCATTTGTCTCCTGAATAGCTGATAGATAGGCTAATTGATTTAGAAAAAGACCAAATAAAGAAAATAACAAGAGAGAAAACAGGCTTGATTTATCCTTCAGAAAAGCCATAAATTTATCCCTCGATTTAGTATAGGCAAGAAGAATCAGGAGTAAACCAGCGATTATCAAACGGATATTGGTCAGAACGAGGGCTGAAATCCCGTGAACCATCAAGTACTGACCACTGGTTCCAGACAAGCCCCAGGCAATACCTGCAATGACTGTATAAAGAGTTCCTTTTAAAGCTTTTGACATACTTCCTCCCTAGTCTGACTCTCGAATCAAGTCCATGACCTGATTACGATCCAAAATCCACTGGGCACGCTCATCTTTTTCATAGGTTCGGTTAGATAGAAAAATTGCTGCCTCTTGTTTCTTACGATTCCACATGATAAAGGTCCCAGTATAGCCTGTATGGTCCAACCATTCATCTTCTATATTCCATGCTAATGAACGTTCTTTATCACTCAGATCCGAAAAATTCTGACTCAATCCTTCAGCAAAATCATCCTGCAAATAATGCTCTAGAAAGATTTTTAAATCATGAACTGTCGAAAACAAGCCTGCACTACCTGCATGCTTTCCAAGCAAACGAGCCTTAGGATCATGGACCACTCCTGCTTTCTGTCCACGGACCGTTGGAACAGCACGGCTAACTGGACCAAACTGAGTTTCCTTCATTCCCCAAGGTTCCAAAACTTTCTCTTGTAAAATCTGATCCAAGTCCTTTTCAAAATAGTTTTCCAAGAGAAAACCTAGCAAGAGAAAGTGCACATCCGAGTAGAGAAAGGCTCTCTTCTCTCGGCGATTCAAATGATACATGGCATTCCTCAACTGGTCTTCTGAAAGCTGATCCCTATTTGGGATAAAAGGATCCAAATCTGTCGCATGCGTTAGGAGTTGACGAACAGTGATGTCTGGATAATCTACTTCTGGAAGATAGTCTCTTATGGAGTTATCAAGCTCAATCTTACCTTCCTTCCACAAGAAGGTTAAGACCGTTCCTACTCCAACAACCTTGCTGACACTTGCCAAATCATAGACCAAGTCCTCACGAGTCTGCTCACCAATTTCTGGATTTGCTTCTCCTAGATACCAGTCAGACCAAACGCCATCCTGATAATATGCAAAAGAGGCACCAGGATAAATCCCTGCCTCAATTTGTTGCTTTATTTTTTGAATGATTTTTTGTTTCATACTGCTTCAAACCACAATTCAATATTGTTTGTATCCTTAGTGAGGAAAAACTTCTCCGATTTTGGAATAAAGTAACCGGCTTCTTCAAATCTCTGACGCAATACCGGCAAATCTAAATTCTCTACTTGAAATTTTAACATGGACAAGTCCCAAGTTACATTATTTTCAACCAGTAAATCGCTCCCTTGAGCTTGATTAAAAGCTAGTCGATTTTCGATTTCTTCTTTTTCAAGTAGGCTTGATGTCTTATCTGGTAAGTTAATTTCCACCGATATTTCAAAGGCTGTTAAATATCTCAGTTCCTCATCTTTTGAAAAAGTGACTTCTTCCTCAACTTTTTTCAAATCCTTGATATTATCTTCGGCATGAATAAGAATACAATCCCCTTCTGGAGAAAGAAGCTCAAAAGCATATCCCTTAGCTCCCTTATAGAGTTGAGGGATTTCTTCCATTCTAGCTAGTAGTGCTTCAATCTCAGATGGCTTCTCTACCTTTACAAGTAATTTAGCTAATTTTTTAATCCCTTCAACCTTACGGCTCCTCATACTTGGTGACTCTTCTAAAACTAACTTTTCAATGCCTGACTGGTCTCCTAGTGATAAGAAGGCTGACTCTTCAAGCAAAGGTTTCATCCCCAAAGTCTCAATATAAAATGATTCATTTAGATTTCTATTATTTACCTTTAGCGTCGGGATCATACGCTTTATTTGATTTACAATCATAAATTCCTCCAACACTTTTTATTTTAAAGGATTTTATCTTTTTTTACAAGTTATTCAATAAAAAACTTTAACTATATTAACTCCTTAAATAAATCAACCCCTTCTGCTAGTAGAAGGGGGACTGGTTTGTTTTTACTAAAATACCTTATTTAGTCTTTTCAAGCTAATTCTGCTTGGAGACCATAATGGTCGCTCACCTGTGGACTGTTTTTACCATCAAAGACCACGTGAAGTTTTTCTACCTGCACATCCTTTGTTGTAAAGATATAATCGATTCGAAGAGGTTCGCTGTTCCCCTTCCAACCATCAATTTCAGGCGGAACAGTGTAACTACCACTTCTTTCTTTTGCAACTTCAAATGCATCTTGTAAGTTTAATGGACTAGCTAAAATAGCTTGGTAACCCTCTTGGCCTGCAGGATTATTAAAATCACCTGCTAGCAAGAGTGGCTTGTTCAATTCTTTCAGAACTGCTTCAAAGCGCGCCCATTCCTCTTGGAAGCCTTTATCCCACCAAGAAAGATGGACACTGGCAACTGCAAGTGCTTTACCTTCAACTACTGTTTCTGCTAGAGCAACTCGACGAGTGTGGTAATCTGTCGGATCATCGACATCTGAAACCAAAATTTCACGAGCTTCAATTGGTGTTTTAGATAGGATTGCCACACCCTCATGATAGCGATCATAACCGATATGGTTGTAGGCCCAAGTCCAATAATAGTTTTGACCTTGCTCAGCCAACTTCTCTACCAAAAGTCGCACATAGTGGTCTTGATGAATCGGCTCAGCCGATGGTAATGGCTGATAAAGTGCACCAGCTTCTACTTGCGCTGAGGTGATTTCCTGGTTGATTTCCTGAAAACAAATCAAATCATAACTGTTTTTAAGTATATCTTGAAGTAAAAGTTGGAACTTTTGTTCAGGATCTTTTTCCATCCAACTATGGGTATTGAGTGTTAAAAACTTCATGCTTTTCTCCTATAAACAAGAGGTTGGAAACAGCTTCCAACCTCCTAAATATTACAATTCTACTTTTGCAACTGCTGTTTTAGCAGCAAGAGAACCTGTTTTTTCTAATTTAACTGATTTGATCGCATCACCATTTGTGAAGACAACCACAGTTGTGGTTTCACGTCCTGCTGCACGGATAGCATCCAAGTCAGCTGTGACAAGAAGATCACCTGCCGCAACTTTTTGTCCTTCAGCAACATGAACTGTAAATGGTTTACCTTCAAGACTTACTGTGTCCAAACCAATGTGAACAAGCACTTCAAGACCTGCTTCAGTCACA
Organism: Streptococcus sp. DTU_2020_1001019_1_SI_AUS_MUR_006; assembly: GCF_032340315.1. Lineage (NCBI taxonomy): Bacteria > Bacillati > Bacillota > Bacilli > Lactobacillales > Streptococcaceae > Streptococcus > Streptococcus sp. DTU_2020_1001019_1_SI_AUS_MUR_006. The sequence goes on along the minus strand of NZ_CP135436.1, from coordinate 1,112,645 downwards.
AGACCAAGAGCGTGTTTAGTTGGGAAGATGCTTGATACAGTACCTGAAACTGGAGATACAATGTTTCCGTTTGCTGGTTCCACCGCAAATCCATCACCCATCATTTTTTGAGCAAATACTGGGTCTTTTACTTGTTCCAAGGCAACCACTTGACCGTCAGCAACTGAATAAACTTCTTCAGTTACACCTTTATATACAACAGCATTTTTAGAAGATGATGCCATTTGACTTGGAAGAGTTTCAGGAATCACTTCACCTGAGTCAAGAAGGTCTTGAATATCTGATTTCAAAACATCAGCTTTAGGTCCATAGATAGCTTGGACACCTTGCCCTTTCATGACAAGTCCCATAGCTCCTTCAGCTTTCCATTGTTCTTCTGTTCCGACTTTTTCAGCGTCTTTTACAGTAACACGAAGACGAGTCATACATGCGTCAACGTCAACGATGTTAGCACGTCCACCAAGAAGGTTGATGATGTTAACAGCTTGAGAAGCTTCTGCAACTTTTGACTCACCAGAAGCAGCAGATTCTGATGAACCTTCAGCAGTTTCGTAGTTTCCGTTACGTCCTGGAGTAGCATAGTTGAATTTTTGAATCATGAAGTTGGCGATGAAGTACATGATAACTGCAAATAGCGCTGTTACCCAGATAAAGTTAATAATATCCATACCAAGACCCGCATTAATCGCCATTGGTGTACGAGTCAAGAATTCAATAGAACCGAATGAGTGCATACGTAGGTTAACCACGTCAGCCATAGCAAAGGCAGCACCTTGAACTACTGAATAAACAAGATACATAGGTGTTGCAACGAACATGAACATATATTCAATTGGTTCAGTAACACCAGTCAAGAATGTTGCAAGAGCTGTCGCAATCATCATTCCTTTGTATTGGTGTTTCTTGTCTGCTTCAACATTACGGTAAATAGCAGCAGCCACACCCATCAAAATACCGAATGAACCAATCATTTGTCCAACTTTGAAACGAGCTGGATGAACTGTATCTAGCAATGTTTGGTATTGGCTAGCATCAGTACCTTTAAGGTTAACAAGGTCTGTTACCCATGCAAGCCAAAGTGGATCTTGTCCAAATACTTGAGTGCCTTTTGCTGCACCAGTTAAAATATCGTAAGTACCACCAAGAGCTGTATAGTTCATTGGGATAGTCAACATATGGTGAAGACCAAATGGCAAGAGCAAGCGTTCCAAAGTACCATACAAGAATGGTGCAAGAACTGGTGCTGTTTCTTGTGAATTGGCAATCCAGATACCGAAGTTGTTGATACCTGTCTGAATAAGTGGCCAGAAAGCTGAAAGAAGAATTGCAGCGATTGCTGAGCGAAGAATAACTACAAATGGTACAAAACGTTTCCCGTTAAAGAATGAAAGGGCATCAGGAAGTTTACGGAAGTTGTAGTATTTGTTAAAAGCAGTCGCTCCAACAAAACCTGAGATAATCCCTACAAATACCCCCATGTTAAGAGCTGGTGCCTCAAGTACGCTAATGAAGTAATCAGCAACCTTGATAGATCCACCAAAGATTGTTGAAACCATAGCGTTAGGATCTTTCAACATATCCCCTGATACACCGAAGATTGTACCAGTGATACGGTTAATAAGGATAAATGCAAGACCTGCCGCAAAAGCACCACCAGCACGTTCCTTAGCCCAGCTTCCTCCAATAGCAAGGGCAAACAAAATATGAAGGTTACCGATAACTCCCCAACCAATTTGCTCTAGTACGCCACCAGTAATAACTAGGGGAGCAAGGTTTGGGTCAATCATTGCAAGTGACTTACCGATTGAAATCATCAATCCAGCCGCCGGCATAACAGCGATAACCACCATTAGAGCCTTACCGAATTTCTGCCAAAATTCGAAAGACAAGACATTTTTGAATGTATCTTTCATCATTCAAATCTCCTTTATATTTATTCGGCAAACGTTTTACGAAAACGTTTGCGCATGTTTATGTTTTAATTTTACCACTTTTTATTTTTTTGTAAAGGCTTTTATAAAAAAAAATTTGACTTTTTCTTTCGTTTCACTTTCTAGGCATGCTCTCTCTTACTGACCTTTTTTGAGTTTGCGGGTCTTTTCTGATATAATATTAGCTATGAAATCCTATAATACCTTAAATGATTACTATCGAAATTTATTTGGAGAAAAGACTTTTAAAGTCCCTATTGATGCTGGCTTTGATTGTCCCAATCGCGATGGAACTGTAGCACATGGGGGCTGTACTTTTTGTACGGTTTCTGGTTCTGGAGATGCAATCGTTGCTCCTGATGCTCCTATTCGCGAGCAATTCTATAAGGAAATTGACTTTATGCACCGTAAGTGGCCAGATGTTAAAAAGTATTTGGTTTACTTCCAAAATTTTACCAATACACATGAAAAGCTGGAAGTGATTCGCGAGCGCTATGAACAAGCTATCAACGAACCAGGTGTAGTTGGCATCAATATTGGAACTCGACCAGATTGCCTTCCTGATGAAACAATTAAATACTTGGCAGAATTATCAGAGCGAATGCATGTTACTGTAGAACTAGGCTTACAAACTACTTATGAAGAAACTTCAGAATTGATTAACCGCGCCCATTCCTATGAACTCTACGTAGAGACAGTCAAACGACTTCGAAAGTATCCGAAGATTGAGATTGTTGCCCATTTGATCAATGGTTTGCCAGGTGAAACTCATGACATGATGGTGGAAAACGTTCGGCGTTGTGTAAGGGACAATGATATCCAAGGGATTAAACTTCACCTACTTCATCTCATGATCAATACTCGGATGCAAAGGGATTATCATGAAGGTCGTTTGCAGCTCATGAGTCAGGATGAATATGTCAAGGTTATCTGTGACCAACTAGAAATTATTCCCAAACATATCGTTATCCATCGGATTACAGGTGATGCGCCTAGGGATATGTTGATTGGTCCTATGTGGAGTCTCAATAAATGGGAAGTTCTAAATAGCATTGAGGCTGAAATGAGACGACGCGGTAGCGTCCAAGGATGCAAGGCTGTAAAACAGGAGTTTATGAATGAAAAGACCACTTGAAATGGCGCATGATTTTCTTGCCCAAGTCATCACCCAAGAGGATATTGTCGTTGATGCGACCATGGGAAATGGCCATGATACCCTTTTTCTAGCTAAGTTAGCTAAACAAGTCTATGCTTTCGATATACAGGAACAAGCTATAGAAAAAACAAGCCAACGCCTGCAAGAAGCTGGTTTGACCAATGCAGAATTAATCCTACAAGGTCATGAAACCGTGGATCAGTTTGTAACTAAGGTGAAAGCTGCCATCTTTAATCTTGGTTATCTTCCTTCAGCTGATAAAAGCATTATCACCCAACCTCAAACAACTATTGAAGCACTGGATAAACTTTGCCAAATGCTAGTTAAAGGTGGACGAATAGCCATCATGATTTATTACGGGCATGAAGGCGGAGATATCGAACGGGATGCAGTCATGGATTTTGTCAGCCAGTTGCCACAACAAGAATACACTGCTACAATCTATCGTACCCTCAACCAAATCAACAATCCACCGTTTTTAGTCATGATTGAAAAATTAGAAAGGTATCGACATGGATAAACAATACCTACGAGATAAAATAGAAGCTCTTCGCCACAACTTTGTAGAATCAACCCAACATGAACGGGCAGTTGGTATGTTAGATGAAGCTCATATGAGCAAGAAGATGCTGAAAATCAAGAAAAAAATGATAACACTTGAAATGGAGCGTTGTCAGAAGAAAATCGAGCACAAGGACTGCTCGAAAATTGATCAAAAAATCCAAGAACAAAAGGAACTTTTTGAAGCTTGTCGAAAACAAAAATAAGGAGGTAGAAGATGGATTTACTTTTTTATCTCTTGATATTTTTGCTTGTTCTCATTGTTTCTAGTACGACCAATAAGCTGCTTCCCTTTTTACCCATGCCCCTGATTCAGATTCTTCTGGGAATCGGACTTGGTCTTTGCTTACCCAACAACCAATATCACTTAGATACTGAGTTGTTTCTAGCTTTAGTCATTGGTCCACTACTCTTTCGTGAAGCTCAAGAAGCAGATGTAACCTCTATCCTAAAGCACTGGAGAATCGTTCTCTATCTAATTTTCCCTGTCATCTTTATATCTACTCTAAGTATGGGAGGACTTGCCCATGTTCTTTGGGCGAGCTTACCATTAGCAGCCTGCCTAGCCGTAGGGGCTGCACTTGGTCCTACTGACCTGGTTGCTTTTGCTTCCCTTTCTGAACGATTTACCTTTCCAAAACGAATTTCAAATATCTTAAAAGGGGAAGGCTTGTTAAATGACGCTTCTGGGCTAATTGCCTTTCGTGTAGCTCTCATCGCATGGACAACGGGAACCTTTTCAATCGCTCAAGCAGGAATTTCCCTAGCTATTTCCATCGTTGGAGGGTTTGCAGTCGGCTTCATAACAGCCTTAATCAATCGTTTCCTCCATACTTTTCTACTCAGTGTTCGAGCTACTGATATAGCCAGTGAACTTCTATTAGATCTCAGTTTACCACTTCTAACCTTCTTCATCGCTGAAGAGATTCACGTTTCTGGAATTATCGCAGTCGTTGTCGCTGGTATTTTAAAAGCCAGTCGTTTTAAAAAGATCAATCTTCTAGAAGCTCAAGTGGATACAGTGACCGAGACCGTTTGGCACACTGTAACCTTTATGCTCAATGGTTCTGTCTTCGTACTGTTAGGAATGGAACTGGAAATGATTGCGGAGCCGATTCTTAAGAGTGCTTTTTATAACAATGTGCTCCTTCTCATCACTGTCTTCCTTTTAACTTTCTTACTCTTTGCTATCCGCTTTGTAATGATTTACGGTTTTTACGCGTTTCGAATAAAGAAACTTCAAAAAAGCCTCCACAAGTATGTCAAAGATATGCTTCTCTTGACATTTTCTGGAGTTAAAGGAACAGTGTCTATCGCCACCATCCTCTTGATACCTACTAATCTGGAACAAGAATATCCTCTTCTTCTCTTCCTCGTCGCAGGTGTAACCCTTGTCAGTTTTCTTACTGGATTACTGGTCTTGCCACACCTTTCGGAAGAGCAAGAGCCATCTAAGGATCATCTCATGCATATCGCTATCCTAAACGATGTTGCCATGGAGTTAGAGAGAGATTTGGACCATACTAAAAACAAGGTTCCCCTCTATGCTGCGATTGATAACTATCATGGACGGATTGAAAATCTCATTCTAAGCCAAGAAAATAAAGAAATCCAAGAAGACTGGGAAGCTCTGAAACTCTTGATTCTCAGTATCGAGAACGATGGTTTGGAACAGGCCTATGAAGAAGGCAAAATCGGCGAAAGAGGATATCGTGTCTACCAACGTTACCTGAAAAGCATGGAGAAAAATATTAAGCGAAACTTTGCTTCTCGACTAACCTACTACTTCCTTGTTTCTATACGGATTGTGCGTTTTCTCCTTCATGAGTTGCTCACATTTGGCAAAACCTTTCGTTCTTGGAGAGACAAGGAAAATCAAAGACTTCTTGCCATCGATTATGACCAGATTGCAGAGCTCTATCTAGCCAACACTGAAATCATCATCGAAAGTTTGGAAAACCTCAAAGGGATTTATAAGAGTTCTCTGATCAGCTTCATGCAGGAATCGCGTCTCCGTGAAACCAGTCATATTACCAGTGGTGCCTTTGTGGAGCGGGTTATCAATCGTATTAAACCCAATAATATCGACGAAATGTTGAGAGGTTATTATCTAGAACGTAAATGCATCTTTGAGTACGAGAAACAAAAACTCATCTCAGCCCAGTATGCTAAAAAACTACGACAAAATGTAAACAACCTAGAAACCTATTCTCTAAAAGAATCAGCCAACACATTACCTTATGATATGATGGAATTAGTTCGCAGAAATTAATGGCTATATAACATAAACAATTAAAAAATGGAGGATTGATAAATGATAAAGCTATGGAGAAAAATAACAGATAAACCTCTGTTAAAAGCTTTTTTGCATTACTATCAAGTCTCAGATAGTGAATTAACCAGTGTAGCTGTGGCTTATTATTGGTTGATTTCAATCTTTCCTTTACTTATGATAGCCGTCAATATCTTGCCTTATTTTCAAATTCCGATCTCTGATTTCTTGATCACACTAAAGGAATTTTTACCAGATACGATCTATGATGTAGTAGCAAAGATTGCTCGTGAAGTGCTGACACAACCATCTGCTGGACTCTTGAGTTTTGCGGTAATATCAGCTCTTTGGACCTTTTCAAAATCCATGAATTTCCTCCAAAAATCTTTTAATAAAGCTTATGGAATTGCAAAAAATAGAGGAATTATCTCACACCAACTGATGAGTCTCCTAGTTAGTTTGGGACTTCAAATTCTCTTTGCTATAGCCCTATTCCTAAGTATGTTTGGTCATATGTTATTGGATTTGTTAAAAAACTACTGGAAATCCGAAAGTTCTCTATTTGCATATTTACAGGATTTTACAGGACCGCTGATTTATGCCTTACTTTTTGCAATTTTGATCATGCTCTATTATTTCCTTCCAAATGTGAAAGTCGGTCGTATTCGTTATGTCCTTCCTGGAAGTCTGTTCGTACTTCTTACTCTCATATCTCTATTAACGATCTTTTCAGCTTATTTCAATAACTATGTCAACTATCTAGTCGACGTTCGATTTTTCAGTTCCATCATCGTTGTTGTCATGATGTTCTGGTTCATTATTATTGCCAAAATATTGATTATCGGTGCAGTGATCAATGCGAGTGTCCAAAGCCTAAAAGACCCAAACTTTAAAGCAAAGCAATAATTTTTTATCGATTAATACTCAATGAAAATCAAAGAACAAACTAGGAAGCGAGCCACAGGTTGCTCAAAACACCGTTTTGAGGTTGTGGATAGAACTGACGAAGGCAGCTCAAAATACTATTTTGAGGTTGCAGATGGAAGCTGACTTGGTTTGAAGAGATTTTCGAAGAGTATAAACAAATCAATCCCCCAGTCATTTAATACTGGGGGATTTTTGAATTTCCTACTTTATTGTCCACTCGTTAGGGCTTGCAATTCTGTTTTTAGATAGTGAGCCAAATGTTGGTGAGCAAAAATATTGGCATTTTTTTCTGCGGTAGGATTGTAGTTTGTGTTGGTATTTACATCATAAACATAAATATCACCACTCTCTGACTGAACCCATTCAATAGCAGCAACTTCAATCTGAGCATTCTTAAGGAAGTTCTCATAAGCTTCTCTTCGAGAATCTGGTAAAGGTTCTGTAATCTGGAATTTCTCAGACGTTTCCAGTTGCTCTGGTCTCTTGCCGATTTGGCAACCATCTGCTGGGCACAGTTGGAAACCATCTGAAGAATCGATTGAAACAGTATAAAGGAACTTTTGGTTGATAAACTCTGAACGACGGATGCGTCCATCACTTGGTTTGATATAGGCTTGTAACAAGGTGATCCCGTCCACTGATGGTTCAAAGAGAGGACTATTGACATAAGCTTCAAGTTCTTCTTCATTTTGGAAGAGTTGAACGCCTAACCCCTTACCTGCTCGATTGTGCTTGGTAATCAATGGATAGATGTTCAATTTTCTGGCTGCTTCAATGATATTTTCTTGGCCCAGAACTGCAACTGTCGCAGGAGTCTCAATGCCTGACTCGTTTAACTTCAAATATTGTTTGATTTTACTGATTTCAAGGTTGATAGCACCTGTTCCATTCACAACCTTGCGTCCGTGGGCTTCTAACCAAGTAATCACCTGCTCTGTAAATTCTGGCGCATAGCGATGTCCTCTGGTGTGAGAAGACGCAGACATACGATTGTAAAAGATACCCTGTGGCGGTGGACTTTGCAGATCCAAAATTCCACTAGACAAATCCCACAGTTCATAAGGGACTTCTAGTTCTTCCAACCATTTGACCAAATGCTGGGTCCATTCAAGATTCTCATGAATTACATAAACTTTTGCTTCACTCATTACTCATATACTCCTTAAGAAAAGCTGACTGAAAGTTGGCTTTCCTTTTCTTCTTCTAAAATATATCCTTCAGTTTTTTCAATCACGCTGACTGTTAAGATTTGACCCAAAACATTGATCATAGTACGGCCAGCATTGACAAAGAAATCAACTGCAAAGATCAAGGCTACTCCTTCAACTGGCAAGCCTAACTGAGGTGCTGCAGCTAGTAGAACCACGATAGCTCCTGATGGTACGGTTGCCGCAGTTTTTCCAATCAAAGTCAACAATAAAACAGTAAACAAGAGACTTGATAAAGAAAATTGAATACCGTAGGCATGAGCAATAAAAATTGTCGCTACTGAGAAATAAACTGCTGCTCCTTCTAAGTTAAAAGTATATCCTAAAGGAACAACTAAATCAATCGTGTGCTCGTCATGCCCCTGTTTTTTCAAATCTTTAAGAAGTGATGGCAAGACAACACTAGAACTACCAGTAACAAAGGCCAGAGTCAAGAGACTCCAATTTTCACGAAAGGCTGACAAATATGGTACTTTAAAGAATAGAGCAATCAAAGGGAAAATTAGGAGAACCAATACAGCATAAGCCAAGTAAGTTCCGATTACAAATTGACCAAGCCCAATCAATTTATCAAGGCCAGTAGTTGCAACATCTTTGGCGATAAATCCAAAAATTCCAATCGGTGAAAGTTTGACGATCACTGTAACAATCTTGTAGATGGCCTCAATCCAGATTTGGAAACCTTGGATAATTTTCTGAGATTTCTCTGATTTAAGATTACCAATTCCGTAACCAAGAAAGATGGCAAACACGATAATTGGCAAGAGGGCACCTTCTGAAAGAGACTTGACGATATTTGATGGAATAAAACCAAGCAAAAATTCGCTAAATTTTACATTATTGGCAATTCCATCAAGGTTACCACCAGTTTGACCGATATTCACTCCTTGACCAAATCCTAAATAGTAACTAGCAAATACAAACAAAAGAGTAATAGCAGTTGTTACTACGAAAAAGTAAACCAAACTCTTGGTCAAGATTTTCCCAAAAGATTTTTTCCCGATAACACCAGCTACCGCAACAACGATAGTTGGGAAGATTAAAGGAATGATAACCATATTGATCAATTTAATAAAGGCTTGACCTAAAAATTGATAAAAGCCTGCAAATTGTGGCCAGATGACTGCAGCAATCACACCCAAGACCAAAGCCACCAATAATTGGATACCAAGTGAGAGTTTTGACCATAACGTAACTAATTTCATAAGAAACTCCTTTGTTTTATTTGCCACTCATTCTACTACTATTCTTTCTTTCTGACTAATATATCTTTTCTATGGTCACCATAAAAAAGATTTATATTGAGAGTTCAAACTATCATCGTAGCAAACACATGATTCATTCTGTTCAAGCAGGAATTATAAAACCTGTTTCTTACCAATGATTTTTTGCTAAAACAGTGATAAATCACGGAATTTACTTTTCTATTCTCAAAATTTTATGATACAATAATGGTATGATTTTAATGAAACTTGCTTCCATCTTGCTTTTGGTACTAACCTTAGCTCTGGCGATTATTTTAAGCAGACTCTTTAAGTTAAAGAAAAGGGGCATCAATGCTGCTGATTTAGCTTTTCCTTTTCTAATATTTGAATATTATTTGATTACGGCTAAGATGTTTACACACAATCAACTTCCCGTATTGGGAATAGCCTTATCAATACTAGCAATTGTGTTAGTCTTTTTCTTCTTAAACAAAAGACGTAGCTTTTATTATCCAAAATTTATTAAATTCTTTTGGCGAGCTGGATTTTTACTAACACTGCTCATCTATATCATCATGATTGTTCAAATTTTCGTGATGAAATAGTCAACTATTACAATATAGCCCACCAGCACCTCGATCTTGGCCACTAAATGTTCCATCTGAGGCACTTTTCTGATAAAATTATAAAAAAGTTAAAATAGGAGATAAATCAAGTGAAAAAAACGCTCTTGGCAAGTGCCATTACGCTTTCAGTATTTGGTCTAACAAGCAACCTTAGCTATGCTGAGGAAAACCAAGCACAGTCTACCCCAGTAGAAACAACACACAGTGAAACCTCTACTGACAAAGTGGAGAAAAACAGTCTCCCAGCCAAGGAAACTGAACCTTCAACTGAGGCAAATGCCAATCAAACAACAAATCCAGCTAAGAAAGAAGAAGACAAGGCTCCTGAAGTCCAAAAAGATGGTTGGGTATTCGAGGAAAATATCTGGCGCTTCTATGAAAATAATGCCCCTGTTCTAAACTGGAAAAAAATCCACGGGAAATGGTACTACTTCAACAAAGATGGAATCATGTTGAACGATACTATTTTTGATGGATATATCCTGACTAGTAGCGGGGCTATGGTCGATTCTGGTTGGAGTAAACTCCAAGATAAATGGTATTACGCTAACGCTTATGGAAAAATTTCTCAACAAAAATGGGAAAAAATCGGTGGTGTCTGGTATTACTTTGACAAAGACGGTGTCATGCTCAGCAACACAATTTTTGACGGCTATCTGATAACGAATAGTGGAGCCATGGCTGAGAGTGCTTGGGTAAAACAAGATGGACAATGGTACTATGCCCTGGCTTCTGGGAAATTAATCAAAAATAATTGGGAGAAAATTGGCGGCTCTTGGTACTACTTTGACAAAGATGGTATCATGCTAAGTAATACAATTTTTAACGGATACCTTCTCTCTAATAGTGGAGCTATGGCTGAAAGGTCCTGGGTTTATTTAGAAGGAAAATGGTACTTTGCCCAAACATCTGGTCGTCCAACTCAAGAGAAATGGGAAAAAGTCGGTAGCGCGTGGTACTATTTTAACAAAGATGGTATTATGGCCAATAACCAATGGATTGGTAGCTACTATCTCAAAGATAGTGGAGCTATGGCCGAAAAAGAATGGATTTTCGATAAAAACTATAATAGCTGGTTCTACTTGAAATCTGGTGGAGCTTATGCAGCGCGTGAATGGATTGGCTCTTACTACCTCAAGTCAGGTGGTTACATGGCAAAAAGTGAATGGATATTTGATAACTACTATAATGCTTGGTATTACCTGAAAGAAAATGGCGTCTACGTTACTGGAACTCAGAAAATAAACGGTCAAACTCATTTATTCCAGAGTAACGGAAAATGGATTGCTGAAATTCCAGAAAGTCGTGGATTTGAAAAAGGGAAATACACAAAAACTGTTTTCTTAGATCCAGGTCACGGTGGAAAAGACCCTGGTGCTGTTTATTATAACACTCAGGAAAAAGACCTAACCATGCAAATTTATCAAAAACTACGTAAGGAACTCCAGGGTCTTGGTTATACCGTTCTTTCTTCGAGAGATAGTGATGTCTATGTCGACTTTGTCACTGAACGTTCAAAAATGGTTAACAAAACGGACTCAGACATGTTCATCAGTATTCACTTCAATGCAAGCGGAAATCCTGCTTCAGGGAGATCTGGTATTCAAACTTACTCTTACGAAGAAGACAGTGGCTATCGTGCTAAGATCAATCCGTACTGGCATAACCATCCTGATCGAATCAGCGAAAGCAATCGCCTTGCTGCAGATATTCACTCTTCACTATTAGCTGAAACTGGTGCTAAGGATGCAGGACTCCTACAAAGTAGTTTTGCTGTCCTTCGAGAAACTGATAAACCAGCTGTTCTATTGGAATTGGGCTATATTGACAATTTCAATGAGAATCAACAAGTCCGCAGTGATGCCTACCAAAATAGATTGGTTGCAGGTATCGTTAAGGGGATTCAAAAATATTACGCAGGTCAATAAAGAAAAAGTCTCGAGAAAATCTCGAGATTTTTTGTATTATTCTTCTTACTTGTTGGCTTCAGGAAAGAGAAAACCAATCCCCACACAAGCCAGCACTCCAGCACCGATAACTACACCACTTGAAAGTGGCAAGAGATCAAGAATAGCATTAGCGATGATAAAAGCAATAATCAAGCACATAATACTGGCCTTATAATCTTTTTTTACCAGATTTTCAAGAGTAAAAAACAGAAATAAACCTACTGGAAATAGTGCCCAGATGTTAACATCCAAACTCGGCCATCCAACAAAGCCAAAATACAAGACTACTACTGCAACAACTAAAAATCCAATACCTAATACTTTTTTCATGATACGACCTCAATTTTTATTTTGTTAAGAAGTTTTATCTCCCTTTAACAATTACAACTATAACAGAAATAAAAATCGCAAACAATAGCTTTTGTCTATGTGGCAGACATGATAGACTATGTGGTCAGAATTTTTCTTCACCACTATAGTTGACAAATAGCTAATCTTTTTTAATCAGAATATTAGCCTTCTTTTTTCTTATGAGCTACAAGACCAAATCCATACATTACTCCAAGAAGTCCAAGTGCTGCTATCTTCAGTAGCAGTATTTGGCAACTGAGGAGTATTTTCTTTAGCATAGTTTGCTTTCTCTGGAGTTACCGGTGTTGAAATCTTTTTGTAGACTTGCTCTGCATCTCCATCTGGAAGTTTCTTATCCTCTACTAAAAAGATTTACTTTATTTTCTAATAAGGTTGTGAATGTTATTTTAGCATCCTTTAAACGTCGTCATATCAACGTTTTTAGATTGTTCTTTAGAAAATGTAGTCATAAATATAGTCATTTTGCTAAGCCGTCAATTTTGCAATTTCTTTGAGGTAGATTTCAACTGCTTCTGCTTTCTTTTTCGGTGCCAATTCAGCATAAGTGTCCATTGTCGTTTTGATCGACTTATGACCCATTCTTATCTGGATCTCTTTCCAGTTTGCACCAGCATTCAGCATCAAAGAAGCATGTGTATGACGGAAAAGGTGGAAACCATAGTTTGGTAGTCCCAACTCAGTCAAACGCTTTTTAAGCGTTGCACGTTCATTTCTGTCACACATATAGTTTCCGTAAATTGTCGGGAAAATTAGATCCACAGTTGGTAAATCATGACTCACAAAGTAATCACTCATCTCAGCATGAAAAGCTTTCAAGTCATCTAAGATTTGTCTCGGGACTGCAACTCTTCTGTTACCAGAATCAGTTTTGGCACTGTTCTTACAAACAATCTCACCCTTGATCCCAAGTTTCTTATTTCCAACTTTCCACATTAGCGTCTTGTTAACGATGATCTCATTGGAATCAAAATCGAGATCATGGATTGATAAAGCAAGAAGTTCATTGATTCGAAGCGCAGAAGCTAACAGCGTATCGCAGATAACTTTAAATCTTCGATTAGCTCGTGTGTCAGGAAGAGTATCAAGATAGTTCAGCCAAGTGCCCAAATCCTCTCCGTGCAATACCATAATTCTCTCCTTTACCACCTTTGGTTTTGGAGGGATTTTTACTGTCCGAGCTGGATTATGAGAAAGTTCGAAATTTGTAATCCCATAATCGAAAATATCACTGAGTTTATAGATAACTGCACCGAAATCTTTTGCGTGTCCCTTTTTGGATTTTTTAACACCTGATTCAACAGACTTTTTAGATTGTTGAGCTAATTTATTAACCCAAATCTGAATATCTGCAGATTTTATTTCTTCAGGCCTATATTCTCCAAACTTAGGGATAATGTAGGTATCAAGATAGCTTCGAACCCGATTGATAGTATTCTGAGAAGTGACCCAAGTTACAAAACTGACAAACCAGGCTTCAGCTAACTCCTCGAAGTTATTAATCAACAAAGTCTCTTTTAAAGTTGAACCCTTCGCTTCAAATTCAAGTCGAGCTTGAATGATTTTCCTATCAAGACTTTTTAGAGTTTTAGCAGTTATAGATGATGTAACTTTTTTACCAGTTTTAACATCTACACCAATATATACCCCACGTTGCGTATAGCTAATAGACCCGTTACTCTTGGTAGTTTTAATGACTTTTCGATTGTTGTGAATGATAGTTTCTTTCTGCATAGTAGCCTTTCACGTTCGGATATATATAAAAGGCTAAAATAACAACCTCACATTATTCTATGTGATATTACTATTTTAGCACATTTTTCAGAATCAAGGAGTTAAATAGGTCAGCACATCCTCCATTCTATAGTAAACAGTTCGAGTTCCCTCGATGGGTGGTTCCAATCGTTTAAGCCCTGTATTCTCCCAAGACTTCAAGGTGTTTGGTGAAATCTTAAGTATCGAAAGCAGCTCTTTCTGAGTAAGTATACTTACATGCTTTTGAGTATTTTCTTGTTTCTGCATCAAAGCAAGTAAACAATTCAAAATCTGTTCAATTTGATTCAATTTTATGAGCTCATTATTCGTCATTTTTCACTCTCCTTTCTATGACTTGAGTGTCTACGAGAATCCAGATATTTTGCGAAAAAGTACGTCTTATCAATAATGAGATTCAAAAGTGACGGATTCTCAACTCGTGCATATCTAACAAGATTGTTAAACTCAGTAAAGTTGTGTTCTTCGATAATATCAATCACAGTTGAAAGAAATTGATCGTTATTGTTAGTGATTAGAAATTGCTCCAATTCAAAACCACAACCAGATTCAATCTCATCCATATTGTAAAGTGTTTTGTCAGGATTCTCTGCGTGTATGAAATAATCATACATTCCCTTTGGTGACATGACTACCTCTACATGAGAAGGTGTATGTAGTTTTTCAGTTAGTAACTCTGAAACCTGCGTATAGCTTTTAAGTGATTCGAAAAATAGGACTCCGTGCTTATGCGCTTTTTTAAATTCTCCAGTTTCTTTGTTAACATCTTTGTCGTGCCATGGACTTAATACAAATGGAATATGCATCCCCTCTAGAATATCAAGATAGTTTTCCGGCGCGCTTTCTTGATAAATCAGGAATGCCCACTTATTCGAACGTTTATCTTTAGCCATGACTACCTCCCTTCAACTAGCATTTTCAAATTGTTTGCAATTCATGTGATTATTGATTATTGATACACTGGGGGTCGTAGTAGCCCCAGTGTATCTGCCAATTAGATTTCATGACAAGGCAGTACTTCTGGTCTTCACTACGTGAACCAAGCACTGCCAATTTATTATCTTTTTGTAGATTTAAACCAAAGCTTATTACCTCGCCGGTTTGGTGCAGAAAAATAATATTCTGGATTGCGACTAGAAATTTCTTCTTTGATATAGTTTTCCATTTCTCTTAGTAATTTCTGAGACTGCTGGGTTTTCGGATACTTAATCAAAATCGTCACAGAATCATTTCTTACATCAACAACACACTTAGATGTTGCTCTATTAAATTTCCTTAAAATAGGATTGAATCTTGTCACAGTAGAAGAGTTATCAATTGAAAATGCTAGTTGAGAATTCTCATCTTGTCTCAAAAACTGAATGAGGCGAATCGTTTGATAAGCGGATCTAAAATAATTAGCCGGCTTGTCATAAATAGCGCGTAGAACCAACTCAATTATGATTAAAAATAAGGCGATTAACGGCAATAAAATTGCTAGGGTTTTTGTATAGTATTCACCTTTACTAGCCCATTGATTCATCATCTCAAACAGATGAGATAAGTATGTACTTTGAGCATTTGCCATTAAATTCTGTAGCAATCTGAGACCAATTGTCAAACAAAAGAAAAACAAACCATATATAAGTAACGTTACTGTAAAATTAAAAGTTCTCTGAAAGAAATTCTTTTTGTCATTCATAAAATACCTTTCTTAGTGTAATAAGTTGGACATAACAAGGGAAGAACTTGATAAGGATGCTCATTATCAATGATTTGGATCAAGCCTGTACCCTTTCCAATTGGAATGACTATCCCCTCTGGATCCAAATCTGGGAACAGAAATTGTGTTGTCTTCTTATTAATGTTCCCAATTTGAATAAGTACATTCAGTTGTTCTCGAACAGAAATAGGGATTGTATTGTGATCAAAACGCTGACTAACTAATAAAAGATGCACTCTGGTCGCTCGCCCGAGAAGTGCAACTTGTGATAAGAGTGAAAAGAAAGACTCTTTTATCGTTTTATTGACACCTTCTGAAAGCGCGAGAACTTCGTCTATTACAATAGTTAAATGCTTAAACTCTTGATTAGGATTGTCATAGAGAATTTCTTGACGTACTTGGATAAGATTCAAACATGAGCTTAGATTTTCATTTATCTCTGAAACAAAATCAGACTTTGAACGATTACGTTTAGGGTGGATAACTGAAATACCATTTTCACGTGCCCACCTGGAAGGTGTATCAAATTTTGGATCCACAATAATTAAATCCGAAAAAATCTTCAGCAAGCTTAAAAAGTACGTCAAAGCATAAGATTTTCCAGACCCACTATTTCCTGCGATAGCTACAGAAGTTACTTTATTAAAATCCAGAGTTAAATTTTTCATGATCGGAATAATATTTTTTTCTCGTTCCAACGCAAATCGATCTAAATCTGAAATTACAAGTCTTTCAGAAATTCCTTCTTTCCAGGGAAAAAACAAGCCTCGTTGCACATGTATATCATCCGTTTCAAGAGCAAGAAAGTAAGCAGAGTTCTGTTTCAATACCGTATACCTTGGAAAGAGAGCTGCATTAGCAATCAGAAAAATCTTCTGATAAAGATTATCATCAATGATGTACCCAGCTGGTAATCGTGGGATAAATAGAAAACCATCTTGCAAAATTTTAATATCAAAACTATTTGTGTAGCTAGTTTCTCCCTGCATAATATTGCCAAGCCCCATATTTAGGGCTTGGAGCAAGTATTGAGCAAGCTCTTTATCCGTCATTATTTAACCTCTTTGATGTTATTGGCACGGAAATAGACATTATAGCCAACTTCACAGGCTTCTAATCCATCAAAATCAACCATCGCTAAATATGCTGGTAGAGCAACTTCAGATTCAAACTTCACTTGAAATGGTGGCAAACCTTTTTGAGAGAACCAAGCTTTGTGGCCAATAATCTCACCAGTTGGCTGACCATCTTCAAACTTAATTTGCGCTTCGAATTCAGTACTCAAGCAATGAATAGCTTGCTTCTGATCAACATATTGTTTAGCTGTATTGGCTGAATAGCCGTTCTTACGATTTTTTGTTTTCATGTGATTTACCTCTTTCTTATTTATCGTACTCCAGTTGTATTCTTCGATTTCTTGCATTAAACAATCATAGGAACCACCTCCTTATCTATAAGGAGAAAAAAACAGGAAATTGGTAATTCCTGCTAATTTTTTTAAAAATATTTTTCTAATTCCTCCTTTAAAAATTTTAAAATATTCTCATAGCGCTTTTTAATTGTTTTATGACTTTTGAAAGAAGTTTCTTTTGTCAATTGCAACGCAGAAGTCCCATTGAGTGTCATTTCCAATAAGATATGGAGATCATCTTTTGATAGTTTAGATAGTGCATTCATAAGAAGTTCATTACGTTCTTTGATAAGCAATAGTTCAATTGGATTATATGTATTATCTGAATATAAATCTAAGATTTCCGTTTTTCTTCCCTCATTCGAAATAGTTAGATTGAGACTTATTACTCCATAATAACGTTCTTTACGTTCGAGGTTATTAAATGGTTGTGCTAATAAGCGTGTTACTGTTTCCCAGTTATTATTTTCAACAGCTTCAATAAGTTTACGACTACGACGTTGTTCCACTTTAGACATACATGCCTCTCTTCTAACAGCCCAATGGAATAGGTTGAAAGAAACATATATGAGCATAAATTGAGTATCGAAATATGGTAAAAAGCACACCAAACAAACGGTAAAAACAATTTTATGCAAGATATGATCGTTATCATCATATCGTCATATTTGTTTCAATCCGTCTATTTGATGCGCATCAGATAGGACTGTAAGTTTTTTGAAGTTTAATAACTTCTAATCAATATTATATATATAAAATCATGGTATAATTATGGTTAAATGCAACAGATTTTGCTTGAAAAATACCACGTTTTTTGGAGAAAAAATGGAATTCAAAAATACAAAAAAATTTTTAATAGAATTAGCATCGATAAGACT
The DNA here is from genome assembly GCF_032340315.1 of Streptococcus sp. DTU_2020_1001019_1_SI_AUS_MUR_006. Classification (NCBI taxonomy): domain Bacteria; kingdom Bacillati; phylum Bacillota; class Bacilli; order Lactobacillales; family Streptococcaceae; genus Streptococcus; species Streptococcus sp. DTU_2020_1001019_1_SI_AUS_MUR_006. Next base: position 1,094,677 of record NZ_CP135436.1, on the reverse strand, counting down.
TGATTGTAAAATCCATGCAATTAACAACGAACGCAAAGAATATGGCAACAACGAACATTATTGGAAATATGGCAATAATAAAATTAAGACAAAACCAAAATATCATATGTTATCTAATAGAGAAATTTGCCCTAGCAACCCCCCACTAATAGGACAAATTCGAAAGGGAAAAATAAATAAAAAAAATCCTCATCTATTTACTCCTACTACACTTATAGATATTTACAATAATTGTAAATTTAGCCCCTACGACTCTGCTGAAGGATTAAATAATGATGAAACGATTAAATTTCGAGCAAGAAATATGATGTATAAATCATATGATGAAATTTTTTTTGGCAATTATAGCGAACAAAATATTCTGCAAACATTTTTTCCAACGGCTTTAATTTTAGATATTCTTTACGAAGAATACGATGAAAATTTATGGAGAATAGTTTTAGGATACATACCATTGAATATACTATTTGAAAGAATGAAAATGAATATAAACGATGTGAAAAAAATTTACCAAATCCTCATTAGAGATAATTGGGAACTTCTAATGACTGGAATTTTTAGAGCAACTGAACGCTTATATTTTGGAACAGGCGACTGGGCAATAGACTGGGAAAATTATAAGTCCTTTTCGCTAGAAATCAAGCATTTTATAGAATTTTATAACGAGAACTTCCCTGTTGAATTTGAAGGACAGAATCGACTTATTAAAATAGAATGCGCATTAACAGAATTTTATAACAAAGTGTTAAAAGAAAAATTCAAACAGTTTGTAAATGAACACAAAAGTTTTGAATATCAGAACTTAGAATCAATTATATTTATAAAAAAAACAATGCAAGAAGAGCAGAAAAATATGATTGATGGTGGAGTGTTGGAAGATTTGAAGCTTCGAGCTTTCCCGTGGGAAGATAATTTTTTGTCAACACTTGAAGATAAAAATAAAAAAGATGAATTTCATGATGAACAGACAGAATTACTTCATACAACTAGAGTAATAAATAAGATAGATGACCTTTTAGAAGAATTAATAGTATATCAGTGTAGACATGAGAATGATGATCACTGGGGTGGAAATGCTCTTGGATATATTAAAAAATATCAAAAAGGAAAGGAAATACTTGATTATTTTCAAAATGGAGATCTTGATGGTTTAAGGTCACTAATTGAGGAAAGAATTAAATTTAATTCTGAGTTTCAAATCCTAAATGAAAAGATGTATATAAAAAAGCATCCAAATAGCTGGGCTGCGATAAGAGAAAGGAAATTATGGGAAAAAATTGAAAAAAGTCGAGCAAGAAATAAGAAATAATATTAAGTCAAACCTATTATTTATTTTTTCATCACAGACTATCGAAATTATTTAGGGTGCAAAAAAAAGTGGACAGGCGTCCACTTTAATTTTACGAAATGCTAAAATGACATATCTGAGTTTTACCGATTTTACGATTAGAACTACTTTACTATTTTTATTTATTTTTTCGCTTATTTACTGATAAACCTAATACACTAATAATTGAAACTCCAATCAATCCAAGAACACTTGATTTTTCACCTGTATTTGGCAATGATTTATCCTGTTTCTTATTTAATGCACCATTATAGGACGCAGGTGATTGAGAAACAGTCTTAGGTTTAACTTGGTAAGATACAAGTTTTCCAGTTTCATCATAGACTTCAATAGGTGTGTTACCTGATTCAAGGATCGCTTTCTTTTGCGCTTCAAGGTCAGCTAAACGCTTAGCTTCTACCTGCGCGCTATATAAGGCGAAGAGTTTATCATAAGCCTCTTGGTCGATTTTCTGTTCTTTCAACAACTTGTCAAGGTTCGCTTCTGCCTCTTTCAAAGCAGTCACTTTCTCTTTAAGAGTAGTTTCTTTTTGAGCAAGGACTTCCTTAGCTTTAGCTAAGTTAGGTTCTGCATTGAGCAAGTTTTCAAGGTCAGCCTTGGCTTGTTCAAGCGTCTTATTAGCTAGTGCTACTTTTTCTTTAGCAAGTTCAAGATTGTTTTCAGCAATCTGTACTAGTTGTTTAAGTTTAAGCAATTTATCTTGTTCAGTTGCTAGGTTGTTCTTAGCATTAGTAAGATTACGCTCTTTTTGAGCAAGGACTTCCTTAGCTTTAGCAAGATTATCTTGTTTCAGTTTCACATCAGCAGTTAGAGCATCTAGTGCCTTTTTAGCGTTTTTAAGGCGCGTATTAGCATTAGCAAAGATATCTTGCGCTTTTTCAAGATTGCTTTGAGCAGTTGGTGTTTTCAAAGGTGTAGCTTTAAGAGAATCCAATCGTTTTTGAATTGTCTCCTGCTCCCCTTTAGCCTTGATATTCGCAAGCGAAGCACTTGTTTTTTCACGTTGTGCCTGAGAGTTTACAGTCTGAGCATTTAATAAGGCAGAATTTGCAACATTATAGGCTTTTACAATACTTTCTGCTGTATTATTGTTAGGTACTTCAGTCTTATCCAACTTGTTTCCAGTAACTTGATTATCAAAAACTGATATGAAGTGTGCGCTTGTACGTCCTAGACTCTTAGAAATATCTAAAGCAAAATATTCTTTAGTAGCACCTCGAACAGAAGATACACCTGTTAGGTTTTGAGCGTGCATCCACTCCCAACCATTAAATAGCAAGTCAGAAATACTTTCATAAACCCATTTTTTAGCATCATACATGGTATGAATTTCATCACCACTATTGACACTGTTTAAGTTTTCAAGGTATTGTTGAGTATCATCCTCATAAGTAGGCAATCCATATTTACGAGCCACGTTGTTTACTGCTTTGTTATCGTGACCTTTTCCGAATCCCCAATCATCAGCTACGTAACCGTCAGTCACTTCGTCAGCAACTTGAACCATACCTTTTGTTACAACAGTCTTAGGTGTTCCAAAACGCTCACGGATTTGGTTAAGTAGATCGCTCGCAAATAGAGAAAGTTCTGTCATTTGTTCGGTTGTCAAGTTATTAGCATCAACACTGATAGCTTTATCAGTGACATTTCCTTTGAATTTATTCAAATCCAAATTTTCTTGGTTGACCGATTTTAAGATAGACTCTACTTTCTCTCTATGTTCTTTCCACTTATCACGTTCATTCAAAATGTCATGAGGATTATTTACATAGGATTTCAAGGCGTTAACATATTCATCAGTAACTTGGAAAGTGTTAATAGACTTATAGCTAGCTTCAGCCACAGTAAAGGTATCCTGTGCTTTTTCAAGAGCAGTTTGTGTCTGGTCAGCTTTATTAGTAGCATCAGTCAACTTAGATTCTGTGCTTACTACTACCTTACTAGCTTCTGTCAACTCGTTTTGGACGCTTGAAATTGCATCTGCAAGATTCTTGTCGTCTGACTTAGCTTGTTCCAAGACCTCCTCTGCATTCGTCAACTGTGCCTGTGCTTGTTTTTGGAAAGCCTCAGCATTTTCCTTTTCTTCGACAACTTTCGCTTGACCTGTACCGTCCAAAATAGCTTGGGCATTATCTACATCATTCTGAGCATCTTTAACCTCATTTAAAGCATCCGCTACTTTTTTCTCAGACTTATGAACTACATGTTCTTGGTCTGCGACAACTTCTTTTGCTTTGTTAAGGTCTTTTTCAGCATTCTTCTCTTGGTTTTCTGCGTCAGTTTTACCTTTTTCAGCACCAGTAACTTCTTGATTTTGCTTTTCAATGTTTTCTGGAGTCGCTTTATCCTTGGCTTGTTGAGCATTATCTACTTCAGATTGAGTATTACCTACTTCAGTCTGCGCTTGGTCTTTTTCAGTCTGCGCTTGGCTTTTCTTGGCTTGTGCATCTTCTACTGCTTGGGTAGATTTATCAAGTTTATCCTTAGCCACGTCAACTTGTTCTTTAGTGACTTCCTTAGTAGGAACTTTCACTTCAGTTTTCTTAGGCGCTTCTTTCTCTACCAAAGCTGGTTCGGTTTGAGCAGTTGTAGGCAATGGAACCTCTACTGTATCTGCGTGAGCAGTTCCGATTGTGCCGACAAGACTTGCAGTTGCTGCGATGGCAGAAATAACCGTACCCGTATACAATTTTGTAGCAGTACTATGACTATTTTCCGTAGCTTTTGACATTTATAAACTCCTTTTGTACAATGCCCTATGCATTTTATTAAACTATAGTACTATTTTACCATACTTTTATCGTTTTTGGATAGTTTATTATACTTATTTTTAGAGAAAACAGATAGTAAAATGGTAGATAACATGAAATATAATAAATTACAAAAGCATATCGCTTTTCGCATACGTGAGTGTAGAAAAGCACAGGGATTAAGTCAAGAAAAATTATCTGAAATCGCTGGCCTAGGTGTTAAAGCGATTCAAAATATAGAGAACATGAAGTATGATTTTAAGATAAAAACTCTTGAATCCGTAATCAAAGCCCTAAATCTAACGGTCGAGGAGTTCTTCAACCTACAATCATTTGAATCAGATCGAGAAGATTCTTCAGAAGTACTTTTTGAAAACTTAACAAAATTACCCAAAGATAAGCAAGGAAAAATTATATCTTCATTTAATGAGATTGTAAAGAATATCAAATAAACCCAGCCAAAATAAATTTTGGTTGGGTTTTATTTTACAGTCTTTCTTATTTTAACAAATTTCTTCAAAAATTCATTAAAAATTTTCTACTTTTGTTCTACCTTTTATTTTTACATACGATTTAGAGGGTGCGGATCAATCTCGTTAAATTAATATTTTTTAATGCCTTTTACTCTAAGTAATTTTGAAAAGCTCAAGTATCCATTATAATATTCTTGTTTTTTGTTCATGGTAGAGACAAAGGCTAACTTTACAGGAACTGCATTGGCTCTTGAATGTTTAAAACTTAAATCTTCTGATTGTGGGATAAATCTTAATTCATCTTCCAAATATCTATACACTCTTTCAGGAATTACTAAATTGCAGATGTACTTTGCATGATCATTGTTTTGAAACATTCGTAGATAGTACTTTTTATCAGTCTTTCCTAAAAATGCCTTACACTCTCCATAGTACATAGTCAGATGGTCAGATACTTCTAATTCATTTAGGAGAAGGGATCTGCGAGGTAAATATTTTCTGACGCCTACCTTATTCTCTAAAACAAATTTTACATCGGAAATTTCGTTCTTATCTTTCGGAGAGTTGGCGTTAACTGGCTGGACTGCTCTAGTAGTCTTCTCTTCTAAAATACGATTTAAGAGTTGCTCAGCTAAGTCTGCATCAATTTTCTCATAGTAATCTTTCAGTTCCAGTTTCGAAGCAGATTCCAAAGCATATTCACATCCGTCACCATGAGGTGATTTAGGATGGCTTGATAAATAGATTTTCCCTTTTTTCTCGTTTATCACTAAATCCACTTTGCAACAACCAGGACAAAATAATTGGTTTTCATACTTAAGTTTTGTCCCAGCTTTATCATTTTGATATTCCTTTTGTAGCTCATGAAGTTCTAGTCTCTCATGATCGTATATACAGTATTGAAATTTATTTTTTGTAAACATAATAATCCTTTCTAGTTATCAACAATTAAATTTTGTTTAAAAAAATCTGAAATGTGTAGTTTTCTAAAAGCAACATCTAATTTTCTTAAACAACACAAAAACGCTCTAGACAATATGACTAGAGCGTTTTCTATATATCCGAACATCTAATTTATTTCACAAAAAATGTAGTCAAAAATGTAGTCATTCGGTTGATTTTTATTGCAATACATTGAAATTTGAAAATTCAAGAATCGCGTTAAATCAAGGCTTTTTCGTTTCTACTGAAACGTAATGACCCACTATTTAACTTCTGTAAAAACAACGTTCTTGCACAACTTCCTATTACTCATAAATTTATACAGTCTACTAATAATAGCTTGCTATACTCACTTTATTATTCTAAAATTACAGTCACAAAGAGTTCATTATTGCAATAAATATCTAATTCATTTTCAGAATTATCACTAAACACTCCACCACCTTTTTTATAAAAATAAACTTCTAAATTACCTTCATACTCGACTTCAAAATTAGAATCTGCTTCTATAGTCAATTGAGAAAACATGGGCTCATATCAAAAAGCACCTCAAAAAGGTATTACCAACTTGCAATACTTTTTTGAGGCTCTCTTGTCTTGTTCTTGTTTCAATTGGCTATAATATTTTTGCCCCCTTTTGCTTACTACTAAAGTTTGATATACTCCCCTTATAGTGGACAGTGAAAAAACAAAATTTCACTAGAAACTACAGGGGGAGTTTTCGTATGTCAAAAAGAGGTCCGAAATCAGTGGAGGAGAAGTTAGAAGTTGTTCATCTTTACCTTAAACAAGGGAAGTCAATATCTATTTTGACCAAAGCATTTGGAGTAAATGGTGACACAATCAGAAATTGGATTCGTAAGTATCAAACAGAGGGTGTCGAAGGGCTCAAGGAGCGTCATAGCTGGAAGAAATATAGTTCAGAGTTAAAAGAAAAGACTGTAACAGATTATCTTGCAGGTAGAGGTAGTTTATCTAGGATCAAATTTTCATTCGTTTCACTTTATCCCTTAAAGGTTACAATGGTTGCGCCAGATCCACCTGCATTTTGTGGTGCATAGCCAAAGCTCTTGACTTGTTTGTTTCTTTGCAGATACTTAGTCACCCCTTCACGGATGACACCTGTACCGATACCATGGATGATGTCGACTTGGGCCATATTGTTGAGCAGGGCTTGGTCAATAAAGGCATCCAAGGCTTCCATAGCTTCCTCGTAGCGTTTGCCACGAAGATCTAGTCGAGCCTGTGGACCTTTGCCTGCTGCACGTTTGACGACGTTGACTTGTTTCTTCTTGACTGGCGCTTCTTTCTGGGCTTGAACCAAGTCAAATTCTTTCTCTTCAAGTGTCATCTTAATCAAGCCAACCTGTGCTTCCCAACGGCCATCCTTGAGTTGATTGGTCAAGGTACCACGTTGACCATAGCTTAAAACGATAATATCATCCCCAACCTTTGGAGCTCGTTTTTTCTTGGCCTTTTGTAGGACCTTGTTTTTAGAAAGATCTACTTTTTCAGGGGTTAATTTTTTGAGCTTAGCCTTGGCTTCAATTATCTCATGTGGTTTTAGTTGTGATTTGCTATGGAGATTTTTAAGAATATCATCGCTCTCAGCTAGAGCCAAGTCAACAATCTCAGTAGCTTGCTCACGTGCCTTATTGAGTTCAGTTTCTTTCTCACGATTGAGCTCGTTATAAAGTTTTTTAAGGGCACGGTTCATCTTGAGGTTTTCTTGCTCGACTTGGCGGATATTTTCAAGACGTTTCCGGCTTTCAAGTGTTTGTTCTTCCAATTGCTCAATGATCCGATTGACATCATTGTCTTGGTTAATCTGCTTGCTGGCATCGCCTACGATGACATCTGACAATCCTAGACGTTTAGCAATCTCAAAAGCATTACTTCGACCAGGTACACCCTGCATAAAGCGATAAGTTGGGCGCAGGCTAGCTGTATCAAACTCCATACTAGCATTTTGAACATAGGCCGTTTCAATCCCGTAGGCCTTTAGTTCAGGATAGTGCGTAGTTGCCATAGTCTTGACCTGACGCAGACGCAAGTCTTCTAAGATAGACATAGCAAGGGCTGCTCCTTCTTGAGGATCTGTACCAGCACCAAGCTCATCTAGTAACAAGAGCGAGTTTTGGTTAACTTTACCAAGAATATCGACGATGTTAGTCATATGACTAGAGAAGGTTGAGAGACTTTGTTCGATGGACTGTTCGTCTCCGATATCTGCGAAAATCTCCTCGAAAATCCCTACACGACTGCCCTTATCGGCTAGAATTGGCAGTCCAGACTGGGCCATCAATTGCGTCAAACCTAAGGTCTTCAGCATGATAGTCTTACCACCAGTATTGGGACCAGTGATGACGATAGCTGTTAATTCTTTGCCGAAGTGCACATCATTTGCGATGGCATTCTTCACCAAGGGATGACGAACGTGAAGGAGTTGAATCTCCTGTCCCTCAGATACTTGAGGTACTACTGCCTCCGTCTCTTGGATAAAGCGAACCTTAGCCCGAATCAAGTCTAAATGTCCAATAATCCAGGCATCATTTGCGATTTCTGCCGCGTGCGGTCTTACTCGCTCAGAGAGTTCTTGGAGGATACGTATCATCTCATAGCGTTCATCTGCACGTAGACTTGCAATCTCCTCACTCAGCTTGACTACTTCACGCGGTTCGATATAGACAGTGTTCCCACTGGCAGAGATATCATGTACTACACCAGCAATCTTGTTACGATAAGTATTTTTGACTGGAAGAACTTGGCGACCATTTCTACTTGCGATGATACCTTCAGTCAACATCTGGGCCTTTTGTTTTAGAAGATCTTGCAAGACATCACGGACTTGGCTCTCACTGTCATGGATTTTTCGACGGATTCGTGCCAAATCCTCACTAGCAAAGTTCTCAATAAATCCAGCTTCGTTGATAGCTTGTAGATTTCCCTGTAAATGTGGAAAATCATGAAGTTTCTCAAACCAGTTAGCTAGGTGTTCTAAACGTACATTTTCAAGATTGTCATAAAAATTCTGCAATTCACGACTGGCAAAGATGACACGCTTGAGAAGGAGAAATTCCTCGATGTTGAGGTCAGCACCCATCTCCAAACGTTTGCTAGTTGCAGCAATATCTTTTGTTGCAGAAATGCTGAAATGAGGATGCTCGACAAAGAGTTCTTGCATTTCCTTCATCTCTGCAAAAGCTTGCTTAATCTTGTCTCCTTTATCAGTCGGAGCAAGTTCTTTCAACTGTTCTAGTCCTTGCTCAGTCAAAAGATGGGGCTCAAATAAAGCCTTGACCTTATTAAATTCTAATGTTTCTAGTATTTTTTTATTCATTTTCTTTTCCTTCGTAATGAGCGAACGAATTTTTCAAATTCTCACTCTTTTCAAAAAGGCTCCTAAACTATTGATACTCAATGAAAATCAGAGAGCAAACTAGGAAGCTAGCCATAGGTTGCTCAAAGCACTGCTTTGAGGTTGTAGATAAGACTGACGAAGTCAGTCACATATATAATCCAAGGCGAAGCTGACGTGGTTTGAATTTGATTTTCGAAGAGTATGAAATTGTAAACAAAAGGCTAGGAATAGTTCCCGCCCTTTTTATCCGATTATTTTGGTTACCCAGAGTTGTTTAATCATATGACTAGTGATTGGAACACTCTGGATAATGTGTTTAGCTACAAAACTGTTTTCAAGTGAATTTTGAACAATTTGTAAAGGAACAGTCGCAAGAATAGTCAGTATCATCTGGAGGACAAATAAGGTCACAGCCACTGATAAAACTCCTGCACCTATACGGAAATATTGACCCGCTAGCTTTTTAGTCGGTAGAAGATTAAGAAAGAGACCCAGCAAACGACCAATACAATAAAATATAGTAAAGGCTAAGAGGTAACCAAGACCTGCATAAAAGACTTTGTCCAGTTGGAAAAGTTGATTTGACGGGAAAAAGAAGGTACCCTGCCCTTGCTGTGGACTTGCATATGGGATCAACAAATCAAATTGTTTCCCTAAAGATTGATAAAAATTTCCTGCAAGAAGAGCTGAAATCACAGTTGCTATAAAATAGTAAATCTGGAGAACTAATCCTCTACGATAACCGATATAAAAACTCCAAGCCAGAACCAATAAAAGAAAGATGGAAATCATAGGGAGTCCTCAATCTTGCTCTGCTTTTGTTTGGTCCCTACAACTTGATGACGGAGGGCGTCTAATTTTTGTTCCTTATCTTCAAATTCAATCTCACGGCTGAGTTGGGTTGACAAGCTATTGACTGCTAATAAAATAGCGATTGTCTCATCATCCGCTCCAGGCATTTGCTCTTTGATTGCTTCATATTTTTCTGTTGCGACCTTGGCAATTTCCTCCATAAAGAGGTTATCATGCTCAGTTGTAAGGGTCAATGTTTTTTTTCCGAATGTAAACTTGTATCGATTTAAATTTGCCATAAAAATTCACCTCACGATATTATACCAAATTTCACTAAGTTTGTCAGTTTTTACCAATTCTACGGCTTTTATGGTACAATAAGAACTATGGCAAGTATTACATTAACCCCGAGTGAAAAGGAAATCCAAACCTTTGTTCAGCAATATGAACAAGCACTGACTCCTAGTAAAAATCCTTATATTCGCTACTTTTTGAAACTTCCGCAGGCAAGTGTTTCCATCTATACATCAGGAAAAGTGCTCTTGCAAGGAGAAGCTGCTGAACGTTACGCCAGCTTTTTTGGTTATCAGGTCAGGCCAGTAGCTAGTGGACAAAACTTTCCGATGATTGGAACTGACGAAGTAGGAAATGGTTCCTACTTTGGTGGTCTAGCTGTAGTAGCATCCTTTGTTACGCCTGACCAGCATGACTTTCTGCGAAAACTAGGTGTTGGGGACTCTAAGACTCTGACAGACCAAAAGATTCGTCAGCTTGCCCCTCTCCTTAAAGAGAGAATCCAGCACCAAGCTCTACTGCTTTCTCCAAGTAAGTATAACGAAGTCATCGGTGAGCGCTACAACGCCGTTTCTGTTAAGGTAGCCTTACACAATCAAGCAATTTTTCTCCTTCTCCAAAAAGGAGTCCAGCCTGAAAAGATTGTTATCGATGCTTTTACTAGTGCTCAAAACTATGAAAAGTACTTGAAAAATGAAGCCAATCATTTTTCCAATCCAGTTAGTCTGGAGGAAAAAGCTGAAGGTAAATACTTGGCTGTCGCAGTAAGCTCTATCATTGCGCGTGATCTCTTTCTAGAGAATCTCGAAAATCTGGGTAGAGAACTTGGTTACCAACTTCCAAGCGGAGCTGTAGCAACTTCTGATAAGGTAGCTAGCCAAATCCTCCAAGCTTATGGTATGCAGGGACTCAACTTCTGCGCCAAACTACACTTCAAAAACACTGAAAAAGCAAAAAAACTGCTAGAAAGGTAAATTATGAAATATTTTAAATCATTTTTAAAAGAGTGGGGGAGTTTTATCCTCTTCATTACTCTTGTTGCTCTTAGTTGGATGTTTCTTTGGAGAAATGTCCGTGTAGAAGGACACTCTATGGATCCTACCCTAGCCGATGGAGAAGTTCTCTTCGTTGTCAAACATCTTCCTATTGATCGCTTTGATATCGTGGTTGCCCATGAAGAGGATGGAAACAAGGATATCATCAAGCGAGTTATCGGTATGCCAGGAGATACCATTCATTATGACAACGATAAACTCTATATTAACGGTCAAGAAACTGATGAACCCTATTTAGCAGAATACCTCAAGCGCTTCAAGGAAGACAAGCTCCAAAGCACCTATACTGGAAGTGGTTGGGTTGGTAAAAAAGGCGAATACTTTAGAACTTTAGCTCAAAAGGCTCAGGCCTTTACCCTAGATGTTAATTACAATACTAGCTTTACCTTCACTGTTCCAGAAGGAGAATACCTCCTCCTAGGTGATGACCGTCTGGTATCTAGCGACAGTCGACATGTTGGTACCTTTAAGGCAAAAGATATCACTGGAGAAGCCAAATTCCGCTTCTGGCCACTCAAACGTATCGGAACATTTTAAAAACTAGGAAGAGGCCGAGAATTTCCCATCTCAGCCTCTTCTCATTCTATTTTGACTAAATCTGGGATACATTTTCTCAGAAATTATTGTAAGGAATTTTATGGAAGTTTATTTTTCAGGCACCATTGAGCGCATTATTTTTGAAAATGTCAGCAATTTTTTCCGTATTTTACTCCTAGATATTGAGGATACCAATGCTGAGGGCTTTGATGATTATGAAATCATCGTCACAGGTACTATGGCTGATATCATTGAAGGAGAGGAATACACCTTTTGGGGACAAATCGTCCAACACTCCAAATATGGTGAACAACTACAAATGATTCGCTATGAGAGAGCCAAGCCGACTAGTAAGGGCTTGGTCAAGTATTTCTCCAGCAGTCATTTTAAGGGAATTGGACTCAAAACAGCTCAGAAAATCGTGGATATTTACGGTGAAAACACTATTGACAAAATCTTAGAAAATCCAGACAAGCTCCAGTCTATCTCTGGCCTCTCTGCTAAAAATCGTGAAACCTTTGTCTCAACCCTTCGTCTTAATTACGGAACAGAGATGGTCTTAGCCAAACTGGCTAATTACGGCATCCCAAATAAGCTAGCCTTTCAGATCCAAGACTTTTACAAGGAAGAAACACTAGAGATTGTCGAGAACTATCCCTATCAACTGGTCGAGGATATCAAGGGCTTGGGATTTACCATTGCTGACCAACTGGCCCAAGAACTGGGAATTGAAAGCCAGGCTCCCGAGCGTTTCCGTGCGGGTCTTGTCCATAGTCTCTTTCAAGGTTGCATGGAGACGGGAGATACCTATATGGAAGCTAGAGACTTGTTAGAGCAAACCCTCTACCTTCTGGAATCCTCCCGTCCAGTCGAACTAGATCCGAGTCAAGTTGCCCAAGAACTTGCTTATCTGATTGAAGAAGATAAGGTCCAGCAGATTGATACCAAAATCTTTGATAATAGCCTCTTTTTTGCAGAAGAAGGGATTCGCAGTCATCTCATCAGAATCCTCGAAAAAGGGCAGAGTAAAAAACAGGATCTAGAAACCATTCAAGAACATATCGCAACTGTTGAGGAAGAACTGGGGATTGAGTATGATAGTATTCAAAAACAGGCTATCTGCGATGCTATCCAGAACAAGGTCTTTATCCTTACAGGTGGACCTGGTACAGGTAAGACTACTGTTATCAACGGCATTATCGCTGTCTATGCTCTCTTAGAAGGACTAGATCTCAAGAAAAAGAGCAATCTGCCCATTCTCCTAGCCGCTCCCACCGGTCGCGCAGCCCGTCGTATGAATGAGCTGACAGGACTACCAAGTGCAACTATTCACCGCCACTTGGGTATGACTGGAGACGACGATACCAGCCATCTGGAAGATTATCTGGATGCTGACTTTATCATTGTTGACGAGTTTTCTATGGTAGATACTTGGTTAGCCAACCAGCTCTTCTCCAATATCTCCTCTACCAGTAAAATCCTTATCGTTGGTGATAGCGATCAGTTACCTTCTGTCAGTCCTGGTCAAGTCCTAGCAGATTTACTCCAGATACCAACCATACCTCAAACACGTTTGGAAAGAATCTACCGTCAGAGCGAAGAATCAACCATCGTCACTCTTGCAAGTCAGATTCGTCAGGGAATATTGCCTGCAGATTTTACCCAGAAAAAAGCAGATCGCTCCTACTTTGAAATCGCTAGTAACCATATCCCTGCTAGCATTGAAAAAATCCTAGGTGCTGCTATCAGAAGTGGCATCCCTGCTCGTGATATTCAGGTTCTTGCCCCTATGTACCGTGGAACTGCTGGTATTGATGCGATCAACCAACTCATGCAAGACCTACTCAATCCTCCACAAAAAGACCAGCTTAGCTTTGAAGCTCCTCAGTGTCACTATCGAACAGGAGATAAGGTCATCCACCTAGTCAACGATGCAGAGGTCAATGTCTTTAACGGAGACTTAGGCTATATCACAGACTTGATTCCTGGAAAATACACTGAATCCAAGCAGGATGAAATTATGATTGATTTTGACGGCAATGAGGTCTCCTATCCTCGAAATGAATGGTACAAGATTCGCTTAGCCTATGCCATGAGCATCCATAAATCTCAGGGGAGCGAGTTTCCCGTCGTTATTTTACCAATCACCAGTGCAAGTAAGCGGATGTTAGAACGCAATCTCATCTACACTGCTATCACTCGTGCCAAAAGCAAGCTCATCCTACTAGGCGAATTACAGGCCTTTGACTATGCAACTCAACATATCGGAACAGCTCGTAAGACCTATCTAATTGAACGTTTCGCTGACTTAATAGAATCAACTGATGGAACTAGTAAATCAGCTACTGAAGCTACACCAGTTACAGACACTGAACAATCCTACATCTTAACCGAAGATAACTGGTCTAGTATCCCAGCTATGATTGGGATTACTGAAGAAGACCTGAAGGAGATTTTCGGAAAATAAAGTATAAGAAAACCCACCGAATCGGTGGGCTTTTATCTTATAAAGATTATTTAACTGTTGCAGTGCTTGTGATCAATTCAACAGCTTTCTTCACTGCGATATCGTGTTTCAACATTTCAGCTGAAAGCAAGCTTTGTACTTGTGCAACTTCCATGTTGTAATCTGCAGCCAATTGCTCGATTTCTTTTTGGATTTCTTCTTCTGAAGCGTCAAATCCTTCAGCTTTCGCAACTGCTTCGATAACAAGGTTAGTCTTAGTACGTGACTCAGCTTCTGCTTCGTATTGTTTGTGAAGGTCTTCTTGAGTAGTTCCAGTGATTTGGAAGTACATGTCAGGGTTGATACCTTGACGTTGCAAGTTTCCAAGGAATTCGTTTACTGAACGGTGAACTTCTTCGTGGATCATTTCTTCTGGAAGTTCTACGATTTCAGCGTTTTCTACAGCTTTATCAATTGCTGCACCTTCAACTGCATCTTTGTAAGCTTCTTCTTTAGCAGCAGCCAATTCCTTGCGGTATTTTTCTTTCAATTCAGCAAGTGTTTCAACTTCTTCGTCGATGTCTTTTGCAAGTTCATCGTCAAGAGCTGGAACTTCTTTAGCTTTTACTTCGTGGATAGTTGTCACGAATTTAGCTTCTTTACCGGCAAGGTCTTCAGCTTGGTAGTCTTCTGGGAATGTTACGATAACATCAACAGTTTCACCAGCTGAGTGACCTACCAATTGGTCTTCGAAACCAGGGATGAATTGACCTGAACCAAGTCCAAGTGAGAAGTTTTCACCTTTTCCGCCATCAAATTCAACACCGTCGATTGAACCAACGAAGTCGATAACAACAGTGTCGCCGTCTTCAGCAGCACCATCTTTGATCACCAATTCAGCCAAGTTGTTGCGTTCACGTTCGATACGCTCTTCAACGTCAGCGTCAGTTACTTCTTTTTCTACATCAACTGATACTTCAAGGTTTTTGTAGTCGCCCAATTTAACTTCAGGTTTTGTAACAACTTCAGCAGTGATAACCCAATCTTGACCTTTTTCCATTGAAGTTACGTCAATTTTTGGTTGTGCAACGACTTCAAGACCAGCTTCTTTTACAGCTGCTTCATAAGCGTTTGGCAAAAGAGCGTTCATAACGTCTTGGTAAAGTGACTCTTCACCAAATTTTTGGTCGAAGATAGGACGTGGAAGATGCCCTTTACGGAAACCAGGAACGTTAAGAGATTTCTTTACTGAGTTAAACACACGGTCCAATTCTGGTTTGATTTGGTCTTGAGAGATAGTGAAAGTCAAGACACCACGGTTTGTTTCTTTGTTTTCAAATGATACAGACATTCTGTCATTTCTCCTTAAAATTTTTTTAAATACAGTCTATTATAACATTTTCCATTGATAAAAGCTAGACTAATGCAGACAAATCTGGCTAAAACACATTTTGGGTGATTTGGCGCGTACTATTCTAGGTTCAATCCATTATATAAAAAGAAGACAAACATTCTTAAAATGTTTGCCCTCTTAATGCTATAGACTCGATCATCTAGTCCAAAGTAATTTCAATAGGATTAAATATTTATTCTAATCTTCTTTTTTCTTACGAACTACAAGTCCAAATCCACTCATTACTCCAAGAAGTCCAAGTGCTGCTAAGCTAGTATGATCTTCAGTACCAGTATTTGGCAACTGAGGAGTATTTTCTTTAGCAGAGGTTGGTTTCTCTGGAGCTACTGGTTTCTCTGGAGTTACTGGTTTCTCTGGAGTTACTGGTTTCTCTGGAGTTACTGGTTTCTCTGGAGTCACTGGTTTCTCTGGAGTTACTGGTTTCTCTGGAGTTACTGGTTTCTCTGGAGTCACTGGTTTCTCTGGAGTTACTGGTACAATTGGAACGTAGATGATTGGTGTGTCATCACCTGGGTTTGTTGGAAGGTTTGGAAGTTCCTTACCTGGTTCTACTGGTTGACCTGGTTTGCTTGGATCTTTTGGATCTGGCAAGTATGGTTTGTAGCCTGGTACGTCTGGAACAACTGGTTTACCTGGTTTTGTTGGATCTGTTGGATCATTTGGATATTTCACATCTGGTGTTGATGGGAATTTAGGATCATCAGATTTTGGAACCAAGCTTCCAAGTGGTTTATAGGTAACAATCTCTACTACTTCAGGATTTTCTGGAGTAACTGTCTTACCACCTGCTTCTGTCTTATCCGCGTAGTAACCTGGAATTACTGGAACAGATACCTTACCGTAAGTATAGCTCTTCTCATTCCATGTTGTAGTTCCAGAAGCTTTGTTTTCTTTACCAGTAAACGTAAAGTCATCTTGGACATTGTCGGCTGGAGTCTTATCGCCTGCTCCTTCAAACTTAACTGTTTGTTTAGTTGGTTTCTTCACATCATTTACGATTGGAACGTAGATGATTGGGGTGTCTTCACCTGGGTTTGTTGGAAGGTTTGGTAGCTCCTTACCTGGTTCTACTGGTTGACCTGGTTTGCTTGGATCTTTTGGATCTGGCAAGTATGGTTTGTAGCCTGGTACGTCTGGAACCACTGGCTTACCTGGTTTACCTGGATCGTTTGGATCATTTGGATACTTCACTTTTGGTGTTGATGGGAAGTTTGGATCGTTTGGTTTCTCTGGTTTTGGAACCAAGTTTCCAAGTGGTTTGTAGGTTACTGTATCTGTTGCTTCAGGATTTTCTGGAGTAACTGTCTTACCACCTGCTTCTGTCTTATCAGCGTAGTAACCTGGAATTACTGGTACAGATACCTTACCATAAGTATGGCTCTTCTCAGTCCATGTTGTAGTTCCAGAAGCTTTGTTTTCTTTACCAGTAAATGTAAAGTCATCTTGGACATTGTCTCCTGGAGTCTTATCGCCTGCTCCTTCAAACTTAACTGTTTGTTTAGTTGGTTTCTTCACATCATTTACGATTGGTACGTAGATAATTGGTGTGTCGTCACCTGGGTTTTCAGGAGTGATTGGTTTTCCTGGTTCGACTGGTTTACCTGGTTTGCTTGGATCTTTTGGATCTGGCAAGTATGGTTTGTAGCCTGGTACGTCTGGAACAACTGGTTTACCTGGTTTACCTGGATCTGTTGGATCATTTGGATACTTCACTTTTGGTGTTGATGGGAAGTTTGGATCATCTGGTGTTCCTGGTTTTGGAACCAAGTTTCCAAGTGGTTTGTAGGTTACTGTATCTGTTGCTTCAGGATTTTCTGGAGTAACTGTCTTACCACCAGCTTCTGTCTTATCAGCGTAGTAACCTGGAATTACTGGTACAGATACCTTACCGTAAGTATGGCTCTTCTCAGTCCATGTTGTAGTTCCAGAAGCTTTGTTTACTTTACCAGTAAATGTAAAGTCATCTTGGACATTGTCTCCTGGAGTCTTATCGCCTGCTCCTTCAAACTTAACTGTTTGTTTAGTTGGTTTCTTCACATCATTTACGATTGGTACGTAGATAATTGGTGTGTCGTCACCTGGGTTTTCAGGAGTGATTGGTTTTCCTGGTTCTACTGGTTTACCTGGTTTGCTTGGATCTTTTGGATCTGGCAAGTATGGTTTGTAGCCTGGTACGTCTGGAACAACTGGTTTTCCTGGTTTACCTGGATCTGTTGGATCATTTGGATACTTCACTTTTGGTGTTGATGGGAAGTTTGGATCATCTGGTGTTCCTGGTTTTGGAACCAAGTTTCCAAGTGGTTTGTAGGTTACTGTATCTGTTGCTTCAGGATTTTCTGGAGTAACTGTCTTACCACCAGCTTCTGTCTTATCAGCGTAGTAACCTGGAATTACTGGTACAGATACCTTACCGTAAGTATGGCTCTTCTCAGTCCATGTTGTAGTTCCAGAAGCTTTGTTTACTTTACCAGTAAATGTAAAGTCATCTTGGACATTGTCTCCTGGAGTCTTATCGCCTGCTCCTTCAAACTTAACTGTTTGTTTAGTTGGTTTCTTCACATCATTTACGATTGGTACGTAGATAATTGGTGTGTCGTCACCTGGGTTTTCAGGAGTGATTGGTTTTCCTGGTTCTACTGGTTTACCTGGTTTGCTTGGATCTTTTGGATCTGGCAAGTATGGTTTGTAGCCTGGTACGTCTGGAACAACTGGTTTACCTGGTTTACCTGGATCTGTTGGATCATTTGGATACTTCACTTTTGGTGTTGATGGGAAGTTTGGATCATCTGGTGTTCCTGGTTTTGGAACCAAGTTTCCAAGTGGTTTGTAGGTTACTGTATCTGTTGCTTCAGGATTTTCTGGAGTAACTGTCTTACCACCAGCTTCTGTCTTATCAGCGTAGTAACCTGGAATTACTGGTACAGATACCTTACCGTAAGTATGGCTCTTCTCAGTCCATGTTGTAGTTCCAGAAGCTTTGTTTACTTTACCAGTAAATGTAAAGTCATCTTGGACATTGTCTCCTGGAGTCTTATCGCCTGCTCCTTCAAACTTAACTGTTTGTTTAGTTGGTTTCTTCACATCATTTACGATTGGTACGTAGATAATTGGTGTGTCGTCACCTGGGTTTTCAGGAGTGATTGGTTTTCCTGGTTCTACTGGTTTACCTGGTTTGCTTGGATCTTTTGGATCTGGCAAGTATGGTTTGTAGCCTGGTACGTCTGGAACAACTGGTTTTCCTGGTTTACCTGGATCTGTTGGATCATTTGGATACTTCACTTTTGGTGTTGATGGGAAGTTTGGATCGTCTGGTGTTCCTGGTTTTGGAACCAAGTTTCCAAGTGGTTTGTAGGTTACTGTATCTGTTGCTTCAGGATTTTCTGGAGTAACTGTCTTACCACCAGCTTCTGTCTTATCAGCGTAGTAACCTGGAATTACTGGTACAGATACCTTACCGTAAGTATGGCTCTTCTCAGTCCATGTTGTAGTTCCAGAAGCTTTGTTTACTTTACCAGTAAATGTAAAGTCATCTTGGACATTGTCTCCTGGAGTCTTATCGCCTGCTCCTTCAAACTTAACTGTTTGTTTAGTTGGTTTCTTCACATCATTTACGATTGGTACGTAGATAATTGGTGTGTCGTCACCTGGGTTTTCAGGAGTGATTGGTTTTCCTGGTTCTACTGGTTTACCTGGTTTGCTTGGATCTTTTGGATCTGGCAAGTATGGTTTGTAGCCTGGTACGTCTGGAACAACTGGTTTACCTGGTTTACCTGGATCTGTTGGATCATTTGGATACTTCACTTTTGGTGTTGATGGGAAGTTTGGATCATCTGGTGTTCCTGGTTTTGGAACCAAGTTTCCAAGTGGTTTGTAGGTTACTGTATCTGTTGCTTCAGGATTTTCTGGAGTAACTGTCTTACCACCAGCTTCTGTCTTATCAGCGTAGTAACCTGGAATTACTGGTACAGATACCTTACCGTAAGTATGGCTCTTCTCAGTCCATGTTGTAGTTCCAGAAGCTTTGTTTTCTTTACCAGTAAATGTAAAGTCATCTTGGACATTGTCTCCTGGAGTCTTATCGCCTGCTCCTTCAAACTTAACTGTTTGTTTAGTTGGTTTCTTCACATCATTTACGATTGGTACGTAGATAATTGGTGTGTCGTCACCTGGGTTTTCAGGAGTGATTGGTTTTCCTGGTTCTACTGGTTTACCTGGTTTGCTTGGATCTTTTGGATCTGGCAAGTATGGTTTGTAGCCTGGTACGTCTGGAACAACTGGTTTACCTGGTTTACCTGGATCTGTTGGATCATTTGGATACTTCACTTTTGGTGTTGATGGGAAGTTTGGATCATCTGGTGTTCCTGGTTTTGGAACCAAGTTTCCAAGTGGTTTGTAGGTTACTGTATCTGTTGCTTCAGGATTTTCTGGAGTAACTGTCTTACCACCAGCTTCTGTCTTATCAGCGTAGTAACCTGGAATTACTGGTACAGATACCTTACCGTAAGTATGGCTCTTCTCAGTCCATGTTGTACTTCCATCAGCTTTGTTTACTTTACCAGTGAATGTGAAGTCGTCTTGGACGTTGTCGGCTGGAGTCTTATCGCCTGCTCCTTCAAACTTAACTGTTTGTTTAGTTGGTTTCTTCACATCATTTACGATTGGTACGTAGATAATTGGTGTGTCGTCACCTGGGTTTTCAGGAGTGATTGGTTTTCCTGGTTCTACTGGTTTACCTGGTTTGCTTGGATCTTTTGGATCTGGCAAGTATGGTTTGTAGCCTGGTACGTCTGGAACAACTGGTTTACCTGGTTTACCTGGATCTGTTGGATCATTTGGATACTTCACTTTTGGTGTTGATGGGAAGTTTGGATCATCTGGTGTTCCTGGTTTTGGAACCAAGTTTCCAAGTGGTTTGTAGGTTACTGTATCTGTTGCTTCAGGATTTTCTGGAGTAACTGTCTTACCACCAGCTTCTGTCTTATCAGCGTAGTAACCTGGAATTACTGGTACAGATACCTTACCGTAAGTATGGCTCTTCTCAGTCCATGTTGTACTTCCATCAGCTTTGTTTACTTTACCAGTGAATGTGAAGTCGTCTTGGACGTTGTCGGCTGGAGTCTTATCGCCTGCTCCTTCAAACTTAACTGTTTGTTTAGTTGGTTTCTTCACATCATTTACGATTGGTACGTAGATAATTGGTGTGTCGTCACCTGGGTTTTCAGGAGTGATTGGTTTTCCTGGTTCTACTGGTTTACCTGGTTTGCTTGGATCTTTTGGATCTGGCAAGTATGGTTTGTAGCCTGGTACATTAGGAACAACTGGTTGACCTGGTTTCGTTGGATCCGTTGGATCATTTGGATACTTCACTTCTGGTGTTGATGGGAAGTTTGGATCGTTTGGTGTCTCTGGTTTTGGAACCAAGTTTCCAAGTGGTTTGTAAGTTACAGTTTCTTCGAGATTTTCTTGAGTGACTGTCTTAGAAGCAACACTTGCTTTATCCGCATAGTATCCAGTAACACTTGGCGTTGGAACTGCATCATAGTTAGTCTTATTAGTTGTCCATGCTTCATCAGGGTTAAGAACTTTACCTGTAACTTTATCAAGTTTTAAGGTACGTGTCCATTGTGCATTTTGAACATTGTCTGCTGGTGTTTGACTACCTGCACCTACATAATGAACAGTTGACATTACATCTTTCTTCCATTGATCTGTCGCTGGGTATTTAGGACTGTTTGGATCATTTGGATTGATTGGATCTGTTGGATTATGTGGATCGTTTGGTCCAACTGGAGTTTCACCATGTTTCAAGGTTACTGTCCAGGTTTGATCTACTGATGCATCGGTATCGAAGTGAACTCCTGCTGGGAATTCATCGCTTACAAGAACATAGCCACGATCTTCATAATACTTGATCTTGTCCGCAGTTGAGTAGTTGATTGCCTCACCTGATTTACCACCGACTTGATCATTGGCAAGGGTTTGACCTGTTGTTTGGTCAACGTACTTGATAATAGCTTTTTGTTCCGCCTTACGGTAGACAACAGGTGTATCAGATCCTGGGTCATTAGGTGTTACACTTGGTGTATCTGTCACATAACCTGGGATAACTGGAGTTGGAGTCTCGCCACCCTTAGTTGGATCTTGTGGATCATTGTTGTACTGTGGAGTTGGTGCTTTAGGAATTGGGTTTCCTTCTGGATCAACTGGAATGATCTTACCAAGTGGTTTATAAGTAACCTTATCCGTAACTTCTGGTTGATCTGGAGTAACTGTCTTAGATCCAGCTTCCTTCTTATCAGCGTAGTAACCTTTAACTACTGGAACTGTTTCTTTACCATAAGTGTGATTAGGTTGATCCCATGTTGTCGTACCATTTTTTTGTTTACCAGTAAAGGTGAAGTTATCTTGAACCTTATCAGCTGGAGTAGCTGTTCCTGCTCCTTCAAACGTTACCGTTTGTTTAGTTGGTTGCGTCACATCATTTGTTTTTGGTACATAGATGATTGGCGTATCTTCCCCTGGTTTATCAGGTGTTACAGGTGTTCCTGGTTGGATTGGTTGACCTGGTTTCGTTGGATCGTTTGGATCTGGAAGGTGTGGTTCATAACCTGGTACATCAGGAACGACTGGTTGACCTGGTTTCGTTGGATCTGTTGGATCGTTCGGATATTTAACACCTGGTGTTGATGGGAAGTTTGGATCGTTTGGTTTCTCTGGTTTTGGAACCAAGTTTCCAAGTGGTTTGTAAGTAACAGTTTCTTCAAGGTTTTCTTGAGTAACTGCCTTAGAAGCAACACTTGCTTTATCAGCGTAGTATCCTGTCAAACCTGGTGTTGGAACTGCAGCGTAGGCTGTCTTATCTGATGCCCATGGTGTCGCTGAAAGTTCTTTACCTGTGACTTTATCCAAGGTAAGGGTACGTGTCCATGTCGCGTTTTCAACATGATCTGCTGGGGCTGCTACCTTACCATCTGATACCACATACTTAACAGTAGATGTGACATCTTTCTTCCATTGATCTGTCGCTGGGTATTTAGGACTGTTTGGATCATTTGGATTGATTGGATCTGTTGGATTATGTGGATCGTTTGGTCCAACTGGAGTTTCACCGTGTTTCAAGGTTACTGTCCAGGTTTGATCTACTGATGCATCGGTATCGAAGTGAACTCCTGCTGGGAATTCATCGCTTACAAGAACATAGCCACGATCTTCATAGTACTTGATCTTGTCCGCAGTTGAGTAGTTGATTGCCTCACCTGATTTACCACCGACTTGATCATTGGCAAGGGTTTGACCAGTTGTTTGATCAACGTACTTGATCACTGCTTTTTGGTCTGCCTTAACATAAACAATCTTCGTATCTTGTGAAATTCGATCTGGATCACTTTCATCATTTGGTTCAATAGTTTTATCAACAATATTGTAACCCCATGCTTGTGGTTGTTCCTCCTTAATCACATATCCTGTTGGTGCATCTGGAATTTTAGTTTCTGCTGCTTCTTTAGGATTCAATGGGTTATTTTCATAAGTCTTAGATACTGAACCTGGAATAACATTTCCTGATTCATCTACTTGAATAATCTTACCAAGTGGTTTATAAGTTACAACATCTTCAGCATTAGGATTGGTTGGAGTGACTGTTTTACTACCTGCTTCAGACTTGTCAGCGTAGTAACCAGAAACTACTGGAACACTTTCCCTACCGTAAGTATGACTGTTTTCAGTCCATGTTGTTGTACCATCAGCTTGATTCTTCTTACCTGTGAAAGTATAGTCATTTTGAATCTTATCTGAAGGTACCTGAGCTTTACCATCTGTACTTGTGTACTTAACAGTTTGTTTTGTTGGTTGCGTCACATCATTAGTTTTTGGTACATAGATAATCGGCGTATCTTTTCCTGGATTTTCAGGGGTGATTGGTTTTCCTGGTTCTACTGGTTGACCTGGTTTACTTGGATCGTTTGGATCTGGCAAGTATGGTTTGTAGCCTGGTACATTAGGCACAACTGGTTTACCTGGTTTTGTTGGATCGTTTGGATCATTTGGATACTTCACTTCTGGTGTTGATGGGAAGTTTGGATCTTTTGGTGTCTCTGGTTTTGGAACCAATTTTCCAAGTGGCTTGTAAGTAACAGTTTCTTCAAGATTTTCTTGAGTAACTGTCTTAGAAGCAACACTTCCTTTATCAGCGTAGTAACCTGTCAATCCTGGTGTTGGAACTGCATCATAGTTAGCCTTATTCGATGCCCATGGAGTAGATGAGAGAACTTCACCTGTCACCTTATCAAGTTTTAAGGTACGTGTCCATTGTGCATTTTGAACCTTATCAGCTGGGGCAGTTGCATTACCGTCTGATACCACATAATGAACAGTTGACGTTACATCTTTCTTCCATTGATCTTCCGCAGGGTATTTAGGACTCTTTGGATCATTTGGATTGATTGGCTCTGTTGGTTTATGTGGGTTATTTGGTCCAACTGGAGTTTCACCATGTTTCAAGGTAACTACGAATTCTTGATCAACTGACTCATCCTTGTCATAGGTAGCTCCTGCTGGGAATCCATCACTTACAAGAACATAGCCACGATCTTGGTATTTCTGAATCTTAGCTGCAGTTGAGTAGGCAATAGCTTCACCTGATTTACCACCTACTTGATCACTTTCAAGTGTTGCACCAGTATTTTGGTCTACATACTTGATAGTAGCTTTTTGATCTGCCTTGCGGTAGATAATCGGCGTATCTTCACCTGGTTTATCCGGTGTTACAGGTGTTCCTGGTTCTACTGGTTGACCTGGTTTCGTTGGATCGTTTGGATCTGGCAAGTATGGTTTGTAGCCTGGTACATTAGGCACAACTGGTTGACCTGGTTTGGTTGGATCGTTTGGATCATTTGGATACTTCACTTCTGGTGTTCGTGGGAAGTTTGGATCGTTTGGTGTCTCTGGTTTTGGAATCAATTTTCCAAGTGGGTTGTAAGTAACAGTTTCTTCAAGATTTTCTTGAGTAACTGTCTTAGACGCAACACTTCCTTTATCAGCGTAGTAACCTGTCAATCCTGGTGTTGGAACTGCATCATAGTTAGCCTTATTAGATGCCCATTGTTCATCAGGGTTAAGAACTTTACCTGTCACCTTATCAAGTTTCAAGGTACGTGTCCATTGTGCATTTTGAACATTGTCAGCTGGGGCAGTTGCATTACCGTCTGACACCACATACTTAACAGTTGACGTTACATCTTTCTTCCATTGATCTTCCGCAGGGTATTTTGGACTGTTTGGATCATCTGGATTTATTGGTTCATTTGGATTATGTGGGTTATTTGGTCCAACTGGAGTTTCACCATGTTTCAAGGTAACTACGAATTCTTGATCAACTGACTCATTCTTGTCATAAGTAGCTCCTGCTGGGAATCCATCGCTTACAAGAACGTAACCACGATCTTTATAGTACTTAATCTTAGCTGCAGTTGAATAGTTAATGGCTTCACCTGATTTACCAGAAACTTGATCACTTTCAAGTGTTCTACTAGTATTTTGGTCTACATACTTGATAATAGCTTTTTGATCTGCCTTACGGTAGATAATTGGTGTATCTTTTCCTGGATTTTCAGGAGTGATTGGTGTTCCTGGAGTTACTGGTTTACCTGGTTTCGTTGGATTGTTTGGATTTGGCAAGTATGGTTTGTAGCCTGGAACATCTGGAACAACTGGCTTACCTGGTTTGGTTGGATCTGTTGGATCATTTGGATACTTCACTTCTGGTGTTCGTGGGAAGTTTGGATCGTTTGGTGTCTCTGGTTTTGGAACCAATTTTCCAAGTGGGTTGTAAGTAACAGTTTCTTCAAGATTTTCTTGAGTGACTGTCTTAGAAGCAACACTTGCTTTATCAGCGTAGTAACCTGTCAATCCTGGTGTTGGAACTGCATCATAGTTATCCTTATTCGCTGTCCATGGTTCATCAGAGTTAAGAACTTTACCTGTCACCTTATCAAGTTTTAAGGTACGTGTCCATTGTGCATTTTGAACCTTATCAGCTGGGGCAGTTGCATTACCGTCTGATACCACATAATGAACTGTTGATGTTACATCTTTCTTCCATTGATTTTCCGCAGGATATCTTGGACTGTTTGGATCATTTGGATTGATTGGCTCTGTTGGTTTATGTGGGTTATTTGGTCCAACTGGAGTTTCACCGTGTTCTAATCTAACTACGAATTCTTGATCAATGTTTTCATCATCATCAAATTTCTTTTGATCTGCAGTTGAGTTTGTGAAACCATCTTCTACAAGTTTGTAACCTTTATTAACAAAATCAGCAATCTTAGCTGCAGTTGAGTAGTTAATAGCTTCACCAGATGTACCTTCAACTTCATCTTTTGCTAATTCCTTATTATTAGCAGTTGTATCAATGTATTTGACAATAGCTTTTTGTTTTACTTTTTTATAGACAACAACTGTTTCATAGACACCCAAATCAGATTTGGCTACAATATTGCGCCAATAAGTTTCTGAAACGGTACGTTTACCTGCTTGAGCATCAATAAGCGTTTCTGGTGCATTGCTTGAATCATATGAAACAGAAACTGAATCAGCTTGAGCCCCAACTTCTAATCCTGGAACATTAGTTGACTTGATTTCTGCTTTATAGCCATCGACTTTTGGTGAAGCAATAGTTCCATAATTATAGGTACCTGAATTTGTTCCATCAACTTTCCAACCTGTATCAGCGATGTTATCTCCATCGATATCAGAAATGTGATACTTAGCCTTACTATAGGCGGCTAAGAACTCATCACCATTGCTGACACTTGAATTTTTTAAAATCTTTTTAAAGCCTTCTTGGTCAATAGAGACATCCAAAGTACGCTTCCATTCTGATGACTGGATAACATCTTTTTTAACTGGAGTTCCATCTTCGTAGACATATTTGATGACATTTTTATGAACACCAGTCGGGTTGATTTTTGATCCATTTGATACCCAAATATTTTGACGGTTATCACCTACCGGGTCAATACCATAAGTCCTATCTGTGGCAACAACTCCCCCAGTAGAAGAACCTGTTGGTACAGATGTGGCATTAGCAGGTTCTATGTGTGCTCTATTATTTTGGAAACCAGCAATAGACATAGATCCGCCCTGGATATTCATCCAAACAGAACTCTGTTTATTATGACTTTGTGCATCCCTACCATCCTTGTTCATGGAATAAACCGTATAGGTCCCAACACCTGCATTATTTGTTGGACCATTAAATTCGATTCGGTTCCCTGAAGCTTCTAATTTATTTGAGATATAAAGAATATTTCCGTGGCCAATATCCTGTGGATTGTTCCCTTGAGGAATAGTTATTGGTAGTTTCCCGGTAATTTCACCTGCTGATGTACCATCTGATTTTGTGTATCTCATAAAGGAAACATATAGCGGATTATTAAACTGGAAATAAGTGTTTGTACTAGCTCCCAATGCTACTGAGATCAACTCAGCATAGTAGTTAGTATTATCATCTCGAATATCTACAATAGAACCCTTATTCGCTTGAAAAACTGGTTCACTCTTGCGACCATTCCTAGAATCAAGGGAAATCACATCATCCCAGGCATTATCTCCACGATTGTCCATTTGCACACGGAAAGTAGCAAAGTCATCTACAAGAATCTTACCGTTCTCATTTAGACCGATATAGTTATATCCGTCATAACTTCCAGACGGACCACCGCCGCTCTTAGGCCCTTTGCCTACAGAATGGAAGGTATTGTTTGAATGTTTTCCAAAGACTACTCTTGAATCATTTCCGAAATCAAGGGCAACACCACGACCTTTATTTTCAAAGCGAACTTTGGCATTTTGACCTGTGACAAGTTCTGAGTGATTTCCCATCATAATCCCATCACGGCCATGAAATTCAAAAGTTCCACCATCGCCAATAAGAACTCGACTCGGTCCATTTTTTCTACCGTGGTTACCTGCAACATATCCACCGTAACGATCCTTATCAGTGATACCATCAGCTGGACGATTTACACCAATTGAAATCCCTTGTCCGATACTAGTATTCAAGACTAACTTAGAATCCTTACCAGTTTCCACGGTCCCACTATCAGCCATGAAAATACCAGCATTATGGTAGCGAGCATTTTCAGATCGATTGTCAGTGTTCATGTTAATAGTAAGGCTACCTTTATCTTTTACACTGACCTTAGCTCCACTTTCAAGAGTAATAGCATCCCCTTGAGAAGAACGGTTAAGCGTTAAGCTAGCTCCCTCAGAAACTGTTACAGATTTGGCATCGTGGATATTTGACTCACGACGTTGGTCTGAATGGCCAGCAGCGCCAACATTCCGTTGTACGTGTTGAGTTTGACCATTTGCAGCTGGATAACTGTCACTAACTGTTGAAGTTGTAGTTCCTTTGATAACAACATGGGTGTTACCACCACCACCATAAAGTGATGAACCAACACTAGTTACATTTTCAAAGGTAACAGTATTTGAACCGCTAGTTCTTGATAAATCAATTGGACCTTTAGAATTAGCAGTCGCTATTTTAAGGTTTTTAAGATTTAGTTCCCAGCTAGCTCCTGTCAACTCCAAAGTGTGTGACAAAAGTTCAAGACGAGCATTGCCATCCTTACCTTGGATCGTAACTGGGCGAGATTGTGCATGAATAGTAGTCTTACGGTCAACAGATCCTGAACGTCCATTGTCGGTATTACCATTATCACCTTGAGCTACGACATCACCATTTACAGTGATTTCTCTGACATTTCCATCCTCTAAGGCTGAAACAAACTCACTCCAATTTGATACTTCACGTTTATTTTCTGAAGTAGCTCGACGTGTACGTGTTGAACGGCGTGCTTCAGCTGGAGCTTTATCAGTAGACTTATCATCTTTTTCAGCAACTTCAGCTTTACCTTCAGTTGTTTTTGCCGTATCTTCACTTGATTCTTTAGCTGATACTTCTGATTTCTCAGATTTTGGACTTTCTGTTGCAACTTTTTCAGAATCTGAAGAAACTTCAGTTGTTTCTGGTGTTACAACAGCTTTATCAGCTACTGTTGGTTTTGAATCGGCAGTTTCTGGTGATAGAGCAGACTTATCTGCTACTGTTGGTTTTGATTCAGAAGTTCTTGGTACTGAAGATTCCGATGTACTTGTTGAACTTTCTGGACTAACAGATACTACGGAGGTGAGCAATGTTTCTGAAACATTTACCTCATCAGCACTAGCAACTTGTCCACTCAAAAAGAAGGCAGTTCCTAAAAGAACAGAGGCTAAACCAAAACTATACTTACGTAAAGAAAAGCGTTGACGCTCATTAAAATGAAACTTCATGTTTATCTCCTTTAATTTTTTTACACAAATTTAGTATATCACTATATTTATAAAAATCAAGTGTTAGCGGTTACTTTTTACTAAAAAACGTATTACACGAACTAAATTTATTATTTTTTTACATCTCTTATCGCAAGCTTAGTAATTCTTTAAGAAATAGAATTAAAGGAACAAACATCCATCTAGTGATGTATTTCAGCCCTGCTATGAGAGATTTATCCATTTTTATATTCATACAACTTATTTAACAGTATTAAAAAATTTTAGTAAATATTTTTTACTGAGATTTATAGTTTTATCTTTTAGTTTTTCAACAAAGCCTTCTATCTCTGGATATAAAAATGGAGAGAACAACGACTGTCCTCTCCAGATGTTATAGTAGATTGAAATAAGGTATGAACAAATCGATTAGGAAAATCAAACTAATTTCTAGAAATATTTTTAGCAGTCTTAGTGTACTATTCTAGATTCATTCTACTATAGCTTTGTTTCAACACTATAGTTGACAAAGATCCTCATTATCCATCAAAAAAACCGTAAGAATTTCTTCTTACGGTTTTTCTAGCAAATTCATAGAATTGAGATTCTCAGTTTTGCTTTATTTGAGTAATTTCTTACTCTTCTTCCTCACGTTTTTTAGCGAAGAGGAGTCCGCCTGTCGCTGCTGCAAGAAGTGCTAAAGCAAGTGAAGCGCTAGATTGTTCTGTACCAGTATTTGGCAATTCTTTCGCTCCTGCTTTCTTAGCTGGTGCTTGAGCAGGTGAATCTTGGTTAGCAGCTGGATTACCTGCTACTGAACCATCTGATTTCTTAACTGTCTTATCTGCTGGGATAAAGGCTGTGGTGCCATCTTCAAAGGTTACAATTACTGATCCGTCTTTGTTAACCTTGATATCTTTCGCAGTTGGGTTAGATTTCTTAACTTCATCTGCTACCTTACCTTTTTCTGCATCAGTCAAGTTGCTTGGATCTGTAACTGGTGTTACTGATGGATCCTTAACGACTTTATCAGCTGATTTCTTAACTGTCTTATCTGCTGGGATAACCGCTGTTGTACCATCTGGGTATGTAACAGTTGTTGTACCATCTTTGCCAACTTTAACATCAGTTACGGTTGGGTTAGATTTCTTAACTTCGTCGGCTATCTTAGCTTTTTCTGCATCAGTCAAGTTGCTTGGATCTGTAACTGGTGTTACTGATGGATCCTTAACGACTTTATCAGCTGATTTCTTAACTGTCTTATCTGCTGGGATAAAGGCTGTGGTGCCATCTTCAAAGGTTACAATTACTGATCCGTCTTTGTTAACCTTGATATCTTTCGCAGTTGGGTTAGATTTCTTAACTTCATCTGCTACCTTACCTTTTTCTGCATCAGTCAAGTTGCTTGGATCTGTAACTGGTGTTACTGATGGATCCTTAACTTCTTTATCAGCTGATTTCTTAACTGTCTTATCTGCTGGGATAACCGCTGTTGTACCATCTGGGTATGTAACAGTTGTTGTACCATCTTTGCCAACTTTAACATCAGTTACGGTTGGGTTTGATTTCTTAACTTCGTCGGCTATCTTAGCTTTTTCTGCATCAGTCAAGTTGCTTGGATCTGTAACTGGTGTTACTGATGGATCCTTAACGACTTTATCAGCTGATTTCTTAACTGCCTTATCTGCTGGGATAACCGCTGTTGTACCATCTGGGTATGTAACAGTTGTTGTACCATCTTTGCCAACTTTAACATCAGTTACGGTTGGGTTAGATTTCTTAACTTCGTCGGCTACCTTAGCTTTTTCTGCATCAGTCAAGTTGCTTGGATCTGTAACTGGTGTTACTGATGGATCCTTAACTGCTTTATCAGCTGATTTCTTAGCTGTCTTATCTGCTGGGATAACCGCTGTTGTACCATCTGGGTAAGTTACAGTTGTTGTGCCATCTTTGCCAACTTTAACATCAGTTACGGTTGGGTTTGATTTCTTAACTTCATCGGCTACCTTAGCTTTTTCTGCATCAGTCAAGTTGCTTGGATCTGTAACTGGTGTTACTGATGGATCCTTAACTGCTTTATCAGCTGATTTCTTAACTGCCTTATCTGCTGGGATAACCGCTGTTGTACCATCTGGGTATGTAACAGTTGTTGTGCCATCTTTGCCAACTTTAACATCAGTTACGGTTGGGTTTGATTTCTTAACTTCGTCGGCTACCTTAGCTTTTTCTGCATCAGTCAAGTTGCTTGGATCTGTAACTGGTGTTACTGATGGATCCTTCGTACCTTCATCGGATGATTTCTTAACTGCCTTATCTGCTGGGATAACCGCTGTTGTGCCATCTGGGTATGTAACAGTTGTTGTGCCATCTTTGCCAACTTTAACATCAGTTACGGTTGGGTTTGATTTCTTAACTTCGTCGGCTACTTTAGCTTTTTCTGCATCAGTCAAGTTGCTTGGATCTGTAACCGGAGTTACTGATGGATCCTTAACTGCTTTATCATCTGATTTCTTAACTGCCTTATCTGCTGGGATAACCGCTGTTGTACCATCTGGGTATGTAACAGTTGTTGTGCCATCTTTGCCAACTTTAACGTCAGTTACGGTTGGGTTAGATTTCTTAACTTCGTCGGCTACCTTAGCTTTTTCTGCATCAGTCAAGTTGCTTGGATCTGTAACAGGAGTTACTGATGGATCCTTAACTGCTTTATCATCTGATTTCTTAACTGCCTTATCTGCTGGGATAACCGCTGTTGTACCATCTGGGTATGTAACAGTTGTTGTGCCATCTTTGCCAACTTTAACGTCAGTTACGGTTGGGTTAGATTTCTTAACTTCGTCGGCTACCTTAGCTTTTTCTGCATCAGTCAAGTTGCTTGGATCTGTAACAGGAGTTACTGATGGATCCTTAACTGCTTTATCATCTGATTTCTTAACTGCCTTATCTGCTGGGATAACCGCTGTTGTACCATCTGGGTATGTAACAGTTGTTGTGCCATCTTTGCCAACTTTAACATCAGTTACGGTTGGGTTTGATTTCTTAACTTCGTCGGCCACCTTAGCTTTTTCTGCATCAGTCAAGTTGCTTGGATCTGTAACTGGTGTTACTGATGGATCCTTAACTGCGTTATCTGATGATTTCTTAACTGTATCACCTGATGGAATAACGGCTGTGCTGCCATCTGGGTATGTAACAGTTGTTGTGCCATCTTTGCCAACTTTAACATCTGTTACTGTTGGGTTAGATTTCTTAACTTCGTCGGCTACCTTAGCTTTTTCTGCATCAGTCAAGTTGCTTGGATCTGTAACTGGTGTTACTGATGGATCCTTAACTGCTTTATCATCTGATTTCTTAACTGTCTTATCTGCTGGGATAACCGCTGTTGTACCATCTGGGTATGTAACAGTTGTTGTGCCATCTTTGCCAACTTTAACATCAGTTACGGTTGGGTTTGATTTCTTAACTTCGTCGGCTACCTTAGCTTTTTCTGCATCAGTCAAGTTGCTTGGATCTGTAACCGGAGTTACTGATGGATCCTTAACTGCTTTATCAGCTGATTTCTTAACTGTCTTATCTGCTGGGATAACCGCTGTTGTACCATCTGGGTATGTAACAGTTGTTGTGCCATCTTTGCCAACTTTAACATCAGTTACGGTTGGGTTTGATTTCTTAACTTCGTCGGCTACCTTAGCTTTTTCTGCATCAGTCAAGTTGCTTGGATCTGTAACCGGAGTTACTGATGGATCCTTAACTGCTTTATCAGCTGATTTCTTAACTGTCTTATCTGCTGGGATAACCGCTGTTGTACCATCTGGGTATGTAACAGTTGTTGTGCCATCTTTGCCTACTTCAACATCTTTCGCTGTTGGGTTAGATTTCTTAACTTCATCGGCTACCTTAGCTTTTTCTGCATCAGTCAAGTTGCTTGGATCTGTAACTGGTGTTACTGATGGATCCTTAACTGCTTTATCAGCTGATTTCTCAACTGCCTTAGCTGCTGGGATTTCTGCTGTTGATCCATCTGGGAAGGTTACAGTTGCTGTTCCATCTTTACCTACTTCAACATCTTTCGCTGTTGGGTTAGCTTTCTTAACTTCGTCTGCTACTTTAGCTTTTTCTGCATCTGTTAAGTTAGCTGGATCTTTAACTGGTGTCTTAGCTGGATCTTTAACGCCATCTGCATCCTTAGCAGGTGTTGCATCTTTAGCTTTCTCAACTGCCTTAGCTGCTGGGATTTCTGCTGTTGATCCATCTGGGAAGGTTACAGTTGCTGTTCCATCTTTACCTACTTCAACATCTTTCGCTGTTGGGTTAGCTTTCTTAACTTCGTCTGCTACTTTAGCTTTTTCTGCATCTGTTAAGTTAGCTGGATCTTTA
Source organism: Streptococcus sp. DTU_2020_1001019_1_SI_AUS_MUR_006 (assembly GCF_032340315.1). Taxonomy (NCBI): domain Bacteria; kingdom Bacillati; phylum Bacillota; class Bacilli; order Lactobacillales; family Streptococcaceae; genus Streptococcus; species Streptococcus sp. DTU_2020_1001019_1_SI_AUS_MUR_006. The sequence continues at coordinate 1,061,571 of NZ_CP135436.1, read as the reverse complement.
ACTGGTGTCTTAGCTGGATCTTTAACGCCATCTGCATCCTTAGATGGTGTTGTTGCTTTCGCAACATCACTTGGTTCTGATACATTACCTGCTTTATCAGTTGCTTTAGCTGTTACGCCACCTTCTGGAATCTCAGTTGTTGGTGTGATTGTAGCTTTACCTTTGTCGTCCGCTACGCCTTCACCAATCTTCTTGCCGTCTTTGTCGAACAACTCAACTGTTGATCCTGGTTCTGCTGTCACTTCAACTGGTGTCTTAGTTCCGGCTTTACCTGTAAGGTCTGTATCGATAACTGGTTTAGCTGGCGCTGTTGTATCTGGTGTATCTGGTGTTGATGGTGTTGTTGCTTTCGCAGCATCACTTGGTTCTGATACATTACCTGCTTTATCAGTTGCTTTAGCTGTTACGCCACCTTCTGGAATCTCAGTTGTTGGTGTGATTGTAGCTTTACCTTTGTCGTCCGCTACGCCTTCACCAATCTTCTTGCCGTCTTTGTCGAACAACTCAACTGTTGATCCTGGTTCTGCTGTCACTTCAACTGGTGTCTTAGTTCCGGCTTTACCTGTAAGGTCTGTATCGATAACTGGTTTAGCTGGCGCTGTTGTATCTGGTGTATCTGGTGTTGATGGTGTTGTTGCTTTCGCAGCATCACTTGGTTCTGATACATTACCTGCTTTATCAGTTGCTTTAGCTGTTACGCCACCTTCTGGAATCTCAGTTGTTGGTGTGATTGTAGCTTTACCTTTGTCGTCCGCTACGCCTTCACCAATCTTCTTGCCGTCTTTGTCGAACAACTCAACTGTTGATCCTGGTTCTGCTGTCACTTCAACTGGTGTCTTAGTTCCGGCTTTACCTGTAAGGTCTGTATCGATAACTGGTTTAGCTGGGGCTTCTGTATCTGGTGTATCTGGTGTTGATGCTGTTGTTGCTTTAGCTGGTTCACTTGGTTCTGATACATTACCTGCTTTATCAGTTGCTTTAGCTGTTACGCCACCTTCTGGAATCTCAGTTGTTGGTGTGATTGTAGCTTTACCTTTGTCGTCCGCTACGCCTTCACCAATCTTCTTGCCGTCTTTGTCGAACAACTCAACTGTTGATCCTGGTTCTGCTGTCACTTCAACTGGTGTCTTAGTTCCGGCTTTACCTGTAAGGTCTGTATCGATAACTGGTTTAGCTGGGGCTTCTGTATCTGGTGTATCTGGTGTTGATGCTGTTGTTGCTTTAGCTGGTTCACTTGGTTCTGATACATTACCTGCTTTATCAGTTGCTTTAGCTGTTACGCCACCTTCTGGAATCTCAGTTGTTGGTGTGATTGTAGCTTTACCTTTGTCGTCCGCTACGCCTTCACCAATCTTCTTGCCGTCTTTGTCGAACAACTCAACTGTTGATCCTGGTTCTGCTGTCACTTCAACTGGTGTCTTAGTTCCGGCTTTACCTGTAAGGTCTGTATCGATAACTGGTTTAGCTGGGGCTTCTGTATCTGGTGTATCTGGTGTTGATGCTGTTGTTGCTTTAGCTGGTTCACTTGGTTCTGATACATTACCTGCTTTATCAGTTGCTTTAGCTGTTACGCCACCTTCTGGAATCTCAGTTGTTGGTGTGATTGTAGCTTTACCTTTGTCGTCCGCTACGCCTTCACCAATCTTCTTGCCGTCTTTGTCGAACAACTCAACTGTTGATCCTGGTTCTGCTGTCACTTCAACTGGTGTCTTAGTTCCGGCTTTACCTGTAAGGTCTGTATCGATAACTGGTTTAGCTGGCGCTGTTGTATCTGTTGTATCTGGTGTTGATGCTGTTGTTGCTTTAGCTGGTTCACTTGGTTCTGATACATTACCTGCTTTATCAGTTGCTTTAGCTGTTACGCCACCTTCTGGAATCTCAGTTGTTGGTGTGATTGTAGCTTTACCTTTGTCGTCCGCTACGCCTTCACCAATCTTCTTGCCGTCTTTGTCGAACAACTCAACCTTAGATCCTGGTTCTGCTGTCACTTCAACTGGTGTCTTAGTTCCGGCTTTACCTGTAAGGTCTGTATCGATAACTGGTTTCGCTGGCGCTGTTGTATCTGGTGTATCTGGTGTTGATGGTGTTGTTGCTTTCGCAGCATCACTTGGTTCTGATACATTACCTGCTTTATCAGTTGCTTTAGCTGTTACGCCACCTTCTGGAATCTCAGTTGTTGGTGTGATTGTAGCTTTACCTTTGTCGTCCGCTACGCCTTCACCAATCTTCTTACCGTCTTTGTCGAACAACTCAACCTTAGATCCTGGTTCTGCTGTCACTTCAACTGGTGTCTTAGTTCCGGCTTTACCTGTAAGGTCTGTATCGATAACTGGTTTCGCTGGCGCTGTTGTATCTGGTGTATCTGGTGTTGATGGTGTTGTTGCTTTCGCAGCATCACTTGGTTCTGATACATTACCTGCTTTATCAGTTGCTTTAGCTGTTACGCCACCTTCTGGAATCTCAGTTGTTGGTGTGATTGTAGCTTTACCTTTGTCGTCCGCTACGCCTTCACCAATCTTCTTACCGTCTTTGTCGAACAACTCAACCTTAGATCCTGGTTCTGCTGTCACTTCAACTGGTGTCTTAGTTCCGGCTTTACCTGTAAGGTCTGTATCGATAACTGGTTTCGCTGGCGCTGTTGTATCTGGTGTATCTGGTGTTGATGGTTTTTGAGTTACAAATTCTGACAATGGTTTTGTATCTGTTGAACCATCTGTATATGTTACGACAAGATTTCCTTTGCCATCGTTTGTGACTGATTTAATCTTACCATCTTTATCAACTGGAGTATTTTTTGCGATATTCGCATCGTCATTGTTCTTGTTGTACTCAAGTTTAAGTTTTTCTTTGATTTTATCTAACTCAGCGTCTGTCACTTTTGTTGGATCTGCTACTTCAACTTTATCAGCTGGGGCTGGAGTTGCAATATCGTACTTATCTGTTTGAGATTTAACGATAAAGTGAACATATCCTGGAGTCTGAGTTGCATTCGGATTTTTATCTAATGCATTAAAATCTGTATTTGATGGTGCATTATCATTGTCATTAGCAACAACAAAACTTGTCCAATGGTTTGGAGCTTTAAGTGTTGTAACACCTGTCATCTTAATAGTAGCTGTAGGACCTGATACAGTACCATCACCATGAGTGACTGCTGAATTCTCGATTTTTCCAGTTGTGAAACCGTAATCTGCCGTATTATCTTTTCCAATACCACCAGGACCACGTACATACATATCTTTAACAGCAGTGTTGTCTGATGCTTTGAATGTTAAATCAGTGTTTTCACCTGTATAAACATAGATTTCTTTCTTAGCTTCATTTGAGTATGGAACTTCTACTTTTGGAGCTACGTTTACAAATTCTGACAATGGTTTTGTATCTTTAGAACCATCTTTATAGGTTACAACAACTTTGTTGCCATCTTTTTCTACTTTATCAACAACTTTTGAAGCATCTTCTACTTCTTGACCTTTTTTGTCAGCTAAACGTGCATCTGGATTGTTTTGAGAATATTCAACTTTAACTTTCTCTTTAATTTTTTCAAACTCTTTATCAGTAACATTGTTAGCATCTGATACGGTTACTTTATCTGCTTCTGATGGAGTTTTGATATCATATTTCTTAGTTTGTGCTTTTAATACGAAAGTTACTGCACCTGGGTCAGTAAGGTAGGTACCCACTACTTCTCCATTATTTTTAGTTTTGGTTGCATTATTAGAAATCTCTGCACCATCTGTATCAGTTGCAGTTGCAAAACGCGTTACAAGATCTAAAGAATCGTTTTCTGTTTTCGGTAATTTTTCTGCCGATATGCCAGAAACTTGTCCTGTTACTTTAATTTTCGCAGGCGTAGCTGTTTCAGAATTAATTGCTGTTACAGTGTATCCATATTCATTATCTTGTTTATCTGGATTCCCATCAATATTATTTAGGGCAATATTTCCACCTTTTTTAAGTGAAGCTGATTTAATTTTTCCAGAATCATCATTAAAGGTAATATCAACGTCAGCTTCTTCTCCAGTATAAAGATAAACTTCTTTTTTGTTTGGAGCTGGATCTGAGTATGGAATCTCTACTGTTGGTGCAACATTCGTACGTGCAAAATCAGTCAATGGTTTTGTATCTTTAGAACCATCTTTATAGGTTACAACAAGATTGTTTCCTTCTTTTTCTACTTTATCAACAACTTTTGAAGCATCTTCTACTTCTTGACCTTTTTTGTCAGCTAAACGTGCATCTGGATTGTTTTGAGAATATTCAACTTTAACTTTCTCTTTAATTTTTTCAAACTCTTTATCAGTAACATTGCTAGCATCTGATACGGTTACTTTATCAGCCGATGCTGGAGTTTTGATATCATATTTCTTAGTTTGTGCTTTTAATACGAAAGTTACTGCACCTGGATCAGTTAAGTAAGAACCAACAACCTCTCCATTTTTCTTAGTTTTGGTTGCATTATTAGAAATCTCTGCACCATCTGTATCTGTTGCTGTTGCATAACGTGTTACAAGCTCTAAAGAGTCGTTTTCTGTTTTTGGAAGTCTATCTTCTAAACCTGAAACTCGACCTGTTACTTTAATTTTTGCAGGTGTAGCAGTTTCAGAATTAATTGCTGTCACAGTATATCCATATTCATTATCTTGTTTATCTGGATTACCATCAATATTATTTAAGGCAATATTTCCACCTTTTTTAAGTGAAGCTGATTTAATTTTTCCAGAATCGTCGCTAAATGTGATATCAACGTCTGCATCTTCACCAGTATAAAGATAAACTTCTTTTTTGTTTGGAGCTGGATCTGAATATGGAATCTCTACTGTTGGAGCTACGTTGTCACGTGCAGGGTTTACAACTACAGTAACTTCAATCTCGTTTGACTCTTTACCTTGGCTATCAACAGCTTTATACTTAACTGTGTAAGTGCCTTGGGTATTTGTATCAACTGTCTTGGTTGCTGTGTCGCCATTTACTGAAACAACTTCAGCATGGACCTTATCACCTAGGGTTGCTTGGGCATCATCTTCTTTATCTGCTACTGTCACAAGAGATGCAAGGTCAAGTTGAGCACCTTGAGCAACAGTTTTTTTGTTTCCTTCAACTGCTGATGCAATAGTTGGAGCTTGGTTTTCTACTGAGCGTGGTTGCCAGTCAGCCACACTTGAGAAGCCACCCTCTACCACGTTTGAGATTGCTGCTACTTCTGTACCTGCAATCTTGTCAGCCATGGTAAGAACGATCGTATCTTGGAACTTACCGTGCTCAACTGATTTGACAGTTGCCTTATCTGATTTTTGTGATGTCCATGCAGATGAGGCATTATCACGTTTGACTGGAATCTCAACAGTCTCTCCAGCAGTATTTGTATAGCGCATGTAGGCAATTCCTGCATCATGAGGAACCTTAAGAGTAACCTCTTTTTGTCCTGCTACAACTGCAGCTTGGTTAGTAGTCAAGCTTGAAGGTTCAACAGTTGTTACACCAACAGATACTGGTACAGTACGACGGCTACTTTCTTCACCGTTAACTACTTGGCTTACCTCTACTGTTTGACGTGGTTTGATAGTTGTACCATCACCTTGGTTGTTGTTCAAGGCTGTTGGAAGCTCACCTGTAGTCCAGTTACCGCTACTGTCAACAGTGACATTGCCGATGTTTTGCTCTTGACCATCGATATAAATCTTAATAGTTGCACCTGGAACCCCTGTTCCTGAAAGAGTGCTTGAAGTTGAAGCTACAGTTTGAACAGGAACGTTGACAGAGGTGTTGGTCAAGTTTGGAGTCACACTTGGTGCAGCAACCTGACTAACCAGTTGCTTATCATATTTACCTGAGATAGCATACCAGTTGTTTCGTGGTAAGCCTGTTTTAGATTCAACTCCAGCAATATAAGAAATGGTCTGTGATGGGTCTTCAACTACAGTACGGTACTTAATAGTAACCATGCGCGCCTTAGTGTTGTTACCATAACTAAGGACATAAACCTTTTTAGTGTTGTTCATGACACCGCTAAGACCATTTACGTTGTTGTAGTCTCCCCCAACGGTATTCTTGACACGCCACTCAAGTTTATTACCAGCATCGATAAACTGCTGACCTTCTGCAGACGGCGAACCACCTGGTGTAACATTTCCATCCACCCAGCCATCGCGGGGGCCGTAAGCGCCGTTGTTATATTCTGTCACAACTTTATAAGGATCAGATACATTTTTAGGGATTGTAAAGTAGTAGTATCCTCCCATCTTATCGTACTGAGCCTCGTTAAAGGTTACCGTCCACTCCAAGACTGGACGACCTTGACCAGATGGGTCTGTAGCCACTGTTTTTCCATCGACTACCTCATAGTCTCCCAGCTGTCTGTACTCGATCTTAGCACGTTGAGTTGGATCTCCATCGTTTACTGTAGCAGTTCTGTCTTTATAAACGTACTTGATGTCTTTCTCTTCCGAAGAGCGATCTTGAGCACGTTCTTGTCCTGCTGCTCGACGGCTTCTTGACTTAGGTTGAGTGGCTGAAGTTTCTGCTGGAGCTGCCACTTTAACAGTTTGACTTGCTGTCAAGTTTGCAGTTGAACCATCTGCAAAAGTAACAACTACTGATCCATCTGCTTGGACTTGAACATCAGTCGCAGTAGGATTCACACCCTTAACAGCTGCCACTACATTTGCTTTTTCTTCATCTGTCAAAGCTGAAGAATCTGCTACCACTGTCAATGAAGGAAGCTGAACTCCATCTGCTTCCTTAGCTGTTTTTGCTGAGGTAGCTTCTGAACTTGTAGGATGTTCGGCAACCACTGGTGAAGTTGTTGATACCTCCACTGCTGGTGCTTTATACGTTCCTACTTCGTCACTAGAGCTTGCTTCAGCAGCTGAGTTGGCAGTTTTAGTCTCTACCTCCCCAGTATCAGCTGTGTCGGCCTTAACCGTTGGAGCTACCAAGGCTGCACCAACTGCAAAGACAAGCGAACAACCAAAAAGGAAATGTTTTCCTTTTTTAATCATACGCCAGTTCTTCTGCTCTGCATTTTTACGATTAAAATACATCACATTATCTCCTTTGTTTAAAAATAACTGCATGTCTTTTACATACAATTCAATTATACATCTCTTCTAGAAAATAGTCAATTAAAACAATTTTTGAACTTTCAAGTATTTTATAAACCCAAAACTACATATACACTGCCTTTTATCACTTAATATAGTTATCTAAAAATTAAGTAAAACAGGATTCTACACACACAGTTTTCTTCACTGGACCTTTTAAGACACAAAATTTCAAAAAAACAGAAAATTTACATTAAGTTTTCAGAATGAAAGAAAAAATATATGAATGGAGTTTTTATCAAAGAACATGAGTAACCCTAAATATTCTTGAATCTTTTACTACTCAAGAAAAATCAACCTACACTTTTTATTGACAGACCACTTAAGAAAGATGCTAGTCCAAGTATATATTTTTAACAAGACAATCGATAGACCTTCTTATGTTCTAGGAGGGTAAGGAAAGAGTTTTTAATGAATCCCATACTATAGGTGATCGCACACTAAAAATTTTTGCTTTTTTTGATTTTATAGGCTTAAAATGGTGTTTTCTTTTAAAAATTATGAGATAGCACCGAGGGATGCCATCGATTACACCTGTGAGAGTCAAATATAGTAGATTGAAATAAGATATGAACAAAGAGATTAGAAAAGTCAAAGTAATTTCTAGAAATATTTTTAGCAGTCATAGTGTACTATTCCAGATTCAATCCACTATAAAACATACTAAGATTAGTAGTGAGGAAATCTCCGACGGGAGAAAGTACTCACTACTTTTTCGTTATGTTAAAGTAGTGGTGTCTTGTTAAGTCGATAAGTCCTTTGGCGCTAGACGTCGTAACTAAAACTGACAAGACACCTGTTTTAGGAAGAATGTTATCAAAGTATGTGGGACGAAAAACGTCGAGTATTGAAAATGACATCACTAAAGCAAGGAATCATTCAAGACAAAGAGGTAATATCATGCGAGTAGTTTTTGGGATTGACGTGAGTAAAGCAAGCTCAGAAGTGGCCATCTTGGTCAATGGAGAAAAAGTACATGGCTATACCATTCCCAATGATGCCATCGGATTTAATCGACTACTTGGGGACTTGAAGACTGTTCACGAGCCAGAGATTATCTTCGAGGCGACTGGTGTCTATTCTCGTCGTCTTCAGGCCTTCTTTGAGGATAATAGTTACGCTTATACACGGCTCAATCCCTTAGAATCCAAAAAACAACTAGATAGCTTACGAGTACGTAAAACCGATAAGATTGACGCTGAAAAACTAGCTGCGTCTCAGTTCATCCTCAATCGTAAACCAAGCTATGTCCAAGAAGCGCTTTATCAAGAATTACGCGATCTCAGCCGTTTCTATCAGAATCTTACTGAGGATATCGTCTGCGCTAAAAACCGTCTGCACAAGGTTTTACAGGTCACTTTTCCTGAATTGGAAAACATCTTGTCGGCACCAACTGGGGAACAATATTGGAACTTGGTCATGACTTTTCCATGTAATAGTTTTGTACTGGAGTCAGATGACGCCACATTAACAGCTATCATCCGTCAGTCTACGGCAAAACGCATCTCTGAAAAACGTGTGACTTACTTAGTAGATAAGCTTACAAAACTAGCTAATCAGTCTTATTGTGCGGTTAAGAAAACCTCTCCAGTGATAGAAGAGGTCAAATACTATGCAGGGGAGTTACTTAGGCTTTCGGAACACAGACAAGGTGTTTTAGAGGAGATGGTAACATTAGCTCAATCTTTGCCAGAATACGAGATTCTTCTCTCTATTCCTGGAATAGCCGAAACCACAGCGACAAGTATTATTGGCGAACTTGGTGACATTCGTCGATTTCACTCTGCCAATCAAATCAATGCTTTTATAGGCATTGACCTCAGACACTATGAATCTGGAAATTTTCTAGCTAAGGAACATATCACTAAACGTGGGAATCCCTATGCCAGAAAGATTCTTTTTAAGTGCATTCATAACATAGCTTCAGCTAGCCACACCAATCCTTGTCATATCGCAGACTTCTATGAGAAACGGAAAAGACAATCGCAAGTGACTTCAACTAAACCACACACGATTGCCTCTATACATCGTCTCATTAGAACAATGTATTACCTCATAACGCATAACAAACTTTATGATTATACTTCTACCCAAAATCGGTAAAATTGTTTATGCCATATTATTATAACGCCTTATCAAAAAAATCACCAGATAAGGTGTTGATTTAGTGTACACTTTTTTCACTAAACTTTAGTTCAGAAAAAGACAATTTCCTTAGTTTGACTATGGAAATCAAACTATTTTTCATCAAATACCTTGATATACTTGACAAATGGTAGAAAATTGTTTATGCCATATTATTGTAACGCCTTATCAAAAAAATCACCAGATAAGGTGTTGATTTAGTGTACACTTTTTTCACTAAACTTTAGTTCAGAAAAAGACAATTTCCTTAGTTTGACTATGGAAATCAAACTATTTTTCATCAAATACCTTGATATACTTGACAAATGGTAGAAAAGGACTTATACTCTTCGAAAATCTCTTCAAACCACGTCAGCTTCACCTTGCCGTAGGTATGGTTACTGACTTCGTCAGTTCTATCCACAACCTCAAAACAGTGTTTTGAGCTGACTTCGTCAGTTCTATCTGCAACCTCAAAGCAGTGCTTTGAGCAACCTGCGGCTAGCTTCCTAGTTTGCTCTTTGATTTTCATTGAGTATTAGTCTTCTAGCATACTGAACTAAATCCTTGGTCTAAATCATTTGTCTCTTTTTGCAGTCTGAACAACAGCGCTAGGCTCATTTGACAGACATCTTTCTCGAGATGATACTCTCTACTGTCTAGTTGTTAACAACTTCTATTAGCTACTACCTATTATGGTTTTTTCTGGTTAGAACCGAGTTTTTAGGACTGCTTGAGGTACTTGTTAATTCTAAATTACTGTTTTTTGCTAAAAGTATCCAATTTACCGAATAAACCTTAGTTTGGCTCCAAAAGATGCATCTAGAAGTCTTCATGGCCTACTAAGTGGTGTTGAAAAGCATAAACCGCTGCCTGGGTGCGGTCGCTAACCTGAAGTTTAGCAAGGATGTTTGAAACATGAGTTTTTACAGTCTTAAGGGAAATGAACAATTCATCAGCGATACGCTGATTTTCATAGCCCTTAGCGATTAGTTGAAGGACGTCGCGTTCACGAGCAGTTAATTCTTCGTGAAGTTCAACATGATTGCGGTTGTATTCTACCTTTTTACTCACCTCTTGTTCAATAGCCAACTCTCCAGCCGCCACCTTACGAACAGCGTGCAGCAATTCATCTGCGCTCGAAGTCTTAAGCATATATCCTCTAGCCCCAGCATTCAAGACCGGCATGATTTTTTCATTATCTAAGTAAGAGGTCACAATCAAGATTTTAGCCTCTGGCCATTCTTTGAGAATAGCAAGTGTTGCGTCAATCCCATTGACTTCAGGCATGACAATATCCATGACAATCACATCTGGACGAAGCTCCAAGGCCATGGAAATTCCTTCCGCACCATTGGTTGCTTCTCCTACAACCTCTACATCATCTTGTAATTCAAAATAACTTTTCAAACCAAGACGCACCATTTGGTGGTCATCTACCAATAATAGTTTCATTTTATTTCCTTTTGTTAGTCAATCAAGCAAGGGAATGCGGATATCCACTGCCAAACCTTGCTTGGGAGCTGTTAATAATTGTAAAGTCCCAGCCATATCTTCCACTCGTTCTTTAATATTGAGTAAACCATAGCTTAATTCATCAACATCATCTAGCTGAAAACCACGCCCATTGTCAGCGACCTTCAACTGTAATTCCGTTTCCGTTTGATAAAGGTAAACATCTAGACATGAAGCTTGTGCATGACGAAGTGTATTACTAATCAATTCTTGTACAATTCGGAAGACATGCTCCTCAATCTTTTTAGGTAGTTCGTATACCTGATATTTAAAGCTGACTTTGAGCTCACTTTTTTCTTCTAGCTCTTTGAGGAGTAGCTGAATCCCCTCCACCAAGCTTTTTTGTTCCAGTTCAATTGGTCGTAAATGCAAAAGCAGAATTCGCAAATCTCTTTGAGCTGTTTCTAAAATAGCAGTCACACTCTGGAGTTGTGTCTGCATCTTCTCTTTGTCTAATCTGGAAGCTTGTTGACTGAGTCCTGATAAAATCATATGGGCAGCAAAAATTTCTTGACTGACTGTATCATGCAAGTCACGCGCGATTCGTTTGCGTTCCTTTTCAATAATCACTTCTTCTTTGACCAAGGCCTGATTGTCTGCTTTTTGAATAGCTTCTGTTAACAAACCGAGTTTTCCTGACAAGTTTCTAAAACTTGCGTCTAAGTCAGCATCTCCCAGACTTTCAATCTCTTTGCCAGCTAGCAGACGTTTGAGATTTGCTTGGATTCTTCTTTTTGAAATTTCATCAACAATTGTCCAGAATAGGACTAATAAAAAGGCTAGGGCAAGACTAAACATTAAAGCCAAAAATAGGACTTTTTCTGTCTTTTCTAAATCTTGAAAGAGAGAAGTCCACTCTAAATCCAGAACCTTAAAAATGCTTCGAAAGAGAAAGACAACAAAGAGAAATGAGGTGAGACCGATTAAAATATAGGGTTGCTTTTTCATCCTCTCACCACCTCAACATCTCCAACCATAGTTGTCAAAAGAATCTTAACACTCTTTGGACTTTTGAGATAATCCCTGGTTTCTTGATGGAATTGCTCATTGCGTAGAGCACGTTTAGGCTGGTCAAAAAAGGTTAAATCTCCGTACAGAGAATTAACACTGAGACTGACTTCTACATCTACTGGTACAATAATTCTAGTCGTACCGACTAGTTTTCTCAAGATGATGACATTATCATGATTGCTCAAAATCACGTGCTCTAGATGAATGGTATCCTTCCCCATAAGACGAAAAAGATTGATATCATCAAAACTACAAGTCTGGTAGCTTGAAAAGTGGTGGAGATTCCCAAACCAGCGATTTTTCTCTCTCTTTACCGTCACAACTTCTTCAAAAAACAGATTGGTGTCTTCTCTTTCCTGGTTCATCATAGGATAAAGCAGGAACAGGCTGTATATCAAGGCCACAAAGATAGCCATAATGACAAAGGGATTGAGCATGATGATAAAGAAAAATAGGATGCTCACTGCCACTAATATGAGGTTATTACCCTGTCTACCAGTATAGTATCGAATCAGCAGTAAAAACAAGAGCAATATCAGCAGAAAACGGGAAAAATGCTCTGATACCATCATAATCAGAGCTCCTGTTAATAAACAAGCTTCAATAAATAGAAAAATTTGAAATTTTCGCATGTAACCGTCCTCTCTATTTTATTGTATCACAAAACCAAAAAGTCACATCAGTCTGAGGAATGATAAAAAGACCGGGACCAAAATCCCGACCTCCTTATAGTTGATCTTTTGCTTCTTTTAATTTTCCATACAGGAGATAGTCGACCTGCTGCAAATCCTTAATCCTTGCACAATTAAGGGCACACATAATCAGACGTAGTTCTTCCTTCCAGCCTTCAACAATAGAAATAACGACATCCACTGGGTAGTTTTCAACTAACTCTAACATGGTGCGTGAGAGTCCAACCGCCTTGGCTCCAAAGACCAAGCATTTGATGATGTCTAGTGGATTGCGAACACCTCCGCTTACCAGAAGCTCCATCTTATCTTTCCAGTCTTGGGCATTTAGAAGGGTTTGCATGGTCGATTGCCCCCAATCATTGAGGTAGTCCCGTTGACCACTGCGACGGTTTTCGATATAGGCAAAGCTGGTTCCCCCACGCCCAGACAAATCAACGGTTCGTATTCCAATCTCATAAGCCTTAGCAATGGTTTTCACATCCATGCCAAAGCCGACTTCTTTTAAAACAAGTGGCACGGAAATTTGCTCAGCATAGTCTGCCAGATTGCTTTGCCACAATCTAAATTGACGTTCACCTTCTGGCATGAGTAGTTCCTGCATGACATTAACATGAACTTGCAAGAGAAGGGGATTCATCTCTTTTACTGTTTGTAGACCCAATTCAACTGGTTTGTCTAAGCCAATGTTGGTTCCAAGAAGGAGGTCAGGGTAACTAGTTTTGACTGAAAAAGAGTCATCCGATGGATCCTTAAGTGCCGCACTGTAAGAACCCGTCACAAATAAAATTCCACAGGCCTCAGCCACCTGAGCCAACTTTTGATTGATTTCTCTGCCCTTGTCACTACCACCTGTCATGGCATTTATATAAAAAGGATAGTCCCATTTGCGCCCTGCAAATTCTGTCGAAAGATCAATCTCATCTATGTCATATAAGGGTAGTGAAGAATGAATCAGTTCAACTTCATCAAAACTATTATAAGTACTTTTTTGTTCAAGGGCATAGCGGATGTGTTCATCCTTCCGATTTTTCGTCATGTCCCATCCTTTCTTGATATAAGAGTTCAATTCCTAGATCAGCCCAGCGTTTTTTCAGTAATGTGGTCGAATCTTGGTCAAAACCGAGGGCAATTCCACAATCTCCACCACCAGCACCACTACTTTTTGCAACAGCTTTTAAGTCTCGACTGGCATCTTTTAATTGTCTGAGCGAAGGTGTGTAAATATCTGAACTCAAGCCTTCTAAAAGTTGGCTGGCTTGTTCCAGCAAGTCAATAATGGTTTCTTCTTGACCTACCTGCAAAGCCTTTACCAAGTTAGCTACAGTTTCTTTTGAAGCCTGCAAAAAGCTAGCATCCATATGATTCTTGATTTGCTTGACCATGTGACTAGATACAGCCACTTCCTTGGTCCAACCAACCAGAAAATCAAATTTCAAAGCTGGTTCAACACTAGAAATAGAAAAGCCCCAATCACGTGCCAATACAGTTTTCAAGTCTTCCTTTTCTAGCCATTGTGCAACTGTTTCTCTATTAAACGACTGATAGAGTACTAAATCTTCTGAAACGATACAAGCAATGTCACCCATAGAGCCATTATCTCCACGTTTGAGAAGAACTGCACTAGCCAGTTTAAACAAGAGTTCTCTTTCAGCGGCTCTTTCATAGAAAGCAAGCATGGCCTTGATGACCAAAACAACCACACTGCCACTAGAACCCAGGCCGAATTTCTTGCCCTCACGCTCCATTTTCCCACGAATGTCTATGGAAAAAGGCTGTAGTTCAATTCCTTGATCAGTCATGTATTTCTCCACCAAAGCAACTGTTTCCTGAATCAAAGCATAAGAAGAATCCGGTCGCAAGTCTACACTATAGGAAAACATATCTGAGTAGAGTCGATAATCATTAGACGCTTTAATCTCAGCCGTCATATAGATGGGAATAGCCTTTATTAGCGCCAACTGTCCTGGTTCTAAAATGGCATACTCTCCAGCCCAATAGAGCTTCCCACAAGTTTTAACAATTGTCATCTTGGCTCAAATCCTTTGTTTTTGAAACGATTAAGCGATAGCGTTGACCTAAAAGTTCTGACAAATGTTCCAAGTCCTCTTCCAAGCAAAGAACCTTGACATTCGGGCCCGCATCCATGGTAAAGTAGCAAGATTCTCCTTGTTCTCTAAGCTGACGGACAAAATCCATAGCCTCATAACTAGCATCTGTCAGATAAGAGAAGGATGGAGTTGCAGTCTTTGTCGTCGCATGCATAGCTAGAGCATTCTTCTCTGTCAATTCTCCAACTTTCTTAAAGTCATTTTCCTTGAGGTAGACTAACATATCCTTGTAGTCTTGTTCAGATTGACGAATCCACCCATCAAAAGTCGTCGAAGTTTCCACACAGAGTTTCATGCCATCTCGACTAGAGATTGGTTTTTTCTGGTCTTCCAAGACCAGCATAATCATAGCTAGCTTCAAGTCAGTTTCAACAGGATAGATTTCTCCACTATCCTTGTCCCAAGCTGCTAAGGGGCCATAAAAACTACGAGATGAAGAACCCGATGCAAACTTAGCTTCCAAAGCCAATTCTTTACGATTTAATCCTAATTGGAAGTAAGCATTGCAGGCTTTGACTAGGGCAGACAAACCACTGGAACTTGAAGAAAGACCTGCTGCTGTTGGCATATTGTTCTTAGTATCGATACGAACAAACCCTGCTCCTTCAGGACGGTAGCGGTCAATGATTTTACTCATTTTGACATGCTCAGCTTCATTTTGCAACTGACCATTGATGTAAAAAACATCAGCGGTTGCATCTACTGGTAACGGAGAAAGTGTCGTCTCCGTATACATATTTTCTAAGGTTAGAGAGATACTGCTAGTTGCAGGAACCATCTCTTTTTCTGCTTTCTTACCCCAATATTTGATAATAGCAATATTGGCATAGGAACGTACTGTTACAGGCTTTCGATCCATGTCTGAACAGCTCCTTTCTCTTCTAATCTTTTTGCTAATTCTTGCGCTTGGTTTACATTAGCAACTAAGGCAATGATACAACCACCTAGGCCACCACCACTCATCTTGGCTCCTTGGGCTCCATATTCGAGGGCAGTTTCCACCAAGGCATCTGCCTCAGGGCTACTAACTCCAATTTCCTTTAGATTTCCATGAGCTTTGGTTAGAATCTCTCCCAGCTTCACGGCATCTTTTGAGTGAATAGCTACTTCTGCTTGCTGGGTCAACTCTCCTAGTGCATGCAAGAAAGGTAAGGCTTCCTTGCCTTTACTCTCTACAACTTGGATAGCTTCCCGAGTATGTCCATAGACTCCCGTATCAGCAATAACCAGATAGGCAGATAAATCCATGGCTAGTTCTTCAAAACCTACATTCTTGATAAAACGAATAGGCTGGTCACTCAGACAGGTCTTAGCATCCAATCCGCTAGGATTCATATGGGCGATCATCTCGGCTCTATTAACCAGAATCTCTAAAACATCTCGTGGAAGTTCTGCTTGGTAATAATCAAATACTGCACGAATGGCTGCAATGCTAATAGCTGCTGAAGAACCCATCCCTCGCTTTTCCGGAATAGCCGAGTCAATTTGACAACGAATGCAAGCTTCTCTGATATTCAGATACTCGAGAGAAGCATAAACTGCCATAGACAAGGTGTCCTCTTCAAACAGACGCCATGGTGTCCCTGTCGGTACAACCCGACAAGTCACCTCTACCTCTAAAAGCGGCAAAGAGATGGCTGGATAGCCGTAAACGACTGCGTGCTCTCCTATTAAAATAATTTTACTATGTGCCTGACCGACACCAACTTCTTTTGTCATTTAATCCTACTATCAGACGAAAATCGTCTGTTTCTAGATAAAATTTTAGAACTTTATTCCTTTCTATTTTATTATATTTTCACAAAAAAAGCGATTGTTTCCTTTCAGTTTCACAAAGCAAGGGATATATTTATGATTTTAATTAAGAAAAATGATTGTCCTTGTTTAAATATTAAAAAAGCAGTTACAAAACTGCAACTGCTTTTCTATTCTTGCATGGTATAACCAACACCACGCACGGTTTTAATGTAGCTCTTTTGACCTTTCACGTCAAGTTTGCTACGTAGATAACGGATATAAACATCCACAATATTGGTTTCGGTCGCACTTTCATACTTCCAAACACTTTCCAGCAATTGCTCTCGAGTTAAAACCTTCTTACTTCCCATAAGGGTAGCCAAAAGATCATATTCACGCCGAGTCAGGGCAATCATTTCCTCGCCACGATAGACGGTATGATGTTCTACGTCCATACGCAGATTGCGATAGGCTGTCGGAACTTTCATCTGACTACAGTGTTGGTCGATGAAATCTCGACCTCGGAAGATAGCTGAAATACGACTGACCAAATCATCGATAATGATTGGTTTATAGATGTATGAAACAGCGAAACGCTGGATTGTTTCAAGTTGGTCTTGCAATTCTTCTCGATGGTCCAAGACCATGATCACCGCAGCTGGCTTGGTTCGACTCAACTTATCTGCAAAATCCTGGGCTGTCATATCCCCTAGATGAGCATTCAGTAAAATCAAGTCATAGTCTGTCTGAAGAGCCATGGAGAGGGCTTTTTGTCCCTCTTCTACCTGATCAACTCGGTATTGCTCTTTTTGGAGTTCCAGACTTAAAAAATGAGCTAGATTTCTTTCTTTCTCAAGTAATAAAATCCGTTTCCCCATGGCTGACCTACTTATTTTTCGTCATACCAAGAGTAGTGGAATGTTCCTTCTTTATCCTTACGTTGGTAAGTGTGGGCACCAAAGTAGTCACGTTGTGCTTGGATCAAGTTAGCTGGAAGGTCAGCTGAACGGTAGCTGTCAAAGTAAGTGATAGCTGCTGAGAATGTTGGTACTGGTACACCAGCTTGAACAGCAAGAGCTACGATATCACGAACAGATTGTTGGTACTTAGCAGTTACGTCCAAGAAATACTCATCCAAAAGAAGGTTAGCAAGATCTGCATCACGGTTGTAAGCATCTGTGATCTTTTGCAAGAAACGTGAACGGATGATACATCCATCACGCCAGATAGATGCGATGTCCGCAAATGGCAAGTTCCAGTTGTTTTCTTTAGAAGCTACACGCAATTGCGCAAAACCTTGTGCGTATGAGATGATTTTTGAGAAGTAAAGGGCTTGACGGATTTTTTCAATCAATTCAGCCTTGTCGCCTTCAAATTTGAAAGCAGCTGGTTTTGGAAGCACCTTGCTAGCGTGTACACGTTCTTCTTTGTAAGTTGAGATATAACGGGCAAATACTGACTCAGTAATGAGTGACAATGGCACACCAAGGTCAAGAGCTGATTGACTAGTCCATTTACCAGTTCCTTTGTTTCCTGCAGCATCCAAGATATAGTCTACGATTGGTCCGTCTTGACCTTCGTCATCTTTACGGCCCAAAATATCAGCTGTGATTTCAATCAAGTAGCTGTCCAATTCACCCTTGTTCCACTCAGTAAAGATTTCAGCCATGTCTTCAGCAGAGAGGCCAAGCAAGTGTTGCATAAGATCGTAGCTTTCTGCGATCAATTGCATATCACCGTACTCGATCCCATTGTGGACCATTTTTACATAGTGACCAGCTCCATCAGGACCGATGTAAGTTACACATGGTTTACCATCTTCTGGAGCTTTTGCAGAGATTTCTTCAAGAACATCTGCTACCAAGTCATAAGCTTCTTTTTGTCCCCCAGGCATGATAGAAGGACCTTCAAGGGCACCTTTTTCACCACCAGAAACACCTGTACCGATAAAGTTGATACCTGAGTTCGCCAATTCTTCATTACGACGGATGGTATCTTTGTAGAAAGTATTCCCTCCATCAATCAAGATATCACCTTTATCCAAGTGTGGAAGAAGGGCTTGAATCGTCGCATCTGTACCAGGTCCTGCTTGAACCATCAGCATGATACGACGTGGTTTTTCGATTGAGTTTACAAAACTTTCAACGTCATAGCTTGGCACGAAATTTTTATCAGGGTGGCAAGCAATCACATCTTCAGTTTTTTCTTTACTACGGTTATAAATAGCAACTGTATAACCACGAGATTCAATATTAAGGGCAAGGTTACGACCCATTACGGCCATACCAACAACACCAAAGTTAGCTTTTGTCATGTGACACTCCTCTTGTTTAATATGTTTTATTTTATCATGTTTATCTGTGAAAAGAAAGAATTTTGTAACAATTTGACTAGTAGTCTAAATCATCCGCATGTCCAGAACCATTCCCTACAAAGTATCCTGTCTTACAGTTAAGGGTAAAGAGATAGGTACCATCTGGTTTATAAAGATTATAGTAGCCATTGCCATTAACAATATTCACAGGTTCCAAAATATATTGGTTGCCTGTAATGTAGCCACGCGCACGCGAAGTCTCAAGAATGCGTTCAAGGACACCATCTGCAAAAGTCCAAGCAGGATCACTACTATCACTTACAGCGGCTTGATTGTACGGTACTCGACTGACACTTCTTTGTAGATTCACACCATTGCTTGCTAGTCCACTATTTAGGATATTATTTGCTGAGGCTGTTTCACCCGCTGAAGTTGATGCATTAGCAGAGCTGCTAGCATTGCTTTCAGTTGCTGAGTTTGACTCTGTTTGGCTTGATGAACTTGATTGACTACTGCTTGAGCTTGTAGAACCTGAAAGTTGGCTCTTACCAAGGCTGATAGCCTTATCTAGCAGTTTATCAATCTCAGTATTCCCAGTCTTAACTTCGGTAAATTTGGCATCTGCCTTTACTTTAGCATTGGTATTTAGAACACCATCTGTAATAGCTGGTGTTTCAAATTGAGCATTAACATCTTGTACCGCTTTGATTTGTGTTTCAAGACTATCGTATTTTGATTTGGCAAGAGTATGCTCACTAGCTCCCTCAAGTTTATCTAAAAGTTCTTTGAGCTGACTCAGCTGACTAAACTGACTATTTTTTAGGGCAGTTTTATTCTCATCAGTATAAAAAGTATCATAGAGACTGTTAAATTGATTGAGAATTGCTTGATTACTTACCAAACCTGTATCAGATGACTGAGACTGAATTTCTTGAGAAGAACGCGTAATTTGACGATAAACGTAGTAGCTACCCCCAATAATCAAGACAATAATCGCTAAAAGAGCTGACAAGATGACCCACAGTTTTTTGTTTTGTGGCTCATCTTCTGCTTGAGCAGAGCGAGATAAAGATTGATGTTCCTCTTGCAAAGCTTCTTCATCCTCTGCAACAAGGGGCTCAGTTACAGGTTCCACTGGGTTTTTATCCATAACCAAGGTTTCCTCTAGTGGCGGAAGGAGAAATTCTTCCGTTGCTACTCCCTCTTCTTCAGCAGCAATCTCTAAGTCAGGGACTTCTTCTACTGGTTCAACCTCTTCATCAATTGTTTCTTTGGCGTCTTGAAGCAAATCATCTAGACTTCGAAGTTCCTCTTTCTTCGCCTGAATGTTAGTAAATTTATCAGCTTCGATTTCTTCACGGTGTTGTTTAATGTATTTGTCCAAAATCGTATCATCAGGAGTTACTCCTGCTTCGATTTCTTCATTTTTTCGAATAACTTGTCCAACTGTCAGATCCTTAGCTTCCTCAAAATCAAACTGAGGTTCCTGAGATATTTTCTCAGGTTCTAACAACTCTTCTTTTTTATCCTTTGGATCCATGGCAACTCCTTTCTAATCTGTCAAATTTCTTTTGACACGTTGACCAAAATATTGATATAAATCAACTTTCAAAGTACCATTGTAGAGTTTTCGTTTTTTGTCCGCCTGACTACCATATTTGCTTTCAAAGGCTTCATCACTAGTCAGGATAAATTTACTCCACGTCTTGAGAGGCTCAAAAACCTCACCCATTTCGGCATAAAGTTTAGTTACTCCTGCATCATCTGACAGACGTTCCCCATATGGTGGGTTAGAGATAATAACTCCGTTAATCTTATCCGTACGCAAATCCTGCACACGCATCTGTTTAAAGAGAATATCTCCAGATACTCCTGCTGCCTGGGCATTGGCCTTGGCAATTTCTACCATACGACCATCAATATCACATCCCATAATATCCAGTTCAATCTCTCGATCTATCTGCTTACTAGCTTCAGTTCTGACTTCTTGAATCAAGCGATCACTAACCCAGTTCCATTCTTCAAAGGCAAAAGAACGACGCAAACCAGGCGCCATCTTGCGCGCAATCATAGCCGCCTCAATACAAAAAGTTCCCGAACCACAGGTTGGATCAATCAAAGGCTTATCAGGGTACCAGTTAGAAAGTTGCAAAATCGCAGCTGCCATATTTTCTTTGATCGGAGCTCCACCTTTTTCAGTACGGTAACCACGTTTAAAGAGACTTGACCCAGTTGTATCAATCATAAGAGTGGCTACATCTTTCAAAATGGAAACTTCAATCTTGAACTCTGGACCATTTTCCATGAGAGGAACGCCCTCTGGTCGTGCATAATGTTTTTGTAATTTCTTAACAACTGCCTTCTTAGAAATCGCCTGCACACTTGGCTCATTGTGTAATTTTGACTTGACACACTTAGCCTTGGTAATTGGGAAACGTGCTCCAAGCGGGAGATAGTTCTCCCAATCTAAGGCAAAAACACCTTGAAAGAGTTCTTCAAATGTTTTTGCAGGAAAAGTTCCCACGACGATTTTGATTCTATCCGCAGCTCTTAGCCACAAGTTTGTTTGGATGATTGCTTTCACATCACCTTGAAAACGGACACGACCGTTTTCAACCTGACAATCGTAGCCCAAATCTCTTACTTCACGCCCAACTACAGCTTCCAAACCCGCCGCAGCAGTCGCAATTAAATTAAATGTTGTTTTCATTTCAGTCTTTTATAGACCTTTCTTTATTCACTTTAAAAAATGAGGTTGAGAATATATCTCAGCCCCAACCTATATGCAATTTTCTATAAGCCATGTTTTGTTCCAGAAGTGACTAGGACCACTTCCTTCGATAATCATCTGTCTACCACTAGCAGCTCTAGCTGCTAGCAGTCAGAGTACTACGTTCGTTTCCGCGCACTCCATGCCCCGACCAAAATTTGGGTTGCTAGCTTGAGGGGTTTACCGCGTTCCACTCTCTCCGTTTCCAGAGAGACTCCGTCACTGTGGCACTTTCAAGCCTACTCTGACCTATCAAAAGACTTAGCCATTTCAACTGCCGTAACGATTTCTCGTCCCTAGGCTTATGGTTTCGCCTAGCACAAACACTACAGGCATCACAGCCTGTGCTAGCATGGACTTTCCTCATGAAAAGAAATTCTCTCCACGCGATTATCCAAAAATTGCACAACAGAAGTATTCTTAGAAATCAGAATTATCCAAGATTTGTTTGCCAAATACTTCTTTTTCAAGACGATTCAAACGTTTCAAAATATCAAAGTTTGTCATAGAAGTCGTACTTCCATGATCTGCCGGTTCAGAAGTTGCTGGTGTCACTTGAGGTTTTTTAGCCAATTCCTCTTTAAGCTCCGCGATTTCTGAACGGAGTGACTTCACTAATACTGCATAAGTTTCATAATCCTTGATGACATCATCCAAAAATCCATCAACCTCTGCTTTACTATATCCACGTACTTCTCTTCCAAAATCCTGTTCAAAAATATCTTTTGCTGTAAAAATAATACTTGCCATGTCTCTCTCCATTCTCAGTTGCTAGTATTATTATATAAAAAAAGGCAAACAAAAAGCAAGGTCAAAGGCTCAATTTTCGGAAAAATTTTCAGCTACTTCGTTTAATTCCTCAAATGTTAATCTTTTTGTAATATAGTTGTCTTTCTTTTTCATCAGTTCGTAAAAATACTTCAGTTTTGTTTCATTTTCTTCATCGTAAAAAAGATAGGCTCCATCTGTATTTTCAAGTAAGAAAAGTTGATAATCTCGTAATTGACCCTTGTGCTCGTAGTTTGGATAGGCGTACTTAACAAAATCAACTTGTTTAAATTCACTCAGTTTGACCTGATTCCCCTCATTCCAGTTTGCCCCATGAGTTTCGAAATCAAAGATAGTGGCAAGTTGGAAACCAAAGTCACCTTTCATATCTCTGGCTATCTCTAAAACCCAGTGTTCAAATCCCAGAGTTCCCGTAAACACCAACCATTTCAACCCTTCATCTGCTAGTTTTTCTAAATCTCTACGAATGGCTTTTTTAATAATTTTTAAACGAATATCTTTTTCATTAAACAATCCTAAATCAAAGCTAGAATAGCCTAAAACCAAGGCTGTATGCATTTTTTCACCCTTTCTGTGCACCTTTATGGTATAATAGAGTGATGTTATTGTACCAATAAGGAGAATTATGGTCAACTATCCTCATAAACTTTCATCGAAAAAAAAACAAGAAGTCACCTCACAAACTAAAAATTTCGCAAATCGTGGGATGACCTTTGAAAAGATGATCAATGCTACAAACGATTATTATCTGACACACGGTTTAGCTGTTATCCATAAGAAACCAACTCCTGTTCAGATTGTCCGCGTAGACTATCCGCAGCGTAGTCGGGCTAAGATTGTTGAAGCTTATTTTAGACAGGCATCGACTACCGATTATTCTGGAGTTTATGAAGGGTTTTACATCGATTTCGAAGCTAAGGAAACTAAGCAAAAACATGCCATTCCGATGAAGAACTTCCATCCTCATCAGATTCGGCATATGGAACAAGTCCTTGATCAAAAAGGGATTTGCTTTGTCCTTCTTCATTTTTCTTCTTATCAAGAAACGTATTTATTGCCGGCACTTGACCTCATCCGTTTTTATCATCAGGATATGGGGAAAAAGTCAATGCCGCTTGACTATATCAAAGAATTCGGTTATGTGATTGAGCAGTCTGCTTTCCCACAAATTCCTTACCTTGATACAGTCAAACAACATTTACTAGGTGGTAAAACAATATGAACAAACAAACTATCTTGCGCATCGTTAAATACCTCAGCATTGTTACGATTAGCTTATTTATCGTAGCTTTCCTACTTGGCGGTGGTGTATTTCTTCACTATGCAAACAAGGCTCCTGAACTCTCTGAAAGCAAACTTGTTGCAACTACATCAAGTAAAATTTATGATAGCAAAAATGAACTCATTGCAGATTTAGGTGCTGAACGTCGTGTCAATGCTCAAAGTAGTGATATTCCTACTGATCTTGTCAATGCGATTGTCTCTATCGAGGATCATCGCTTCTTTAACCACAGAGGAATTGATAGCATTCGAATAGCAGGAGCTTTCCTACGTAACCTCAGTAGTAATGGTGGTCTTCAAGGGGGATCAACCTTGACCCAACAGTTGATTAAGCTGACTTATTTCTCAACATCAACAGCTGATCAAACCCTATCCCGTAAAGTTCAAGAGGCTTGGTTGGCTATCCAGCTAGAGCGAACTGCAACTAAGCAAGAAATATTGACCTATTACGTCAATAAGGTCTACATGTCAAATGGTAACTATGGTATGCAGACAGCTGCGGAAAACTATTATGGTAAGGACCTCAAAGACTTGTCCATCCCACAACTTGCACTCTTAGCAGGTATGCCACAGGCTCCAAACCAATACGATCCCTATTCTCATCCTGAAGCAGCCCTTGAAAGACGAAACCTCGTTTTGTCAGAAATGCAAAAACAAGGCTACCTTACAGCCGAGCAATATGAAACAGCAATCAATACCCCAATCACAGATGGACTTCAAAGTCTAAAATCTGTTAATAGCTATCCACCGTACATGGATAACTATCTTAAAGAAGTTATTGACCAAGTAGAGCAAGAGACAGGTTATAATCTATTAACAACAGGTATGGAAGTCTATACAAACGTCGACCAAGAGGTACAAAAACGCCTTTGGGATGTTTACAATACAGACGAATACGTTGACTATCCAGATGATGAACTTCAAGCTGCTTCTACTATCGTTGATGTTACAAATGGTAAAGTCATCGCTCAACTTGGTTCTAGACACCAATCAAGTAATGTTTCATTCGGTATCAACCAAGCCGTCGAAACAAACCGTGACTGGGGTTCTACTATGAAACCTATCACAGACTACGCTCCTGCACTTGAGTACGGAATCTTCGATTCTACTGCAGCAACGATTAATGATGCCCCTTATAACTATCCTGGAACAGACATTCCTGTCTATAACTGGGATAAAGCCTACTTTGGAAATATCACTCTCCAGTACGCAATTCAACAATCTCGTAACGTACCAGCCGTTAAAACACTTGAAAAAGTTGGATTAGACCATGCCAAGACCTTCTTGAATGGTTTAGGAATTGATTACCCATCAATGGTATACGCAAATGCTATCTCAAGTAATACAGTTGAATCTCATAAACAGTACGGAGCAAGTAGTGAAAAAATGGCTGCTGCCTATGCTGCCTTTGCTAACGGCGGTATCTATCACAAACCAATGTATATCAATAAAGTTGTCTTTAGTGATGGCAGTTCAAAAGAGTTTTCAGACCAAGGTACTCGCGCCATGAAGGAAACAACCGCCTACATGATGACAGAAATGATGAAAACCGTATTAACTTACGGAACTGGTCGTGGAGCCTACATGTCATGGCTTCCACAAGCTGGTAAAACTGGTACTTCAAACTATACAGACGATGAAATTGAGAACTACATTAAGAACACTGGGTATGTTGCTCCAGACGAAATGTTCGTAGGATATACTCGTAAGTATTCAATGGCCGTTTGGACTGGTTACTCAAACCGTCTTACTCCAATCGTAGGAGATGGATTTAGAGTCGCTGCAAATATCTACCGCTCAATGATGGGATATCTGTCAGAGGATGATCATCCTGGTGATTGGACAATGCCTGAAGGTTTGTATCGTAGCGGAGAATACGTCTTTAAGAACGGTGCTCGTAACAACTGGATTCCACAGTCAACTCAAGCAAGTTCGACAACAGAGAGCTCAAGTTCAAGTACAACTTCAACAACTGAAAGTCCAATCTCTTCGAATGATAATACGAATGGCACTACCAATCCAAATGCATCAATACCAAACACAACTACAAATAGTCAACAACAAAATCCAGCCCCACAAAATACACAAGGGCAACAATAAAATATATTAAAAAACTGAGGATTTATTCTCAGTTTTTTGTATGCAATTTTTTATAGTGGAATCTTAATTTTTATAAAGCCAAACTTTTTAAAATAGGAAGCGAAATAACTTAACAGATTAAAAACTGTCAAAGTTATGTCAATCGCAACCTTATCCCCAACACAAATCAAATAGTCGGGAAAGCTGTTTAAAATTATAGATAAAAGATATCTTACTTTTATGTAATACTGGAGCGTGACTTAGAATGTCTGTTCTACTACTTCAATGCAGTGCTTGAACTAATAACCAAAATGTCAAACTGATGTCTCAGGAATGATATCAAAAGGCCAGACTTTTTGTCCGGCCTCTTTTTTCTTATTTGACATGATTTGCAAGATCTTCTTGCGCTTTTTTATTAGATTCTTCTTTTTCTTTCTTCCATTTATCTTGAGCTTTTTGATATTCATCAACAGTTACTGGTTTATCTTGAAGTTCAAGGTATTTGTACAAGAGTGCTTCACTTGTTCCCTTGTTACCTGAGTAAGCAAATGGAAGTGTGAATGGCACCATCTTAGACAACATTGGACGTCCAGTTTTAGAAGTTGTTGGAATAATCAATGCACTATCTGTCAACCAAGCTTGGGCAGCAGCATATTTATCATAACGTTTTGAAACGTCAGTGTCTTCATTTCCAGCTTCAACAACCATCTTTTCGTAATCTTCCAAACCAACTTGTTTGGCAGCAGCGTTATTTGTACCTGAATCAAATCCTAGATAAGTCTTAGTATTTTCACCTACTGATGGTTTGATGATATCAAGGTATGTAGATGGGTCGATGTAGTCTGGAGACCAACCAACGTTATCTGAAAGGTCCCAATCTTCACCGGCAGCCGTCTCAGCAAAGTAAGTAACATTGAGGACTTCATCTTTTTGAAGTTGTTGAATGTCAATGACAACATTGTCAGTTCCTAACGTTGCTTCAAGTGATTGTTTCAATGATTGAACACGTTGAACTTTTGTAGTATTAGTTTGGTCAACTGGCATATCCAAGTGGATTGGGAATTGAACACCTTCCGCTTGGAGTGCTGTCTTGGCTTTAGCAAATTCTGCTTTCGCTTTTTCAGGATTGTAAAGACCGTCTTGAGCGTCTTCTAGATTAACATCTTTCCACTCATCACCATAGGTCACTAATTTTTCCTTAACTAAGTCACCAAAGTTTTTACCATCTGCTTGAACAAATGTTGGTGGTACGAACAAGTTACGAAGGAGTTTGCTTGCTCCACTTGCTCCATTAACTTGAGAAGCATAAGCTGTTCTATCAAAACCAAAGGCGATGGCTTGACGGAAGTCTTTGTTAAGAAGAGCTTTCTTAGTTGAAGTCTTTTGCTCGTCTGTAGTCTTAGAAGTATATTTGTAAGACTGACGGTCAATATTCGTACCGACTAAGAAAGTTGTAGAATCTTGTGTTGTATAAACGATGTTATCCTTAAACTCTTTTTCAAGTTCAGAGTAGCTTCCACTTGTTGGGAAGAGAAGGGCCATTGAGAAGCCGCCATCCTTAAAGGTTTCTGCAAGTTTGTTATTGTCTTGACCATCCCAGAATGAAAGTTTTACTTTATCAATATGAACATTGTCCTTATCCCAGTAGTTTGGATTCTTTTCAAATTCTACTGAAGATTTTGCTACCAATGATTTCAACAAGAAAGGACCATTATAAAGGATACTGCTTGGATCTGTTGCTTTAGCAAAGTCACTTCCTTTAGAAGTAAGGAATTCTTCATTGACTGGTGCAAGAATTCCCATGGTTGTCTTAGAGTTCCAGAAGCTTTCTGGTTTGTTCAAAGTGTATTGAACTGTTTGATCATCTACAGCCTTGATTCCAACTTCTGAGAAGTCTTTAACTTCACCTTTTACATAAGCATCCAAACCTTTAATGGATTCTTGAACAAGATAAAGGGCTTCTGACTTATTGTCAGCCGCATACTTAAGACCTGTTACAAAGTCTTGCGCTTTAACTGGTGCATACTCTTCGCCTTCAGAAGTGTACCACTTAGCATCTTTACGGATTGTGTAAGTGTAAGTCAACCCGTCTTTAGACACTGACCAATCTTCTGCCAAAGATGGCACGAAGTTACCGTAGCGGTCATTCTCCATCAAACCATCAACGACATTACTTGTGATATTCGCAACCGCAGCCTTACCTGTTGTCAGATAGTTGAGGCTGTCTGGATCTGTTTCATAAACGTAAGAAAAAGTTTTCTCACCTTTTGCACTAGAGCCTGAACCTGAACAAGCTGCCAAAACACCTGACGCTAACAGAGTCACCCCTGCTAGGGCCATTACTTTTGAAAATTTCATAATAAACTCCTTTATGACTTTTTATACATTATAATCCCTTTTCAGCCAAGTGTCAATACAATTTTCAGAATTTTTCAAATTGAATTGAAAATATTTTTTCTATTTCTAACTTTTCAACAAACATCTGATACAAAGTTCTTTTTTTGACAATTATCAAATCAATCTTTATGATATAATGAAAGAAGAAAAACGAAAGGAAATACCATGTCAAAAGAAGTTATTGTTGAAAGTTTTGAACTTGATCACACCATTGTCAAAGCACCTTATGTCCGTTTAATTGGGGAAGAAACAGGTCCTAAGGGAGATATCATTTCTAACTTTGATATTCGCTTGGTTCAACCAAATGAAGACTCTATCCCTACTGCTGGCCTCCATACTATTGAGCATCTATTGGCTAAGCTCATCCGTACTCGCATCGACGGGATGATTGATTGTTCACCATTTGGTTGTCGTACAGGTTTCCATATGATTATGTGGGGACGTCATACTAGTGCAGAAATCGCTGCTGTCATCAAGGATTCACTGAAGGAAATCGCTGAAACAACAACTTGGGAAGATGTCCCAGGAACAACTATTGAATCTTGCGGAAACTACAAGGATCACAGCCTATTTTCAGCTAAGGAATGGGCTAAATTGATTCTCCAACAAGGAATCTCAGACGATGCCTTTGAACGCCATGTCATCTAATAATAAAAAAGAAACCAGCTTTTGAACTGGTTCCTTTTTTTATTTTCAAAATCTTGATTTAGGCTTTTTCACGAATGACCAAAACACCATCTTCCATGTCAGCTTCTAGGTGTTTAGCATCAAGGTTATCCAAGTGGAAGTCTGTGACTTTGTCACGGATTTGTTGTTCAATCACACGACGGAGTGGACGAACACCCATGACTTCATCGTAACCTTCTTCAGTCATGTATTCTTTAGCAGCTTCGCTCACTACCAAGTCAATGTCTTTCTTAGAAAGCGTCTTGTTAACTTCAACCAACATAAGGTCTACAATCTTAGAAAGATCTTCTTTGCTCAAGTGTGAGAATTCGATGACAGCATTGAAACGGTTAAGGAATTCTGGACGGAAGTAAGGTTTCAAACGATCCATAAGTTCTGGTTTATCAGCATCTTCTGTCAAGTTAGCTTCGTAACCAAAGCCTGCGTTTGAAGTTGCGATAATCACCGTATTCTTGAAGTTGACAGTGTTACCTTGACCATCTGTCAAACGACCATCGTCCAAAACTTGGAGGAGAAGGGTGATGACTTGAGGGTCAGCCTTTTCAATCTCATCCAAAAGTACGATTGAGTATGGATTGCGACGGACGCGTTCTGTCAAGGTATTGTTGTTGTCATCGTAACCAACATAACCTGCAGTTGTACCAATCAATTTAGAAACGGCTGTGCGGTCGCTGTATTCTGACATGTCCAAACGGATAATGGCATCTTTAGTACCGAACATATCAAGAGCCAATTGTTTAGCCAACTCAGTTTTACCAACACCAGTAGGTCCTACAAAGAGGAAGCTACCGATTGGACGGTTACCTTCATCAAAACCAGCACGGTTACGACGGATAGCTTTTGCTACTGCTTCAACAGCCTTGTCTTGGCCAATAACTTTCGTTTGCAAACGGTGACCCATATCTTTCAATCGTTCAATATCGGTTGCACCCATTTGTGATACTGGGATTCCAGTCATCCGTTCGACAGACTCAGCTACATCATTTACAGTGGCTGTAACCTTGTGATCTTCTGTATGATTAGCAATTTGCTTTTCAAGCTCTTCGATACGGACTTTTGCATTTAGAGCTGCTTCGTAATCTTCTTTAGCCGCAGCTTCTTCTTGTTTAGTTTTTTCCGCTTGAATTTCGTGCTCAACTGCATGTACATCTGTAACTGGGTGTTGTGCTGCCAAGTGAGCAGCTGTCACATCCACAAGGTCAATAGCCTTATCCGGCAAGCTACGTTGTGGAATATATTGAACAGAGTAATCAACGGCAGCTTTCAAGACTTCATCTGGCAAAATAACATTGTGGTGTTGTTGATAAAGATCTCGAATACCTTGAAGAATCTTGAAGGTATCTTCAGCAGATGGAGCATTAACTTTTACTTCATTAAAACGACGAGCAAGGGCTGCGTTTTTCAAGATAGTATTACGATATTCATCTTGAGTTGTTGCCCCAATCACAGTCAATTCACCACGTGAAAGAGCTGGTTTCAAGATATCAGCAAGACCTTTAGACCCTTGACCATCACCTGTGCTACCAGCACCAAGGATTTGGTGAATTTCGTCGAAGAAAAGGATAATATTTCCAGCTTCTTTGACTTCGTTTACCAAGTTTTGAATGTTTTCTTCAAAGCTACCACGGTATTGAGTACCAGCTTCAAGTCCAGAAATATCAATCGAGATGATCTCTTTATTCTTGATAGCTGCAGGAACGTCACCGTTCACGATAGCTTGGGCCAATCCTTCTACTACTGCAGTTTTACCAACACCAGCATCTCCGACGAGAACTGGATTATTCTTTGTGCGACGAGAAAGAATTTCAGAAGTTTCTTGGATTTCTTTGTTACGTCCAATCACTGGGTCCAATTTCCCTTCACGAGCTTCTGCTGTTAAGTTACGTCCAAGTTTTGCAAGAATCCCATCTTGTTTCATACCTTTACCTTGAACGTACTGAGCTTGTTCACTTTCTTCGCTTGGAAGTTGACCAGTTTGACGGTAAATAGCGAATTCTTCAGGCGTTACTTCACGGCCGTTAATCAAGTAACGACGGTTTTCTGAACTGTATCCACGCATACCACCCATCAATTGGTTAAATAAATCATCCATGTTGTTAAAGTTATTAAAGTTGTTATTCATATTTCATACCTCGTTTGTTTTCAAATTTACTTAGTCAAAATAATTTGACTTTCTCTGACCTTTGTTTTAAAAAATTTAGACTAGCTATTTGCTACTCTACGTATAATTTCAGGTTTTTCTTTATCCAATTCAGGTTTTTCGATTGGACTTCTAAAAATACTAATGTTAACCATAGGTTGTACCTCTTTTCTAGGTTTTACCCATACTTTGAACTTAAGATAGTATATACAATCATCTTAAAATCAAGGTTTTCTAAGGACTTTCCTTATCCTTATGTTCTTAGTATATCACTTTGGTCAGTTTTAGTCAAGAAGTTTGACCAAGTTTGACTATTTTTTAATATTTTTTTTTACAAAAAAACGGCTCTATAATATTTGTAGTGGGTAAATCCCCTATGGATATTATGGAGCCTATTTTTGTGTAGAAAAAAAGTCCCATATGACCTATAATGAAAAGCGACTAAACAACTCATTAGAAAGATTCATATGGAACAATTACATTTTATCACAAAACTGCTTGATATCAAAGACACAAATATCAAGATTCTAGATATCATCAATAGGGATACACACCAGGAAATTGTCGCTAAACTGGACTATGACGCCCCGTCTTGCCCTGAGTGCGGATGTCAAATGAAGAAATATGATTTTCAAAAACCGTCGAAAATTCCTTACCTCGAAACGACTGGTATGCCTACCAGAATTCTTCTTAAAAAGCGTCGTTTTAAGTGCTATCATTGCTCTAAATTGATGGTCGCTGAGACTTCTATCGTCAAAAAGAATCATCAAATTCCTCGCATCATCAATCAAAAGATTGCTCAAAAGTTGATTGAAAAGACTTCTATGACTGATATTGCACATCAGCTATCCATTTCAACTTCAACTGTCATTCGTAAGCTCAATGACTTTCACTTTAAGCATGATTTTTCTCGTCTTCCAGAGATTATGTCTTGGGACGAGTATGCCTTTACCAAGGGAAAGATGAGTTTTATCGCACAAGATTTTGATCAGCTCAATATCATTACTGTTCTTGAGGGAAGAACACAAGCTATCATCCGCAATCACTTTCTTCGCTACGATAGAGCAGTCCGATGTCGAGTGAAAATCATTACTATGGATATGTTTAGCCCTTACTATGACTTAGCTAGACAACTTTTTCCGTGTGCTAAAATCGTTTTGGATCGTTTTCACATTGTTCAACATCTTAGCCGAGCTATGAGTCGGGTTCGTGTCCAAATTATGAACCAATTCGATAGAAAATCTCATGAATACAAGGCCATCAAACGTTACTGGAAGCTCATTCAACAGGATAGTCGTAAACTCAGCGATAAACGATTTTATCGTCCTACTTTTCGTATGCACTTAACGAATAAAGAGATTCTAGACAAGCTTTTGAGCTATTCAGAAGACTTGAAACACCACTACAATGTCTATCAGCTCTTGCTTTTTCACTTTCAGAATAAGGAGTCAGACAAATTTTTTGGACTTATTGAGGACAATCTAAAAAAGGTTTATCCTCTTTTTCAGACTGTCTTTAAGACATTTCTCAAGGACAAAGAGAAAATTGTCAACGCCCTTCAATTACCCTATTCCAACGGTAAGTTGGAAGCGACTAATAATCTCATTAAACTCATCAAACGAAATGCCTTTGGATTTCGGAACTTTGATAACTTTAAGAAACGAATTTTCATCGCTCTGAATATAAAAATGGAGAGGACAACGATTGTCCTCTCCAGATGTTAGCTTTTATTCAACCCACTACAGTTGACAGAGAGCCAAAAAAACCAGTCAAAATGACTGGTTTTTATTTACTATTTATGAATCTTAGCTCAATGCGTCATCCATTGAAAGAACTTCGTGGAAGACACGTTGTGTCAATTCAGTTTTTTGTTCTGGAGTGAGGTACTTAGTATTTACACAGTATCCTGAGATACGTACGATTACGTCTTCACCTGACATGATCTTTTCGTAAACATCGTTCAAGTCCATAACGTTCAAGTTAACGTGTTGTCCACCGTTTTCGAAGTAACCATCAAGGATTGTTACCAAGTTATCAACTTGTTCGTCACGAGTTTTACCAAGAGCACGTGGTGATACTTGAGTTGTCAATGAGATACCATCAGCTGCGTAACCAAAGTCAAGGCTAGCAAGTGAGTTCAAGTTTTGCAACCATCCACCTTTAGCTTTGTTAGATGGGTTAGCACCTGGTGAGAAGAATTCCAATTTAGACAAGTTCACTGAACCATCTTCGTTGAGGTATACACCTTTGTGAACTGGTGAGTTACCAGTTTGTTTAGAGTAAGCAACGTTAGATGTGATTGTCAATAGTGATACTGTAGCTTCTGCGTCTTTGTAAAGTTTGTGGCTACGTAGACGAGTTGTGTAAGCTTCAATCAACCATTCCGCCAATTCGTTTGAACGTGGGTCATCTTCACCCCAACGTGGGTATTCACCGATTGTTTCGTAATCGTAGATGTAGCCATTTTCATCACGGATTGGTTTAACTGTAGCGTATTTGATAGCTGACAATGTATCAACAGTGTTAGCGAATCCACAGATACCGAATCCCATGTTTGCACGTTGTTTAGTTGGCAAGAAGGCCATTTGAACAGCTTCGTAGTTGTACTTGTCAGTCATGTAGTGGATGATGTTCAAAGCATCTACGTAAGTGTCAGTCAACCAGTCAAGAGATTTTTCAAAGTTAGCTTTAACTGATTCGAATTCAAGAACTTCATCACGGATTGGTTCAATGTCAAATACTTTGTAGTCTTTGTGAACATCGTCGTAACCACCGTTCAAACCAGTAAGAAGAGCTTTAAGAACGTTAACGCGAGCACCGAAGTACTGGATGTTGTGACGTTGTTCTTCGTTTTCTGGGTCAAGTGGAGATACACAACATGAGATACAGCTCATTTCACCGTATCCGTCTTTAGCCATAGTTGTAACGCCTTCGTATTGGATAGAAGAGTGTTTGTGGCTCATGTGCATACAGTAGCGACGGAAGTTGTATGGCAATTTGTCAGTCCAAAGAACTGTCAAGTTTGGTTCTGGTGAGTTACCAATGTTGTCAAGAGTGTTCAAGAAACGGTAGTCCATCTTAGTAACACGGTGACGACCGTCGTTACCCATACCAGCCATTGAAGTTGTGATGAAGGTTGGGTCACCTGAGTACAATTGGTCGTAAGCTTTTGTACGAGCAAATTTAACTGTACGAAGTTTCATAACGAAATCATCAACAAATTCTTGGATTTCTGATTCAGTAAATGTACCACGAGCAAGGTCACGTTCTGCAAAGATATCCAATACGATTGGCACACGTCCAAGAGATGTAGCCGCACCGTTGATAACACGGCAGACAGCCATGAAGGCAATGTTTACCCATTGGATAGCTTCTTTAACGTTCATCGCTGGTTTACGAACATCAACTCCGTAAAGATCACCCAAGCGTACAACTTGTTGCAATGCTTGATATTGAAGGTTGATTTCTTCACGAAGACGGATTGTTTCTTCATCGATTTCTTCGATTGCGTTCCAGTCGTTTACTTTTTCTTGCATCAAGTAGTCTGCACCGTAAAGAGCAAGACGTGCATAAACACCGATGATACGTCCACGTGAGTACGCATCTGGAAGACCAGTTACAGTGTGAGCGTGACGAGCACGACGAATGTTTGAAGTGTAAGCACGGAAGATACCATCGTTAACAGTTGTTACGTATTTAGTGAAAATTTCGTGAACAGCTGGATCTGGTTCGTATCCATTTTCCTTCAAAGTAGTTTCAGCCATACGGATACCACCTTTTGGCATGAAGTTCAATTTGAAGAGTTCATCGTTTTGGATACCATAAATCAATTCGTTTTCTTTGTCGATAAATCCAGCAGGAATATCAGCAATAGATGTTGGACGAGTGTCCATTGGGAAACGAGTTTCTTCGTAGTGTGCTTTAGTTTCTTCTACGATTTTTTTGATGTGAAGTGAACGCTCTGTTGGTCCTGCAAGGAAGCTTTCATCTCCATCATAAGGTGTGTAGTTAGCTTGTACAAAGCGTGATACACTTGCTTTTTCTTTCCAGTCAACACCTTTAAAGCCTTCCCAGGCTTTGTCAAAAATGTCCTGTGCTTCAACAACTGTCTTAACAACCATGTTAATTCCTCTTTTTTCTTTCTAGTAACAGTCATCTGTTACATTCATGTATTCAGTATAACACACAGTAAACGATTTCAACAACTAAAAACTCACTTTTTAAACACTTTCTTTTCTAATACAGTTCGAAATATACCACAAACTGTATTATATTTTTGAAAGAAATTATTTGATTTTCATTTTTTCAGAAAAAGAGTATAATAAAAATAAACAAACTAGCACTGAGAGGTTTCTCCATGTTGATTTTTCCACTAATGAATGATTTATCTCGTAAAATCATCCATATTGACATGGATGCCTTTTTTGCTGCTGTTGAAATTCGAGACAATCCCAAACTTAAAGGGAAGCCAGTTGTGATTGGTAGTGACCCTAGAAAAACTGGTGGTCGCGGAGTTGTTTCTACCTGTAGCTATGAAGCACGAGCATTTGGCATCCACTCAGCCATGAGTTCTAAAGAAGCCTATGAACGTTGCCCCCAAGCAGTTTTCATATCTGGAAACTACGAAAAATATATAGTTGTTGGTCAACAGATTCGAGCTATTTTCAAACGTTATACGGATAATATCGAGCCTATGAGTATCGATGAAGCTTATCTAGACGTGACTGAAAACAAACTCGGCATCAAGTCCGCTGTTAAAATTGCTCGACTAATTCAACAAGATATTTGGCAAGAACTTCATCTGACTGCTTCTGCTGGTGTGTCTTATAATAAATTCTTAGCTAAAATCGCTAGCGATTACCAAAAACCTCGAGGCCTGACAGTTATTCTTCCTGATGAAGCTGAAGATTTTCTCAAACAAATGGATATCGCTAAATTCCACGGCGTAGGTAAGAAAACAGTTGAAAAATTGCATCAAATGGGCGTATTCACAGGAGCTGATCTTTTAAAAATTTCTGAAATTAGTCTCATTGACCGTTTTGGTAGACTCGGTTTTGACCTGTATCGCAAGGCTCGTGGCATTGATAATTCTCCCGTCAAATCCAATCGCATTCGTAAGTCTATCGGAAAAGAAAAAACTTATAGTAAGATTCTCAATCTAGAAGAGGATATCAAAAAAGAGCTAACCCTCCTTTCGGAAAGAGTTGCCCTAAGTCTTCAAAAACATGAAAAATCTGGAAAGATTGTTATTTTAAAAATCCGCTATGCTGACTTTTCTACAATAACTAAGCGGAAAAGCTTATCTCAAAAGATCCAAGATGCTGAAACTATTTCACAAATGGCTATCCAACTTTACGAATCTCTGACGGATAAAGATAAAGACGTTCGCTTATTGGGTGTCACTGTGACTGGATTTTAAAACCTTGAAGGAATCTTCCCTCAAGGTTTTTTTCTTATACAAATAATCGTACAAAGCTATAAAGTAGCAAGACACTACCAAGGACAATACGGTATTTACCGAAGACTGTAAAGTCGTGTTTTTTAACATAGCTGGTCAAGAAACGAATGGCAACCATGCTGACTGCAAAAGCGACTACCATAGCAACTAGAAGTAAGAAAAATTGACCAAAGCTCAATACTTCTCCTGCTTTAATAAATTTAAAAATCTTCAAAGCACTGGCTCCAAACATAACTGGAATTCCTAGGTAGAAGGTAAACTCAGTTACTACTGAACGACTAGTTCCATTTAACAAACCACCAACGATAGTCGCACCTGAACGGCTAGTCCCAGGTAAAAGAGCCAAGACTTGGAAAAGACCGATATAGAGGGCTGTTTTATAAGGCAACTTATCTAGCTCAGTTACTGTTGGCTCAATTGCTTGTGCCTTATTGCGTTTTTCAAGATAAATAAAGGCAACCCCATAAACAATCAACATAATGGCTACTGAAACCATATTATGGAAGTGAGTATCAAACCAATCATCAAACTTAAAGACTAAAAGAAGAGGAAGAGTCGCTACAAAAACTTTGGACCATAACTGCCAAGTTCTACGGATTTCCACTTTATCCTTGCCTGGTTTGAAGGGATTAAGCTTGTTAAAGTAGATAACCATAACCGCTAAAATAGCTCCCAGTTGAATGACTACGTTAAACATAGACATGAAGGCTTCACTCTGGTCTTTATACTGGATAAATTCTTCTGCCAAAATCAAGTGACCAGTACTTGAAATTGGCAACCATTCCGTAATTCCTTCAACAATACCAAAAAAGATAGATTTTAAAATTTCAATAAGATACATAGATAACTCCTTTTTCTATCCTCCATTATATCATACTTTTATAAGCTGTGTTGACTTTTCTTTAAAAGGCACCGATGCTGCCGCCGCCACCGCCTCCAGAGAATCCACCACCAGAACTTCCACTACTAGAAGATACTGAGTAAGTACTTGCCGTATTTGCGACACTGGCATAATGGCTCATTTGCGCTGTTGAATGATAAAACATGTTATGCCAGCCATAAGCTACATAGAGATTGATATCTGGATTTTCAACTTGGATCTGGTGAACCTTCATCAAATGGCTCACCTTGTCAGCACAGCCAAACAAGGTTGCATACACCAGTAGGCGATTCCAGACTACAATACTTTCCAATTCAGCCTGATCCAATCGTGCAATCTCCCGCAACATATTTTCAAAACTCGTCCAAAGATAATAGACCTCTGCTCCTGCTTCATTTAGGACACCATCACGATTATCTAGTCGAAGCTTCCAATAATAGAAAACAGCCAACATTAAACCCAATGAGCCAAGTATTGGCAAGGGGAGGTAAAGATAGCCATGAACGTCCAAACTGTACAAGAACAAACCAAATCCGATGATTAGTGGGAAAATAGTAGAAACACCCATACTCACTTGCAAGACCTTTTCCCCGCTAGTCAAGGGACGATAATAAGCTGGTAGCCCCAAGAAAGAGACTCGGTCCTTCACCCCTTCTTGCATCTCTTTCAATGCTCTTTCAAAAGAATATTTGAGCTTACGGCCTTTTGTTTGAATCCGTTTTTCATCAGTAGCTTTCGCTCCACGGTAAAGGCTCTCAGAGACCCTATAATCTGCAAACAAATCGGAAACAGCAACGTCTTTTTTACCTGAAAAGACCAGATTTAGACAGGTCCTCTCAAAGCTTGCCAAGCCATCTTCTTTTACCAACCTTAAAGTAACTGCATCTCCTTCTAAAATAATAGAGACATTACCACGGTCGATTACATCTAGTAAGGTAGCCTGAATAAGCTGGTTGAAGGTGAATTTGCCTGCTCCTTTGATTAGAGGGCTTACTTCCTCCAAGGAGGTCGAGTAAACAGCTTCAGATAAAACCATAGGCTCTAATTCCATCGGCGGTTCATAGAGACGATGATTTTTGGCATATTTGACTGAAGGAGTGGTTTTTCTTCTATAGATAAAATAGAAGCAAGTACTCAATAACAAGGAGATGGAAAGTATTGAAGGAAACACCCAAGTAACGAGTTGTTTACTCTGCTCTTTTTCTCTAACAATCGAGTCTTCTATCTTATTAAACTCTTCTAAACGATTCCCTTTTAAGCCCTGATCCATAGCGCTAGCAAAATCAGTTCGAGGCCAGTAGGCATGCAACTCAACTCCGCGCTTAGACGGAAGATTGTCTAAGCGAATCGTATAGTCAGGACCACTCTGTTCAATCCTTCCCTCTCTAAAGAGTTGCCCTGTGTGGAAAAAGAGTTTTTCAGTCCCCTTATCTCCCCTTACATGAAACTCAAACTTTTCAATAGATTCTGAACTATCTGTTAAGGGTTGCCAATTTAATTCAGCGATATCATTATACAAGAAAAGAAGGTTTTTCAAATGCCAGGTAAGTTCCACTTCAACCCTATCCCCTTCCTGACCTGGATTATAAACTTTAACAGTATAACCATTCGTTTCTTCTGTCACTTCGCTAGTAAGATTTTCGATTTTATGACCATTTTTAAAGGCCTCAACCTTTGGATGAGGATCAATTTCAAATCCGCTAGGCATCTTGCCTGCACGACCAAGACCCACGATTTGGCCATTAAAATCATCCTCAAACTGGTAAACTATCTTCTGCCTAAATTCCGCTGTATTGTCTGCATGAATATACAGTTCTCCTTTATAGGATGGAATGCTGAAATCCACGGCAAAAACCAATTTTGGAACAATTATCAGACAAGTAAACATAAGTACTATTAACCATCTTTTTTTCATAATATAGCCTCTTTTGACCTTTTTCTCATTATATCATTTTTTTCCAAGTAAGGGTTTACTAGGATTGAAAAACTTGCTAATTTTCGATACAATAGAGAGAAGCAATTTTAGACTAGAAATAGGAGAAAACATGAAAAAATTATGCTTAACTATCCTTGCTAGCCTGGCCCTTACTTTAGGACTAGTTAGCCAGGTCCAAGCCGATGAATATTTACGCATCGGTATGGAGGCAGCCTACGCACCCTTTAACTGGACTCAAGATGACGACAGTAACGGCGCTGTCAAAATCGATGGAACCAACCAATATGCTAATGGTTACGACGTCCAAATAGCTAAAAAGATTGCTAAGGACCTAGGCAAAGAGCCTTTGGTTGTTAAAACCAAGTGGGAAGGACTTGTTCCAGCCCTTACTTCTGGTAAGATTGATATGATCATTGCAGGTATGAGCCCAACTGCTGAACGCAAACAAGAAATTGCATTTTCAAGCAGCTACTATACTAGCGAACCAGTACTTTTGGTCAAAAAGGATTCTGCCTATGCTAACGCCAAATCATTAGATGACTTTAGCGGAGCAAAAATCACTTCTCAACAAGGTGTTTACCTTTATGATTTGATTTCACAAATCTCAGGCGCTCAGAAGGAAACTGCCATGGGAGATTTCGCCCAAATGCGTCAAGCTCTTGAAGCTGGTGTCATTGATGCCTACGTTTCTGAACGTCCTGAAGCCCTAACTGCCGAATCAGCAAACGCTAAGTTCAAAATGATTCAGCCTGAACCTGGTTTTAAAACTGGTGAAGAAGATACATCTATCGCTATTGGACTTCGTAAAAATGATGACCGTATTAGCCAAATCAACGCCAGTATTGAAACCATTTCTAAAGATGAACAAGTTGCGCTCATGGATCGTATGATCAAAGAACAACCAGCAGAATCAACAACGACAGAAGAAAGCAACAGTAATTTCTTTGGCCAAGTCGCTAAAATTCTGACTGAAAACTGGCAACAACTCTTGCGTGGTGCTGGTATTACCCTTCTCATTTCAATTATCGGTACCATAGTTGGTCTCGCTATCGGTCTTGCTATCGGTGTCTTCCGTACAGCACCTCTATCTGAAAACCAATTTATCTTTAGTATTCAAAAACTATTCGGTTGGATTCTCAATATCTACATCGAAATTTTCCGTGGAACACCTATGATTGTACAATCTATGGTTATCTATTATGGAACTGCTCAAGCTTTCGGGATCAATCTAGACCGTACGCTAGCTGCTATCTTTATCGTTTCGATCAACACTGGTGCCTACATGACAGAAATCGTCCGTGGTGGTATCCTAGCTGTTGATAAGGGACAATTTGAAGCAGCAACTGCACTTGGTATGACTCATAACCAGACCATGCGTAAGATTGTTTTGCCTCAAGTTGTTCGAAATATTCTACCAGCGACTGGTAATGAGTTCGTCATCAACATCAAGGATACTTCTGTATTGAACGTTATCTCTGTTGTAGAACTTTACTTCTCAGGAAACACGGTGGCAACACAAACCTACCAGTACTTCCAAACCTTTACCATCATCGCAGTTATCTACTTTATCCTCACCTTCACAGTAACGCGTATCCTACGCTTCATCGAAAAACGTATGGATATGGATACCTACACGACAGGTGCTAACCAAATGCAAACGGAGGATTTGAAATAATGAGTCAACCAATCCTTGAAATCAAACACCTCAAAAAATCCTACGGGCAAAACGAGGTCCTAAAAGACATCTCTCTCACTATTCATAAAGGAGAAGTGATTTCTATCATCGGTAGTTCCGGTAGTGGTAAATCAACCTTCCTACGTTCTATCAACCTTCTCGAAACACCAACTGAAGGTGAAATCCTTTATCACGGTGAAAACGTACTTGAAAAAGGGTATAACCTCACTCACTATCGTGAAAAACTAGGCATGGTTTTCCAATCCTTTAACCTCTTTGAAAATCTCAACGTTCTTGAAAATACAATTGTTGCACAGACAACCGTTCTCAAACGTGAACGATCAGAAGCAGAGAAAATTGCTAAAGAAAACCTTGAAAAAGTTGGAATGGGAGAGCGCTACTGGCAAGCTAAACCAAAACAACTTTCTGGTGGTCAAAAGCAACGTGTAGCCATTGCTCGCGCGCTTTCTATGAATCCTGATGCCATTCTCTTTGACGAGCCTACTTCAGCCCTTGACCCTGAAATGGTCGGTGAAGTTCTAAAAATCATGCAAGAACTAGCTCAAGAAGGCTTGACAATGATCGTTGTAACCCACGAAATGGAATTTGCTCGTGACGTATCACACCGTGTCATCTTTATGGACAAAGGTGTTATTGCAGAAGAAGGCAAACCTGAAGATTTATTTACAAATCCTAAAGAGGAACGTACAAGAGAATTTTTACAACGCTATTTGGGATAAGACAAAAGCGGTTGGAAAAACCTCTTAAACCAAGAGTTATATTCCTTTTCAATCCCCAATCAACATTGAGTCAAAGGCTCATAAACATAAAAATCAAGGTCGGAGTTTTTTATCCCGACCTCTTTTTATATACTTTAAAAATCAGCTTTATCCCTTCTTCTGTTTCCTGAGCAAGTATTGCTTATAGCTATATTCCTAATCTTTTATTTGATTTTCATGAGTGATACTCAATGAAAATCAAAGAGCAAACTAGGAAGCGAGCCGCAGGCTGTACTTGAGTACGGCAAGGCGAAGCTGACGTGGTTTGAATTTGATTTTCGAAGAGTATGAGATCACTCAGCTCCCTGTCAACCTAGCTCATCCTAACAAATAGATTTGTTGAGCAGGTCATAGCATAACTATTTCGCCGTTCCATAAATAAAAGCAGACCCTAATTAGAGTCTGCTTGTATCCAAAGATTAATCTTCAAATTTTTCATGATTTTTTTCATAGAAATCAATTAATCCAAGGGCTGTTTCAAAGGAAATATTTTTAACTTTTGCACGTCCTTGAGCTAGAGCAATGATAGACATTTCACGTGCATTCGTTTCTTTAGAAATACGATAACCAGTGATCTTCTTATCACGAACCCAGCTAACAACTGATTCTACTTTTTCAAAGTTAGTCTTAGCCATGTTTTTCTCCTATTTTATTCTTTACGATATTTAATTGTATACGTTTTTATGGCATTTGTCAATAAAAAAACATATATCCAATCAAATAAGACGTTAAGATTTAGTTTACTTGGCTTTTAAAGCCGATAATATATGGGTTCGTATATCTTCAACTCCGTTAGGATTTGCTGGTAAGAAAATTGTATTATTACCTTGTTTTTCTGCAAAATTATTCAATGTATCTAAATACTGGTTAGTTAACAAGATTGACATGATTTGCTCTTCAGTTAATTCAACATTGGCTCCTTTTAACTCTTTAATAGAATCAGCAAGTCCATCAACAATTGCTTTTCGTTGCTCTGCGATCCCCACACCATGTAGGCGATCCTTTTCTGCCTCTGCTTCGGCCGCTGTTACGATCTTAATTTTATCTGCTTCGGCCAATTCTTGTGCTGCTACTCTCTTACGTTGAGCAGCATTGATTTCATTCATTGATTGCTTGACTTCCGCATCCGGCTCTACTTTGGTAATGAGCGTTTTGACGATAATGTACCCATACGTTGACATTTCTTCCGCTACTTGTTTTTGAACTTCTAATGCAATTTCATCCTTTTTCTCAAACAATTCATCCAAAGTTAACTTAGGAACTGATGAGCGCAATGCGTCTTCAATATAAGATTTGATTTGAGCCTCAGGTCTCATTAGTTTATAGTAAGCATCTGTAACATTTTGTTCATTTACTCGGTACTGTGTCGCAACATTCATCGTCACAAATACGTTATCTTGAGTCTTGGTTTCCACAACGATCTCACTTTGCAAGAGACGCAGTTGTACACGAGCTGCAATTTTATCAATCCCAAATGGTGCTCTTAGGTGAATACCACTATTGCTCAATTTTTGATACTTACCAAATCGTTCAATGATAGCTACTGATTGTTGGCGAACAACATAGATTGAGCTCATTAATATAGCTCCTACAATAAGCATTAGAATAATTAGAACAAGTATAACTTTTAAAACCATGGGAATCTCCCCCTTTCTTCACTTACATTATAGCACTCGTAAATAGGTTAGGCAAATAATATGATAAAAATTTCATAGCATATTAAACAAGCATATTATATAGGGTCTCATTCCCATTCAAGTTAATATAAGACGGGTCAAATTTTTCCATTCGATGAATCAATCCCGCATAATCATGTTTATCAGCAAGTGCAATCCCTATTAGTACTGGACCAGTTCCCTTGCTAGCTCGTTTGATATATTCAAAACGAGTAATATCATCATGAGGTCCTAAGATATCATTTACAAACTCTCGAAGTGCTCCCGGACGTTGTGGGAAATTCACTACAAAGTAATGCTTGATACCATCATAAATCAAGGCACGTTCTTCCATCTCTGGCATACGGTTAATGTCATTATTCCCTCCAGAAATGATACAACAAATAGTCTTGCCTTTAATATAATCGGATAATACTTCTAGAGCTGCAACACTAGCAG
This sequence comes from Streptococcus sp. DTU_2020_1001019_1_SI_AUS_MUR_006, assembly GCF_032340315.1. Lineage (NCBI taxonomy): Bacteria > Bacillati > Bacillota > Bacilli > Lactobacillales > Streptococcaceae > Streptococcus > Streptococcus sp. DTU_2020_1001019_1_SI_AUS_MUR_006. Next base: position 1,017,982 of record NZ_CP135436.1, on the reverse strand, counting down.
CACCCGCAGGTTCTGCTACGATACCTTGTTTAGAATAAAGATCAATTAAGGTCTCAGAAATCAAGCCTTCATCTACACCGATAAGAGTTTCTACATGTTTGCGTGTTGCTTCATAGGTCAACTGTCCTACCTTTTGCACAGCAATTCCATCCGCAAACTTATCAATTTCTTTAAGTTTAACCGGTCCTCCAGCTTCAAAGGCAGCCTTCATAGAACGAGCACCTTCTGCCTCTACTCCAATGACCTCAATCTGAGGATTTGTTTCTTTAATATAAGTAGAAACACCTGAAATGAGACCTCCGCCTCCAACAGGTACCAAGACAGTATCAAATTCAATAGATTCTTTACGAGCTTCTTCTAAAATTTCATAGGCTACCGTACCCTGACCAGCTTGAACATAGGGATCATCAAAGGGATCAATAAAAGTACGATTTTCAGCTACGGTAAAGTCTTGAGCAGCCTTGGCTGAAGCATCAAAAGTATCCCCTACTAATTTGATCGTAACAAAATCTCCTCCAAAGAAACGAACCTGACCAATTTTCTGTTGAGGTGTCGTAATTGGCATAAAGATTGTTGCAGGAATCTTCATCTCATTACATGTGTAGGCAACTCCTTGAGCGTGATTGCCCGCTGAAGCACACACTACACCACGTTCACGCTCCTCTTTTGTCAATTGGGAAATTGCGTAATAAGCCCCACGAATTTTAAAAGAACGGACACGTTGAGCATTTTCCTTTTTAAGATAAATTTTCGCTCCGTATTTTTCGGATAAATAATGATCGTAGTCAAGTGGCGTATTGGCTACTACACCACTCAAAATCTTGTGGGCTTTCACCACATCTTTTGCACTTAGCATAATCTCCTCCTAGATGAGTTTTCAAGATAAAAAACGAGTTAGGTTCCCCCCAACTCGCCTTCTGTTTATATTCTTAAAAATTAGTTGTAGATCTTGAATGCATCATCGTCGTTTTTACCGACAAATGGCATTGCTTTACGCAATTCTGCACCAACTTTTTCAATTTCAAGGTTAGCTGCTTGTTCACGGTAGGCAGTCAATTTTGGACGTCCAGCTTTGTAGTCGTTTACAAAGTCGTTGGCGAATTTACCATTTTGGATGTCCGCAAGAACTGCTTTCATATTTTCTTTGACTTGTTCAGTGATTACACGTGGACCTGAAACATAGTCACCATATTCAGCAGTGTTTGAAATTGATTGACGCATTTTCTTGAATCCACCTTCGTAGATCAAGTCAACGATCAATTTCATTTCGTGAAGAACTTCAAAGTAAGCCAATTCTGGAGCATAACCAGCTTCTGTCAAGACTTCAAAACCAGCTTCAATAAGGGCAGTCAAACCACCACAAAGTACTGCTTGTTCACCAAACAAATCTTCTTCAGTTTCTTCTTTGTAAGTTGTTTCAAGAAGACCTACACGAGCTGCACCAACACCTTTACACCAGTCCATAGCGATGTCTTTAGCATTTCCTGTAGCATCTTGGTAGACAGCGTAAAGCGCTGGAACACCAAATCCTTCTTCGTAAGTACGACGTACCAAGTGTCCTGGTCCTTTAGGAGCACACATGAAGACATCAACATCTGCAGGAACTTTGATGAATTCGAAGTGGATGTTGAAACCATGTGCAAAACCAACTGCATTTCCAGCTTCCAAGTTTGGTGCAATTTCTGCTTCGTACAATTCTTGTTGGATTTCGTCTGGAGCCAAGATCATGATAACATCAGCCAACTTAGTTGCTTCTGCTACTGTATATGTATCAAAACCATCTTCTTTTGCTTTGTCAAAAGATTTACCTGGGCGTACACCGATGATCACATCACGACCTGAATCACGCAAGTTTTGAGCGTGAGCATGACCTTGTGAACCATAACCGATAACGGCGATTTTTTTACCGTCAAGTGCTGCTACTTTTACATCTTTTTCGTATTCCATTTGAACTGCCATAGTTTTTTCTCTCTTTTCTATTTTTATTGCCTATTAGGCTAGTTTAACAAATTGAGGTTGGATTTTTAGTCGCGGGTAAATCCAGTTGCACCCGTACGAGCGATATTCTTAATACCATATGGTCGAATCACTCGAATTAAGGCTTCACTCTTTTCTGCATTCCCAGTCATCTGAATGGTAATGGAACTTGGAGCTACATCGACTACTGTTGCACGGAAAGGTTGGATAATAGCCAAAATTTCTGCACGTTTTTCAGCAGGAGCTGAAACCTTTATAAGAATCACTTCTCGTTCTAAGTGGGGTTGATCCGTGATATCACGAATGCGAATCACATCAATCTGACGATTAAGTTGTTTGATGATTTGCTCCACTTCATCATGTGAGGCAACATCAATGATAATGGTAATTCGTGATACATTAGGATTTTCCGTTGCGCCAACAGAAATGCTTTCGATATTGACTTGACGTCTCGATAAGACTCCTGTGAAGCGATTGAGAACACCTGAACGGTTTTGAAGTTTGGCTGTTAACATTCTACGCATTAAACTTCACCCCCAACATCTCATGATTACTCTTACCAGCTGGTACCATCGGTAAAACATGTTCTTTACGAGAAATGTCTACTTCAATAAACATTGGTACATCTTCAATGATGACTTCCAAATCCTTCTCAAGAGTTTCAGGATTATCAAACTTATAATTTTTAATCCCGTAGGCTTGAGCCATCAATTGAAAGTCTGGCAAGGTTTCAAATACCGACTCTGAAGTTCGACCATCATAGAAGGCTTCTTGCCACTGGCGGACCATCCCAAGTGAATGATTATTTAGCATGATGACCTTTATTGGAATCTTGTAAATGTTTAAGATTGCTAGTTCCTGATTGGTCATCTGGAAACCACCATCTCCGACAAAGAGAACAACTTCTTTATCTGGATTGGCAATCTTAGCACCAATAGCTGCAGGGACTCCGAATCCCATAGTTCCTAGACCACCTGATGTTACCAATTGACGCTCGTTCTGGTAAGGATAGTATTGAGCCGTCCACATTTGGTGTTGCCCAACGTCTGTTACGACAATGGCGTCACCATTGGTCAACTCACCGATACGTTCAATAACTGCTTGGGGTTGTACAACTCGTTCTTTCTTATCATATGAACGAACACGATTCTTATCTTTTGTAACTTTTTCAATCCACTTTTCAGTATTGTTACGAACGATTGGCTCAGCTAGTAACTGTTGCAAAGCTTTTTTCGCATCTCCAACAACTGGAATATCAACTGCGATAATCTTACCAATTTCTGCAGGATCGATATCTATATGCGCTACTTTAGCATTCTTAGCAAAGGTCTTAGGATTTCCTGTCAAACGGTCATCAAAACGACAACCAATAGAAATCATAAAATCTGCTTCTGTCATGGCAATATTAGCCGCAAAGGAACCGTGCATTCCACCCATTCCCAAAAACAGTGGATGGCTAGTTGCGATTGTTCCCTGTCCCAAAAGACTGGTAACAACAGGAATTTGATAACGCTCTGCAAATTCATTTAACTCTGCTGCAGCCTCAGCGTAACTAATACCACCCCCAGCTAACAAGACTGGCTTTTTAGCCTTAGACAATTGCTTCAAGATTTTCTTGATTTGCATATCATTTGGCTCAAGTGTTGGCTGATAACTTGGTAAATCTATCTCTGGAGAGTAAATGAAGTCTGTCTCGAGCGCAGAAACATCTTTTGGTAGGTCAATAACGACTGGTCCCGGACGACCTGTGGTCGCAATATGTACCGCCTCTGTAATAATCCGTGGAATATCCGCAGTTTCTCGAACCTGATAATTATACTTAGTGATTGGCATGGTGATACCAACGATATCAGCTTCTTGAAAAGCATCTTTCCCAATTCCAGCACGTGCTACTTGGCCAGTAAAGACTAAAAGGGGAACACTATCGCTCATAGCATCTGCGATCCCTGTAATGGCATTTGTAGCTCCTGGTCCGCTTGTGACGACTGCTACACCCAGTTTTCCTGTTGACTTAGCATAACCTTCAGCTTCGTGAAGACAGCCCTGCTCATGGCGACCTAGAATATGGCGGATTCCCTTAAAATTATAAATAGCATCATATAAAGGAAGTACCGCTCCACCAGGATAACCAAAAATCGTATCGATTCCTAAGTCACGAAGTGTTTCCAATACAAGATCCGATCCCGACTTAGGTGAGTCTAAAATGATTTTCTCCATCGTTCCCCTTTCTCTTCTCTTAAAAATAGCTTGTTACTATCATACCATTTTTTCAAAAATTTTCAAGAGAAAAGAGCAAATTTTCTGAATTTTCTATCTAGATACTTTACAATATCAAATAGATTAGAAAGTTTATACGTATTTTTATTTTTTGAATAGAAAAAAGGTTGAGACAAACTTGTCTTCAACCTTTCATGTTAAATCATTACTAATTAAAGTGAGTTAACGTCAACCTTGATACCAACACCTTGAGTAGTTGTGATTGTCAAGCTTGTTACGTAAGTTCCTTTAGCAGTAGCTGGTTTAGCTTTTTGGATTGTTTCGTTGAATGCTTTGAAGTTTTCAACCAACTTGTCAGCTTCAAATGAAACTTTACCGATGATGGCTTGTACGATACCTGCACGGTCTGCACGGTAAGTGATTTTACCACCTTTAGACTCTTCAACTGCTTTAGCAACATCCATTGTTACAGTACCAGTTTTAGGGTTTGGCATCAAGTTACGAGGTCCAAGGACACGTCCAAGACGTCCAACAAGGGCCATCATGTCAGGTGTAGCGATAACTACGTCGAAGTCCAACCAACCGTCGTTGATTTTAGCAACAAGGTCATCTTCACCAACGAAGTCTGCACCAGCAGCTTTTGCTTCTTCAGCTTTTGCACCACGTGCAAATACAAGAACGCGAGCTGTTTTACCAGTACCGTTTGGCAATACCATTGCTCCACGGATTTGTTGGTCAGCTTTTTTAACGTCAATGTTCAAGTTGTAAGCAACTTCTACAGTTGCATCAAATTTTGCAAAGTTAGTTTCTTTTGCAAGAGCTACAGCTTCTTCTACGCTGTATGCTTTTGTGCTGTCGATCTTCTCAAGAGCAGCACGAAGTTGTTTGCTTTTTTTAGCCATTTTCTATTCTCCTTGTAAGTGGTTCAATCGATTTTCATCTCCCACGTCACTTCTCGAAATGATGAAGTCTTGCGGGTTATATAGGGATGTTATTGATTAGTCAACAACAGTGAATCCCATAGAACGAGCAGTACCTTCGATCATACGCATTGCAGACTCAATGTTTGCAGCGTTCAAATCTGGCATTTTAGTTTCTGCAATTTCTTGTACTTGTGCACGAGTAACTGTAGCAACCTTAGTTTTGTTAGGTGTACCTGATCCTTTTTCAACACCTGCAGCTTTTTTCAAAAGAACAGCAGCTGGTGGTGTTTTTGTAACGAAAGTAAATGATTTGTCTTCGTATACTGAGATAACAACTGGAATGATCATACCAGCTTGGTCAGCAGTACGAGCGTTGAACTCTTTTGTGAATCCCATGATGTTGATACCAGCTTGACCAAGAGCAGGTCCAACCGGTGGAGCTGGTGTAGCTTTACCAGCAGGGATTTGCAATTTTACAAGTTTTTCGACTTTTTTAGCCATTTTTAAATCCTCCTTTGTGGTTTTGGCGGTAATTTAAAGATTTTTACCTCCCACAAGTATGCTTTACGCATACCCATCTATTATACACTATTTTAAAAAAAATGCAAGAGAAAATTTTATTTTTGATATTTCTTTCTGTTACACTTTTTTGGTGAAATCAATCTTCAGAATCTTCTACCACGATGGAGTGAATTCATTTGCTCAAAGTCAATACAAACCTCACTCCATTTTCAGTAGCGCCTCTTTCCACAAATCCAAGAGACTCAAAACATCTTATAGAGGTACGATTGAAAGTGTAGATTTCTTGAACGTTCAATTGTTTCCAACCCTTTTGACGAGCTAGATCAATCAAAGCCTTCAAAACCTTGCGTCCAAGTCCCTGATGTTGATAAGTCGGATTGCCAATCACAATAGGAAGATTCTCCTGAGATAAGGTTACATCCCCAATTGGAAGCCACTCTCCCTTTTCTCGAAACTCAATCCAGAACAAATCCCCGTATCTTTCTAAATAAGAATACATGGCATTTAATTTTTCTGAACTATAGGGTATTCTAATGCCGTCTACAAGTTCCACCAAATCCACATCTTGATACCAGGCCAAAGCTGCATCATGATGATCCGCTAAAAAATAGGGAACTAGACGCAAGGAATCATCTATCTGAATGATTTTTGTCATCATTTTCTAATCCTAATACTAGCTCCGCTGCTTGATTAAACCCATCACACCAGTTATACCATTTTGCTTCATACTCATCTTGAGGTAAGATATGATTTTTTAAATCCAGAACAGAGCATATCCTTCTTTTCTCACAAGCTTGCGCATAGAGTTGATAGAGTTCATCACCTCCATCTCTATCCCACTCAGCAGAAATCGTATTCTGGCCTATCAATAAAGCCTGATAAGCCCTGTGATGCCCATCTGTAATCAACAAATAATCTCCAAATGCAAGAACGCTAATTGGATCAACATTGATTAATTCTACCGACTGATAAAGCATCTGGATATTTTGTAACTTCTTTTCTGATAAATATAGTTGAGTCGGATGAAGATCTTTTATGTTGACTTCCATTTTTATCTCCTCAAGAAGGGGCAATTCCTACTTCTGCTTTCCTTTGAAGCGCCATTGAAAACGCAGTTTATCATAGAAAGGAAACTCCATAAACAAAACTCCTAGGCCTACACAAAGGCTGGCAATCACATCTGATGGGTAGTGAACTCCCAGATAAATTCTTGATACCAATACACTGAAGATGTATAAACTTAGCAAGATTTGAACGATTTTTCTCCAGACTGTATTCTTAATCCGTTGGCTCAAAATCACAATCAAAGTTCCAACCATAATCGTTACTGCCAGAGAATGTCCGCTTGGAAAAGAAAAACCTTTTTCTTCTACCAAGTGTAGAATTTCTGGCCGTGGTCTTTGGTAGATATTTTTAAAAGTTACGATTAAGATTCCAGCTAAAGTCAAATTCCCCAGCATGAGATAACTTTCCATCTTCCATTGCTTACGATAAAATATAAAAGCTACAATTAAAACCCAGCTAATAATGACTGGGATATCAATTAAGTGCGTAATTGCCCGAAAAAGAAGCGTTAAGGTCTCAGGTAAATCACCTCTAATGGCAGTCTGAATCGGCTGATCAAAACCGACCAGCATTTCTGGATAAAATTTGACAATATAGCCAATAATCATAAAAAGTAAAAGGGCAAAAGAGCCCTTCATCATAAATGTTTGTTTATCTTTCATAGTATTTTAAAGTTGGTTTCAAAAGGACAAACAACAACCAGAAAGAGATGGCAAAGATAATACCTTCAATCAGATTAAAAGGCAAAACCATAGTCATCAGGTAGTTGCTCAATCCTAAGATTTTCTCAATATTAAAATTAGCAAACTTAGCGTACAAAGGAACAGCATAAACATAGTTTAGAACTAGCATAGCTAGAGTTAAACCAAGCGTACCAGCTAGTGAAGCTAGGACGAAACGCATGGTTGTTCGCTCTTTTTCCCAAATCAAACCAAAAGCAAGTACAAAGACTCCCAAGGCAACAATATTCATCGGTAAACCAATATAGGTACTAACCCCTTGATTGTTCAGAAGGATTTTCAACAAGGACCGAAGGAAAAGCACTCCAAAAGCTGCTGGTAAATCCAAGACTACCAAGCCCACAAGGACCGGTAAAATACTGAACTCAATCCTCAAAAAGGATGCCGCTGGCAAAAGCGGAAAGTCAAAGTACATCAACACAAATGAAAGTGCTGATAGAATTGCAATGGTCGAAAGTCGACGTGTGTTTGTCATAACAGGTTCCTCCAATTTTCTATAAAATCAGAAGAAGTTGGAAAGGATTCCTCTATCTATCCTTTATTTTTATATTCCAAAAGTTCCCCCTCACTCTTTTTTTAGCAAGCGGTTGCAATTTACCTATAAAAAATCAATTAGAATAGACAAAGCCATTCTTTCGTCTTCTCCCATCCAGACTATACTGTCGGTTGTGGAATCTCACCACATCAGCTTGCGCTCGCGGACTTATTTGGCTAAGATATTTTAGATTTATCTAGGCGTCGTAGTCGAAGATAATACTTAAAGTATATCGAGACAAGACAACGACGAGAAAGCTAAAATAGCTAGTCAAATTTACCGCCGGTCGGGAATTTCACCCTGCCCTGAAGACCCCTTTATGATAACAAAAAAAGCTTGCAAGCGCAAGCATTTTATCTAAGTGTTTATTTCAACTTATCTGTTTCGTAAGTGTGAACCAGTTCGAGACCCGCAAAGTTTTGTTGACGAAGTGCTTCATAAACAATCATACAAACTGTATTTGAAACATTGAGACTACGAACATGCTCATCATTCATAGGAATGCGGAGAGCTTTTTCTGGATGCTCACGCATAAATTCCTCAGGCAATCCCTTATCTTCTCTCCCAAAAAGAAAATAATGATCTCCTTCTGTCGTAAAATCTGCATCTGAATAGACTTTTTCTGCAAACTTGGAAATCAAGTAGAGCTGACCATCCATTTTTTCCATAAAATCAGCCAAACTATCATAAAAATGAATCTCAAGCTTGTCCCAATAATCTAGACCTGCTCGCTTCATCTTACGGTCATCGATAGGAAAGCCCATCGGTTTAATAATATGAAGGGGCGCATTCGTTGCTGCGCAAGTACGAGCAATATTACCCGTATTTTGTGGAATTTGGGGTTCAAATAATACAATGTGATTTGCCATGCCTTGTTTCCTCTCACTAGTGCAAAAAAATAGCCACACTGCCCGGAGTCAAGCTCAGCAAACAGCGTGGTTAAGGCATCGTTAACTTACCTCACAACAGGTTTGAAGTAAATCAGCGAAACTACTGTTTTAGTATATCACTTTCAGCTTGATTGTCAATAGAAATGACTTGATTTTTTCATTTTTTTTACAAACATATTTACATTAGTTAAAAATGCTTCTGTATTCATTAGAATTAGACGAAAATAGCTGATTTATATCTTAAATTTTTAATAAGTAAGATTATCAATAGGACAATTTCCCACCCCAATAATGAAAAGAGTCGGTTGCCGAGTGCATTTTATTCTAAAAAAGAGTATGATAGATACATATTGAAAAAGTAGGTTATATAACATGAAGATTATTCTTGTCGGAGGGGGGAAAGTTGGTTCTGCCCTTTGTCGTTCACTTGTCGCTGACAATCATGATGTTGTCTTAATTGAACAGAACGAAACAGTTCTTAATTACATGACAAGCCGTTTTGATATTATTGGAATTGCAGGTAATGGGGCTGACTTTGCCATGCTAGAAGCTGCCAATGTTCAAGACTGCGATATTTTCATTGCTATGACTCAATATGACGAGGTCAATATGGTCTCTGCTGTCTTAGCTAAAAAGATGGGGGCTAAAGAAACCATCGTCCGTGTCCGCAATCCTGAGTATTCCAACCCTTACTTTAAAGAAAAAAATATTCTCGGATTTTCTCTCATTGTCAATCCAGAACTCCTAGCGGCTCGTGCTATTGCTAACATCATCGACTTCCCAAATGCTCTTTCTGTTGAGCGTTTTGTAGGTGGCTTGGTTAGTTTGATGGAATTTGTTGTCCGTAAGGATAGCAATATCTGTCAGATGTCTATCGCAGACTTCCGGAAAAAGTTTGGTAATGTGATTGTCTGTGCTATTGAGCGCAATCATAAACTGATGATCCCTAGTGGCGACCTTATTTTAGAAGATAAAGACCGTATCTTTGTAACAGGTCATCGTGTCGATATGATGCTTTTTCATAACTATGTCAAATCTCGTGTCGTTAAGAGTTTACTCATTATCGGAGCCGGAAAAATCGCCTACTACCTTGTTGGTATTTTGAAAGATAGCCGTATTGATACCAAGGTCATTGAACTCAATCCAGATCGCGCAGCATTTTTCAGTCAAAAATATCCGAAACTCTATATTGTACAGGGGGACGGAACTGCAAAAGATATTCTCCTAGAAGAAAATGCCCAACACTACGATGCAGTCGCAACCCTTACTGGAGTTGACGAAGAAAACATTATTACATCTATGTTCTTGGATAGTGTGGGTGTTCAGAAAAACATCACTAAGGTCAATCGAACCAGTCTCCTAGAGATTATCCATGCACCTGAGTTTTCTAGTATCATCACACCAAAAACCATCGCTGTTGATACGATTATGCACTTTATCCATGGTCGTGCCAATGCCCAGTATTCAGACCTTCAAGCGATGCACCACCTAGCAAATGGACAGGTTGAGACTCTTCAATTCCTTATTAAGGAAGCTAACAAGATGACTGGTAAACCTTTGTCTCAACTGAAACTCAAAAAAGATATTTTAATTGCTGCTATTATTCGCAATGGAAAAACTATCTTCCCAACTGGTGAAGATAGTCTTCAAGTCGGTGATAAGTTAGTTGTCATCACACTACTATCAAATATCACCAAGATCTATGATCTGTTAGAGAGGTAAGCTATGAATAGAAGTATGGTACGATTTCTTCTTGCAAAGCTACTCTTGATCGAGGCTGGTCTACTCTTAGTTCCAGTTAGCATTGCTCTTTATTATCGAGAATCGAGTCAAGTTTTTACAGCTCTTTTCTCTACCATCGGAATCCTTGTTGTTCTAGGTCTTCTGGGAATTATCAGTAAGCCTAAAAAACAGCGAATCTATGCAAAAGAAGGGGTCTTAATTGTTGCTCTCTGTTGGATTCTCTGGTCATTCTTTGGTGCCCTTCCCTTTGTCTTTTCAGGACAAATTCCCAATATGATAGACGCCTTCTTTGAGATTAGTTCTGGCTTCACAACAACGGGAGCAACCATTTTAAATGATGTTTCTGTCTTAAGCCGTTCTCTTCTATTTTGGAGGAGTTTTACTCACCTTATCGGAGGGATGGGGGTGCTGGTTTTTGCTCTAGCTATTATGGACAATGCTAAAAATAGTCACTTAGAGGTTATGAAGGCAGAGGTTCCTGGACCAGTATTTGGTAAGGTGGTATCTAAGCTAAAAAATACAGCTCAAATCCTTTATATCCTCTACATGGCTATGTTTGCCCTCTTTGTGGTTATTTATTACCTTGCTGGGATGCCACTCTACGATAGTTTTGTCATCGCTATGGGTACTGCTGGTACAGGTGGCTTTACTGTTTATAATGATGGAATTGCCCACTATCACAGTTCTCTCATTACCTATCTGACAAGTATCGGGGTTTTGATGTTTGGTGTCAATTTCAACCTCTACTACTACCTCATGCTCCGTCGTATCAAGGAATTCTTTTTTGATGAAGAACTCCGAGCCTATCTCTTGATTGTAGCCATATCAACTGGCTTAATCACGCTTAACACACTCCACCTCTACAGCGGAGTTTCACAAAGCTTTGAGATGGCCTTCTTCCAAGTATCTAACATCATTACCACTACCGGTTTTGGATATGGAGATATCACGAACTGGCCTTTGTTCTCTCAATACATCTTGCTAATGCTGATGGCAATCGGTGGTTCTGCTGGCTCCACTGCAGGTGGTCTCAAGGTTATTCGCGGAGTCATCCTCTCTAAAATTGCTAAAAATCAAGTCTTGTCTACCATATCACCTCACCGTGTGTTAACCCTTCAGGTTAATCAAACGGTTATTGATAAGGATACCCAGCACAAGATTCTGAAGTACTTTGTGGTTTATATCATGATTCTACTCAGTTTGATTTTCATCGTCAGTTTAGATACCAATAATTTAATGGTTGTCACGAGTGCTGTTTTCAGTTGCTTTAACAATATCGGTCCTATTTTAGGGACAACTGCAAGTTTCTCAATTTTTAGTCCATTTTCAAAACTTCTACTATCCTTTGCTATGATTGCAGGACGTCTTGAAATCTATCCAATCATACTGCTCTTTATGAAGCGCACCTGGTCTAAACGTTAGAACACCTATCTCCCCCCTTCAAGGAACCCTTGAAGGGGGATTTTTTAGTTTCAAAAGACAAGACAGCCCTAAAAATCGACAATTGGGAATTTAAGGATTTTTCTCTCCTATCTTTTAGCTATAATAAGAAAAAAATATAGGGGATACTTTATGGAAAAAGTCATAAAATCAATTCGACTACTCTTGTTCTTTGCCTTAATCCAACTGGCACTTTGTAGTTGTATCTTTTGGTCTGGAACGTCTCTGGCCCTCAAACAATCCTGTTTTTATTTTCTACTGGCTTTATTGGGCTTATCTGGGTCTTGTGCCTTTATGCATTATTTATCTAGTCACAACCTGAAAAGAGATAGACTGATTGATAGGAGTCGCTTTATCTTTTTATTGTATAGTATGATGATTGTGGTCAACCTCTGTGGTGTTGGACTGGTTCTGTCAGAGAGTATCGTCACTGTTAACTTACTTCAAAAAGAAGCTGTAGAACTCATCCTTCCCTCCTTCTTTTTTCTCTTTGGAGTTGATCTCGTTACCTTTCTCCCCTTGAAAAAATGGAGAAGGTTACAAAAAAATTCCAGTAGCAAGGAAGTGAGATTTTCCGTCATCATCATTTCCATTTTAATCTTCCTACGTAACCCAATCACCATTTTATCGATTGCTTTTTATATTGGCCTTGGTGCTCTATTTCTCAGTTTTTTATTCCCAAAAAATTTGAGACAGGAGGTATCATTCTACGGTCATTTGATTCGGGATATTCTATTTGTCGTCTGTACTTTCCTCTTATGGTAACAAATAGAATCCTCTCAGCAATTGTGTTATAATTAGATAAAAATTTTAGGAGACATATCAATGAACTTTTTTAAAGATTTTCGTAAACGACTCGCGTGGTTTGGGATTTTGTTAGTAGCTATCTTTCTATCTCAGACTCCTATGCTAACTCTATCTATACTAACTAAAATTCAGTTTAATCCAATCTGGTCACCAATTCTTGTGTCCCTCATTTCGATTCTTGTGATCGCTATCTTTTTATACGGAGCCCATAAGAGCAAGTTACTAGTATTTAAGCCTAAACTCTTAACGATTAATGATCTTCCTCGTATTGTTTTGAGTTATTTGACAATCTTTGTTGGAAATCTTGTAGGTGGCATCTGGTTACAACTCATAAAACAAACAACAACTTCTAATCAGCAAGTAATTAACAACCTTATTTCCGAAAGCTCTCTGATTAGCAGTTTCTTCCTCATCGTTTTAATCGCACCTATTTGTGAAGAAATCATCTGTCGCGGGATTATTCCTACCAAACTCTTCCAAGGCTACGAAAAGTTTGGCTATGTTATTGGTTGGTTGATCTTCCTCCTTGCGCACAGACCTTCTAATCTCCCTTCCTTCTTGATTTATGGCTGGATGTCAGCCGTCCTCACTTGGACTGCTTATCGTACTAGACGTTTGGAAATGTCTATCTCAGTCCATATGCTACTTAATAGTATCAGTTTCATCTTACTGGCACTCTTTACAATTTTTATGAAAAATTTCGGTATCTAATACCCAACTATTCTTCCCTTAGGCTAGATCAATCGTCCTAGTCTAAGGGATTTTTTTATTTCAACAAACTTTTCACCTCAAAAAATCCACCTTTTTTTACTATCTCAAAAGTTTTTTAAAAAAATTTTAAAAATATTTTTATGCATAAATTTTATAGAATATAAAAATAAGTTAACTTAACATGTATATTTGTGAATATTCTTATAAAAAAATGTAAGAAATCCTTTAAAATAGCCATTTTAAAGCCTTTTAGGCCTTATCATATCCCTTGTAATGCATATTAATTTGTGATACTATTAGCTTGTAAGCGATACCAATATCATTTGGTACACACGAGAAAAAAGGAGGATACACATGTCTTCACATCCAATTCATGTTTTCTCAGAAATTGGGAAACTGAAAAAAGTTATGTTGCACCGTCCGGGTCAAGAATTAGAAAACTTGATGCCTGATCACCTTGAGAGGTTGCTCTTTGATGACATCCCATTTTTAGCAGATGCCCAAAGTGAACACGACGCCTTTGCTCAAGCACTCCGTGACGAAGGAATCGAAGTGCTCTATCTTGAACAATTGGCTGCTGAATCATTAACTTCTCCAGAAATACGCGACCAGTTCATCGAAGAATATCTCAACGAAGCAAATATTCGTGGTCGACAAACTAAAAATGCCATCCGAAAACTGCTTCATGATATTGACGACAATCTTGAACTGATCAAGAAAACAATGGCAGGTGTTCAAAAAGTTGAATTGCCTGACATCCCTGAAGAAGGCAAAGGATTAACTGACTTGGTTGAATCTGACTATCCGTTTGCCATCGATCCAATGCCAAACCTTTACTTCACTCGCGACCCATTTGCGACTATCGGAAATGCAGTATCACTTAATCACATGTACGCCGATACACGCAATCGTGAAACACTTTATGGTAAGTACATCTTTAAGTATCATCCAATCTATGGTGGTAAGGTAGAGCTCATCTATAACCGTGAAGAAACTACTCGGATTGAAGGTGGAGATGAACTTGTTCTTTCAAAAGATGTCCTAGCAGTTGGGATCTCTCAACGGACTGATGCCGCTTCTATCGAAAAACTTTTGGTTAATATCTTCAAAAAGAATGTTGGCTTCAAGAAAGTTTTGGCTTTTGAATTTTCAAACAGCCGTAAGTTCATGCACTTGGATACTGTCTTCACCATGGTAGACTATGACAAATTTACAATCCACCCAGAAATCCAAGGCAATCTTCGCGTCTATTCCGTCACTTACGAAAATGAAGAACTCAAGATTGTTGAAGAAAAAGGAGATTTGGCAGAGCTCCTTGCTCAAAACCTTGGTTTAGAAAAAGTTACACTCATTCCTTGTGGTGATGGGAATATCGTTGCAGCTGCTCGTGAACAATGGAATGATGGCTCTAACACACTCGCTATCGCACCAGGTGTCGTAGTTGTTTATGAACGCAACACTGTGACCAATAAGAAACTTGAAGAACATGGACTTCGTCTCATTAAGATTCGCGGCAGGGAGTTGGTACGCGGTCGTGGTGGACCTCGTTGTATGTCAATGCCGTTTGAACGCGAAGACATTTAAATTCTTCCTATTTCTGCCTAGCATCTGCTAGCAGAATCATGCTTGTTAGAAAAGGATATATAGAATGATACATTCAGTATTTCAAGGAAGAAGTTTTCTAGCTGAAAAAGATTTTACCCGTGCAGAGCTCGAATATTTGATTGGACTTTCAGCTCACTTGAAGGATCTTAAAAAACGAAACATCGAACACCGCTATCTAGCTGGTAAAAATATTGCTCTTTTATTCGAAAAAACTTCTACCCGTACACGCGCAGCATTCACAACTGCTGCAATCGATCTTGGTGCACATCCAGAATACCTGGGGGCAAACGATATTCAACTAGGTAAAAAAGAAACTACGGAAGATACCGCAAAAGTTTTGGGACGTATGTTTGATGGTATTGAATTCCGTGGTTTTAGTCAAGATATGGTTGAAGAATTAGCTAAATTCTCTGGTGTTCCTGTTTGGAATGGCTTGACGGATAAATGGCACCCAACTCAAATGCTTGCAGACTACTTGACAGTACTAGAAAATTTCGGACATCTTGAAGGTTTGACATTGGTTTACTGTGGTGACGGTCGTAACAATGTTGCCAATAGCCTTCTAGTAACAGGAGCGATCCTTGGTGTGAACGTTCATGTCTTTTCACCAAAAGAACTCTTCCCAGATCAGGCAGTTGTTGCACTGGCTGAGGGATATGCCAAAGAAAGTGGGGCTCACATCCTCATCACAGAAGATGCTGATCAAGCTGTAAAAGGGGCTGATGTCCTTTACACTGATGTTTGGGTATCTATGGGCGAAGAAGATAAGTTTGCAGAACGCGTCGCTTTGCTAAAACCTTACCAAGTCAATATGGATCTTGTTAAGAAAGCAGGCAATGAAAACTTAATCTTCCTCCACTGCTTACCAGCCTTTCATGATACGAACACAATCTACGGCAGACAAGTAGCTGAGAAATTTGGTGTAAAAGAAATGGAAGTAACTGATGAGGTCTTCCATAGCAAATATGCTCGTCAGTTTGATCAAGCAGAAAATCGTATGCACACCATCAAAGCCGTTATGGCTGCTACACTAGGAAATCTCTACATTCCTAAAGTGTGATACAAACTATAAGAAACAGCTTAGGGGCTGAGACTAGTGTTTTAGTCCAGTCCCTTTTTGTAATAGTTACGAGCTCTGAGTTGAAATTCTCCAATAGTCACCATTCAAGCAAAAACCTCATAACAAGTAACTGCCTTCCAGTTATTCGCATTTCGAAATTCCAACTCAACTCGTCCCTACAAAATCTTTCTTCTCAACTTCCAAATCCAAGCCTTTAACCAAAATTGGCTTTTGTTCATCCAAAAGAAAGGAGCGCTCATGTCTCATCGTAAAATCGTTGTCGCTCTTGGAGGAAATGCCATTCTTTCCACAGATCCATCTGCTCAAGCTCAAGAAGCTGCTCTGGCAGAAACAGCACACCATCTGGTGAAACTCATCCAAAATGGTGATGAATTGATTATCACCCATGGCAATGGACCGCAAGTTGGTAACCTTCTCCTCCAACACCTAGCAGCGAATTCCGAAAAAAATCCTGCCTTTCCTCTCGATTCACTTGTTGCTATGACTGAGGGTAGCATCGGTTTTTGGCTCCAGAATGCTCTGGAAAATGCTTTACAGGATATTCATCTTGATAAAACTGTCGTTTCTGTTGTCACACAAGTTGTCGTGGACAAGAATGATCCTGCCTTTCTCAATCCAAGTAAACCCATTGGTCCATTCTACTCAGAAGAAGAGGCTAAAGCAGAAAGCGAAAAAACTGGGGCTAACTTTAAAGAAGATGCAGGACGTGGCTGGCGTAAGGTAGTGGCTTCTCCAAAACCTGTTCATATCAAAGAAATCGATAGTATACGCGCACTCTTAGATAAGGGACAAATTGTCATCGCAGCAGGCGGTGGAGGTATTCCTGTAACCAAAAATGAAAACGGTTACTTCTCAGGAGTAGAAGCTGTCATCGATAAGGATTTTGCATCGCAATGCTTGGCAGAGCTAGTCGAAGCAGATCTCTTCATCATTTTAACTGGCGTCGATTATGCCTATATCAACTATAACAAACCAAATCAAGAAAAATTGGAGCAGGTAACTGTTAACCAACTTCAAGAATACATCAAAGAGGGGCAATTTGCTCCTGGTAGTATGCTACCAAAAATCCAAGCTGCCATTGATTTTGTGACCAATCGTCCAGCAGGAAAAGCCGTCATCACTTCCCTCAGCAATTTGGGAGCCTTGATTGAATCTGATAGCGGAACAATCATCGTGAAAGAATAATAGTTTAGTCATACCTTTCAAGAAAGTTTAGTCAGCACTCTTGCCACATCATTCGTTTTTATACTGTGTGACATAGTTTAGGAGGAAAAACAAATGAGTGAAAATAAAAAAAGGTTTCAAATGCCCTCATCATACACTGTTTTGATCATCATCATTGCCATTATGGCATTTTTGACCTGGGTCATTCCTGCAGGTAAGTATAATACCAATGAAGCAGGTAACCTCATCGCAGGTACCTATCAAACTGTTGACTCAAATCCTCAAGGGATTTACGATGTCTTTATGGCACCAATTCGTGCCATGCTCGGTCACGAACCAACTAGCGCAGCAATCGATGTTGCCTTCTTTATCCTTATGGTCGGAGGTTTCCTTGGTGTCGTAAACGCTACTGGTACACTCGATGTAGGGATTGCCTCCATCGTTAAAAAATACAAGGGCCGCGAAAAAATGTTGATTCTCATCCTCATGCCCCTCTTCGCACTTGGAGGAACTACCTATGGTATGGGAGAAGAAACCATGGCCTTCTATCCCCTTCTTATTCCTGTAATGATGGCAGTTGGTTTTGACAGTATCACTGCCGTAGCCATCATCTTACTAGGTTCTCAAGTTGGTTGTTTGGCATCTACATTGAATCCATTTGCTACTGTTATCGCTTCTGATACTGCAGGAATCTCTTCTATGGATGGGGTTATTCTCCGTGTTATCTTCTGGTTTGTAATGACAGGTATCAGCACTTACTTTGTCTATCGTTATGCAGAAAAGATTCAGAAAAATCCGACTAAATCACTCGTTTACGCTCAACGCGAAGAAGATATCAAACACTTCAATGTTTCAGAAAATGATGATGCACCATCTACTTTGAGCAAGAAACAAAAACATGTCCTCGCTTTATTTGTATTAACCTTTATCATTATGATTGCAAGTTTCATCCCTTGGGTTGATTTGCATGTTACTGTATTTGAAGACTTCAAGAATTGGTTAATCGGCCTTCCTGTAATTGGAGGAGTTATCGGTTCATCTGCTCTACCATTTGGTAGCTGGTACTTCCCAGAAGGCGCTATGCTCTTTGCCGTTATGGGGATTTTGATCGGGGTTGTCTATGGTCTCAAAGAAAGCAAGATTGTCTCAACCTTCCTAACTGGTGCTGCAGATTTACTTTCAGTTGCCTTGATTTGTGCGGTTGCTCGTGGTATCCAAGTTATCATGAACGATGGTATGATTACTGCAACCATCCTACACTGGGGTGAAGTTGGCCTTCAAGGTCTCTCTCCTCAAGTCTTCATCGTATTGACCTATATCTTCTACCTACCTATGTCCTTCCTTATTCCTTCTTCATCTGGTCTTGCTAGTGCAACTATGGGTATCATGGCTCCTCTTGGAGAGTTCGTCAATGTTAAAGCAAGTCTTATCGTCACTGCCTACCAATCTGCATCTGGTGTCCTTAACCTTGTGACTCCTACTTCAGGTATTGTTATGGGTGCTCTTGCTCTTGGTCGTGTCAGCCTTGGAACTTGGTGGAAATTTGTTGGAAAACTCGTCATCGTCATTGTCGTTGCAAGTATTCTACTTCTCATCTTAGGTACCTTAGTGCCATTCTTATAGTAAAGAGGGAAATACGGATGAAATCCTATATTACAGAATCAATCAAAGAAGATTTTCTTCAAAGTTTGAAAACAATCATCTCTTATCCTTCTGTTCTCAATGAAGGCGAAAATGGCACTCCCTTTGGTCAAGCCATTCAAGATGTCCTGAAAAAAACTCTGGACTTGTGTCAAGAACTTGGTTTTAAAACCTATCTGGATCCTCAAGGATATTATGGTTATGCAGAAGTTGGTGAGGGGGATCTCCTTGCTATCCTCTGCCACCTAGATGTCGTTCCTGCAGGCGATTTGACAGACTGGGAAACTCCTCCATTTGAAGCTAGTATCAGAGATGGACGGATTTATGGTCGGGGTGCGCAGGATGATAAAGGACCTTCTCTTGCAGCCCTTTACGCAGTCAAAAGCTTGCTTGACCAAGGAATTCAATTCAAAAAACGGGTTCGTTTCATATTTGGTACTGATGAAGAAACCCTTTGGCGTTGTATGGCAAGATATAATGCCATTGAAGAACAGGCCAGCATGGGATTTGCTCCTGACTCATCATTCCCATTAACCTATGCAGAAAAAGGGCTCCTTCAAGTCAAACTTCATGGACCTGGGTCAGAACAACTCTCCTTAGATATAGGTGGAGCCTTTAATGTCGTACCTGATAAGGCAACTTATCAAGGACCACTTATGGAACAACTCCAAGAAGGTCTAGTAGTTGCTTGTTATGATTATCAACAAAATGATCAGTCCCTTACTGTTCTAGGACTATCTAAGCATGCCAAGGATGCCAGTCAAGGGATTAATGCAGTCATTCGTCTAGCCACCATCCTTGATTCTATTCAATCCCATCCTGCACTTACATTTCTTGCCAAAGAAGTTGGTCAAGATGGTCAAGGAAAAGGAATCTTTGGTGATATCAGCGACCAGCCTTCTGGACATTTATCCTTTAATGTGGCCGCCTTAACCATTACTCCCGAAAGTTCTGAGATTCGAATTGATATCCGAATCCCAGTCCTTGCAGACAAGGATGCCCTTGTTCATCAGCTGAAAGAGCGCGCAAAAGCTTACCAACTTAGCTACCAAGAATTTGACTACCTAGCGCCACTTTACGTGGCAAGAGATAGTATGCTCGTCACTACACTCATGCAGGTTTATGAAGAAAAAACTGGTGACAATAGTCCCGCTCTATCATCTGGCGGCGCAACCTTTGCACGTACCATGCCAAACTGTGTCGCTTTTGGTGCCCTCTTCCCAGGAAGAGAGCAAACAGAACACCAAGCAAATGAATATGCTATCTTAGATGATCTCTATCATGCTATGGATATCTATGCTGAAGCTGTTTACCGATTAGCGACCTAAAAGACCTCCTAAACTCCGTCCCAAATCGGGACGGAGTTTTAGGAAAATTAGGAAAATTTTGAATAGCAAGCTACAACAAAAGCCAAGGAAGGGATTTTCTTGGCTTTTTGCAATAGTTTTAAGGTAAGTTACCAACTCAGGCACTCTTTTTTCATTAGGACACACAGTTTTACAAATCAATTCTATTTGCCAAACGCAGTTAGAAAGGCAGGCAGCTAGACCGCTTCCTTTCTGTTACTAGGCAAACTGCCATAGCGGTTACCGATTGTTACACTACAACACGGAGTTTAGCAAATCGATCATATTTGCCAAACGAAGTTAGTGAGATAGGCAGACACTTTGCTTCCTTGCCATTACGACGGAAAAATCCACGAATCAAAACCATTCGCGGGTTTTGCCTAGTGAAGCGTTTAGGCAAATCGCCTTAACGGTTACCAATTGATAGATTACGACACGAAGAGGAGAAAACGATTATTTTTCGTCGATGAGTTAGTAAGGCAATCAGGCCACTTTCTACCCATCACGATGTAAAGTTTTACGAATCGATAATATTCGTAAAACTTTACTAGTGGAGCGCCTAGCCAAGTTCTATAGAAACTTGGCGTTAGTTACTTAGATTGTTATACAACCACATAAATTTACTGAACTACGACACGGAGTTTAGCAAATCAATTTCATTTGCCAAACGCAGTTAGTAAGGCAGGTAGCTAGACCGCTTCCTTACCATTACGACGGAAAAATCCACGAATCGATACCATTCGTGGACTTTGCCTAGTGAAGCGTTTAGGTGAACTGCCATAGCGGTTACCATTTATTAGATTACGACACGGAGTTTGGCAAATCGATTCTATTTGCCAAACGTAGTTAGTAAGGCAGGTAGCTAGACCACTTACTACCCCTTACGACGGGAAAATCCACGAATCAAAACCATTCGCGGATTTTTCCTAATGAAGCGTTTAGGTAAACAGCAATAGCAGTTACCGATTATTAGATTACGACACTGAGTTTTACAAATCGATTCCATTTGTAAAACTCAGTTAGTAAGGCAGTTAGCTAGTTCGCCAAATAGCGACTAGCGTCCAACAATTAGGAACTTTAGTTCCAATTGTTGGTACTGAGTTACATCTTCTCCTCCAACTCTACATCTGGATACTTGTCCGCAAACCAGCGGAGGGCAAAGTCATTCTCAAAGAGGAAGACTGGCTGGTCAAAACGGTCTTTGGCCAAGATATTTCGGCTTGATGACATCCGTTCATCCAAGTCCTCAGGCTTGATCCAACGAACAGTCTTTTTACCCATTGGGCTCATGACTACTTCAGCATTGTACTCGCCTTCCATACGGTGCTTAAAGACTTCAAACTGGAGTTGACCAACAGCTCCTAGCATGTACTCGCCTGTTTGGTAATTCTTATAAAGCTGAATAGCTCCCTCTTGCACCAATTGCTCAATCCCCTTGTGGAAAGATTTTTGTTTCATGACGTTCTTAGCAGAAACTTTCATGAAAATCTCAGGAGTAAAGGTTGGCAGTGGTTCAAATTCAAATTTGTTTTTCCCAACTGTCAAAGTATCTCCCACCTGATAAGTACCAGTATCGTAAACTCCGATAATATCACCTGCCACGGCATTGGTCACATTTTCACGACTTTCCGCCATAAACTGAGTAACATTTGACAGCTTAGCTCCCTTACCAGTACGAGGGAGATTAACACTCATACCACGCTCGAATTCACCCGATACGATTCGAACAAAGGCAATACGGTCACGGTGACGAGGGTCCATGTTGGCTTGGATTTTAAAGACAAATCCTGAGAAATCCTTGTCATAAGGATCCACAATTTCGCCATCTGTTTTCTTGTGTCCATGTGGTTCTGGAGCAAACTTAAGGAAGGTCTCAAGGAAGGTCTGCACCCCAAAGTTAGTGAGGGCTGAACCAAAGAATACTGGTGTTAATTCACCCGCAAGGATGGCTTCTTCTGAGAATTCATTTCCAGCTTCTTGCAAGAGCTCGATGTCATCCTTGACTTGCTCGTAGAATGGGTTGCTAGCAAATAGCTTGTCCCCATCTTCCAGACTAGCAAAGCGTTCATCCCCTTTATAGAGCTCTAAACGTTGGTTATAAAGGTCATACAAACCTTCAAAGGCTTTCCCCATCCCGATTGGCCAGTTCATCGGGTAGCTAGCTATGCCCAAGACTTCTTCCAATTCTTGCAAGAGATCTAGTGGTTCACGACCGTCACGGTCCAGCTTGTTCATAAAGGTAAAGACTGGAATCCCGCGGTGTTTGACAACCTCAAATAATTTCTTGGTTTGGGCCTCGATACCCTTGGCAGAGTCCACTACCATGACCGCAGCATCCACCGCCATCAAGGTCCGATAGGTATCTTCTGAGAAGTCCTCGTGCCCTGGCGTGTCTAGGATATTCACACGCTTGCCATCATAGTCAAACTGCATGACAGATGAGGTTACCGAAATCCCACGTTGTTTCTCGATATCCATCCAGTCAGACTTGGCAAAAGTCCCTGTTTTCTTTCCTTTTACAGTACCAGCCTCACGAATCTCGCCCCCAAAGTAGAGCAATTGCTCAGTGATGGTTGTTTTCCCCGCGTCCGGGTGAGAGATAATGGCAAAGGTACGACGTTTCTTAATTTCTTCTTGAATATTCATAAGTTCTCTTTCTTTGATTCTCTATTTTTCTTGTTTCAATGGCTAAGAATGATTTCTACATTGGATTTTACCATTCCTTTCAACACTCCATTATATCGGATTTTAGCATTTTTTTCAATTTCTATTTCTTTTCAGTTCCGCCTCCCTTATTTATAGGAAAATATGGTAAAATAGAACAGATAAATAATCATCATTTCACGAAAGGATACCAGATGAAAATTACGCAAGAAGAGGTAACTCACGTTGCCAATCTTTCAAAATTAAAATTCTCAGAAGAAGAAACTGCTGAGTTTGCGACAACACTCTCAAAAATTGTTGATATGGTCGAATTGCTGGGCGAAGTCGACACTACTGGTGTTGAAGCAACGACTACCATGGCAGATCGCAAGACCGTTCTTCGCCCAGACGTAGCCGAAGAAGGAACTGACCGTGATCGCTTATTTAAAAATGTACCTGAAAAAGATAACTACTATATCAAGGTACCAGCTATTCTGGATGATGGAGGAGATGCCTAATGACTTTTAACAATAAAACGATTGAAGAGTTGCACAACCTCCTTGTATCTAAGGAAATTTCTGCAACCGAACTAACGCAAGCAACGCTTGAAGATATCAAGGCGCGCGAAGAGGCTATCAACGCTTTTGTTACCATCGCTGAAGAGCAAGCTCTTGCTCAAGCCAAAGCTATTGATGAAGCTGGAATTGACGCTGACAATGTCCTTTCAGGAATTCCGCTTGCTGTTAAGGATAATATCTCTACAGACGGTATCCTGACAACTGCTGCCTCAAAAATGCTCTATAACTATGAGCCTATCTTTGATGCAACAGCTGTTGCTAATGCAAAAGCGAAAGGCATGATTGTCGTTGGAAAAACCAACATGGACGAATTTGCCATGGGTGGATCAGGTGAAACTTCTCACTATGGTGCCACTAAAAATGCTTGGGACCAGACAAAGGTTCCTGGTGGTTCATCCAGTGGTTCTGCCGCAGCCGTAGCTTCAGGACAAGTCCGCTTGTCACTTGGTTCTGATACTGGTGGTTCTATCCGCCAACCTGCTGCCTTCAACGGGATTGTTGGTCTCAAACCGACCTACGGAACGGTTTCTCGTTTCGGTCTCATTGCCTTCGGTAGCTCATTAGACCAGATTGGACCTTTCGCACCAACTGTTAAGGAAAATGCTCTCTTGCTCAACGCTATTGCCAGCGAAGACGCCAAAGACTCTACTTCTGCTCCTGTCCGCATCGCTGACTTTACTTCAAAAATCGGTCAAGACATCAAGGGCATGAAAATTGCTTTGCCTAAGGAATACCTTGGTGAAGGGATTGACCCAGAAGTTAAGGAAACTATCCTGAACGCCGCTAAACACTTTGAAAAACTTGGTGCCATCGTTGAAGAAGTCAGCCTTCCTCACTCTAAATACGGTGTTGCCGTTTACTACATTATCGCTTCATCTGAAGCTTCATCAAACTTGCAACGCTTTGACGGTATCCGTTACGGCTATCGTGCAGAGGATGCGACTAATCTTGATGAAATCTATGTAAACAGCCGTAGCCAAGGTTTCGGTGAAGAGGTGAAACGCCGTATCATGCTAGGGACTTTCAGCCTTTCATCAGGTTACTATGATGCTTACTACAAGAAGGCTGGTCAGGTTCGTACCCTTATCATTCAAGATTTCGAAAAAGTCTTTGCGGATTATGACTTGATTTTGGGACCAACTGCTCCTAGCGTTGCCTACGACTTGGATTCGCTCAACCATGATCCAGTTGCTATGTACTTGGCTGACCTCTTGACAATTCCTGTCAACTTAGCTGGTCTACCAGGGATTTCTATTCCTGCTGGATTTGTTCAAGGTCTACCAGTAGGACTCCAATTGATCGGTCCTAAATACTCTGAAGAAACTATCTACCAAGCTGCTGCTGCTTTTGAGGCAACAACAGACTACCACAAACAACAACCTGTGATTTTTGGAGGTGATAACTAATGAACTTTGAAACAGTCATTGGACTTGAAGTCCACGTAGAGCTCAACACCAATTCAAAAATCTTCTCACCTACTTCTGCCCACTTTGGAAATGACCAAAATGCCAACACTAACGTGATTGACTGGTCCTTCCCAGGAGTTCTGCCAGTTCTCAATAAGGGTGTTGTCGATGCTGGTATCAAGGCTGCACTCGCTCTTAACATGGACATCCATAAGAAGATGCACTTTGACCGCAAGAACTACTTCTACCCTGATAATCCTAAAGCCTACCAAATTTCTCAGTTTGATGAACCAATCGGTTACAACGGTTGGATTGAAGTGGAACTAGAAGATGGTACGACTAAGAAAATCGGTATTGAACGTGCTCACTTGGAAGAAGACGCTGGTAAAAACACCCATGGTACAGATGGTTACTCTTATGTTGACCTCAACCGCCAAGGGGTGCCTTTGATTGAAATCGTATCTGAAGCAGACATGCGTTCACCAGAGGAAGCCTATGCTTACCTAACTGCCCTCAAGGAAGTCATCCAGTACGCTGGTATTTCTGACGTCAAGATGGAAGAAGGTTCAATGCGTGTAGATGCTAACATCTCCCTTCGTCCTTATGGTCAAGAAAAATTCGGTACCAAGACTGAATTGAAGAACCTCAACTCCTTCTCAAATGTTCGCAAGGGTCTCGAATACGAAGTTCAACGTCAAGCTGAAATCCTTCGCTCTGGTGGTCAAATTCGCCAAGAAACACGCCGTTACGATGAAGCTAACAAGGCAACCATCCTCATGCGTGTCAAAGAAGGTGCTGCTGACTACCGTTACTTCCCAGAACCAGACCTACCTCTCTTTGAAATTTCTGACGAGTGGATTGAAGAAATGCGTACGGAGTTACCAGAGTTTCCAAAAGAACGCCGTGCGCGCTACGTCTCTGACCTCAGCTTGTCAGACTATGACGCTAGCCAGTTAACTGCAAATAAAGTCACTTCTGATTTCTTTGAAAAAGCTGTCGCCCTCGGTGGTGATGCCAAACAAGTTTCTAACTGGCTCCAAGGTGAAGTCGCTCAATTCTTGAACGCCGAAGGTAAGACACTGGAACAAATCGAATTGACACCTGAAAACTTGGTTGAAATGATTGCTATCATCGAAGATGGTACGATTTCATCTAAGATTGCCAAGAAAGTCTTTGTTCACCTAGCTAAAAATGGTGGTGGAGCGCGTGAATACGTGGAAAAAGCTGGTTTAGTTCAAATCTCAGATCCTGATGTTTTGATTCCAATTATTCATCAAGTCTTTGCGGATAACGAAGCCGCTGTTGCCGACTTCAAGTCAGGAAAACGTAACGCTGACAAGGCCTTCACAGGATTCCTCATGAAAGCGACCAAAGGCCAAGCCAACCCACAAGTCGCCCTCAAGCTACTTGCCCAAGAATTGGCTAAGTTAAAAGAAGATTAAGCGGAAGGAAAGCAGCCAGAAGGTTAATGTTACCCTTCTGGTATCTTTCAAAACCATTTTGACTTTATTTTCAGACCATTTTATGGTAGAATGAAGAGTAATAATATTTATTAAAGAGGTAAAAATATGATTGAAGCAAGTAAACTAAAGGCTGGTATGACTTTTGAAACAGCTGAAGGAAAATTGATCCGCGTTTTGGAAGCTAGTCACCACAAACCAGGTAAAGGAAACACTATCATGCGTATGAAATTGCGTGATGTCCGCACTGGTTCAACTTTTGAAACAAGCTACCGCCCAGAAGAAAAATTTGAGCAAGCAATCATCGAAACAGTTCCAGCTCAATACTTGTATAAAATGGACGACACAGCTTACTTCATGAACACAGAAACTTATGACCAATACGAAATTCCTGTTGTGAATGTTGAAAACGAATTGCTTTACATCCTTGAAAACTCAGATGTAAAAATCCAATTCTACGGAACTGAAGTAATCGGTGTAACTGTACCAACTACTGTTGAATTGACAGTTGCTGAAACACAACCATCTATCAAAGGTGCTACTGTTACAGGTTCTGGTAAACCAGCAACAATGGAAACTGGTCTTGTCGTGAACGTTCCAGATTTCATCGAAGCAGGTCAAAAATTGATTATCAACACTGCAGAAGGAACTTACGTTTCTCGCGCCTAATCTCTAGAAACTAGAAAGAGGTCATTCTATGGGAATTGAAGAACAACTTGGCGAAATCGTCATCGCCCCACGTGTACTAGAAAAAATCATTGCTATTGCAACTGCGAAAGTTGAAGGCGTACACTCTTTTTCAAACAAATCAGTATCTGACACCCTTTCAAAACTTTCTCTTGGTCGTGGCGTATATCTAAAAGAAGCAAACGATGAGCTCACAGCTGATATCTACCTCTACCTAGAGTACGGTGTCAAAGTTCCTAAGGTTGCTATGGCTATCCAGAAAGCTGTTAAGGATGCTGTCCGTAACATGGCTGATGTTGAAATCTCTGCTGTCAACATTCACGTTTCAGGTATCGTTCCAGATAAAACACCAAAACCAGAATTGAAAGACTTATTCGACGAGGACTTCCTCAATGACTAGTCCATTATTAGAATCTAGACGTGAACTACGTAAGTGTGCTTTCCAAGCCTTGATGAGTCTTGAATATGGTTCAGATCTAGAAACTGCTTGTCGCTTTGCCTACACACATGATCGCGAAGATACAGACGTACAACTTCCTAACTTCCTTGTAGAGCTCGTTTCTGGTGTCCAAGCTAAGAAGGATGATCTGGACAAACAAATCACTCAACATTTGAAAACTGGTTGGACCATCGATCGTCTGACTTTGGTAGAAAAGAATTTACTACGCCTAGGAGTTTTTGAAATCACTTCATTTGATACTCCTCAGCTCGTGGCTGTTAACGAAGCTATTGAACTTGCTAAGAGCTTTTCAGATCAAAAGTCAGCCCGTTTCATCAATGGACTCCTCAGTCAATTTGTGACAGAAGAAGATTAAATAATATAGAAAAAGTGTTTGACTCCGATCAAACACTTTTTTCTTTGCCTTCCACTATCTAAAAAAGTGGTAATAGACATAATTATAAACAAATATCCAGATGGGCTTGGCATAAATGAGAAAGTTGAAAAAACTATGGCAAAGGATTGTGAGCTTTAGATTCTTTGTCCAACGGTAGATCAGGGCATAGAAGAGACCGCCTAAACTATAAAACATCAAACTGATAGGATCACGATGCGATAATACCAAGTGACTGAGCCCAAAGATAAGAGCTGATAAGATAACATCCAGATAATACTTGGAATTTGAAAAGAAGGTATTCCTCTCAGAACTATCTCCTCCAATATAGGTGCGACGACTACTATTAAACTAAAACTGAGAACAGTTGATAGAAAAGTTGGTTGCCCATTGGAGTATAAAGTCGAAAGAAGGTCTTGAAAGATATACTTGTTATCAATTAAGTGATGAAACTGTAATTGAAAAGCATCCACTAATTGACGATAAAAATAAGTAGCCACTAGACCAGCTACAAGGAAAAAGAATCTTGACTTCTTTGAACCCTTTTTTTCGAAAATATAGAGCATCTTTTTCTTTTTCAACCAGCAAACAAACATAACTAAAAGAGTTACTTCCCCAACTGCTGAAATGCTATAATAGCCATCTATCCCCCATTCTAAAAACTTAGTTAGATGCATAATCCCTAACTCTGGTAGATAAACCGATAGAAATACCAGTAAGATATAGACTCCCAAATGCCAAAGTTTTTTCATACTCATTCCTTAAAAAAATTAAAATTACCTTGATGGAGGGAAAAATTAACAACTCCCTATTCAGTTTATCAGTTATATACTGACCTAGCACAGCATAAAATCTATAAAAACTTATACTCTTCGAAAATCAAATTCAAACCACGTCAGCTTCACCTTGCCGTACTCAAGTACAGCCTTCGGCTAGCTTCCTAGTTTGCTCTTTGATTTTCATTGAGTATTAATCTATTCTCTGTAGCACTTATAGATTATCATTCCTTATTATAAAATATACATCTTTTTTAAACGCCCCTCAGTTCCATTTCCTCAACTATCAATTATTAATCCTGAAATGAATTTTTGAGAGAAACCAAAAAGCTAGAACCGTTTTTAGTTCTAGCTTTCTTTTTAATACTTTCTAAAGCGTTGATAACGTTCTTCAATGAGTTGATCTAGCGGAAGTTTACCAAGTTCATCAAGTTCTGCTTGGAGTTGTTCCTTCACTTGCTTGATTAAATCTTTGCTTGAAAGACCAACTTCAGAAATGACCTTATCTACAACTTGCATATCCAACAACTCATACGAGGTGATTTTCATCAACTCAGCTGCTTCCATGGCACGAGTTCCATCTTTCCATAAGATAGAAGCAAATCCTTCAGGACTCAGTACGGCATAGATGGAATTTTCAAGCATCCAAACACGGTCTGCTACAGCAAGGGCAAGGGCACCACCAGATCCACCTTCACCGATAATAATCGCAATGATGGGAACTTTTAAATCACTCATTTCAAAGAGGTTACGGGCAATAGCTTCACCTTGACCCCGTTCTTCTGCTCCTACACCAGGATAGGCTCCCGCAGTGTTGATAAAAGTTACAACTGGCCGGCCAAATTTTTCAGCTTGCTTCATCAAACGAAGGGCTTTGCGATAACCTTCTGGATGGGGTTGACCAAAGTTGCGGTTAAGATTATCTTGTAAACTTTTACCTTTTTGGATTCCAACTACAGTTACTGCTTGGTCTCCCAACCATCCGATACCACCAACCACAGCACCATCATCTCTGAAAGAGCGATCACCATGTAGCTCTATAAAGTCATCAAATATTCCTGTCGCAAAATCTAAGGCTGTTAGTCGAGTTTGTTCACGTGCTTCTCTAACGATTTTCGCTATATTCATCAACAATTCCCCTTATGCAACCTTACTAATCGAGCAATCATATCTGGCAATTCTCGCCGTTTTACAATTGCATCTACAAAGCCATGCTCTAGAAGAAACTCTGCCTTCTGGAAATCCTCTGGTAAGTCTTCCCTTACCGTATTTTCAATCACACGGCGTCCAGCAAAACCAACAAGACTTTGAGGTTCCGCTAAGATGATATCCCCTTCCATAGCAAAGGAAGCTGTAACACCTCCAGTTGTTGGATCCGTAAGGATTGTCAGATAAAAGAGACCTGCATTGGAATGGCGTTTAACAGCTGCAGAGATTTTAGCCATCTGCATCAAACTCATGATTCCTTCTTGCATACGGGCACCACCAGAAGCCGTAAACAAGACGACTGGCAATTTCTCATCTGTGGCAAATTCGAATAAGCGAGTAATTTTTTCACCAACAACTGTCCCCATGGATGCCATGATAAAGTTAGAATCCATGATGCCAAGGGCAACCTTCTCTCCCTTAATCAAAGCTGTTCCTGTCACAACAGCCTCATCAAGACCTGTCTTTTCACGCATCAAGGTCAACTTTTTACGATAGCCTGGAAAATTCAAAGGATCCTGAGTCTCAATCCCTTTAAACATTTCCAAAAACGTCCCCATATCAATGGTTAAAGCTAAACGCTCTTGAGCTGAAATACGGAAGGTATAGCCACAGTGAGGGCATATCCGCTCACTCCCCAAGTCCTTTTGGTAAATTGTATATTTGCAACCTGGACATTGGGAGAAGAGCTCATCTGGAACCTCTGGCTTGATCTGAGGTTGATTTACAGTCGAACGATTGGGATTGATTCGAATATATTTATCTTTTTTACTAAATAGAGCCATATATCCCCCTTTTCGGTCTCATAGTCTTTTTACATTATTCTTTTTCTTGATAGTGTGGTAAGAAAGTTTCCATCAAGAATGAAGTATCGTAGTCCCCTGCTATCACGCGACGATCTGAAATTAGATCAAGTTGAAAATCAGCATTGGTGACAACCCCTTCAATTTCGAGTTCATAAAGAGCTCGTTGCATTTTCATGAGAGCATCAAAACGATTTTCGCCATGAACAATAATTTTAGCAATCATACTATCATAGTATGGCGGAATGGTATAACCTGGATAGACTGCTGAATCCACACGCAAGCCCACACCACCACTTGGTAGATAAAGATTGGTAATCTTACCTGGACTTGGTGCAAAATTAAAGGCTGGGTTTTCTGCGTTGATACGACACTCAATAGCATGCCCTTTTAGAACAATGTCTTCTTGTTTCAAGGTCAAAGGTTGACCCGCTGCGATACGGATTTGTTCCTTGACAATATCCACACCAGAAACAAATTCTGTGACTGGATGTTCTACTTGGACACGCGTATTCATCTCCATAAAGTAGAATTTACCACTTGCTTCATCTAGTAGGAATTCAATGGTACCAGCATTCTCGTAACCAACAGATTCCGCTGCACGAACTGCCGCTGCACCAATTTCATTCCGAAGTGTTTTCCCGATAGCAATAGAAGGACTTTCTTCCAAAACCTTTTGGTTATTTCGCTGCAGCGAACAGTCACGTTCACCTAGGTGAATAACATGTCCCATTTGATCAGCAAGAATCTGTACTTCAATGTGGCGGGCAGGATAAATGACACGTTCAAGATACATGGCCCCATTGCCAAAGTTAGCCTTAGCTTCACTAGAGGCTGTTTCAAAGGCTGATACAAGATCTTCTGCCTTTTCAACCTTACGAATCCCTTTACCACCACCTCCAGCTGATGCCTTAAGCATGACTGGATAACCAATCTTTTCAGCAATAGCAAGAGCCTCTTCAGCATTATAGACTTCTCCATCTGACCCTGGAATGACGGGCACATTGGCCTTAATCATTTGAGCACGGGCGTTAATTTTATCACCCATGACATCCATGACACGAGCTGACGGGCCGATAAATTTAATACCGACTTCTTCACACATGGTTGCAAATTTAGAATTTTCACTTAAAAATCCAAATCCAGGGTGAATAGCCTCAGCTTCAGTCAAGACCGCAGCTGATAGGATGGCATTGATGTTCAGATAAGATTCTGTAGCCTTCCCAGGGCCGATACAGATAGCCTCATCAGCCAAAAGCGTGTGGAGAGCTTCCTTGTCAGCAGTCGAATAGACAGCGACTGTTGCAATTCCTAATTCTCGTGCCGCACGAATAATACGAACAGCGATTTCACCACGATTGGCAATTAAAATCTTACGAAACATGGAAAACCTCCCTAGTTTCCAATAGCAAAGGTCAGAGTACCGCTTGCTGCAAGCTTTCCATCTACTTCTGCCTTCGCTTCTACTACGGCGATTGTGCCACGACGTTTGACAAAAGTTGCTGTCATGACAAGCTGATCACCAGGAACAACTTGTTTCTTAAATTTAACTTTGTCCATACCAGCATATAAGACAAGCTTCCCTTTGTTTTCAGGTTTTGATAATTCCAAAACACCTGCTGTTTGTGCCAAAGCTTCCATGATCAAGACACCTGGCATCACAGGGTAAGCTGGAAAGTGTCCATTGAAGAAAGGTTCGTTAATCGTCACATTTTTAATAGCAACAATGGTATCTTCGCTAACTTCTAAGACACGATCCACTAAGAGCATGGGATAACGGTGTGGCAAAGCTTCTTTAATTCCTTGAATATCAATCATTTGATACGTACCAAGCCTTTCCCAAACTCAACCATTTCTTCATTTTCAACTAAAATTTCTGTTACAACACCATCTTTAGGTGCTGGAATTTCATTCATGATCTTCATGGCTTCGATGATGACCAAGGTTTGGCCTTTTTTAACAGTATCACCGACTGAAACAAAATTAGGTTTGTCTGGTCCGGCAGCCAAGTAAGCAACTCCGACAAGTGGACTTTCTACAAGGTCCCCCTCAGCTACAGATTCACTAGCACTTGATTCTGAAACTACTTCTACAGCTGGTGTAGTTTGAGCTTGAGGTGCTGGACTTGCTTCTGCAACAAGTTTCGCTTCATTCTTACTGAAGACCAACTCGTCCGTTCCATTTTTATAAGAAAATTCTTTCAAGCTTGACTGGTCAAATTGCGCCATCAAGTCTTTGATTTCATTTAAATTCATCTTTACTTATTCTCCCAACGTTTGAAAACAAGGACTGCATTATGCCCACCAAATCCAAAGGTATTTGAGATAGCATATGGAATTCCACACTCCAATCCCTGTCCATAGATAACGTTCGCTTCGATATAGTCTGATAATTCTTTCGTTCCGGCTGTCATTGGAACATAGCTATGACGAATAGCTTCAATAGTAGCAATGGCTTCAACAGCCCCTGCTGCTCCCAGCAAATGACCTGTGAAGGATTTGGTTGAAGAAACTGGAACATCCTTACCTAGAACAGATACAATGGCACCACTTTCTCCTTTTTCATTGGCAGGAGTCGAGGTTCCATGAGCATTGACATAGGCTACTTGGTCTGGAGAAATCTCAGCTTCTTCCAAGGCTAATTTGATGGCCTTAATAGCTCCTTGACCTTCTGGATGTGGTGAAGTCATATGGTAGGCGTCACAAGTATTTCCGTAACCAACAACTTCAGCTAGGATAGTTGCACCGCGTTTTTCAGCATGCTCTAAACTTTCAAGAACCAACATACCTGATCCTTCACCCATGACAAATCCATTACGGTCTTTGTCAAATGGAATAGAGGCACGACTTGGATCCTCTGTTGTTGAAAGAGCTGTCAAGGCTTGGAAACCTGCAATGGCAAATGGAGTGATAGAAGCCTCAGAACCACCAACTAGCATAACATCTTGGTAACCAAACTTGATGGAACGAAAGGCATCCCCAATTGCATCATTTGAAGAAGCACAAGCAGTATTGATAGATTTACAAACACCGTTTGCTCCAAAACGCATAGCAACATTTCCTGATGCCATGTTTGGCAAGGCTTTTGGAAGTGTCAATGGTTTTACACGTTTTGGTCCCTTATCATGAAGTCGAAGCACTTGATCTTCGATTTCCTTGATTCCACCGATACCTGAAGCAACGATGACACCAAAGCGGTCTCTATCAAGAGTCTCTACATCAAGATTAGCATTGTTCACTGCTTCTTGTGCTGCATATAGTGCATATAAAGAATAAGCATCAAAACGGTTGGTATCTTTTTTTACAAAATATTTGTCAAAAGGAAAATCCTGGATTTCTGCCGCATTATGCACCGCAAATTCACTATGATCAAACTTGGTGATTTCACCAATTCCAATCTTACCAGTTTTTAAGCTGTTCCAAAATTCTTCTGGTGTGTTGCCGATTGGAGATGTCACTCCATAACCTGTCACTACTACTCGATTCAGTTTCATTCTTCTACCTCTATTTTAACTCTTATTGCATGGTTAGTCCACCATCAATTGCAATGACTTGTCCTGTTAGATAATCTTGGCTAGCGAGAAAAGCTGTCACATCAGCAACCTGCTCTGCTTGTCCAAACTGTCTCATAGGAATTTGCGCCAGCATGGCATCTTTTACCTTTTCTGATAGAACAGCTGTCATATCGGACTCAATCATTCCAGGTGCAATAGCATTAACCCTGATATTGCGATTGGCTACTTCACGCGCCACAGACTTTGTAAAACCAATTAAACCAGCCTTAGAAGCTGCATAGTTAGCTTGACCAATATTTCCCATCAAACCAACAACACTAGACATATTAATGATAGCACCTTCTCTGGCTTTCATCATCGGTTTCAAGACTGATTGTGTCATGTTAAAGGCACCAGTCAGATTCACTTTAAGCACTTTTTCAAAATCCGCTTCTGTCATCTTGAGCATAAGGGTATCTTGGGTAATTCCTGCATTGTTAACCAACACATCTACTGAACCCAGCTCTGCAATAGCTTGATCAACCATACGTTTAGCGTCTGCAAAATCAGAAACGTCACCAGAAATAGCAAGGACCTTCACCCCGTATGGTTTAAATTCGGCAAGAAGTTCCTCGGAGATTTCACCACGACTATTCAAAACAACATTGGCTCCCAAGCTGGCAAATTTATGGGCAATGGCAAGACCAATTCCTCGACTTGAGCCTGTAATAAAGACATTTTTCTGTTCTAGTTTCATGTTTCTCCTTTCAAAACTTCTACCATTTTGGTCTAATTTTCTAAGAGTGCTTGTAAACTTGCTTGATCTTCCACATTAGCCAGTTGAGCAGTTTTATCAATCTTTTTGACAAATCCTGACAAGATCTTCCCAGGACCAATCTCGATAAAACGATTCACACCAGCTTCTTGCATGACTGCAATACTTTCATAAAAACGGACAGGCTCCTTAACTTGACGAGTCAAGAGTTCTGCAATTCGTTCTTTTTCCATAACCTTTGCTTCTGTATTACCAACAAGTGGACAAGCAAAGTCAGAAAATTCAACTTCTGTAAGGACTTGAGCTAATTTTTGACTAGCGGGTTCCAATAAAGCTGTATGGAAAGGTCCAGAAACATTGAGCGGAATCAAGCGTTTTGCTCCTGCTTCTTGCAAAAGTTCAACTGCACGATCTACTACAGCTACCTCCCCACCAATAACAATTTGACTCGGCGTATTGTAGTTGGCTGGAGTTACAACACCAAGTTGAGAAGCTTCTTGACAAGCTTTTTCGATCACTTCAACCGGTGTATTGAGGACAGCCACCATTTTTCCTGATCCCGCAGGTGCCGCTTCTTCCATAAAAGCTCCACGCTTAGCAACTAGAGCTACTGCATCTTCAAAATCCAAGGCACCACTAGCTACAAGGGCAGAATATTCTCCAAGAGACAAACCTGCCACCATATCAGGCTGGTAACCTTTCTCCTTTAGTAGTCGGTAAATAGCAACTGATGTAGCCAAAATAGCTGGTTGCGTGTAACGAGTCTGATTTAGGTTCATTTCATCATTATCAATCAAGTCACGGAGGTCATAGCCTAATACTTGGCTAGCTTGGTCGATTGTTTCCTTGACGATAGCATATTGGTCGTATAGCTCGCGACCCATTCCTAGGTACTGGGCTCCCTGACCTGCAAATAAAAAGGCTGTTTTAGTCATTTCTTGTAACTCCTGCCCAACGAGCAGCTTCTGCTTGAATCTTTTCAGCTGCACCGTAGTAAATATCTTTTAAGATTTCTTCAACAGTTTCTTCTTTAGATACCAAACCTGCAATCTGGCCGGCCATCACTGAACCGCCATCCACATCCCCATGGACAACTGCTTTAGCTAAGGCTCCTGCGCCCATCTGCTCAAAAATTTCTAAATCTGGATTTTCTTGTTTAAAGGCATCTTTTTCAGCTTGCTCGAAATCACGAGTCAATTTGTTTTTAATGGCACGAACTGCGTGTCCAAAATGTTGTGCCGAAATCGTTGTATCAATATCACGTGCTTTTAAAATTTTAGCTTTATAGTTTGGATGGGCATTTGATTCTTTAGCAACTACAAAACGAGTTCCTACTTGCACAGCCTCTGCACCAAGCATAAAGCCAGCAGCAGCTCCCTCACCGTCTGCAATACCGCCAGCAGCGATAACAGGAATAGAAACAGCAGCTGCAACTTGACGAACCAAGGTCATAGTTGTTAGTTTACCAATGTGTCCACCTGCTTCCATACCTTCTGCAATGACGGCATCCGCACCGATTTTTTCCATGCGTTTCGCCAATGCAACACTAGGAACTACTGGAATAACGGTGATTCCCGCTTCATGGAATCGCTCCATGTATTTACTTGGGTTTCCTGCGCCAGTTGTGACTACTTTAACCCCTTCTTCAATAACGAGGTCAACAATATCATCAACAAATGGAGACAGAAGCATAATGTTGACACCAAAAGGCTTGTCTGTTAAAGATCTAATCTTATCGATATTGGCCTTAACCACTTCCTTGGGAGCATTTCCTCCACCGATGATACCCAAACCACCTGCCTTTGAAACAGCACCCGCTAGGTCACCATCAGCAACCCAGGCCATTCCTCCCTGAAGGATAGGATATTTAATATTCAATAATTCTGTAATACGTGTTTTCATAGTGCCTCCATGAGTCTTGCTTAGGTAATAGTTCGACCGCATTATACTTTGACTGTCAAACTATTACCTGAACAAGAGGGAGCGGGTTTCCCTACTCCTTCTCCGTTTATTTAATACTCAATGAAAATCAAAGAGCAAACTAGGAAGCTAGCCGAAGGCTGTACTCGAGTACGGCAAGGCGAAGCTGACGTGGTTTGAATTTGATTTTTGAAGAGTATAAATTATTTTGTTTGCTCTTCAACATAAGCAACCAAGTCGCCAACTGTTTTCAAGTCATCTTCTGCTTCGATTTGGATATCAAAAGCATCTTCGATTTCAGAGATTACTTGGAACAAGTCCAATGAATCTGCATCCAAATCATCAAAAGTAGATTCAAGCGTTACTTCTGATGCGTCTTTTCCAAGTTCTTCAACGATAATTTCTTGTACTTTTTCAAATACTGCCATGATAGACTCCTTTAAAATAAATAGTTTTTATAACAATGTGTTCACCACATAATTACCTAAATTGTAACAACAAGTGTGCCCCATGTCAAACCTCCACCGAAGCCTGATAAGAGTATTTTTTGGCTACCATCCAAATGGATTAGCCCTTCTTCTACACACTCTGAAAGCAAAATCGGAATACTTGCCGCACTAGTATTTCCATACTTGGTCATATTTGCGGGAAGCTTATCACGATCTACACCGATTTTTCTAGCCATCTTATCCAAGATACGGTTATTGGCCTGATGAAGCAGGAGATAGTCTAGTTCTTCTGCAGATACAGGACTCATCTCTATGGTCTCTTTGATAGACTTAGCAACATCTCGAATTGCAAAGTCAAAAACTGCTCGTCCATCCATTTTCAAGAAAGCATCTGGCTTTTCTTGAACTGAAAATGGGGAAGTCAAGCCTGTCTGCCCATAGGTCAAGCACTCACTACGTGAACCATCGCTATTGAGACTCTCCGCTAGGAAATGTTGATTATCGCTTGCTTCTAACAAGACGCCACCAGCTCCATCTCCAAATAGGACAGCTGTTGAACGATCTGTCCAGTCCAAGGTTTTGGACATAGTTTCACTACCGATGACCAAGCCCTTGCCAAATCGTCCAGATGATATGAATTTCTCAGCAGTTGAAAGGGCAAAGGTGAAACCACTACAAGCAGCAGTTAGATCAAATGCAAAGGCCTTACGAGCACCAATACGAGCCTGTACACGTGCTGCAGTAGAAGGCATCATTGAGTCAGGTGTCATCGTAGCTAGGATGATAAAATCCAACTCTTCAGCAGAAATCCCTGACTTCTCTAGGAGTTGTTTTGCAACTGCCGTTGCCAAATCTCCTGTTGATTCTGTCTTAGAAATGCGACGTTCCTTAATTCCAGTTCGACTTGAAATCCATTCATCACTCGTATCCATAACCTGAGCCAAATCTTCATTTGTGACAATCTGCTCTGGAACATAATGAGCAACCTGGCTTATTTTCGCAAAAGCCATTATTTCAAATCCTCCAAAAATTGATAAAGATTGGTCAAACCTTTACTCATGACATCCATTTCCTCTGGGCTCATGCCTTCGATAATTCTTTCGACCATGGCCTTGTGGAAACGTTTATGGAGACGATGTACAAGTCGACCTTTCTTTGTCAAATGCAGATGTACTACACGACGATCCTGATCTGATCGCAAGCGCTCGATATAACCTTTTCGTTCCAAGTTGTTTAAGCTAGTTGTCACGGTTCCTAGAGTTACCATCAACTCTTTGGACACTTGACTTGGAGTCACATCTGGA
Organism: Streptococcus sp. DTU_2020_1001019_1_SI_AUS_MUR_006; assembly: GCF_032340315.1. Taxonomy (NCBI): domain Bacteria; kingdom Bacillati; phylum Bacillota; class Bacilli; order Lactobacillales; family Streptococcaceae; genus Streptococcus; species Streptococcus sp. DTU_2020_1001019_1_SI_AUS_MUR_006. Next base: position 979,242 of record NZ_CP135436.1, on the reverse strand, counting down.
AACTTGCCAATCACATCGATCGTGTGCATTTCCTTGATGGAGATATCCTTGAAACGACTACCTCTCAAACTCATTTCCTCAATCACAAGGACGTTATTAAAAATAGATGTTAAATAGTCATTGATCCGTTGGTAGTCCAATTTTCTTCCCTCCCTCATCAAAAAAGTTTAACTATCAAAACATTTGACAAAAAAAGTATATCAAACTTCAAAGAATTGCGCAAGTATTTTATTATTTCCCCAAAAATTTTGGACGTCTTCTTTCAGAATGTGCACGAACACCTTCTTTGAAATCCTCCGTATAAGATAGAGATTTTTGCAATTCCAATTCTAGCTGTGCGTACTCGTGCCACTGCTTAAACTCGCTCTCCCAGACTAACTTCTTAATAGCATCATAGGAGTTAGAGGAGCCTCTTCTCAACTTCTTCAACAATTGTTCTCTTGTCTTTTCCAGTTGATCACTAGCACAAAGACGATAGACTGCTCCAGCTTCAAGTGCTTTTTCTGCTGTGAAAGCTTCACCCGTCATAGCTAATTGCGTAGCCCGCGTTGCACCAAGTGATCGTGTCAGCAAGAATAAACCTCCCGCGTCTGGAGCTAAGCCCACACCTACAAAGGCCTGGATGAATTTAGCTCTGTCAGAAGCAATACAGAAATCAACTGCCAAGGCCATATTAGCCGCCGCCCCAGCAACTGCTCCATCCACTTCCATGATGACAGGCTTAGGAATTTGCTTAATTTTATAAGAAATGGCATTGACTAATTCTGCAATCTGAGCCAAGGAGGCAATATCATCCTCTTCAACAGCACGTTTCATTTCTACTAGATCGCCCCCAATAGAGAAGACTTTGCCGGCAGCATTAATGAGAACAAACGAAACCGAAGCATCTTTTTCAGCCAATTCCAATGCTTCTAGAATTTCTTGACACATAGGAATATGAAAACCATTTGCCACCTCGGGATGATTCAGAGTTATCATCGCTAAATCGTCTTGAACTTGGTAGAGAATATGATCCATAACCACTCCTTTAAATTTACAACGAAGATTAAATTATTTTATTTTCAAATTATATCTTTTTTTGATTTATTAAACAAGAGAAAAATCGACCGAAAATGTCTCGGCCGATTTTAAAAACTTAGTTTGGTCTCTAAAAATAAAGGAAAACCAGTACTTCTATCATCCATGAAATCATAAATGACTTCAAGCATCCGCCCTCCTTCTCTCTGATAGAGCTGTTCTTTGTTGAATCCTTTATGGTAGAATTCTCCTGAAACCATGTAAAAAATACGATTGGGATCTTCTAGGTAGGCAAAAAGATTCCCTGTAAAAGGAGCTTCCTTATCCCCGTCCTTGTTGACCAGACTTGCAGCTAAGAGTTTCGTGATTCCTCTAAATTGTCCACTTTCATCTGTTCGACAATAAAACTTGACTCTAGCTCCATAGTTAGGATTGACGATAAGCTTTTCAGAGAGAATTCGATAAGTCCTTGACTTACTATCTGACAAGCCGATAGATAAGATAATTTTAGCCCTCTCAACTGATATCTGACCTTCCTTAGCATACTCAATCGCTAATTCTTCTCCAGTCAAACGACCACTGGAAAGAGGATGAGAAGTTGCTCCGATACTTGTAGGAATCATCACGAAGGTAAGAAATAGTATTAAACAAAACACTCTTTTAATCATCTTTCCCAACTCCTTTCATCAGAAGAGTTTTTCCCCCTATACCTTTATTATAAGCTTTCCTGATGAGACATTCAAACAATTATATAGGACATTTTCCAGATTGAAAAAAGCCCCTCTTTCTGCTATAATCGTATAAAATACTTACTTTAGGAGTTCTTATGAAGGTTGTTAAATTTGGTGGAAGCTCGCTTGCCTCTGCTAGTCAGTTAGAAAAAGTTCTAAACATTGTAAAAAGTGACCCTGAACGTCGTTTCGTAGTTGTATCTGCTCCAGGCAAACGTGACGCCGAGGATACTAAGGTGACAGATGCCTTAATTAAATACTACCGCGACTATGTAGCTGGTAACGATATCAGTAAACGTCAAAACTGGATTATTGATCGTTATGCTGCCATGGTTAGTGAGCTAAAACTCAAACCAACAGTTCTAGAAAAAATCTCAAAAAGCATCCGTGCTCTTGCAACTCTTCCTATAGAAGAAAACGAATTTCTCTACGATACTTTCCTAGCAGCCGGTGAAAACAACAATGCCAAATTGATTGCTGCCTACTTTAACCAAAACGGTATCGATGCACGCTATGTTCACCCTAGAGAAGCTGGGATTGTGGTAACAAGTGAACCTGGCAACGCTCGCATCATTCCATCAAGTTATGACAAGATTGAAGAATTGACAAATGCAAATGAAGTCCTTGTCATTCCTGGTTTCTTTGGAGTTACCAAGGAAAATCAAATCTGTACCTTCTCACGTGGGGGTTCAGATATCACTGGTTCTATCATTGCTGCTGGTGTCAAAGCTGACCTCTATGAAAACTTTACGGATGTAGATGGAATCTTTGCAGCCCACCCTGGTATTATCCATAAACCACACTCTATCCCTGAATTGACCTACCGTGAAATGCGTGAATTAGCCTATGCTGGATTCTCTGTACTACACGATGAAGCACTTCTACCAGCCTACCGTGGGAAAATTCCTCTTGTCATTAAAAATACCAACAATCCAGACCACCCAGGTACTCGCATTGTGCTACAACATAGCAGCGACAAATTCCCAGTTGTTGGGATCGCTGGTGATTCTGGCTTTGTCAGCATTAATATGTCTAAATATCTGATGAACCGCGAAATCGGTTTTGGTCGTAAAGTTCTTCAGATCCTTGAGGACCTTAATATTGGTTGGGAACATATGCCAACTGGTATCGATGACCTGTCTATCATCTTACGTTCACGAGAATTGACTCCGATTAAGGAAGAAGAAATCCTTCGTCAATTAGTCCAAAAAGCAGAGGTAGACCACGCTGAAATCGAACACGACCTCTCTATCATTATGATTGTTGGGGAAAAAATGAAGCGTCATATCGGGGTAACTGCTACAGCCACTCGTGCCTTATCTGAGAACAACATCAACATCCAAATGATGTCACAAGGCTCTAGTGAAGTTTCTATCATGTTTGTTGTCCATAAAGATCAAGAAAAAGCCGCCCTTAAAGCTCTCTACCAAGCATTTTTCGGTGAAAATAAGGAAGACTAAGTATGGCACAATCCCTCAACAAGGTCGTCGACTTGCAAACAACTGGAACTTCCTATCTCTCCATTACAGGAAAGGTTGGAAAATTTCTGGTTGGAGATCATGCGCTAGAATTTTACGCAGACCGTAATGTCGAGGACTATATTCAAATCCCATGGTCCAGCGTTAACCAAATCGGAGCCAATGTTTCAGGCCGCAAGGTTAGTCGGCATTTTGAAGTCTTTACAGACCAAGGAAAATTCCTTTTCGCCTCAAAAGACTCTGGAAAAATTCTTAAGATTGCTCGTGAAAAATTGGGAAATGACAAGGTAGTCAAACTTCCTACCTTAGTCCAAATCATTGGTCGAAAAATTAAAAATCTATTTGCAAAAAAATAGAAAGTTTAGTATAATCATAGAAACGGATAAGTAGGTTACTTCCTTCTTTCAGAAAGTCTGCGGGTGCTGCGAGCAGATAGAAGATTTAATTGAAATTCTACCGTTGTTTTAAATCAAATACAGAATCAAGTGCACACCTGTGAAGTTGGATGGAACCGTGGCCCTGCCACTCCAACGCTTTGTCAGGTGTGCTTTTTTCATAAAGGAGTTTATATGTTAGATATCAAACGTATTCGTACAGACTTTGATGCTGTCGCAGAAAAACTAGCTACACGTGGTGTAGATGCTGCTATCTTGAACGAGATGAAAGAAATCGATGCCAAACGACGTGACATCTTGGTTAAGGTTGAAACCCTCAAGGCTGAACGTAACACAGTTTCTGCTGAGATTGCCCAAGCTAAACGTAACAAGGAAAATGCAGACGACAAGATTGCAGCTATGCAAACCCTATCTGCTGAGGTCAAAGCTCTTGATGCTGAATTGGCAGAAATTGATGCTAAATTGACAGAATTTACCACAACTCTTCCAAACATCCCAGCTGATAGCGTGCCTATCGGTGCAGACGAAGATGATAACGTAGAAGTTCGCCGTTGGGGAACTCCTCGCGAGTTCGACTTTGAACCAAAAGCTCACTGGGATCTAGGTGAAGACCTTGGTATTCTTGACTGGGAACGCGGCGGTAAGGTAACAGGGGCTCGCTTCCTCTTCTATAAAGGACTTGGAGCTCGTTTGGAACGTGCTATCTACAACTTCATGTTGGATGAGCATGGAAAAGAAGGTTACACTGAAGTCATCACACCTTATATGGTTAACCATGATTCTATGTTCGGTACTGGTCAATATCCAAAATTCAAAGAAGATACATTTGAATTGAAAGATACGAACTATGTCCTCATTCCTACAGCTGAAGTTCCTCTGACCAACTACTACCGTGATGAAATTCTTGATGGAAAAGACTTACCAATCTACTTTACTGCTATGAGTCCATCATTCCGTTCTGAAGCTGGTTCAGCTGGTCGCGATACTCGCGGTTTGATTCGTTTACACCAATTCCACAAGGTTGAAATGGTGAAATTTGCCAAACCTGAAGAGTCATACGAAGAACTAGAAAAGATGACAGCCAACGCTGAAAACATCCTTCAAAAACTCAACCTTCCATACCGTGTGGTTGCTCTCTCTACTGGAGATATGGGCTTCTCTGCTGCTAAGACTTATGACTTGGAAGTATGGATTCCTGCGCAAAATACTTATCGTGAAATCTCAAGCTGTTCAAATACAGAAGATTTCCAAGCTCGTCGTGCCCAAATCCGTTACCGTGATGAAGCCGATGGTAAGGTTAAACTTCTTCATACTTTGAATGGTTCTGGACTTGCTGTCGGACGTACAGTCGCTGCTATCCTTGAAAACTATCAAAACGAAGATGGTTCTGTGACCATTCCAGAAGTTCTTCGTCCATACATGGGTGGAGCTGAAGTTATCAAACCATAATTAAATAGATGTAAAAAGAGGAGGCTGAGCTTCCTCTTTTTGAGTAATTCAAAAGAAACAGGTAGAAATCTTTCATTCTACCTGTTTTTATTTATTTCTTAGTATCCACCCATCATTGATGGATCCATAGCTGGCGCTGGTGCAGCTGGTTCTGGTTTGTTAGCTACGACTGCTTCTGTTGTTAGAATCAAGCTTGCTACTGAAGCTGCATTCTGAAGGGCTGAACGGCTAACCTTAACAGGATCGATAATTCCTGCTTCAATCATGTTGACCCATTCACCTGTTGCAGCATTGAAGCCTGTTCCAAGCTCTGCATTTTTCAAACGATCAATAACAATTGAACCTTCATAACCTGCATTGTAAGCGATTTGACGTACAGGTTCTTCCAAGGCACGAAGAACAATGTTGCGTCCTGTTGCTTCATCACCTTCTAACTCCAAGGCCACAACAGCAGAGATAACATTGACAAGGGCAGTACCACCACCTGCAACGATACCTTCCTCAACAGCTGCGCGAGTCGCATTGAGGGCATCTTCGATACGGAGTTTCATTTCTTTCAACTCAGTTTCAGTTGCTGCACCAACCTTGATAACTGCTACCCCACCTGACAATTTAGCCAAGCGTTCTTGGAGTTTTTCACGGTCAAATTCTGATGTTGTTGTTTCAATTTGAGACTTGATGACAGCGACACGGTTAGCAATTGCTTCAGGATTACCTGCACCTTCTACAATGACTGTACTATCTTTATCAACAGACACTTTAGCTGCTTGACCAAGCGCTTCGATAGTAGCATCTTTCAATTCAAGACCAAGATCTTCTGTGATAACAGTTCCGCCTGTCAAAATTGCGATGTCTTCCAACATAGCCTTGCGTCGGTCACCAAATCCTGGTGCCTTAACAGCAACTACGTTGAAGGTTCCACGGATCTTGTTCAAAACAAGAGTTGGAAGAGCTTCACCGTCAACATCGTCTGCAATGATCAAGAGGGGACGACTGCTTTGAAGAATGCTTTCTAGAAGTGGCAAGATTTCTTGGATATTTGAAATCTTTTTATCTGTAATCAAAATGTATGGATTTTCAAGATCTGCAACCATTTTTTCATTGTCAGTGACCATGTACTGTGATAGATAACCACGGTCAAATTGCATTCCTTCTACAACTTCAAGCTCTGTTTCCATTCCACGTGATTCTTCAATAGTGATAACTCCATCTTTACCAACTTTTTCCATGGCTTCAGAGATGTATTCACCAACTTTTTCAGAGCGAGAGGATACGGCAGCTACTTGGGCGATTGCTTCTTTATTAGCAACTGGAATAGCATTGTTCTTCAAGGCTTCTACTGCTGCAGCAACCGCTGCTTCAATTCCACGACGGATACCGATTGGGTTTGCGCCAGCCGTAACGTTTTTGATTCCTTCACGAACAATAGCTTGGGTCAAAACTGTTGCAGTAGTTGTCCCGTCACCAGCGATATCATTGGTTTTAGAAGCCACTTCTGACACCAATTTGGCACCCATATTTTCAAAATGGTCTTCTAGTTCGATTTCTTTAGCGATTGTTACACCATCATTGGTAATCAATGGTGAACCGAATGATTTTTCAAGAACTACGTTACGTCCTTTAGGCCCCAAGGTTACTTTAACTGTATCAGCTAGGATATCAACACCACGGACCATAGCTGAGCGCGCATCAGATGAAAATTTAATCTCTTTTGACATACTTATTTCCTCCTCTTATTCTTCCACGATTGCTAAGATGTTAGCTTCACCCACGATGACATATTTTTCGTCACCATCTTTGACCTCGATACCTGCATGAGCTTCGACTAAAACTTGATCTCCAACTTTTACACTTGGAGCGACTAGTTCACCGCTCAAGGTGCGAACACCTTGTCCAGTAGCCACTACTGTAGCTGTTTTCGTTTCTTCTTGGGCTGATTTTGCGAGGACAAAGCCTCCGACTGTTTGTTCTTTCTCTTCAATTTTCAAGACCACACGGTCCCCTAATGGTTTCAACATCTGTTTTCCTCCATAACATAATCATATTGTTAGCACTCTTTACGAACGAGTGCTAAACCATAGTTCTATTGTATCACTTAGTCAGAAATAGTCAAGAAAAAAACACCTCAAAAACGAATGAGATGTTCCTTTAATATTAATTGAGAATCGTCAATTTTTGATTGAAATCATTGATAACCTTTTGGAGATTGATCCGTCCTCGATAGATACCATATCCAAAAACCACCATTCCCAATATTCCAACTAAGGCAAGTAAAATTCCGAAAATTAAGATTGGGAGGAAGCTTTTATGAAAGAGATAAATTAAGACTATACCTATACTGGCAATGATAAAGAGTAAGCTAAACCAACGGCCAAGATTTTCAATCATATGACGTTGATACTTAATTTCTGTTTCATATCCATTAACAAGTTCTTGTTTTGTAACCATGAGGATTCTCCTGACAAAAATTGAGAATGAAGGGCAAGAGAAGGAGGTTAGTCTTCTTCATTCTCAAAATTTTCTACTAGTAAATATGTGCTTTTCTTGAGCTTAGTAATTAAGATGTGGGTCAAAGATACCTAGAGCAACACCGACCAAAGCGACAACAACTAGAAGCAACATTACTTTGTTTGGTGAAACTTTTTTCTTAGACATTAACCACCAGCAAATAGTGATGAAAGTTGCTGTCAAGAGACCTGGATAAACACCATCAATCTTTTCTTGGATATTTAAGAAGACTTTTCCTTCAGAATTCTCGAATTGAAGAGCTGTTGTAACAGATACCCAAGTTGCTGCTACCGCACCGATAACCATACCGCCGACAACGCTGATTGCTTTACGAAGTGCTTGTCCTTTTGGTCCTACTAGGAATTCAACGGCTTTATCCCCTAATTGATACCCTTTAAAGAAGGCAAAGCGCATACCAAAGTATACTAAGAGGTTCCATACAACGATGTAGAAGATAGCACCAGCGATGTTACCACCTTTAGAGAGACCGAGGGCAATCCCCAAAAGAACTGGAATCAAGGTCCCAACGACCAAAGAGTCACCGATACCAGCGATTGGCCCCATCAAACCGGCACGCATACCATTGATGGTTTCACCATCCACTGCATCTCCATTTGCACGCGCTTCTTCCAAACCAGCCGTAATCCCTACAACGAGAGAGCCAAGTTGTGGTTCAGTATTGAAGAAGGCAGTATAGGTTTGCATGGCATCTTTTTGTTCTTCTTTTGTATCATACATTTCTTCTACGATTGGAAGCATAGAAGTCAAGTACCCGAAGGTTTGCATGTGTTCTTGAGAGAAACAAGTCAAATGGCCATAATACCAATGATGAAATGCTTTTGCTAATGTTTTCTTTGAAATTTTCTTTCTATCAGCCATTTTAAATATCCTCCTCCTCATCATCTACGTACACCACTCCAGCCGGAGCTGCTTTCATAGATTTAATCACTTCAAGTTCATAGTAGATTACTGCAAAGATCAATGAAACAACCGCACTAGCTACCAAGTTCAAGCCGAGAGATTTAGCCAAGGTAAATCCAACAAAGAATGGAATGAAGTCAGTTGCTTTTGTAACAATTTGTTTCAACAAGATAGCAATACCGACACATGGGAGAAGGGCTCCAACTGTAAAGAGGGCTTTCATCCAGAAACCATCCATAGGCAGGTAAAGTTTCATCAAATCAACCATATTTTCACCATATTTGGTGATAATCATAGTTGGAAGGAAAGAGAAGAGGAAGTGAGAAATCCAAGGATAAACCCAGTCAACTGCGTAGAGTTTTTTGAAGTTTCCTTCTTCAACAGCTTTCCAACCAATGTGTTGCCAAAGCAAGTTCATTGTAGCTGTACCGTAGAAAAGAACAGTACCGATTGTCCCAACGGCCGCACCGATTGGGGCTGCAGCTGCGGCAATTCCAGCTTCGTCTGTGATGTGATTTGCATGCACAAACAAGATAGCAAGGGGAACACCGATATAAGAGATGGCACGAACATCGGCAGATACGGTTCCACCAGGTGTTACCAAGGCGATATAAACTACTTGAAGGGCAACCCCGACCATAATACCGGTTGTCACATCTCCAAGAATTAAACCTGAAATCAACCCACCGATCAAGGGACGACCGAGTGTATAGTTCCCGATACTGGAACCTCCCATACCAGGCATTGAAGACAAGCTGGCGAAAACAGCAAGCAAGATTGCTTGAATCCATGAAATTGTCATAACAAACGCTCCTTTTGTTTGTAAATTTATTTATCTAACTAATAAAACTGTTAGGTTTAAAAACCAAATTTAGATTTGAAATCATCCCAGTAACCAATCGAAACATCAGGCAATAACTGGAATTTCACCTTATATCCTGCTGCTTGAATAGCCTGAAAGGCTTCTGCTTCTTCCTGGGTGATGGATTGGTTATTGCCCAATTTCACTGCACCAGGTCTATCATTTGCAGGGCCAACGATGATTTCTCTGACATCACCTGGGACAAAACCTTGATCCACCAAAATTTCCTTCATATCGATTGGGTTTTTGGTAATCAAGAAGTACCGACTGTCAGATTCCGTTACTTTTGCTGACTTTTCTTTAAAGGCTTCTTTTGTCCATACAAAGGTTTTCTTGTCTGATGCGCCTTTGTAAGCTTGGATCAAAACCTTGTTTGATGCTGCTGCATCGTTTACGGCAATCAAACCATCACATGGTTTTTCTTTTGCCCAGCGTGTGACTGTTTGACCGTGAATCATGCGGTCATCAATCCGTACAAATGTTACTACCATAAGGTACCTCCCTATTAAATATCGTCATCATCTTCTTCAGCACTAGTGGCTGAAACTTCAAAAGGTTGTAGTGCAGATTGTGCTTCTGATAAGATAGTTGCTGACAAATCGTCTCCATCCAACACATCCTTCATCACAACTGCTGTCAGGGCCATGGTCAGGTTCATCCCACCAAGGATCAAAGCTCCATCTAGCTTTCCAGCTTCTTCTAGGACAGTAGCTGCCGTGGTTAATGGACTACCACCTACAATGTCTGCCAAGACCAGCACAGAATCATCTGCTGTCAATTCTGAAATGCTCTCTCTAAAATCAACTGCAAAGTCATCGACCGATTTTCCTTCCTTAAGTCCAACTGCGATGACCTGATTCATCTTGTCACCAGCAAACATAGCTAGCGATGTTTTTAGTCCTTCTGCTAATCCACCATGACTGACTAAAATGAGATATTTCATTTTTCTACACCTCCTTTATTTGACTCTATTGTAGAACATTTGGAAGCGCTTTTACATTGTCAAATGTCACATGATAAACATGACATTTAGTAACAAAAAAATGACATCTGTCACTTGACACAATGTCATCTTATTTTTCTTTAAACTCCTACCTGAAGACTACTTTCAATTTCCCTCTGAATTTGAGGCAAGCGGTTCTCGACATCTTGATCGCGCAAAGCATTGCCAATCAAGTAGTCCAGCTTTTCCAACATTTCTTTAGAGACATTCTTGGGACTACTTTCAACAGCTTGTTCCATGATACGATTCAAGGTCTGATTGGTCAAGGAATCCGTGCCAAAATCATCTACCTGTAAAAGATCTTTACTAGACTGACTTTGGACCACCTGTGGCATAACGGAAATCCCTTGAGATTGATCAAAGAGGAGTTGTTGAATTTCTGGATCTTCTGTCAACACTTGCATCAATTCCCAAGCTAACTTGGAATGAGGGGTCCGAGCAGACATGGCAAAAGAAGTCGTCGTAACCAAAGTCGCCTTGGTAGTTTTTGACTTAGCAGGCATAGGGATACAGGTCCAGGTGAAGTTTGAATATTTTGAAACATGGTAAGGATAAGGTTTATAGGTTCTATATTGAGCCAAAGTCATGGGATAAAAAGCGACTTTCCCCTGGTCAAAATCTTTGGAACTCACCTTATAGTTCTTATTCAACTCTTCCAATTTTTGTAAAAAAGTCAAAGACTCTTTGACTTCTGGAGCCGTAAGTTTGAGCATCCCTCCTTGAAAGAGACTACCCCCATTTGCTGCCAAAGCTTCTTTCCAGGTATATTCTGTACTCCCAAACTGATCCAATTGACCATCTCCATTGGTATCTTTGGTTAGTTTTTTACAAATTGTATGGAACTCTTCCAAACTCCAACCTTCCTTGGGAACCTCAATGCCTTCTTTGTCCAGCAAATCTTTATTGACACACATCAAAATAGGATTACTTTCATAAGGTAAGGCATAGGATTGCCCCTGATAGACACCTGATTCAAATGCAACAGGATAAAAAGCAGCTTGGTCTTCTTGATTCATATAGCCATTTAACTTTTCTAGAACGCCACGTGCCGCCAATAAGGACAGATCTTGCTCAGAGACCATGAACACATCCGGCGTCTTTCCTGAAACAATTTTTTCTGAGAGCCAGTCTGAATAATCCGACTGTGGAATCCCATTTTCATATTCCACACGGACATTAGGATGGGACTTTTCAAATTTTTGAATCGCAAGATCCAAAGCATGGGAGCGTTGACTGGTCGGTACATCCCAACTAGATCCTGCATAAACGCCTATATGGAGCACGATTGGTTGTTGTTTCCACCAATAAAAACCAGTACTCAAAGAGAGCACAAAAAGGAGAACGATTCCCCAACAAAGATGCTTTCGGTTTAATTTCATTCCGTATTTCCTTTTGAAAAATCGCGTCTAGTCACTCCTGTTTGAACTGACCAAATTGCTAATTGCGTTCGATCTCTTAGGTTTAATTTCGCCAAAATCGTTGATAGGTAATTGCGCACAGTTCCTTCTGACAAGAAAAGTTTGGCAGCAATTTCTTTGTTTGACTCGCCATAGCCGACTTCTTGAATAATTCGCCATTCTGTCGTGCTCAAATCCTTGACGTTGTCCTCATCCACAGCAATAGAGAAATTCGATTTGGCCATTTGAGAGAAGATCTGAAAGACCTTGCTTGCGATATTGGGATTGATCATAGCTCCACCCTGATGCACCACCTTAATAGCCTCATAGAGCTCTTCTGTCGAGGCTCCCTTTAAGAGATATCCTGAAGCACCATACTTGAGTGCACTATAGATAAATTCATCATCGTCAAAAGTTGTTAAAATAATAATTTTGATATCCGGATAGTGTTCTTTTACTTCTTTTGTAGCCAAAACCCCATCCATGCCTGGCATCCGAATATCCATCAGGATCAGATCCGGATGCGTCTGTGGAATGCTGGACAAGACATGATTCCCATCTTCCACTGTAGCTACCACTTCGATGTCGGAGTGAGCCGACAAAATAATTTTCAAAGATTCTCGAATCAAGGCTTGGTCATCTGCCACCATTACTTTTATCACCATATCTTATCTCCCTTCTTTATATTTTGGTAAACTGACACGTGTGAAAAATCCATCGCGACTTTCAAATTGAAGCTGGCCTCCTAGAATTGAAATACGCTCCATCATCTGTTTGAGTCCATAACCATAAGTTAAGGTTTCAAACCCAACTCCATTATCTTGCAAAGCGATCAAATAATTCTCTTTATCCTCAAAAAAATGGAGTTTTAGTTGGCTGGCGTGACCGTGGCGAACCGCATTGGTCATAGACTCTTGAATCACACGAAAGATCGTATCTTCAATCATGACATCCATATCGACATCTACCCATTCATAGTTTAGATCAACTTGTAAGTTGGAAAGAATTTGATACTCGCGGATGGTCTTTTCTAAAGCATCTTTGAGAGTTCGTCCCTCAAGTGCTCCCGGACGAAGACGATTAAGAGAACCTCTCACATCTTGGATTCCTTCACGGACCACTTCTGATACGTTTTTCACCTGCTCTTTTGCCCGATTTGGATCGATATCGATCAAGACCCCAACAGCATCTAAACCTGCTGAGATGCCTGTTAGTGCGTGCCCCAGAGTATCATGAATCTCACGAGCAATCCGCTTACGCTCCCGATCCTCTGCAATCTTCTCAGACAAGGCCATATAATTGTTCAACTCCGTATTAACCTTGGACACCATAGCCAATTCTTCCTCTACTTCGTGGTTTTCCGCAAGGACGTTCATAATATAAAACAAAAGTGAAATAATGAAGAGTACCATATTCGAGGCATAAAGGGAATTCTTTAAGAAAAAGGCCAAAATGCGGATAGATTCAGGATAAAAATGAATATAGACATCTAAGGACGGAATCGGGAAGAAAAGTGAAAAGACATCTGAATTTGTCACAAGGAGCATCAAAAAGCTCACTAGGATAAAGGCAAACCAATACTTCCGATCTCTCTTGGTATTCAACTCTTTGGAACCATAGAAGATATCCGCAAAAACCAAGAGAATGAGCCCGTTATAAGCTACATTTTGAACCCACATCAGAAGCAGCATCAGGAGAATCTCCAGAATATTCCTCTTATCAAAAATAGACCATCGACTCGTTTGAGGCAGATATCGACTCATCGATATCAAAGCAATCCCAGCAAACAAAACTGCAGACAACCAAAAAGTCGTAGATGGAGCAAAGGGAATACGCTCTAGGCGCTCTAATAATAGAGAAGCTTGGCGTTGAGCAATGATATAGTTGGTTGCTTGAAGATAGATGATACTGTTTAGCATAACAGCGATAAAATTGACGACCATAAGAATGGCCAAACTGTATCGGACACCTCTAAACTTTCTCATTACTGCCACCCATTCACATCAAACTGATCAATGTTTTCCTTTGTCATCATTTCAACTGGAATGCTCACCTCTTTGGTATAGCTCTTCCCTTCAGCAATATCTTGAATGATCTCCATCACGCGATCTCCCATCTTCAAAGGAGACTGAGCAACGGTTCCCACAACATCATCCGTCGAGTGCAACAAAGATTTCATATCTGGTGAACCATCGATTCCATAAATCGCAATGGGGTAAGTTATTCCTTGCTCCTTAATTGCAGCCAGAGCTCCTATAGCTGAGCGGTCATTTAAGGCAACCAAGGTATCAATTTCAACCCCTGATTGTAAAAAATTCTGGACGGCCGGCATGGCGATTTCCGTTTGCCCCTTGGTTTCTAGTTCCGAGACAATCTGATAAGAACTGTGCCCCTCTATAGTGTCTTTAAAGCCCTGAATCCTCGTATCTGCTGAAACAGTCCCCTTATGTTCCAAAAGGAGGACCCGAGCACTAGAAGAACGTTTCATCAACTCTTTAGCAATCAATACTCCCGCTTGGTAATTATCGGATACAATACTTGCATCCGGCTTAAAATTCTTCAGTTGGGTATCGACCGCAATGATTTTAATTCCTTGTTTTCTAGCTTTTTCAAGAGCAGTTAAAATTGACTGGCTATCCCCCTTGACCGGATTGATCACTATCATATCAACTTTTTGAGCACAAAAATCATCAATCTGTTGGCTCTGTCTTTCTTCGTCCAATTCTGGATCTCGGACATAAACAAGAGCTCCTCTTTCATCGGCAATTCGACTAATTTCCGAATGAATACTTTTATAGAACCCATTGTTCATGGTCATATAGGTGACACCAATTTTAGTCTGATCCTTGATGCCACTTGTTTGACAACGGCCGAAAACCCATAAGAGAACACAGACCACTGGAATCAGCAGTAATAGACGCTTTATCAGCCATTTCAACAATTCTATTTTCTCTTTATTTTTCGTCAAATTTCATTCCTTTTCTGAAAATTTTGAATATATATTACTTTATTCTACTACTTTTTCAAAAAAAGTGCTTGATTTTATTGTACAAGTGCATTTATTTGACCTATTTAAGAATTAATTTCCGAACAATAGCACAAAAACAATAGAAAAAGCTGGTCTATAGGCGAACCAGCTCTTCTATTTGATTGATATTAAAATGGAAGTTCCTCTTCTTCCAAGACCAAATCTGCTAAGTCTTGTCCTGCATTATTTTCACGCATAGCACGTTGGGCACGGCTTTCTAAGAGTTGGAAACCTGTACAGAGAACTTCTGTTACATAGTTGGTCTGGCCATTCTTCTCAAACTTACGGGTACGAAGTTCCCCATCCACAGAAATGAGACTACCCTTGCTTCCATAACTAGCCAAGGTTTCAGCCAATTTTCCCCAGACCACAATATTGATGAAGTCTGCTTCACGTTCCCCATTTTGATCTTTATAACGGCGATTCACTGCGATAGTTGCTCGTGCAACAGACTTATCATTGTTGGTTTTGTGCAACTCTGGTGTAGACGTCAAACGTCCGATCATAATAACTTTATTATACATTTTTTCATCCTCCTACTTATCTATTCGAAGGTAAAAGAAAAAAGTTACAAAATTTGTAACTTTTTTAAATAATGTTAATCTCTGTGAATCATAAATCCAGTTGCTTGTTGATTGGCCATGATGGTCATATCTGTGATTTGTACACGTCGTGGTTGACTGGTTACATAGACAACAGCATCTGCGATATCTTGTGCCTGCAAGGCTTCGAGTCCCTGATAGACCGTCGCAGCCCGTGCCTCATCTCCATGGAAACGAACTTTTGAAAAATCTGTTTCAACAATACCTGGTTGAATAGTGGTTACCTTGATATCTGTCGCAATGGTGTCAATTCGAAGCCCATCTGAAAAGGTCTTGACTGCAGCCTTGGTTGCTGAATAGACCGCTGCCCCAGCATATGCGTATATACCTGCAGTAGACCCCATATTGATGATATGTCCTTGATTAGCTGCTACCATGGAAGGCAAGAGACAGCGTGTAACTGCCATCAATCCCTTGACATTGGTATCCAGCATAGTTAACATATCCAACTCTTCATAGCCCTGGTAAGGAGCTAAGCCTAAAGCAAGTCCGGCGTTATTGACCAGGATATCAACCTGACCTACAATTGCTAAAATTTCTGAGCAAACAGTCTTTACCATGCTCATATCTGTAACATCTAACGGAAAGGTCCAGACTTTTTGATTTGGAAAGGCTTCTAAAAACTCATTTTTTAGGACTTCGAGTCTTTCTGTTCGACGCCCTGTAAGAACGATATTCTCACCTTCTTTTAGATAAGCACGCGCAATTGCTTCACCAATACCTGATGTTGCACCTGTAATGACCACATTTTTTGCCATCTTATTCCCCTCTAACAATGATTATAGATAAGGTTCATGAATTAAGCAGTCCAGTGCTTAGCTGGGTCAAAGGGTGTTCCTACAACTTGGTCGTCTGACAATTCAATGACACCACGTTTTTGGGGAGCATTTGGCAAGGCAAGTTCACGAGGGCTGCACATCATGCCAAAACTCTGTTCCCCACGAAGTTCGCCTGGAAAAATGAGATTCCCTTTTGGCATCATAGCGCCAGGAAGAGCTACAATGGTTTTCAAACCGACACGCGCATTGGGAGCACCTGCAACAATTTGTACTGTTTTGTCCTTCCCAACAGCAACCTGACAGATATTGAGGTGGTCACTATCTGGATGCGCAACCATCTCTACAATCTCACCGACAACAAATTTTGGTTCCTTGTCATTGATGATTTCTTCAGCAAACCCTTCTTCTTGCAATTCTTGGTTCAAACGAGCTACTTGGTCGTCAGTTAAAAAGACTTGCCCGCGCTCAGAGATTTCAAACATGCTAGAAACTTCAAAAATGTTCCAAGCGACAGTCTCACCAGTTTCTTTTAGGAAAACACGCGCTACATTACCTTTACGCTCAACATCTAGTTTGGCATCTCCACTGTTTTTCACGATGACCATAAGGACATCGCCGACATGTTCTTTATTATATGTAAAAATCATTCTTTTCTCCTATTTCAAACTTGCTAAAAAGTCATTGATTTGCCCCTTGGTTTTACGGTCACGATTGACAAAACGCCCAATCTCCTTGTCCTTGTCTAAAACAACCAGACTTGGAATCCCATATACATCCCAAAGTTTGGCAAGTTCCATGTACTCATCTCGGTCGACCCGTATAAAAGTAAACTCTGGATTGCTCTCTTCAATCTCTGGCAAGGCAGGGTAGATATAGCGGCAATCACCACACCAATCCGCAACAAAAAGGAAGACCTTCTTGCCATCCTGTTCTACTAAATTCGCTAATTCTTCTAAACTGTTCGGAGAAATCATAAAACTTCCTCCTCATAGATGAGATCTTCATCTTCGTAGACAAAGGTATAGTGACGACCATCTTCAAAAATAACACCACCAACAAGACGTTCTAAACTACTTTCATACACTTGAACATAGAGAGTTCCAATCTCACCCATTTCTGAAAAGTAGTCACGCACAATAGCAGTCAACTCTTCCTGCGTCTTCATGAGTTTGTGATCATCAGCTACTTTCTTAGCTCCAAAGGCAAGAGCTCCAAGTCCTGCCACAACCAAACCTGTTTTAATAATATTTTTCGTTTTCATGCTAACATTGTAACACAAAAAGGCTCAAGGAACAATGAAAAAGGGAGTCCCACTCCCCTTTACCAATATTGAAAACTTAATAGTTTCTCTCTCCAAATAAATCTTCTGGTAAATCATGGAATCCCTTGCCTGTCTTGAAATTTTCAAACTTGCCTAGCAAGAACTGGTAGGCATCTAAGCGGCTTTCATAGCGAATCATGGCATCTTTAGCCCGCTCATCTTGATCTTCTTCATAGACCTTTTGGCTTTCCTTGAGCGCCATATCATTAATCATGATTTGGGTATTAACCCAGGCTTCAAATTCCTTCATAAATTCTTGTTCGTAACTCATTGTTTCTCCTTATTCTATTCCTCGATAATAATCTGTATCAATCTCACGGTAAGGCTGGATATCCTGAACATACTCCAATACACCTTGAAATTCTCCATTTTCATCGTGTACAGCAGCATAAGTGATATGAACAAACTTGCCCCGTGATTCTGACTTGAACCACATCTCGTACTTGTCTTTTTTCCCTTCACGAAGACCTTGCATAATGGTTTTTACCTTATCCAAATACTTGGGCGGATGACATAGTTCGACATTGCGCCCGACTTGAGACGGTGTCCGCTTGAAAATCATCTCATCTGCTGGCGTATTGTCATTGTAATACTGGAAGATATCATCCTTATTAACAAAGGTAATCTCCATAGGCAAATGATTAAGGATAAGATTAGCTTGTTCAACTGAAAGATAGCCATTTCCAAAAGCCTGCTGACTATTTCGGTCCATCACTGCTTCCTTTTCCTTAGGTGTAAAGGTGATAGTAAACTGACCCTCTGGCGTATCAATCACTTGTTGAACCTGTCCATCTACAGTTTCTGGCTGAGTTGGTTCTTCTACACTTTTTTCCTCAACAAAACTTTGACGTTCAGGAACCCATTTCTCAGACGGACGGATGATCGCATAGCCATAAGCATCACTTTCCTCTGCAATCTGAATCCAGTCATCCTGGGTGAAGGATTCGAGCAGAATCATGAGGAGGATGGACTCTTCCTTGAAAATCATACTCTCAAATTCAGTCGCAAAAGCTTCAAAAGCTTCCTTTACGGCGGAAATTGGCACTTCTGGGAGCGACTTAGTTGACGCTAAAGCTGTTTGAAAGAGTTCCCTGATCTGGTCATCCACTCCCCACATAACTTTTGGTGGCGAATCATGTCCGTAACGCTCCATAATAGGAAAGAAGAGCTCTTCCTTCCGCTGGTAGTGACGGTCAAATTGACCTACAAGTCCCATCTGCCGAACCAAACCCTTACGCATCTCCGCAAGCATTTCCTCGTCTTCCATAGACTCATATGTATCTAACAATCTACGAACACGAATCAAGGCAGCTCGAAGGGCTAGATTTTCATCCTTAAAGACACGCACGGGATGACCTGAATGCTCTGTATCTTCAACTTCGACACCCTTAACAGCATTTTTAAAGAGATTGGCATGGACATCACAGAGCTCCATGACGTCTTCAAAGGTCACACCTGAGTCCGAGTTCATCAACTCGTGCTCCATGAGGGAAATCTCGATAGCTGATACACCTGTAAAGGTTGCATCAAAGCGTTCCTGAACGGATTCAGGGGAGGCTCCATGATGCAATTCTAATAAAATATCCCGTAGGACATGAATTCGTTCATCTGTCATTAGTCTAATCCAATCACTTCGTAACCATTTGCTTCAAGTGTGCGTACAATCTTGTCCATAGGAGTTCCCTCCAGCTTAGACCCCTGTTTAAGCGATACTTTTCGTCCGACTGTATTTCGCATCAAGGGATTTGCAAGAGGTTTAAAACCGAGTTCTACTAGGATATCTAAAACTTCTGGATGCTTGTCCACCACTTCCGCAACAGGAATAGATACATCAATGATATTGTCCATCATAACCTCCATCATATTCTCTAACAGTTTTTTCTTTTTTATTATACCACAAGGGCAAAGATTAAAAAACTAGCAGTAGAAGACTTGCTAGTTTATTTCGTATCACTTCATTATTTCTAATTATATAGACTCTTCCTAGTAAATATCCCAAAGTCTTAATGTATCTTTAGTATTATCATTAAAGAAGTTTGAAAAACCAGTCTATGATCTTGAAAAGAATCTTATAGAACAGTAATTGGAAGGCGAAAGAGATTAAAAACCAGAGAATTTTTATCAGACCGACAATTGGTGTTATAAAAAGAAGAGTGAAGAGCTTCCAAAAAGATTTCATTCTTTATCCTCCGGCTTCATCAACCAAGTAGCTGTATCCATAAGCTTATCTACGAGAACTAATTTCGCCAAACTAACGACTGTGTTTTCATCTTTTTTTATGGTTTCTGCAACTTTTAAAGCTTGCCTTGTAAGAAGATAATTACCGTAGGTTTTGGCCAGTATTGTTATGATCCCCATGTCATTCTCCTTCGATGATTTCAACCTCTTTTTGGATAGTGGCAACATCTCTTTGATATTGTGCTTCATCGTAGTTAATCAATTTGGACAATTCTTTTTGCAATCTTTCTCCCATGGGTTTCATGGTCGCAAAGGTTAAGCCACCTGATAGGACTCCACCTAAGATAGGAATAGCTTTCCCCATCCCTTTAGCAAAACCTCCCTTTGTCAGATTTACCCCAAAAATTTTCAAAACTTTTTCTAAAATGGGATACCACAAAGTCTTAGCTAAAGCCTTCTGGGGAACTGTCTTCATGACGTGTTTAGCAACTGAAACTCCACCAGATCGAAGGAGAGCTCCAGCACTATTTACTCCCAACATCACTCCCAGATAGAGCAAAAGGGTATTTTTAGCTTCTTCGCTCAGCTCATTTCGCGAAGCCCAGAGATCATCATAGCCGTAAATATAGCCTAGCTCCTGGGCTAGTTTTAATGAAAATGCGTAAAACTGGGCTACATCTGTCGGAATTGTAACCGCCATGGCAATACCTCCAGGAAAACCTGCCAAAACAGATGTCCCACTTGCCAGTAAAACATTATCTTTAATACAGGCATTGGCCACTTGATCTAAGGTTTCCTGAGGTAATAAAGCTGTCGGCCCTTCTTCCAATAATCTAGGAATATCCTTTGAAGCCACTTTCTTAGAGAATTTATCCATTAAAAATTTTGACCGGTTCACTTTGACGACAGGAAGTTTTACTACCTGTTGCAACACTTGCATCGCCACATCTTCTTTAGCCATCTCTATCTCCGTTTTTCATTCGTATCAAGCTTTATCTTATCATATTTATGGAATAAATGATATTTTCAAGATTTATTTTCTTGATTTCTACTCATCTAATCTGACTAGACAATGACCTACTTATAGACACACAAAAAAGAGGGTTTCCCCTCTTTCTGCTTAATGTTTATCCAGATTGCGTAGCATTTCGTCAATCTTGTTTCCATATTCGATGGATTCATCTTTGACGAAAGTTAAGTCTGGAATTTTGTACAATTTCAAATTGCGACCAAGTTCACGTTTGATGGTGCCAGTTGCTTTTTCAAGCCCGACTTGAGCTTTTTGATTATCTGAAACAAGGTTACTCAAAATAGTGTAGTAGACCTTAGCAACAGACAAGTCACCTAGCATCTGAACATCAGTGATAGTCACACCTTGGACACGCGGATCACGGACTTTCTTTTGCAAAATCTCATTGACTTCGCGCTTGATTTCCATGCCCACACGGTCCGTACGGAAATGATTTGCCATGCTTTTTCCTTTCTCTCAATTGAACCAAAAGCTAGGCCAGCAGACCTAGCTATTTTTAAACTTATTGATTTTCAATTCAAATTGAAACGAAGTTCAATTTGAACTTATCTGCTTCTTTCGCCGTGGTGAAAGTGATTGGACTGATAATTCAGTTCAATCACTGGGGATTTTTGAGACTCTAGGCTCAAAAATAAGCAATGAAACCATCGGTTTGCTTGCGTCCCTCACCACCTAAGAAAGGAGCAAAAATCTTATCTCTTGATTTCTTCCATGATATAAGCCTCAATCACATCATCCATCTTGATATCATTGTAGCCGTCAATCATGAGACCACCTTCACGGCCGTTTGTAACTTCTTTGACGTCATCTTTATAGTGTTTCAAGCTAGCTAGGGCACCATCGTAAATAACGACACCGTCACGGATGACACGGACTTTAGAGTCACGGGTAACTTTACCGCTGGTAACCATAAATCCACCGATTGTTCCCACTTTAGATACCTTGAAGGTTTCGCGAATGATCGCTTCACCGATAACTTTTTCTTTAAATTCTGGGTCAAGCATCCCTTTCATGGCTTCTTCCATCTCTTCGATAACCTTGTAAATGATACTGTGGAGACGGATTTCTACATCGTCAGCTTCTGCTTGTTGACGAGCTTGTGGTGTAGGACGTACGTTGAAACCAACGATAAAGGCATTTGAAGCTTCGGCAAGAGTCACGTCAGATTCATTGATAGCACCTACTGCTGAGTGAACAATAGTTACTTTAACGCCTTCCACATCAATCTTTTGAAGTGATGCAGAGAGAGCTTCAACAGAACCTTGTACGTCTGCCTTGATGATGACGTTAACTGACTTGAGTTCTCCTGCTTTAAGGGTATCAAAGAGGTTTTCAAGGCTGACACGTTGAGTAGCTTGACGTTGCTTCATAAGAGCACGTTTAGCACGTTCTTCACCAGCTGCACGGGCAGATTTTTCATCTTCGTAAACGGCAAAGTGGTCACCTGCCATTGGCGCTTCGTTCAAACCTGTGATCGATACTGGTGTTGATGGGCCTGCAACCTTCACACGACGTCCAAGGTCGTTAGTCATAGCACGGACACGTCCGAAAGTATTTCCGACAACGATTGGATCTTGGACATTCAAAGTACCTTGTTGAACAAGAAGGGTTGCAACTGCACCTTTTCCTTTATCCAAACGAGCTTCGATAACAGTACCGATGGCACGAACTGTTGGATCAGCTTTGAGCTCTTGAATTTCAGCCACAAGTAGAACAGTTTCCAAGAGTTCATCGATATTTTGGTTGAACTTGGCTGAGATTTCTACGAACTCAGAATCTCCACCCCAAGCTGTTGACATAACACCATGTTCAGCCAATTCACCGATCACACGTTCTGGGTTGGCACCTGGTTTATCGATTTTGTTGATAGCCACGATGATTGGAACATTAGCCGCTTTTGAGTGGTTAATGGCTTCGATAGTCTGAGGCATTACCCCGTCATCTGCCGCTACGACCAAGATGGTAATATCGGTAACAGAAGCACCACGCGCACGCATAGAAGTAAAGGCCGCGTGTCCTGGTGTATCAAGGAAGGTAATCTTCTTACCATTTTCTTCGATCTGATAAGCACCGATATGCTGAGTGATACCACCAGCTTCTCCCGTAGCAACACGAGAATTACGAAGGGTATCCAAAAGGGTTGTTTTACCATGGTCAACGTGTCCCATGATCGTTACAACTGGTGGACGCTCTACGAGTTCATCTTCATTGAGATAACCCTCTTCAGCAAAGAAACGTTCGATATCAGCATTGTCCACTTCAACCTTTTGTTTAGCTTCAATACCGTAATCTACCATGAGGAGTTCGATTGTTTCACCGTCCAAGGACTGGTTTTGTGTCGCCATCACACCCATCATGAAGAGTTTCTTAACAATCTCAGCTGGTTCGCGTTTGATACGTTTTGCGATTTCCGCAACGGTCATACCATCTGTATATTCAAATTCTGTTGGCAATTCATGGAACTTACGCTCTGTAACAGGTTTTGGTGCCTGATTACGGTTATTTTTGTTATTGCCTTTTTTATTCTTTTTGTTATTGTTCCAGTTACTATTTCTTTGATTTCTCACTTGATTTTGACTACTTCGATTCTTTTGTTGTTTTCTAGGACCATCTTCTTCGTGATCGTAATCATCACGATCTTTGTCTGGTCGGGCTTGTTTCTTACGACGTGTATCCACTACAGGTTCTTTAGCTGCAGGAGCTACTTCAACCACTGGTTGAACTGGCTGCGCTTGTTCAGCTAACTTAGCAGCTTCTTCAAAGATTTCCTCAGGTTCCTTGCGTTTGTTTGCTTGAGCCAAGGCTTCTTTGGCAGCTTGAGACTGCTTGAAGCGTTCCTCACTTGAACGAGCATATTCTGCATTTTGCTCTGCTTTTAGAGCAGCTGCACGGGCTTTAAAGTCAATGCGTGGTCCAGCCTGATTTGGACGTTTGTCCTCTTGCTGACGACGATCATTCCCACGATTTTGCTGACCTTGTTGTTTTTTACCTTGATCATTGAATCGACGGTTGTCACGATTGCCTTGACCTTGTTTACCACCATTACGGTTATCATTTTTTTGACGATTTCCATTTTGTTGATGGTCACGGTTATTACCCTTATTTTGCTTGCGTCGTTCAGCCTGCTCTTTTGCACGTGCTTCACGCTCAGCCTTAAAGTTTCGACTCTGCGGTTTTGCTGGTGCCACTTTTTCTTCTTTAGGAGCAACAGCTGCTGCTGGTTTTGCCTCTTCCTTAGTGACAACTGGCTTTGGAGCCACAGGTTTCGATTCTACCTTTGGAGCAGGAGCAGTTTTAAAACTTGCTACGATTTTTGAAGCAGCTGCTTCCTCCACACTTGATGAGTGGCTTTTTACATCCAAGCCCAACTCTTTTGCACGCGCTACAACTTCTTTACTTTCTTTTCCAAGTTCTTTTGCGATTTCGTACAATCTTTTCTTAGACAAATCATGTCCTCCTCTTCTATTCCATAAGAGACCTCATTTTCTTTGTAAATCCAGCATCTGTCACAGCCAAAACTTTTCTTGATTTTCCGACTGCTATGCTTAATTCCAGTGTTGAAAACACGGTAATAACTTCTACTTGATAATAATGACTTTTATCCTGAATCTTCTTGGTCAGGTTGGGGGCGGCATCATGAGCGAGAAATACCAGCTTTACTTTCTGGTCTTGGATGGCCTTAACGACCATCTCTTCACCCGAGATGATTTTCCCTGCTCGTTGAGCAAGTCCCAAGAGATTGGCAATTTTTTGCTTATTCAAGTCCTAACTCTCTTCTTTTCACTTTATGATCGACATAGGCAATCAACTCGTCATAAAAGCTTTCTTCAACTTCCATACTAAAGCTACGGTTAAAGAGTTTTTTCTTTTTAGCCTCTAAGGCTTCTGCATTGTCTAGCTTGATATAAGCGCCACGACCATTAGCCTTGCCTGTCGGGTCGATAAAGACCTGTCCTTCTTTGTTCTTGACAATACGGAGTAAATCTCGCTTATCAATCACTTCGTTGGAAACAACAGACTTGCGCAAAGGGATTTTTCTAGTTTTCATCCTTCCCTCCTCTGATCAGCTTTTATTCTTCGACCAATTCGTCTGTTTCTATCTGGTCAGCTTGTTCTACTGCTTCCATGGCTTCAAACTCACTTGCAGACTTGATATCGATACGGTAGCCAGTCAAGTGAGCTGCCAAACGAACGTTTTGTCCACGACGACCGATCGCAAGAGAAAGCTTGTTATCTGGCACAACGACCAAGGCACGTTTGCTGTCGTTTTCATCAAAGATAACTTGGTCAACTTCTGCAGGAGCGATAGCGTTGTAGATAAATTCAGCTGGATCTGCTACCCATTCGATAACGTCGATGTTTTCTTCGATTGGAACCATACGGTCGCTCTTGGCATCGTAGCGAGCTGGGTGGAATTTGCTAGTAATTTTCTTGATGTTAGCACCACCACGTCCGACGATTGTCCCGATCGCATCCACGTTTGGATTGTGGCTACGAACAGCAACCTTTGTACGGTCACCTGCTTCACGAGCTACGCTCATGATCTCAACAGTTCCGTCATAAACTTCAGGAATTTCTTGTTCCATCAAGCGTTTGATCATTTCAGGGTGGCTACGGCTCACAAAGACGTTTACTCCACGAGGATTGTCTTCAACCTTGTAGACATAAACTTCGATACGATCGTGAGAAGCAAAGACTTCACCAGGGATTTGGTCTTGTTTTGACAATTGAGCTTCGATGCTGCCAAGGTTGACATAGATAAAGCGATTGTCGAAGCGCTCCACTGTACCTGACATGATTTCTTGCTCATGCTCTTTATAGGTGTTGTAGGTGATAGCACGTGTTTGCTTGCGCATTTTTTCCATGATGGTTTGTTTTGCAGACTGGGCTGCTACACGACCAAACTCACCTGGTGCTTCTTCAAATTTAATCTTGTCCCCAAGCTCGTAAGCTGAGTTAATGGCAAGAGCATCTTTCAAGCTGATTTCCAAACGGCTATCAAATACTTCATCAACAACTTCACGAACAGTATAAACTGTAAAGTCACCTGTCTTTTCGTTGAAATCAATGGCTACACTGTCAGACTGCCCATAGCGTCTGCGATAGGCTGAACGAAGTGATTCCACCACTGCATCAATGATGTCTTCTTTTTTGATTCCCTTGTCTTCTTCCAAAATGCGGAAGGCCTCTAGCATTTCTTTACTCATCTTCTATTCACTTTTGAATCTTCAAAAGCTTCCTTTCTTTTACTATAATTTTACTGCTAATCGTGCTTTCGATACCAAACTGTATGGGATTTGGACTGTTTTCTTACGTGTCTTGTCCATATATTCCATAGTCAACTCATCCTCTTCAAAGGCCAGCAAGGTTCCTTCAAAGACCTTTTGCTTATCGATGGCTTGGTAAAGTCCAACATGGATGTATTTCCCAACTGCTCCAGCGACTACTTCCTTGGTTTTCAAAGGACGCTCCAAGCCTGGACTGGTGATTTCTAGGAAATATTGTTCTGGGAAGGGATCTGGCTTGATAGTATCTAGGACAGGACTGATGATTTCTGTCAAGTCCGCTGTGTCGTTCAAGGTAATTCCCTCTGGTTTATCTACAAAAATACTAAGAATCATGTCACTGCCAATCTTTCCGTACTCGATATCCACGAGTTCAAAGGGAGCTTCAATGACAGGTTCTACGACTTCTCTGACTAATTCTACGATAGTTGCGATTGCGTCCACCTCCTCATAAGCAAGAGGCGAAGATATTTCCCCGCCTCACTTTCTCATATTCTTACTTACAGTATAGCACTTTTGACTACTTATGTAAAGCATAAGCACTCAGAAGGCTTGATTTTAAGCTTTTTCTTAAAATTCTGCCTCAACTCGGTAGATAACTTGACCCTTACTTGAGAATTTTTGCTCATATTCTGTCATGACATTGCCTTCAAAGTCGCTGGCATGCAAGTCCAACCAAACTCCATTGAGCTTCATGCCATATTGAGAAAAACTCACTAGGCTATATTCAAACAAGCCACGGTTATCTGTCTTGAAATGAATCTCACCGTGTTCAGGCAAGATACGCTTGAAGGTATCCAAGAAACTCTTATAGGTTAGACGACGCTTTTCATGGCGCTTTTTAGGCCACGGATCTGAAAAGTTTAGGTACAAGCGATCAATCTCACCATCTTCAAAGTAGTCGGTCAAATCAGAACCATCAACCCACAACAACTTAATATTGGGTACAGCAACTTCCAAGACCTTGTCCAAGGCATAACTCAAAACAGACTTTTGAATATCAATCCCGATATAGTTGATGTCAGGGTTTTGCTTGGCCATACCTGTCACAAAAGCACCCTTACCACTACCAACCTCAACATGGATAGGATTGTCATTTCCAAATAAATCTCGCCATTTCCCTTTGGCTTCTAAAGGATTTAAGACAACATATTGAGGATTAGCCTCTAGTAATTCTGTTGCCCCTTTACGATTTCTAACTCTCATCTCTTCTTTCCATACTTGTCACGGAAGATACGCAAGGCATAAATCTCCCGATTGACATTTTCTAGATCTTCATTTGTATAATATTTGGCAATCTGGCTCAAGAAGGATAACTGAGCATACCAAAATAGTTTGTTGATGACTGTCTGGTTGTATTTGTAACCGTAATAAGTCAACCACTCTTTCCACTGATAGTCTGGAATATAGTGACATAGCATATGCGCTACATCAAACATGCGATCCGTTAAACGAACGGAATCCCAATCCACTAAATAAATAAGACCGCTCTCTGTCTCAATCCAATTACTATGTCGTACATCTCCATGAACGATCGTT
This sequence comes from Streptococcus sp. DTU_2020_1001019_1_SI_AUS_MUR_006, assembly GCF_032340315.1. Lineage (NCBI taxonomy): Bacteria > Bacillati > Bacillota > Bacilli > Lactobacillales > Streptococcaceae > Streptococcus > Streptococcus sp. DTU_2020_1001019_1_SI_AUS_MUR_006. The sequence continues at coordinate 951,719 of NZ_CP135436.1, read as the reverse complement.
GCATAATCTTCCCTAAAGTTTGGCAAGCTTCCTCGCAAATCCTCTACTACCATTCTTAGATATTGATTGTTTTTCAAGGATTCTGGAGCATCTTTTAACCAAGCCTGAAGCAAGTCAAAAGGTGTTTCTAAAGAATAGCCCAAACGAGTCAATTGCGTCATCAAAGGACGCGAACGATGCAAGCGGCTCAAAATATTGATAATCTGCTTGCGATTCATATCATAAGGGGTCAAAATTTTACCATTCAACCATTCTTGGGCACACATATCACGCCCATCCGATAAACGGCGAGTCCATAATAATTGAGGAGCGATTTGTTCCTTGGCTAAACCAGGTAGGATTGGAGAGGTGTTCATTTTTATAAAGACGCGCTTCCCATCAGGGTAGCTTCCCATATAAGCTTTTCCGCTTTTCCCAGGTATAGGGGTCAGCGTTAGCTCAATATCACCCAAGTCCATTTCTTTCCTCCGTATAAAGTTTCCTTACTATTCTACTAGTTTTTAGGCTATTCGTCAACCAGTCCCGACCTGATTCTCAAATAAAAGCCTCTGGGGTGGTTTGGATTATCATTATAGAAAGAAAAAGGTAAGCACAATCTCCTACTTACCTTTCATGATTTTTATAAATAAAATAAGAGTGGCCAACTGTTGTAAAACATATGGACTAGAGTAGAAACCCATAGATTTTGGCTCTTTTTATAAGCAAAGCCCAGTAACAAGCCCCCAAGTAGATAAAAAATAAACGAAGGGACATTAGAAGGTCCATGCATGAAAGAAAAGAGAGAGGAAGTTAGCACAAGCCCTAACCAAGAATTTTCAAATATAGTCCCCTGAAAATGAGTTCCTCCTGGATGGGTCCAAAAACTGAGGTAGTCAAAATCAAAGACATAGAAATTCCTCTGCTGACTTCCTCCAAGTGTTGAGCTCCTGCTCCAGAAGAAACAGCGAAGAAATGAATATAAACTAGCGTCTCAAGCACACTTAGAAGAAAGATTGCAATGAAAAGTAAAAGTTGTTTCTTGCTTAACATCCCAAAAGAAATCATTTCAAACTTTCTAGCATAAGAAACACTCAGCGCGGTTACAAGAAGACTTACAATAATCAATGCAGATTCATTTTGAAAAAAATCCCCATGGTTAATCGTATAAGGAACTGTAATTACGATTATTAGTACTAAAAATCCAAAACAAAAGGCATGAAATTTATTAAAAATAGTCATAAGCACAACCTCTCTCCTTTAAAAGTCGATCAAAATAAGGAGGCAAAAATTTTTATTTATGAACTCTTTGTTTCCACTTGATCATACCTGAAGTAATTAAGAGTGCAACAGCTATACGCAATAGATTGTAACTTTCTTCCTCTCCTGTATTAGGCAGTAATTGTTTGCTCAAATGAATGGTTTGGGAGGCAGAATCATTCCCCTTAACTTCGGATAAAGAAGTTTGTAACTTATCAGTATTTTCAGAGATTGTCTTAGATGTATCTCCTCGCTTATTCTTATCTGTCATTACCAAATCTTCAGGCTGAACAGTTATAGTGTTAGAAGGAGGAATATTATTCTTCAATGGTTCTCTACTATCACTATTATTAGTTAAATTTTCCTTTGAATTCTCCACCTCTCCTGTTTTATCATCACGGACACTTTCTGTTACTGTATCCTCAGAAGATGCTACTGTTTCCGTTTGCTTAGGTGAGTTTCTCGAGTACATATAATCATAAACCTGTTGTGCAGTTGCTCCGCCACCAACCCATCCAGATATCGGACGTCCGTTTCTTAAATACAAAATTGTTGGTGTTCCTGGAATACCGACTTTTTTAAATAGAAACTCTCTCGCTTCCCCGTCAAAATCTTTACCATCCAAATCATAATATTCTAACTTCTTTTCAATTAAGTTATTAAATTCTTTCAATTCAGGAGAAAATTGACGACAATGAGAACAAGTTTTTCTACCAAAATATATAGTATGTTCCAATTGATCCTCTGTAAAAGATTGACGAACGGCTTCAATATCTATCTTTTTAAATTCCGCAACATTCTGCTCATACTCTTCGGGAGTTACAACGGAAGGTTTATGCTCAACATTTTCCGTACCCGATTGCAGATCTGGTGCCACAACAGAACTATCATTAGGCTGGATAGAGGAAGAAGTAGTCTGTTCTTCTGCATATGCAACACCTGTAGTAATAGATGCAAATACAAGTGGTACAAGTAATAGTGATTTTATCTTTTGTTTCTTCATAAGAATACTCCTTTACATTTGATATATTTATCTTACCTTATTTAAGATTACAAATTCATCTAAATCTTAAATGGTCATCAAAACATCTTGAATTGCAAAAACTTCATTAAAAAAGGTAAGCATTTTGAAAACACTTACCCTTTTATACTTTATTAACCTCTACTTTTTATAATACTTCAACCCCCAAATGAGCAAAAGCATGATAATCAAGCATAGAACCACACCAATATAGGCGATTATTTGTTGGTAGGCTTCTGCTGCTGTGATACCTCTATACAGACAAATAATAGACATAAAGCCTGTCAAGCCGATGAACATGAGTTGATTGGTTCTAGGACTAACCAAATCATCATCTTCAAACTCTCTTATCCTCATTTCCCTAGTGAGGTAAACAGTAGCCAAAATAGAAGCCAAGTTAATAACTACTAAAAGAAATTGGAAAACTACGGAAAAATTTAAAAACTGACGAGATAGAAATAGATAAGTAGAAACAACCAAAGGTATCTGTCCGAACAACAACCTCACTAAGAAAACATTGCGTTTTGTTGCAAATATTTTTTTCATTACTATCTCCTTTCCCATGCTAACAGGTAAGCGCACCGCCAATTCCACCTAGTACAGCACCAATTGCACCTGTTCCTATAGCGTATGGCCCAAGTAGAAATGTTGAGCCATAAGTTGTAGCGTAGCCTTCCATCGCACCGTATGCAACCCCCGCTGCACAGCTAATTGTTCTTCCCCAATCAATATCTCCACCTTCAACGCAAGCAAGCATATCAGCATCCATAATCTCAAATTGTGACATCATTTTTGTATTCATGACAAATACTCCTTTTTATTTTTAATTTTTGTCTTGTTGCAACTTTGACAAGTTTAGTATAACATTGTTTTTTTTAATTTTTCACCCGAATCTTGAATTGTCATCGAAACATCTTGAATTGCAAAAACTTCATTATAAAAGGGTAAGTATTTCGAAAACACTTACCCCTTTATACTTCATTATGTGACTTTCAGTCTGTCTCGCACCTCACGGAGCGAGACAAAAAAACACCCGCTATGTAGGTGCGCGTCGAAGGTTATACCCAAAAAACTCCAAATGCGATACAATAAAGGTGTTCAAGCCAATTGTAAAGCGAAAGGAGAAAACCATGGTACAAAAGTCTCATAGTTTATCACACACAAAGTGGCACTGTAAGTATCACATTGTGTTCACCCCTAAGTATAGACGAAAAGTGATCTATAATCAATATCGAAGTAGTTTGGGAGAAATATTCCATAGATTATGTAATTATAAAGGTGTTGAGATTATCGAGGGTCACTTAATGCCAGACCATGTACATATGTTAGTCAGTAATCCACCGAGTATAAGTGTTTCAAGTTTCATGGGGTATTAAAAGATAAAAGTGCACTCATGATGTATGACAAACACGCTAATCTCAAGTACAAGTTTGGGAATCGTCATTTTTGGGCGGAAGGTTATTATGTGAGTACGGTTGGACTCAATGAAGCCACAATTAAGAAATATATTCAAGATTAAAGAAATTATCCAGTGAATGATTTCTTCACGAGTATGAAAATTTGAGAACGAGTAAAGCATGATATAGCACTAGATAAATTGAGTGTAAAAGAATATGAGGATCCCTTTAGGGATAGTGGTAAGTAATACCTAAGCCTCTTTAAGAGGCAAGTGACGAGTCAGGAGCAATAGGGCTTGAACAACGTGAAAGCCAGCGTCTTTAGGCGCTGGCTGGTAATTTGGGCTTATAGCCCTGGTACAAACCACCCGTTTAACGGGTGGTTATGATTAAGCTCTACTTTTTATAATACTTCAAGCCCCAAATGAGTAAAAGCATAATAATCAAGCAGAGAATAGCTCCAATATAGGCGATTAGTTGTTGATAGGATTCTACTGCTGTGATACCTCTATACAAACAGATAATAGTCATAAAACATGTCAAGCCTACGAACATTAGTTGATTGGTTCTAGGACTTACCAAATCATCATCTTCAAATTTTTTCACTCTCATTTCCCTAGTGAGATAAACAACAGCCAAAATAGAAGTCAAGTTGATAACCACTAAAATAAATTGGTAAACTAAGGAAAAATTTAAAAATTGACGAGAGAGAAATAGATAAGTAGAGATTAGCAAAGGCAACTGACCTAGAAACAATCTCGTTAGAAATACGTTGCGTTTTTTAGCAAATATTTTTTTCATACCTAAACTCCATTATAATTAAATGATATCTAATCATTTTCTAAAATTCGATAACTTTTGTGAAATGTTTTAGCAGAAACAACTCTATGATTGGTGATATCTAGATAATCACCTGGGTAACCAAGAACATACATACCATAACCAGCGAATCCTCCTCCAACTGTTCCAACCAGACCAAACTTGATATTAGTTGTGAGAGAAGTATTAAGAGCCGCCATAAGAATGCGCACATGATTATCCAACCAAACCATATAATTTTTTTGAAAAGCTTCCTCTACCCAACTTGGTTTAGGGGTTGCTTGACCAATTTCCCAAACATCAACAATCTGATTCCCATGTTTTGCCTTCATAGCTTCAATCCTTTTTTTAAAATACCATTACATGAGTTTGGAGTTCCCCCTATACCATAAGGACTACATGGTTTCGAAGGATGTCTAATAGGCCACTTACCATTTAATTGATCCAAAGTTGGAGACGGTGCTAGTCCACCCAATAAACCAGAAAGCATATCTCCGAAACCTCCTTCAACTTTCGCAAGCATTTCAGTATCCATGACCTCTAATTGTAACATCATTTTTGTATTCATGATGAATACTTCTTTTTTTATTTTCAATTTTTTACCAAAGTCTTAAATTCAATAAACAAATAGAATTATTTTTAATAATATATTTTTGATTTTCTTAACAAAGTATAGACGTCTACTATCTTCTTAAAAGTAGCAGTACTTATTTTTAAGTCTAAGATTTCAATAATCCTGAGTATCTAAAATATCTTAATTTTCACTGCTCTCCTTGCAATAAAAAGTTTTACTATATTATTTATTATCTTGCAGAAAAAATATTAGTAAATTAATCGTTTGTAGTTAAGTTTTTTTATTTCCTACAAATCCATCAACTAAGCAAAACATCAACAATTATATAAACTATTGATAATATAATCAAAATTTTGCTAACTATCTTATTCTCATCATTCTTAGATAGCTTTGATATTTTGTAAGTAAGCAAATAAGACAGTAAATTAATAGCGATAATAATACTATATTTAAGAATCATAATCTTACAAATTCGAGTTATTCAGTATCCATAATCTCAAATTGTTCCATCATTTTTGTATTCATGATAAATACTCCTTGTTTATTTTTAATTTTTTTCCTGTTGCAACCATGATAAATTTAGTACAACACTGTTTTAATTTTCTCACTCAAATTCAGAGTTACAATAAAAATATTAGAAATACATAAACTATAATTAACATATCACCTATACTATATCCTAGTATCCATATCTAATATTAGATAATTCTCTTAATTTTTTTATCTGATTAGACTGAATTTCAGATAAATGTAGCGCATTTTCAATTAATACATTTGAAATTTCAATGTTCATTCGACTAAGGGTATAAGGAATCGATATACTTCCTTTCTTTAATTCACATTCGTAAGAAATCAATATATCTTTCAAAGGGAGGAGTTGAGAATCACATTTTATATTTTGAATAAGTTCTTCTAATATGATGATAGCTTCACGGCGTCTTTCAATCCCACCAGAAAACCACTTTAACCCTCTCATTATAGAGGTCCACCCGAATTCCAACCTGCATTCCCACCTGAAAATCCATTAACAATAGAATTAGTAAGAATTTTATTTATAGCTTCAGGCCAGTTTACCCAGCAACCTTTAGAGTTATCACAATATAAACCATTACCGTAATATATTGTTTTTCCTCCTACTTTACTCGCAAGCATCTCAGTATCCATAATCTCAAATTGTTCCATCGTTTTTGTATTCATGGTAAATACTCCTTGTTTATTTTTAATTTTTGTCCTGTTGCAACTTTGACAAGTTTAGTATATCACTGTTTATTAAATTTTTTCATCCAAATCTTGAATTGTCATCGAAACGTCTTGAATTACTCAAAGAGCACCATCTTCCCAATCAACTAATCATGACCACCCGTCTAACGGGTGGTTTGCACCAGGGTTATAAGCTCAATTACCAGCCAGCGCCTAAAGACGCTGGCTTTTACCTTGTTCAAGCTGACTCGTCACTTGCCTCTTAAAGAGGCGTGAGTATTACTTACCACTATCCCTAAAGGGATCCTCATATTCTTTCACACTTCATTTATCTAGTGCTATATCATGCTTTACTCGCTCTCAAATTTTCATACTCGTGAAGAAATCATCCACTGGATAATTTCTTTAATCTTGAATATATTTCTTAATTGTGGCTTCATTAAGCCTACTGTACTCACATAATAACCTTCCGCCCAGAAATACCGATTTCCAAACTTATACTTGAGGTTGGCGTGTTTGTCAAACATCATGAGTGCACTTTTACCTTTTAAATACCCCATGAAACTTGAAATACTCATCCTCGGTGGAATACTTACCAACATATGTACATGATCAGGCATTAAATGACCTTCGATAATCTCAATACCTTCATAACTACACAAGCGATGAAATATTTCTCCCAAACTACTCCGATATTGATTATAGATGACTTTTCGTCTATACTTAGGGGTGAACACAATGTGATACTTACAGTGCCACTTTGTGTGTGATAAACTATAAGACTTTTGTGCCATATTTTTCTCCTTTCGCTTTACAATTGGCTTGAACACCTTTATTGTATCGCGTTTGGAGTTTTTTGGTATAACCTTCGACGCGCACCCGCATAGCGGGTGGTTTATTTGGCTCTATAATATTTGTAGTGGGTAAATCCCCTATAGATATTATGGAGCCTATTTTGTGTAGAAAAAAAGTCCCATAAGATCTATAATGAAAAGCGACCAAACCATCATTAGAAAGAATCCTATGGAACAATTACATTTTATCACAAAACTACTAGACATTAAAGACCCTAATATCCAATTTATGGATGTCATCAATAGGAATACCCACAAAGAAATCATCGCTAAACTGGACTATGGGGCTCCACATTGTCCCAATTGCGGAAGTCAAATGAAGAAATATGATTTTCAAAAACCTTCTAAAATTCCTTACCTTGAGACGACTGGTATGCCTACCAGAATTCTTCTTAAAAAACGCCGTTTCAAATGCTATCATTGCTCGAAAATGGCGGTCGCTGAGACTCCTCTAGTAAAGAAGAATCATCAAATTCCCCGTATTATCAACCAAAAAATTGCTCAAAAGTTGGTTGAAAAAACTTCTATGACTGATATTGCTCATCAGCTTTTCATTTCAACTTCAACTGTCATTCGAAAGCTCAACAACTTCCACTTTAAGCATGATTTTTCTCGTCTTCCAGATATTATGTCTTGGGACGAGTATGCCTTTACCAAGGGAAAGATGAGTTTTATCGCACAAGATTTTGATCAGCTCAATATCATTACTGTTCTTGAGGGAAGAACACAAGCTATCATCCGAAATCACTTTCTGCGCTACAATCGAGCCGTTCGTTGTCAGGTGAAAATCATTACTATGGATATGTTTAGCCCTTACTATACCTTAGCTAAACAGCTTTTTCCTAATGCAATAATTGTACTTGATCGTTTCCACATTGTTCAGCACTTAAGCCGTGCTATAAGTCGAGTTCGTGTTCAAATTATGAACCAATTCGATAGAAAATCCCATGAATACAAGGCTATCAAGCGCTACTGGAAACTCATCCAACAGGATAGTCGTAAACTCAGCGATAAGCGATTTTATCGCCCTACTTTTCGCATGCACTTAACGAATAAAGAAATTCTAGGCAAGCTTTTGAGCTATTCAGAAGAGTTGAAACACCACTATAATCTCTATCAGCTCTTGCTTTTTCACTTTCAGAATAAAGAGCCCGAGAAATTTTTTGGACTTATTGAAGACAATCTAAAAAAGGTTCATCCTCTTTTTCAGACTGTCTTTAAGACATTTCTCAAGGACAAAGAGAAAATTGTCAACGCCCTTCAATTACCTTATTCCAACGCCAAATTGGAAGCAACCAATAATCTCATCAAACTTATCAAACGAAATGCTTTTGGTTTTAGGAACTTTGACAACTTTAAGAAACGAATTTTCATCGCTCTGAATATAAAAATGGAGAGGACAACGATTGTCCTCTCCAGATGTTAGCTTTTTATTCAACCCACTACAGTTGACAGAGAGCCGTTTATTTGTCTCGCACCTCACGGAGCGAGACGGACTAATAGTCACATAACAAGGCAAAAAGCAACGGTTTTAAAGCCGTTGCTTTTTGCATGAGTCAGAGAGAGTGTTATCTCAGGCTCTATTAAAACTGTATCAAAACCACAAGTTGAGTCACAATATTGTATATTTAAAATGTTTAAGAGTAATTAAACAATGAAAATAATAAATTAATCCCCGTGAAGATATAAACTAGTACATGCATAGCCTAATCTAAAACCAGCTGCACCTGCCACAAGCAAACCTGCCAAACCAGCAGGTCCTGCCGCAATTGCTAACGCACTGGCACCAATACCATACGCACAATCAGCAATGTTCCCACCTCCAGAAATTTCTTCTAGAGTAGTTTGATCAATATTTTTCATAATTATCTCCTTAATCACCAGTGTAATACCATGCACCACAAGAATATCCTGTGCCAAATCCAGTAGCCGCTGCTCCAACCGCCAGCAGTGCAAAAGTTCCCCAGCCAATCGGACCTGAAGCGGCTGCTAAAATGGCACCACTCATGCCAATTCCGGTCGCACAAGACAACGCATTCCCTCCGCCAACAACATTTTCTAAGTCATTAATAGCTAAATCAATCATTTTTTCTCCTTTTGTATTTCTTATAATTAACATGATACGATATAATGGAAGTAATAATTAACGTACCTCCAATAATAAAGTTTAATAAATCCTGATGTTCTACAATTAAGTACAGACCAAATAAACATAGGCCAAATTGTGAACTACAGTTTTGAAATTTCATCAAGCCCCCCATTTTACAAAATTGATATACACTCTAATCTGGTTCATACAATATACTTTATAAGTATTTACTATGAGTAAAACCTGTAAGATTGATACATTTCTTTTTTGTCTTGTTGCAACTTTGACAAGTTTAGTATATCGCTGTTTATTAAATTTTTTCATCCAAATCTTGAATTGTCATCGAAACGTCTTAAATTAGCTTTTTTATTTAAAACCACCTCTAAAATTTTTTTAAAAGATAATTTCTAATCACTTTTTTACCATTCAGGAAGTTTCAATGACTATTCAAGATTTTATAAAATATGAACTTATTATTATGGCATAATATACCTATCTACTATATGAAAGGAATTGCCAATGACTTCTTATAAACGTACATTTGTTCCTCAAATAGATGCTAGAGACTGCGGTGTTGCTGCCTTAGCCTCGATTGCTAAATTCTATGGTTCAGATTTTTCTCTAGCTCACTTGAGAGAACTTGCAAAGACCAATAAAGAAGGAACGACTGCTCTTGGCATTGTAAAAGCCGCTGATGAAATGGGCTTTGAAACAAGACCTGTTCAAGCAGATAAAACTCTCTTTGACATGAGTGATGTCCCCTATCCATTTATCGTTCACGTTAACAAAGAAGGAAAACTCCAACATTACTATGTTGTCTATCAAACAAAGAAAGACTATCTGATTATTGGTGATCCTGACCCTTCTGTAAAAATCACCAAAATGTCAAAAGAACGCTTTTTCTCTGAATGGACTGGAGTAGCTATTTTTCTAGCTCCCAAACCCAGCTATCAACCCCATAAAGATAAAAAGAATGGTCTACTAAGCTTCCTTCCTCTGATTTTCAAGCAAAAATCTCTCATTGCTTACATCGTTCTCTCAAGCTTATTGGTCACGATTATCAATATCGGTGGTTCTTATTATCTTCAAGGAATCTTGGATGAATACATTCCAAATCAGATGAAATCAACTTTAGGAATCATCTCAGTTGGTCTGGTTATAACCTATATCCTCCAACAAGTCATGAGCTTCTCCAGAGATTATCTCCTAACCGTTCTGAGTCAAAGATTAAGTATTGATGTGATTTTATCCTATATTCGCCATATTTTTGAACTTCCTATGTCTTTCTTTGCGACACGTCGTACAGGGGAAATCATTTCACGGTTCACAGATGCCAACTCTATCATAGATGCCTTGGCTTCTACCATTCTCTCTCTTTTTCTTGATGTTTCCATTCTGATTCTTGTAGGGGGCGTCTTACTTGCACAAAACCCTAGTCTCTTCCTTCTTTCTCTTATTTCCATTCCTATATACATGTTCATCATCTTTTCTTTTATGAAGCCTTTTGAAAAAATGAACCACGATGTCATGCAAAGTAATTCTATGGTTAGTTCTGCCATCATCGAAGATATTAACGGGATTGAAACCATCAAGTCACTCACAAGTGAAGAAAATCGCTACCAAAATATAGACAGCGAATTTGTAGATTATTTGGAAAAGTCCTTTAAACTCAGCAAATATTCTATTTTACAAACGAGTTTAAAGCAGGGAACAAAATTAGTTCTGAATATCCTTATCCTATGGTTTGGCGCTCAATTAGTCATGTCGAGTAAAATTTCTATCGGTCAGCTGATTACCTTTAACACACTTCTTTCTTACTTTACAACTCCTATGGAAAATATTATCAACCTCCAAACCAAACTCCAATCTGCGAAGGTCGCTAATAACCGCTTGAACGAGGTCTATTTAGTCGAATCTGAATTTCAAGTTCAAGAAAACCCTGTTCATTCACATTTTTTGATGGGCGATATTGAATTTGATGACCTTTCTTATAAGTATGGTTTTGGACGAGATACCTTAACAGATATTAATCTCACGATTAAACAAGGAGATAAGGTTAGCCTAGTTGGAGTTAGTGGTTCTGGTAAAACAACTTTAGCTAAAATGATTGTCAATTTCTTTGAACCCTACAAAGGACATATTTCCATCAATCATCAGGATATTAAAAACATTGATAAAAAAGTCTTGCGCCGTCATATTAATTACCTACCCCAACAAGCCTATATCTTTAATGGCTCTATCTTGGAAAATTTAACCTTGGGTGGTAATCATATGATTAGCCAAGAAGATATTCTAAAAGCTTGTGAATTAGCTGAAATCCGTCAAGACATTGAAAGAATGCCTATGGGCTATCAAACTCAGCTCTCTGATGGAGCTGGTCTATCAGGAGGACAAAAGCAACGAATAGCCCTCGCTCGTGCTCTTTTAACTAAATCTCCTGTTTTAATACTAGATGAAGCTACTAGCGGTCTTGATGTCTTGACTGAGAAAAAAGTTATAGATAATCTTATGTCCCTAACTGATAAAACCATTCTCTTTGTAGCCCATCGTCTCAGTATAGCCGAACGAACCAACCGTGTCATTGTTCTTGACCAGGGGAAAATCATTGAAGTTGGTAGTCACCAAGAGTTAATGCAGGCGCAAGGTTTCTACCATCATCTATTCAATAAATAAGGAGAATGTCATGAATCCTAATCTATTTAGAAGCGTCGAGTTTTATCAGAGACGTTACCATAATTATGCGACAGTATTAATCATACCACTTTCATTACTGTTTACTTTCATCGTGATTTTCTCCCTTGTTGCTACAAAAGAGATTACTGTTACGTCGCAAGGAGAAGTCACTCCTACAAGTGTCATTGCATCCATTCAGTCAACCAGTGATAATACTATCTTAGCTAATCATTTAGTGGCAAATCAAGTAGTTGAAAAAGGTGACTTACTCATCAAATACTCTGAAACAATGGAAGAAAGTCAGAAAACTGCCTTAGAAACTCAATTACAAAGACTTGAGAAGCAAAAAGAAGGACTTGGAATTTTGAAACAAAGCTTAGAAAAAGCGACTGATCTTTTTTCTGGCGAGGATGAATTTGGCTACCATAATACCTTTATGAATTTTACTAAACAAGCTCATGATATTGAGCTAGGTATCTCAAAGACTAACACCGAAGTCTCAAATCAAGCTAATCTTGCCAATAGCAGTTCATCAGCTATTGAACAAGAAATCACAAAAGTTCAACAACAAATTGGAGAATACCAGGAGCTGAGAGATGCTATCGTAAATAAAAGGGCTCGCTTACCAACTGGCAATCCACATCAGTCAATTTTGAATCGTTATCTTGTAGCCTCTCAAGGACAAACACAAGGAACGGCAGATGAGCCATTTTTATCTCAAATTAATCAAAGTATTGCAGGTCTTGAATCATCTATCGCAAGCCTCAAAATTCAGCAAGCTGGTATCGGAAGTGTAGCAACTTATGATAATAGTTTAGCAACCAAAATTGAAGTACTCCGCACTCAGTTTTTACAAACAGCTTCTCAGCAACAACTAACCGTGGAAAATCAATTAACAGAATTAAAAGTACAACTAGATCAAGCGACACAGCGCTTGGAAAATAATACCTTAACCGCTCCAAGTAAAGGTATCGTTCATCTGAACAGCGAATTTGAAGGTAAAAATAGAATTCCAACTGGTACAGAAATTGCTCAAATATTCCCTGTCATCACAGATACAAGAGAAGTACTAATCACTTACTACGTATCTTCTAACTATCTACCTCTACTAGATAAAGGACAAACTGTAAGATTAAAACTGGAGAAGATTGGAAATCACGGCATTACCATCATCGGCCAACTTCAGAGCATTGATCAAACTCCTACCAGAACAGAGCAAGGCAATCTCTTTAAATTAACCGCTCTTGCAAAACTATCTAATGAGGACAGTAAACTCATCCAATACGGCCTACAAGGTCGAGTCACTAGTGTAACTGCAAAGAAAACATATTTTGATTATTTCAAAGATAAAATTCTAACACATTCTGATTAATTTTCAGATAACACTCTATAACTATTTATTATCTTATAAAACAGGAGAATCATAACATGGATAAGAATCAAAACCTAACTTCATTCCAAGAACTAACAACTACTGAACTCAACCAAATTACAGGTGGAGGATGGTGGTTCGATTCAATATTAAGTATATTAACATCTGATTCATCAAACCAAGCCAATAGGTATGGAAATCATCAACAAATGTAATCATACAAGGTGGTATTGGATAAAAAACTTGGCTCTATAATATTTGTAGTGGGTAAATCTCCTATAGATATTATGAAGCCTATTTTGTTGTAAAAAAATAAGACAGTAACCTCAGGATAGCTACTGTCTAGTCTCGTTTCTTCATAATTCCCTTATTGACTTAACAAATGGTAGAAAAAACTTAAAAATTATAAAAATTCATAATTAATCTTTCAAAACACTTATATTATAGAATTTTGTTATATTTATTCTATTATTTAGTCATTCTATTATTTGTTATCATTCAATTGATAACATTGTCAAAACCTGACGAAAGACTTGATTTTTGCAGGTGGTATTTAGACTAGTATTAGGATGGCTTTCCACAATTTTCATGACGGTATAGAGACCAACTCCTCTCTCCTCCCCTTTAGAACTTGCTCCAAAGGAGAAAATCTCAGAAATATCGATACCCTCTTCTTTGATGGAGTTTTCAATGATAAAGGTCTCCTGTGCTCCATTTTTAAAAAAGGCAATTGAAACTTGAGGATGACTAGCCTCTGCACTGGCTTCAATGGCATTGTCACAAAGGATAGATACGATGGTTAAAAAATCAAGCAGGCTCATCCCCTCAACTTGAATCTCCTCAGGAACTTCGACATTAAAGACAATATCCCTTTCTCTTGCTTTTATAAATTTTCCAGCTAGAAGACTTTTGAGGGCACGGTCACGAATATTCACCAATCTGCCCAGGTCATATTTATTGTCCCGCAATTTCTGAACGGAGTCCTTTAAGACCGAGTCGTAGACCTCTTTTACCTGTCCCATATCCTCCTCTTCAATGCCCAGACGTAAGCTAGTCAAGAGATTGGTATAATCATGACGAAAGCTCCGTATTTCCTTGTAAAGCTCCTCTATATGCAGACTATACCGCTCCATATCTTTGTAGCGCAAGTCCTGCTCTTGGTTCAGTTTTCCCTGAAGTTTTTCCTTCAAGTAGGTGTCCAATCTCTTGACAACCCCCATAAAAAAGAGCAAGTAAAACACCAGAATCAGATGGCGAATAGTCGTTGATTGAACACCTTGTACATATTCAAAATAAGACAGACTTTGCATCACCAAATAGTAAGCTCCCATTATCCAGTTAATCTTAGTCAGGGACTTTTGAAAATCTTTATCTAGAATCTCCCTTCTCAAGCTAGTGAAATCATAGTCTAACCATTTCAAAAAAGCTAGAGAAATAAAGCAAATAAAAATTTTTATAAATAACCAAATAAAAGAGTGGTCATCATACACCTGCCCTTGCTCCAAAAATGGAAGCACAAAATAGGAGACTCCTCTATAAAAGAGATTCACCAATATCATTGGAAAGAGACCATAAAAGAGAAGGAGTTTTTTAGGAAGCCCTCTTAAAAACAAGAAAGATAAACCGATGCCGTACAAGGGTTCCACAAAATAAGATAGGTAAGTATTTCCTACTATATAGCTAATCATTACAAAAACAACTGCCAAAAGTATCTTAAAAAGAAAGGCCTTAAAAACTCTCTCCAGAGTTAGAACAATTCCATCCACCTTAAAAAATATAAACAATTCCAATCCAGGTATCAAAAACGCATATACTATCTTCCAAACTAATTCCATTCCATCACCTCACTCAGTGTAAGTTATTGATAACCTCAGACACTTCCCTGACCTTATAACGCGCGATCAGACAGCTTCCACCATTGGGAAAGAAAAGGAGTTTTTCTTTCTTATCCAAACGAACTACATTGGTTGGATTGATGAGGAAGGAGCGATGGCACTGCAAGAGACGTGGCTCCTGCTTGAGAACCTCCTCTAAACTCGCCGTAAATTCCAACCTGTCTGTCTTGGTATAGAGGATAACACGATGGGGTCTTGGGGATGTTTCGAGATAGTAAACCTCTTTAAAAGGATACTGGAATTGAGCAAATTTTGATTTAAAGTAAAAGCAATCGTCCGCCAGACTTTTACTATCTTGACTATTGGCATAGAGGAGGGCTGTCTCGATGCGAGATTCAAACTCCTCTGCCGACAAGGCCTTATCAATGTAGTCCAAAGCTGAAACTTGGTAGCGAAAAGACAGGGGCATAAACTCTGAGTGAGTCGTCACAAAGACGATTAGGGCATAAGGATCTCGATCTCGAATCTTTCTAGCCACTTCTAGCCCCTTCATCTCTTCGTTTCGAATCTCAATGTCCAAAAAGAAAAGCTGATGCGCACCCTTCTCATGCACCTCTGCCAGCAGTTGGTCTGTTTTCCCGAAAACTTCAAAAGAACTGGGAATGATACTCTGTTTTTTCAAAAGTTTTTCAATCGTCTTTTCAATTCTGGCTTGTTGGGAAAAATCATCTTCTAAAACAAAAATTCTCATCTTCTTACTCTCCTTCTTTCAACCATTTTTGGCGAATTTCTCTATAACGACGTCTGGAATACTGAACAGCATATCGACCTTCTTCTCCAAGAAAAAGAGTCTTTGATTGGAGTTCCATGGATTTTACTCGTTCAAGGTTGACCAGACAATTTCGATGACATCTCGTTAAGGTTTCCCCATATTGTTTCTCAAGCTTGCTTAAATTTTGAAACAGATCAAAGCTAGCTTCTTTAGTAAAAATCTGCACGGTATGGGCTTTACTTGGATGCGTTTGGATATAGTAGATATCCTTTATGTTTAATTTAAAAATTTCTTTCTCTTTTTGGATGATGATATAGTTCATGGATAAAACCTCCTGTAGAGAGGATATCATAAGTCTAGCAACTAATTTTCACCAAATCCTAAACGGTCCTCAAAAATTCCTAAAGTGTTGAATTTTTTACTAAATAACCATGATAACCTTACAACTATTTTATCATAAAATCCCGCTATTACCATTCAGGAAATTTCAATGACAATTAAAGATTTGTAGATAAAAAAAGAGTAAAAAGTGATAGGCTATGATTAGAAAGACAAAGGCTTAAAACAACTTTAAAACCATCACAAAGGAGGAATTCTCATGACAGAAACAGACCCAATCAAAAGAGCTCAGACACTGATAACTGAGTTAAACAAAGCCTACCAAGTCTGCAAACAGGCAACAACTGACGATGTCCGTTTCCAGGAGCAGCTGGACAATATCCTCCGCTTTCTCTCTAAAGCTGAGACAGTGGATAATCGATTCTTGATTGAGCTGGAAAAATTTTACCAAACTTCCAGTCTTCTCATGGGCCTCAGTGCTCTCAATCCAGATGCCCCTACCCGTGCCGCTTGGAGAGCCTATGACCGCTTCCACTTTGACCAAGTCAAAACCAAGTTGAGTCTCTACGGGCCAACCCTTATCTTGTAATAGTCTTAAAAAATCTTTTCAAACCATGTTAGCCTTAAAACTAGGTTTTGAGTAACCTGCGACTATCTTCTGGTTTGCTTCTTGGTATTCATTGAGGTTACGTAAATAAAAATGGCGGTGGGACAGAAATCGATAGACAAAGTCTCGATTTCGTAATCCCAGCCCCGCGAGGATGATTAGGAGCTTTTTGGAGTCTAAAAGACGAACAAAAAGTTCAATCAGCTACCTCGTCAAAGTTTGATTGCTAATAAAAAGTGAGGTCGGGATCTTTTGTCCCAACCTCACTTCTTTTCTAATCTTATAAGATTTAATCCTGCATCTGACGTTTCACCTGATATGGGAGATACAAGATTTGCAAGACCAGTCCAGCTCCAAGGAGGGCTAGAAGGGCTAGTTTTTCTTGGAGGGTAATCAACCCAACTACCAGTTGAACCAATAAAACAAAACCAGTCAATCCTCGGACAACCGCCTGTAACCCTTTTTCCTTTTGCCCCTTGTCTAGCGGGAAAAGTTGGGTCAAATATTGGTAGTCAAAAGCATGATAGAGGGCCAATAACTGAAAGAGCAAGAGATAGTTAAATAAAACTACTACTGCTGTCGCTATCCAAGCTTGCTCGATAAAGATCAACGCCAGCAAAGATAGGAAGAGGAGACGAAGACTGAGGGCAAAGAGGTCTCCATTTCGCAGATAAGAACGAAGATAAAGGTTCTGCCAAATCTTGCTCGGTACCTTCTGAACTGCTTTTAGGATAACATCTAGATAAGCTCGTCGCTTGACGCTGTTTGAAATTCCCTTAACTTGGGTAAAGAGGGCAAAGAAGCGAAGCAAGAACTGCTTTCGTTTACTTTCTTGGGCAATCACATAGTCCCAGTCCAGATGATTTGCACTAAAAAACTTGCCAGCTTTTTTCTGAAATAGGAAATATTTCACGACTCCCAAAAGAAGAACATAAACACCAAAAACCACTAAGCCCAAGCCCATGGCTAAAAATAGAGGGGCAAAAAGAAGCAAGAAGAGAGTCTGTACACTAACCCAAAAGATGAAGGAAACTAGGTTTTGCTTTTGGATATGTTCTCTCACTTCTTCTTCAGCTACTAAGAGAAAGAGCTTATCAGGAGCTTCCACATAAGTCGCTATCCCTCCCCAAAGCAAGAGTAAAACAGAGACAATTCCAATTAAACATAGGATTGGTAAGTGATTCTCAGGAAAATGCTGGAGCAGTTGACTATACTGATAGGCTAGAAAACCTACCAAGACCAGTAAAAACAGGACAAAGTGGTCATTGAACACATAGCGCAGATAACCGACACATTCTTTACGAAAAGCCTGCTTTCGCTTTAGAAACAAGTCTTTCATCGGTCCTCCTCTTTGGTCAAAGCCAGGTAAATATCGTTTAGACTTGCTTGAGGCATAGCAAAAGCTTCTCTCAGTTCTTCAAGATCCCCTTTAGCTCTCACTTGCCCTTTGTGAAGAATAACAAAAGAATCACACATTTTTTCAGCAGAGTCAAGAACGTGGGTACTCATGAGGATAGACTTGCCTTTTTTCTTTTCAAGGTCCAAAAGCTGGATCAAGTCTGAAATGGCCAAGGGATCAAGACCAAGGAAGGGTTCATCGACGATAAAGAGACTCGGATCCACGACAAAGGCACAGATAATCATAACCTTCTGTTTCATCCCTTTTGAAAAATGAACTGGGAACCAGTCTAATTTCTGATCCAAACGAAACATTTTTAAAAGAGGTTCTACACGTTCAAAAGCTAGATTTTGCTCAATACCATAGGCCATAGCAACCGTCTCGATATGTTCTCTGAGAGTTAATTCTTCGTACAAACTAGGAGTTTCAGGAATGTAACCAATCTGCTGACGATATTCTCGCGGATTGGCACCTAAGGTTAGCCCGTCGATGTTTATTTCTCCACTATAAGGTGTCAAAAGTCCAATAATTTCATTGATAGTCGTTGATTTTCCAGCACCATTGAGACCGATCAAACCGACCAACTGTCCACTCTCGACTGTAAAGGACACATCTTTCAAGACAGGGACATGAACATAGCCCCCTGTCAGATTTTTAATTTCTAACATATTTTCTCCAAATCTGGTATAATGTAGCTATATTATATCAAAATTCAATACAGTAGAGGTAGATTTTATGTCAGATTGCATTTTTTGTAAAATCATCGCAGGGGAAATTCCTGCTTCAAAAGTATATGAAGATGAGCAGGTTCTTGCCTTTCTTGATATCTCTCAAGTGACACCAGGACATACCTTGGTCGTACCCAAAGAACACTATCGCAATCTTTTGGAAATGGACGCTACTAGCGCCAGCCAACTCTTTGCCCAAGTGCCAACAGTAGCTCAAAAAGTCATGAAAGCTACCAAGGCTACTGGTATGAATATCATTGCTAACTGTGAAGAAATCGCAGGGCAAACCGTCTTTCATACCCACGTCCACCTCGTACCTCGCTACAGTTCGGACGATGACCTCAAGATTGATTTTATCGCCCACGAACCAGACTTTGACAAACTCGCTCAAATCGCTGAAACCATCAAAAATGCCTAAGGAGTTGCTATGAAATTATCCAATCTACTGCTATTTGCAGGAGCTGCAGCCGGAAGTTATCTGGTCACAAAAAATCGCCAAACCATCACAGATGAAGTCTTGAATACAACTGACCGCGTTCAAGCTATCAAGGACGATGTGGATATTATCCAAAATAGCCTACAAATCATCGACCAGCAAAAAGAACTCATCAAGGAATACCAAGAAGACCTGACTTACAAGTTTAAGGTCTTGGAAAAAGACGTTCAAACAAGATTAGCTGTACTAAAAGAATTGCAGGAAACTGAAGAAAACTAATGTAAAGAAAATCTCCAACTTTCCTTATTCCCCTTTAAAGCCATTTTGGGTCAGCAGATCCTAACAGACCAGGGAGGGCATGAAAATGAAACAGTTTTTTAAAGTTTTGACGCGGATCATCCTGATTATTTGTGGTGGCCTCTGCCTTCTTGCAGCTCTGGCATTTCTAATACTGGCCAATCTTTTCAAGGCCGAACCGAGTGATATCCAAGAGGGGAATGAAAGCTTAAAACAAATCTTTATTTCTCTTGACATGCCTCCTGAGAAAGTAGAATCAAATGGAAGCTATCAATTCGAGGGTGGAGGCTTAGATTTTTATGTGACTTTCTCAGACGAGGTCGTCAATAGCCACCCAGTCCTAAAAGAAAGTCCAAACCTCACTAAAAACCAACTCAAAGTTTATGTCTTAAACACAGAAGAGATTTCCTACTATTCAGTAGAAGACAACTTATTCAATCATGGTTTATTCCAATTTTTAGAGGAGGAAAGCAGGAAGTATTTCCAAGAAATCGGAAAGAAATCAAATCCTTCTTACTTTATTCTCTCTTGGAGGGATCCAGAAAGCATGAAAAAGGGAATCGCATTCTATGAAAAAGCTTTGACCTTGGTGGATATTCAGGATAATTCGGCGATTAATCACATTGATACCGTCGTCCTTAAACCTGGAAAAGAAGCGGAATTCAGGCAACTCATCCAGGACATGGATGAGGCTGGCTTACTCACTCAAAGATCTGAATAGCAGACCAACCAGAGATTATTTCTCCCATGCTAAAAGACTAAAGATTGCACGAAAAAGAGCCCGAAGGCTCTTTTTACTTTATGCTTTATTCTCCTTCAAAGGCATCCTTAATATGGTCAAAGAAGCCTTTTTTCTTTGGATTTACTTTTAAATCACCTGCAGCTGCGAATTCTTTCAAGGCTGCTTTTTGGCGGTCATTCAAACCTGTTGGGGTAACAACATTGACAGTAACGTATTGGTCACCAAGGGCACCTCCACGAAGGCTAGGCGCACCTTTACCACGTAGGCGGAATCGTTTACCAGTCTGAGTTCCTTCTGGAATGACTAATTCTACATCACCATGAACTGTAGGGATGTCTACTGTATCACCAAGTGCTGCTTGAACAAAATTGAGGTTCAAATTGTAGAAGATAGTAGTTCCTTCACGTTCAAACTTATCACTAGCTTCAACTGAAACCACCACGTACAAGTCACCGTATGGTCCACCGTTAAATCCTGCTTCACCCTGACCAGCTAGGCGAATCTGTTGACCTGTTTCCACACCAGCAGGGATTTTTACGTGTACGCTATGGGCTTGTTTTTCATGACCAGTTCCATGACAGGTTGTACATGGATCTTTGATTTCTTGACCACGGCCATGACAGACATCACAGGTTACTTGGCGACGCATCATACCGAGTGGTGTTTGGGTGTCCACATTGATCACACCTGAACCATGACAGCGTCCACAAGTAACTGGACTTGTTCCAGGTTTAGCACCAGACCCATTACAAGTACGACAGCTTGCTTCACGATTGTATTTGACTTCCTTTTCTGTACCAAAAATAGCTTCTTCAAAAGTCAAATGAACGCGATACTGGAGGTCGTCACCTTGACGAGGGGCGTTTGGATTACGTGATGCACCGCCACCACCAAAGAAGCTTGAGAAGATATCTTCAAATCCGCCAAAACCACCTGCTCCATCGAAGCCACCGAAACCGCCAGCACCACCAAAACCACCATTGGCACCCGCAGCACCGTATTGGTCATAGGCAGCACGTTTCTGTTCATCGCTCAAAGTTTCATAAGCTTCTTGAACTTCCTTGTACTTGTCCTCAGCTCCAGGATCCTTGTTGATATCTGGATGATATTTTTTAGATAATTTCCGATAGGCTTTCTTGATCTCATCTTGAGACGCATTTTTCGAAACGCCCAAACGGTCGTAAAATTCAGTATTGTTCATACAAGATACTAAGAGCGAACAGAAAGCGACTGAAATTTAGGAAACCGACAAGAAATCCTGATTTCTTAGGAGGTTTATCTAATTTCCAAGCTTTCCGCTCGAGTTCAATTCCCCGAACGCTCTTTGTTCCTTTCTATAATTTATAAGTAAATCTTTAGAGGCTGTTTTCTATACTCTGCTTCACTTGATCAAACTCTTGGTCCGATAGAGTAAATATCAAATCCTCTTCAGCATATTCGTTCTGTTCTTTAAAATAGTTGTCCGTATTCTCTGCCAACCCTAAACTTAGAATCACTTTCCTTGCAAACTCTTGGTGCGCAAAGCCTATAGCCGTAATGATTTGTTTATCTCGCACAAGAACTTTTGGCTGGAAATTTTCACGTGGAAGAAATTCAAAATAGTCAAAGAAGTTTTGCCAAATTCCGCCTGTAAATTTCGTGTCCTTCAACAAGCCTGCTTTCGCCAATAAAAGGGGCGCTGAAGAAATGGCTGCAATGAGGATATCTTGCTCACCAAGGTCCCTCAAAAACGAAATCAATTTCTCATCGCGTAGAGCAGGACCTATATTTACCATTCCTGGCAAAATGATACAAGAATAATCTTCTAGGTTTATTTGATCCAGTGTTTTGGTCGGTTGACAGGGCAAACCATCCTCAGAGACCACCATCGAGTGATCTGAAGCGACATAATCAATCGTGACGTCAAAAGACAGAGCTAAAGTACTTGTTAAAGCGGTTATCTCATAGAGAGAAAAATTAGGATAAATGATACAAAGTACTTTTTTCATACGTAACATCCTCTATTTTACCGAAAAACAGAGGCTGGGTTGCAACCTCTGGATTTCTTCCTATCATTTGCTAGTTAGGCGTTTAGGCAAGGCGCCATAGCGATTGCCGTAGAATGACAATCATTAGAGTGAACAGTCATTATTAACGCCTCGCTCCCCGATTTTCAAGCTCGGGATAAAATAGTCCACTGGACTATTTTATTTTTCCGTAAACTCTCCGTCTACGACGTCATCGCCTGCGTTTCCTGTTGCTTGTGCGCCTTCTGCTCCTGCTTGAGCTTGTTGTGCTGCTGCGGCTTGTTCGTAGAGTTTCACAGCAAGTCCTTGAGCTTTTTCGTTCAATGCTTCAAGTTTTGCTTTCATGTCATCCAAGTTGTTGTCTTCTTGAGCTTTCTTAAGCTCATCAAGAGCAGCTTGAGCAGCGTCACGTTCTGCGTCGAAGCCTTTACCTTCAGTTTCCTTGATTGTCTTTTCAGTCGCAAAGATAGCTTGGTCTACTTCGTTACGAAGATCAACTTCTTCTTTACGTTTCTTATCTGCTTCAGCGTTAGCTTCTGCATCTTTCATCATGCGGTCGATTTCTTCGTCTGTCAAACCTGAGTTAGATTGGATAACAATTGTTTGTTCTTTTTGAGTTCCAAGATCTTTGGCCTTAACAGATACGATACCGTTCTTATCGATGTCAAATGTAACTTCGATTTGTGGGATACCACGAGGTGCAGCTGGGATATCAGTCAATTGGAAGCGTCCAAGAGTCTTGTTATCTGCCGCCATTGGGCGTTCACCTTGAAGAACGTGGATATCAACGGCTGGTTGGTTGTCTGCTGCAGTTGAGAAGACTTGTGATTTAGATGTTGGAATAGTAGTGTTGCGGTCGATGAGTTTTGTAAATACTCCACCCATTGTTTCGATACCAAGTGACAATGGTGTTACGTCAAGAAGGACAACGTCTTTGACATCACCAGTGATGACACCACCTTGGATGGCAGCACCCATAGCAACTACTTCATCAGGGTTAACTGATTTGTTTGGTTCTTTACCAGTTTCAGCCTTAACAGCTTCTACAACGGCTGGGATACGAGTTGAACCACCAACAAGGATAACTTCGTCGATTTCTGACAAACTTAAACCTGCATCTGAAAGAGCTTGACGAACTGGAACTTTTGTACGTTCTACAAGGTCACGAGTCAAATCGTCAAATTTGGCACGAGTCAAGGTCATTTCCAAGTGAAGAGGTCCAGCTTCACCAGCAGTGATGAACGGCAAGCTGATTTGAGTTGAAGTCACACCAGAAAGGTCTTTCTTCGCTTTTTCAGCTGCGTCTTTCAAACGTTGAAGCGCCATCTTGTCTGTTGACAAGTCGATGCCGTTTTCTTTCTTGAATTCTGCTACCAAGTGGTCGATGATTTTTTGGTCAAAGTCGTCACCACCGAGTTTGTTATCCCCTGCAGTTGCCAATACATCAAAGACACCATCACCTAATTCAAGGATAGATACGTCGAATGTACCACCACCAAGGTCGAATACCAAGATTTTTTCTTCTTTGTCAGTCTTGTCCAAACCGTATGCAAGGGCTGCTGCAGTTGGTTCGTTGACGATACGTTCTACTTCAAGACCAGCAATTTTACCAGCGTCTTTAGTTGCTTGACGTTGAGCATCGTTAAAGTAAGCTGGAACTGTGATAACTGCTTTAGTTACTTTTTCACCAAGGTATTCTTCAGCATAACCTTTCAAGTATTGAAGAATCATAGCTGAGATTTCTTGTGGAGTGTATTCTTTACCGTTAGCAGAAACTTTTTCAGAAGTACCCATCTTAGATTTGATAGAGATGACTGTATCTGGGTTTGTTACTGCTTGACGTTTTGCTGCGTCACCAACGATGATTTCACCATTTTTGAATGAAACTACAGATGGAGTTGTGCGGTTTCCTTCTGGGTTTGCGATGATTTTGCTTTCAGTTCCTTCAAGAACTGCTACTGCTGAGTTTGTTGTACCTAAGTCAATACCGATAATTTTAGACATGTGTTTTTCTCCTTAAATTTATCTTCTTTTTTTCTTTTTGATGCTCTTCTTAAGTGGCGACGCCGTCAGAGCTTGACTTCGTCAATCTCTTTGACTAAACTTTGAGCCTCAGGTCTAAAAGTTTGCGAAAATACCGCCACGGCGAAGAATATCGCCTTTGGTTCGCTTCGCTCACTATTGGCAAAGCTGAACCATTTTTATCTTTCTTTCATAGTTTAGTGTCATTTCGGACAAGGTTTTTATTATGAATGTTACGACACGAGGAGTCGAAATCGATATTATTTCGACGACGAGTTAGTAAGGAGGCTAGGCAAACGCCATAGCGATTGCCGTTTTCTGACGAGTTGCTTTAGCTACCGTCAGAATTGCCTAGTTATAAACCACTACCATAGCCGGTCTTAAGATACGGTCATGGAGTTTGTAGCCTTTTTGGAAGACTTGTGCGATGGTGTCTGCTGGATGTTCGTCATCCGCTGGGACTGTTTGAATGGCCATGTGGTAGTTATGGTCAAATTCACCATCTGCTGGAATTTCTTCAATTCCTTCTTCTTTCAGAGCATGTACCAAACTTTCTTGAACCATTTCCAAGCCCTTCTTCACATCATCTGTCAATCCTTCAACGGCAAGGGCACGTTCGAGGTTATCCAGTGATGGCAAGATTGCTTTTGCCAAATCTTGGCTGCGATAGCGTTGCAAGAGTTGACGTTCTTCATTGGCACGGCGCTGAATGTTTTGCATTTCTGCATGAGCTCGAAGATATTTGTTTTCAAATTCTTCGGCACGTTCATTTGCCAAGTCCAATTCAGACTTCTCAGAAGTTGTTTCTTCAGCTGTTTCCACAACTTCCTCTTCTTTTACTTCTTCATTTTTAATATCTTGGGCCATTTTCGCCTCCTTTAATGATTTCAATCTTAATTCACTTCATAGTGATTGCTGCTGAGATAGCGGTAAAAATCCGTCAACTTCATAGTTAGAACTCGATTGACAACATTGAGTTGATTAACCAATTGTTGATAATTCAAATTGACTGGACCAATAATCGCAAGAATTCCAAATCCACGATAGGGAATCAGGAACTTACTGCTAATCACTGCTAGGTCAGCAAGACAAGATTCTTGGCTATCCGCAACTCGGACACTTTGCATCTGGTCGCCAATCAGATTCTCTCGAATTTCCAAAGCTACTTTTTGTGGCTGATCAAAAAACTGATAAGCTGCTAGATTTGCGAAATTCAAAAGATTGACTTTGCCAGAAACCACGATATTTTCATTGAACATTTCTTTGAAGATATGTTCAACGAGGTCCATGACGTTATCCGTTGTTGTAAAGTAACGTTGGATAATCTGCGGAATCTCTGTCCGAATCTTGTAGTGAATATCCAAAACAGTCTGATCCAGGAAACGTTCTTGAATCATGGTCTTGAGGCGGTTCAAATCCTCCTGCAAGAAATTTCTCGGAATCAAAAACTGACTGGTAACTGTTCTAGACTCATCAAGCGTAAAAACAGCAAGAGCTGTGTGTTGTCCGAGAACAACGATGTCAAAAGCTGTTAGCTTCTGCCTACTTGGTTCTACATCCAGTGCTACAACCGTACAACCACTCAAGTCTGTCAAGATTCTCGTTGCCTCTTGAAGAATATCCTCAAGCTTGAAGAATTCTTGATCAAATGCTTTTACAATCTCATAAACTTGATTTTCAGCTAAACGGTCGAAGGATAAGGAGTGTTTGACATAGTATTGAAATCCAGCCACACTCGGCATCCGACCACTGGAAGTATGTGCCTTTTCAAGCAAACCTTGCTTTTCTAGAGCTGCCATGTCATTTCGAATGGTAGCACTACTAGAGTTGATAGACTCTTGCAAGGCCTTAGATCCAACAGGTTCGTGCGTTTTGGTAAAGATGTCAATAATCAGATTTAAAATACTCTGCTGACGTTCCGTAACCATCTCGTCACTCCTCTCTGATAGATCTTTTTAGCACTCGTAACCTCCAAGTGCTAACTTATGATTCTATTATACACCCTTAGAAAAGAATGTCAAGACAAAAACTCAAAAAATTAGCACTCTTTTACCAAGAGTGCTAAAAATCAGTCTGAGGACCTAGAAAATTATCTTACATTCTCAAGATATTTCTTTTTAAGTCTATAAAAACTATAGATTAGGTAAGAAATCACGAGGGCATAAAGGGCAAAAATAAGGAAGAAAGACTGAGAGAGACTTTCGCGAAACAGACTCATACAAACAACAAGACCACCAGAGATAGAAACTGTAGATGTACGAAGTCTAGATTTCACATCAGCCCATCGAAGACGATTGTCCATGAAAGATTGATCATTTGAATCTACATCACAAGTTGCTTTTCGAAAAACAGAATAAGAACAATTTTCCACAAATTCCCATCCTCTATCCTTAATACTTTGTAAATCCACCTCATTTTTTCTAAGGTAGCTAGTATTCCACACACGGTAAACTACATCATCTGGTCGGCATTGTTCAAAATAGAAAAAGCCAAAACGATTCGATTTAAATTTCCAACCTTTCAAATGCATCTCATGCAAATAATCTTCTACCTTATCCAAATCAAAAATGGTAAACATTCGAAATTGTACTTTGCTATTCATTGTCTGACCTCCAAATTAGAAAACATGCTTGATTTTATTTATCGGATAATTCTTTCCATTTTTGAAACAATCTCCAACAAATATAAGAAATCTGAATCGAAAAAACTATCAATAAAGTACAGTCTACGCTAACAATCAAAAACATTCCCCAACTGAAAGAACCTCTTCCACTGAGTAACTTTGAGAAAACCGGTAGTAGCGCTGAAAAGAGAAGCAAGACAGGAAGCATCCGCATTATTAAAATGCGCTTGACCATAGCTAACTTCCCGGCCGCATCATTATAAATTTCAAACTCGGCATCTGATTCAATTCGATAATAAGGTTTTCTAAAATAGGAAAAACCATTAAAGTCTGTAATATGCTCCCACCCACAATCTTTAAATAGTTGTAAATAGGAAGCTCTCTCTGATTTTTTCATAGGATAAAAGTCCAACTGATAAACCACCTGCTCCGGTTGGCACTTTTCAAATGTATACTTAACCGCAACTACTAAGTTAGAATAACTTACTTCCTTAAGTTTCCAGCCCTGAGCATGCATTTCTCTGAGATAGAGTGCCTCTCTATCATAATCCGCAATGGTACAAATCCTATAAACAACTTTCTTTTCCATCAAAGCTCCTCCCGACTGTTTCTATAGAGCCGTTCAATACGTTTCAACTCAATCTCTAAAACTTTTCTTCCTAAGTCTGTTATCTGATAGATTTTACGTTTTTCCTCTTCTCGGACAAAGGAAATCAAACCATCCTTTTCCATCTTCGATAGGGTTCCATACATAGTCCCAGGACTAATCGAAACCTGTGAATCTGTCATTTCTTTGACCTTTTGCGTAATACCATAGCCATGGTTCTCCTTTTGCAGACAAAACAGAATATAAAATCCCGTTTCAGTCATGGGAAGGTAAACCCGCCTAATCTTATCTGTTAATTCCATTTAATCAGACCTCCTATTTAGTTCGATATATCGCACTTCGTTATATAAAATATATCACACCTCGATATAAAATACAAGAAAAAAAGATCGTCCTCACGGACAATCTTTCTGATTTATTATTAGTATAGATCTAGGTAGTTATCAATTTCCCATTGTGAGACAAAGGTTGCATAGCTCGCCCACTCGATGCGTTTAGCTTCAAGGAAGCTAGTGTAGATGTGTTCACCTAGAGCTGCTTTAACCACTTCGTCTTCTGTCAAAGCCTTCAAAGCGTTGTGAAGAGTTGATGGAAGGTCAGTAATGCCAGCCTCTTTACGCTCTTCTGCAGTCATGATGTAGATGTTTTCCTCGATTGGTGCTGGTGCTTCAATTTTGTTTTCGATACCGTTCAAACCAACTTCTAAAAGAACAGCCATAGCAATATATGGGTTCGCCATTGGGTCCACTGAACGCAACTCCAAACGTGTTCCCATTCCGCGTGATGCTGGTACGCGGACAAGTGGTGAACGGTTACGGCCAGCCCAAGCGATGTAAACAGGGGCTTCGTAGCCTGGAACCAAACGTTTGTATGAGTTAACGGTTGGGTTCATGATAGCTGTATAGTTGTAGGCATGTTTGATCAAACCACCAAGGAAGTAGTAAGCAGTTTCTGACAATTGCATTCCTTTTGGATCATTTGGATCAAAGAAGGCATTGTTTCCTTCAGCATCAAACAAGGACATATTACAGTGCATACCTGAACCAGCGATACCAAATTTTGGTTTAGCCATAAAGGTTGCATAGAGACCATGTTTACGGGCAATTGTTTTTACAACTAGTTTAAAGATTTGAATCTTATCACAAGCGCGAAGAACTTCATCGTACTTAAAGTCAATCTCATGTTGGCCTACAGCAACTTCGTGGTGACTTGCTTCAACTTCAAATCCCATTTTGGTCAAGACGTTAACAATCTCACGACGAGTGTTGTCAGCAAGGTCTGTAGGCGCCAAATCAAAGTAACCACCCTTGTCATTTACCTCAAGAGTTGGATCTCCATTTTCATCAAGCTTAAATAGGAAGAATTCTGGCTCTGGTCCAAGGTTGAAAGATTTGAATCCAACTTCTTCCATGTGACGAAGAGCACGTTTGAGGTTTCCACGAGGATCTCCTGCAAATGGTTCCCCTTCTGTTGTATAGACATCACAGATCAATCCTGCGACACTACCGTTCTCATCTCCCCAAGGAAAGACTGTCCAAGTGTCCAGGTCAGGGTATAGGTACATATCTGATTCGTTGATACGAACAAACCCTTCAATAGAAGATCCATCAAACATAGCCTTGTTTGACAAGACCTTGTCTAGTTGTTCATCTGTAGCAGGAATTTCGACGTTTTTCATAGTTCCCAAAATATCTGAAAACATGAGACGGATAAAGGTTACATTTTTTTCCTTAACTTCACGACGAATATCTGCAGCTGTGATTGGCATGGTTTTTCTCCTTATATATGACGACTTGCGGTTGCCTAACCGCGACCAAAAGGTGATTGTTGAGAAGCAAAGCGACTTTGTTGGAGAACTTCATTCCGAAGGGCTCTTCGTACTTCAGTTTGACTCACTGGTTTTTTAGACTTCGCCTCACGTTCAGCATATTTTTTCTTGATGGCAGCAATATTCAGACCTTCAGAGATATAATCTTTAATCTCAAGCAATCGATCCATGTCATTCAAAGAATACATACGACGATTGCCCTCGTTACGATCAGGCTTAATCAACTCCTGGTCTTCATAGTAACGAATCTGGCGCGCCGAAAGATCGGTCAACTTCATAACACTACCAATAGGGAAAACTGCCATATTGCGACGAAATTCTTTTTCCTTCATGTACACTTCCTTCTTTCTGTCTATTATAGTCTAAAAAAATTCAATCGTCAATCAATAATGTTATATCTTGTAACATTATTTTTCTTTTTTCTCTAAAATACTTCGTAAACGATCAATATCGTAATTTACAAGAATTGCCACAAAAACACCCATAAATGTTTCAAAAACTCGGGCAAACACGTACAAAACTGTCTCCCCGCTTGGAATTGATAAGGTAATAATCAACATAGCCGCAACTCCACCGATAACACCTGCTTTATTGTTCATAGCAACATTTGTCATAATGGTTAACATGGTGCAAATTGGAACAACAAGGAGGGTTGCCCAGAAGGCGCCGTGAAAAAGATTATTTAAGAGAAAGAAAATCAGGGCATAAAAACCACCGATACTATTTCCGAGAATACGAGAAGTACCAAAATGGACACTCTTATCAAAATCTTCTCTTAAACTAAAAACTGCAGTCAAGGCCCCAATCTGCAGTCCTTTCCAACCAAAAAAACCAAAAATCATGAGGACCAAAAAAACAGCGATTCCTGTCTTGAAAGTTCGCATCCCTAACTTAAACTTGGATTTGTCAAATCTATACTTTTTAAAATAACTCATCATTTCAACTTTCTATTTCCATTTTACCATAAATTTACCTATTTTTGAGAAGGGGATGCAATAAACTGATGGAAATAGAAAAGAGAAGGAACTTAATCCTTCTCTATCTGATGATTCCACATTCTCTTTTTAGAACAAATATATGAAAGCCAAAGTCAAGAGACTAGCGAATAAGCCCACTCCCCAGAAGAAGAAGTCGACCTTCCACTCACTCCAAGATTGGCCTTTTCCAGAAAAGCCCCCCAACTCAAAATGATGGTGAACTGGTGTCATACGGAAGATACGTTTTCCTCCAGTCAACTTAAAGTAGGTGACTTGCATCATAACAGATGTTGTTTCAAAAACATATACAATCCCAATCAAGAGCAAGGTCCATTCTTGGTGCAGTGCCATGGAAATAGCAGCCAACATACCTCCAAGGGCTAGGCTACCTACATCTCCCATGAAAACTTTAGCAGGCTTGTGGTTAAAGACAAAGAAGCCAAGAAGACCACCAATCATTGCTACAATCACTAGTAAGATATCGAGCTGATTTTGCACATAGGCAATCACTCCATAGGCAGATAGGCTAATCACCACAGAAATACTTGCCAAGCCATCGATTCCGTCAGTCAGGTTAACTGCGTTTGAAAAACCAACTAACCAGAAGAGGGCAAAGAGAATATACAGAACACCTAAATGCAAGGGATAACCAAATACATTTAAGATATCTCCACCTCTTTCATAGAAGAAATAGAAGATAACTCCTCCGACCAACTGAAGCAAGAGCTTCTGTTTAGGATTAAGTCCTTCATTGATTTTGCGGAAAACCTTGAGGAAATCATCCAAGAAACCAACCAAACCATATAAGACCAGGATGAAGAGGATCATTCCAACATTATTGGTTAATTGATTAGTCACGAGAGCAAGAACCAGACTAACTAAAACTCCTGCTAGGAGAAAGACAAGTCCCCCCATTGTTGGTGTCCCGGCTTTTGCTTGGTGTTGTTTGACATCTTCATGCATCTGTTGACCGGTAATCTGTGCTTTATGGTAAAAACGGATAAAGGCTGGAATTCCTATGACTGTTAGAATAAAGGCAATCACTCCAGCAAAGATAGAAATAAGCATTCTAATCTCCTAATGTTATTTTTATTTTCTGTAAATCTTTTAAAGCTGTATTGGCACGAACACTTTGCTTTTTAACAGTTTCTCCTGTGCCTTCAAACTCAACTTGGATATTCAGCCATTTGGCAAAGGTTTCAACATTTTTCTTAGACCATCCATATAAGTCAGGCATCTCTTCTACCTTATCTGAAAGGAGTAAGATTTGCTGATTGGCGTCTAGATTGGTTCCTTCTGCTACAGAGCTTTCTTTGATTTTTGTTCCTGAACCGATAACAATTGGTTGTACAAGGTTACGACGGAGTTCTTCAGCTAGATCTCCAGGGCTATAATCCTTCATTTCTGGCATGGCATAACTAGTTGTAGATGTTACCTGATCCAAGTTTTTGGCTGTTGATTGAAGATTGAGTGTATCTTTCATTGCTGAAGCTCTTTCCAGAATAGGGTTGGCAAATTCTCCTAACTGTATTCCTGAGTAATGTTCTGGCTGTTGAACGGTCACATAGAGGATGAAATCTGGATTTTCAGCTGGGTGCATAGAGACAACTGAGAAAATATAGTTGGTTGAACCTTTTAGATATCCTCCATTTTGTTCATCCGCAATCTGGGCAGTCCCTGATTTCAATGCCACATTATAGCCAGGAACGTTGATTGTCCCTTTTCCTGTACTATGATTGTACATTGTACCATAGGTAGGATCTGTACCAACCATCACCATGTGATCTCGAGTCAGGCTAGCTGCTTCCTTGGACACAGGATTTCCCACAACTTCCTTTTGTGACTTACGTACTGTTTGATCATTTGGATCATAAAGGGCACTGATAAATTTAGGCTCCAACATAACCCCATCATTGGCAATAGCCGTAAAGGCACGAAGCATCTGGGTTTGCGTAACAGAAATCCCTTGACCAAAGGAACTCATGGCAATATTAACGATATTATCTTCAGGGAGTTGACCAGCATACTCTTCACTCATCCCAAACCGAGTCGGAACTCCAAATTTGAAACGATTGAGATAGTCTAACCAAGTAGCATCACCCATTTTCTGCTCAAGGAGAGTCATACCGATGTTACTAGAGTGAGCAAAACCTTGCGAGAAGGTCATCATTCCACCACTAGTCAGACCTTCATTGACATCCCAGTCTTTGATGGTAGCATCCGCCACCTTCAGTTCACTACTGTTGAAATATTCTCCTCCAGGGAAGGTATTGTTATCTATAGCTGCTGCTAAGGTCATGACCTTCATGGTTGAACCTGGTTCATAGTTACTTTGGTAAAGGATATCACGCCAGACAAAGTCCTCTGTAATCCCTTCTTTGGTATCAGCATCAAAGGTCGGCCTTTGAGTCGTGGCCAGAATTTCTCCTGTCTTGGCGCTAACCAAGGTCGCAGTCATGTACTTGCCTTTCACTTTTTCCTGGAAGGCATCCATTTGGCTTTCCATAAAGGATTGCAAAGGACTAGATATTGTCGTGTAGACATCTTTTCCATCTACGGTTTGTTGAGTGACTTGTTCCGTACCTGGAACGATATTCCCCAAACGATCCTTTTCATAGGTAATAATACCATCTGTCCCTGCTAACAATCTATTCAAGGAGCTTTCAATACCAGATGTTCCAATAAGGCTCTTTGAACCATCTTCATTTTCATGAAGCTGGGCTAGACCAATGAAGGATGAAGCAAATTTCCCATTTGGATAACTTCGATTGGGGCTTGTGGTAAAATCCACTCCCTCAACCTTGGCAGCTTCTAGATCCTTTTTTATGGACATCATATTTGCGTAGGTAATCCCATTTCCTTTAGTACCAAAGGAAACCTGTTTGAGATTGGGTTGAGAGAGTTGATCTTTGACGTAGGTCTCCTCCATATCCAAATACTTATGGAAAATTTCGGCTACCTTATTGTACTGAGATTCCTCAACATATAGAATATCTCCATTCGCAGACTTATAATCCTTATCAATGACCGCATAAACATTGTAGGAGGTTGCATCTTCTGCAATCGGAGTTCCATTACGATCATAAATGGTTCCCCTCTTAGCAGGGACTGTTCGAGTTGTTTGATGAACCTTATAAGCTTCTTTGACCAGGTCAACACCAAACTTCTTTCCCGTACCAATAATCACCGCAAAGTTAACCAAAAAAACAGCAAAGAGAATGACAGCCAAGAGACTAAGGCTTTTTCCAACTCGTCTGCGGTTTTCTAGAGGAGTTCTGCGATTCTTAATGGCAAAGTGTACTATTTTTTCTTTCCATGTTTTCATATATTACTCCGCCGATCGGATATTTCCATTGTTTAATTGCAAGTCTTGCGAATCCGCGACACCCGCCAGACGTTCTGAGCGAATCAATTCATTGACTTCTTGCTTAGCGTCGTCCAGCTCCGTCTTTTTCTCCTCAATCTGTCTGTTGACAGTTGTCAAATCACTTTGAACTTGTAGGAGCTTGGTTTGCATATAGACCACACTGATGGCTAAGACAAGGGCTGTAATGGCAATCGAAAGGTAAAAGGCCTTCTCAACACGTGAAAATCTCTTGATACGAGCTTGCAGTAATTGGCTCGTTGTTTCTCTTTTTTCTACCATTTTATCCCCTTACTTATGAATTTTTCGAGCTACTCGTAACTTGGCTGAGTGGGAACGATTATTGGCCTCCAACTCCTCCTTGCTTGGTAGAATCGGTTTGCGAGAGACTAATTCCATCTTAGGCTTAAGATCATCTGGAATGAATGGCAAGCCTTTTGGAACCTCTACAGTCGAAGCTTCCTTGAACAATTGCTTGGTCAAGCGATCTTCCAGCGAATGAAAGGTAATGACTGAGATTCTTCCGTCCACTGCTAGTAATTCCATAGCTTGTTGGATGGACTCATCTGCAGCTCCTAATTCATCATTAACCTCAATACGGATGGCTTGGAAAATTTGCTTGGCAGGATGACCTTTTTTCTTGAGTTCCTTGGCAGGCTTAGCAGACTTGATAATCTCAGCCAATTCCGTTGTCGTCTCAATCGGCTTCACCTCACGCGCCTGTTCAATCTTCCGAGCGATCTGTTTGGAAAACTTGTCTTCTCCATACTTGAAAAAGATTCGCACCAGGTCATGATAGTCATAATGATTGACAACCTCATAAGCTGTCAGACTAGCTTCCTGGTTCATCCGCATATCCAGTGGCGCATCCTTCTTATAAGAAAAACCTCGCTCACGTTGATCCAATTGCGGGCTCGAAACTCCCAAGTCATAACAAATGCCATCAATTTCTTCTACACCCGCTTCCTGCAAACGTGCTTGCAAATGACGGAAGTTGTCCTTGATGAAGGTAACCATTCCTTTTTCGATGTAAGGAGCCAGACGTTTTTGGGCATTGTCAATGGCATTCTGGTCCTGATCAAAGGCATAGAGATGCCCCTTTTCACTTAATTTACTTAATAAATACTCGCTATGGCCTGCTCCACCCAAGGTTGCATCAACGTAAACACCATCAGGTTTTACATCAAGCATATCAATGGTTTCATGGAGCATGACCGTTACATGATGAAATTCTTTAGTCATATCTTATCTATTTTACCACAATTCTGACTAGCTTGCACTCGCTAAAGCAAAAACCTTTCCTTGTTACTTTATCACTTGTATTCAGCAGGCGACTCTGCTACCTGAGCTAGTTCTATACGCTCTTGAGGATTCAAGTGTTGGCGAACAGCCTCTGCGACTGCTCTTGGTATACCAACTGCGACAATCTCATCCACGCTGGCTTCCTTGATTTTAGTCAGAGATTTAAAATATTTCATTAAATTCTGCTTGCGTTTAGGCCCCAATCCTTCAATACCATCTAGCTGAGACGAGAAGGAGTTTTTAGAACGAAGCTGACGGTGGAAGGTGATGGCAAAACGGTGTACCTCATCCTGAATGCGTTGCAGGAGAAAGAACTCCTGAGAATTACGAGACAGCTCTACCACCTCAAGCGGATCGCCAAAGAGCAATTCATGGGTTTGGTGCTTGTCATTCTTTTGCAGACCTGCAATGGGAATATCTAACCCTAACTCTTCTTGAATGACCTGCTTGGCAATATTAACCTGACCTTGGCCACCATCAATGACAATCAAATCTGGCGGGGTCAAGCCATCACGTTGAACTCGACAATAGCGTCTGCGGATAACCTCTCGCATACTTGCATAGTCATCTGGTCCAACAACTGTCTTAATCTTATACTTGCGGTAATCCTTCTTGCTCGGTTTCCCGTTAACAAAAACAACCATGGCAGAAACAGGACTAGTCCCCATGATATTGGAATTGTCAAAAGACTCGATACGGACTGGAGTTGGAATTTGTAAGAGTCGTCCCAAGTTTTCAATGGCCCCTTGAGTCTTTTCGACAGATTTTTCTAACAAATTGAACTTCTGCTCTAGACTGACTCGAGCATTCTTTATAGCCAGATTAACCAGTTGTTTTTTCTCCCCACGTTGGGGCTTGAGAATTTTGGTATCCACCAAAGCCTTAACGGCCTCTTCATCAATATCCTGAGGAATCAAAATTTCATTGGGAACCAGATGAGATTTTTCTTGATAAAACTGCCCAACATAGGTCAGAAAATCTTCATCTGGATCATTGTAGTAAGGAAAAAGGTTGACATCGCGCTCAATGAGCTTACCTTGGCGGACAAAGAATACCTGAACGCACATCCAACCCTTATCTACATAGTAGCCGAAGACATCACGATTTTGGAGGTCCTTAGCCATAACACGTTGCTTGGTCCGAAGGGTTCCAATGGCCTGAATCAAATCACGATATTCCGCCGCGCGTTCAAATTCCATACTCTGAGCTGCCACATTCATCTTTTCCTTGAGGTCATCGATGATTTTGTCATCCTGGCCCTTAAGAAAATCAGAGACTTCTTGCGCCATGGCTTTGAAAAAAGCCTCGTCTTTCTTACAAATGGTGTGAGCCACGCACTGGCCGATATGGTAATAAAAACAGACCTTAGACGGTGAATTAGTACACTTACGAAAAGGAAAAATCCGATCCAGAAGTCGCTTGATTTCATTGGCCGCCCCCACATCAGGATAGGGTCCAAAATAAAGACCTCCGTCTTTTTTGACCTGACGAGTGATAATCAGGCGAGGATAGCGCTCATTGGTAATTTTGATGAAAGGATAGGACTTATCGTCCTTGAGCATAATATTGTACTTGGGCTTGTTTTCCTTAATCAGGTTGATTTCCAGAAGGAGAGCCTCAATATTAGACTCCGTGACAATAAACTCAAAATCTACAATTTCAGACACCAAGGCTTCTGTTTTGGTATCATGGCTCCCACGGAAATATGATCGCACACGATTGCGCAGATTTTTAGCCTTCCCAACATAGATGATTGTGCCGTTTTTGTCCTTGTGAATGTAACAACCAGGGCTGGTCGGCAAGAGCTCCAGTTTTGATTTAATCAAGTTATTCATAGTTCCATTATAGCAAAAAGCTCCCCTCATTGCTTACATCAGGGAGCTCTATTTTTCGTTTGAAAATCACCTATTCTCCAGACTCATATAGTTCTTGAACTGCTTGAACATCTTGAGCCTGAATACCATAATAAGAACCTGCTGGCTGCATGACTGACACTTCATTAGTATGTTCCAAGCCAATGGCATGTCCTAACTCATGCTCTGCTGTATGCAAGATACGATCATAGGTATAGCCATAGCTTGGATTAGATAGATAATAATGATTCAAACGAACTGTTACCGAAGTAAATTGTTTAGTAAGGAGATTTGTCTGACTCTCCGCCTCACCGGCAACAGATGTGGAACCATCATTCATTTCAGTCGCAAAAATAGTTGCTTGGTCAGGTTCTGTCACAACTACAAAATTAAAAGCACCGGTCTGATTCCAATTGGTAATAGCCTCAGCGTAGGCCTTTTGGAAGGTTGCATCCATTTGGGGATCGATATAAATTGTCGCCTGCGCTTGGGGCCATTTTACTCCTGAATCTTGATGATGATCAGTCTGAGACAAGCCTTGCAACTTACCAGTTTCTTGCCATTGATGCCAACCTGCTTGACCAACTTGAACAAGTTGCCCCGCTTGATTGAAGATACCAGATAAATCTCCCGTCACATACCAGAGAATCCCTAAAGCAATGAGAATTAAGACTACAAGAGTCCACACAAGGCGCCAGAACATGCGCCAAATCCCTAGTAACAATCGACATAGAACACGAATAATCCAGAACATGATTTCCCGCCTTTCTAAAAAAAATAAGAACCCATCTTTAAGCCATGGATTCCCATTCTAAAGATAGATTCCTTATTTTACTTGAGTAAGCTGAAAGAAAACTAAAACTAAGACAAGCGTTCTTCCAAAACAAAATCAATTGGCAAGGTAGCCAAAAACCGTTCCAATTGTTTTTCCCAATAATACCACTCATGGGTCCCTGCACTGTGGCTATAGGTCACATCAAAACCAAGTTTCTTGAGATTCTTCACTGCTAGATTATTGGCAGCATACAAGAAATCTTGTTCACCACACCAAGCCCAGAGTTTGGTCTTCTTGTCTGATTTGTTAGCAAGAGTTTCAAGTGAGTAAGGACTAGTTTCCCAGTTATCAAGCTTACCAAAAACACCTCGCCAGTAAGCAAGCGACCCAAGATTTTGACTTTCTGGAGAAAACTCTTCGAAACTGAGAGCACCAGAAAGACTAGCTGCATGTGAGAAACGGTTAGTTGATAGGGCCAATTTGAAGGAACCGTAGCCTCCCATTGATAGACCAGCGATAAAAGTCTTTTCACGCTTGCTAGACATATTAGGGAAGAAGCGTTTGAGCACTTTAGGCAGTTCTTCTGCTAGAGCTGTATAGTAGTTATAGCCATACTGAGTATCTGTGTACCAGCCATTACTTGTATTTGGCATGACAACAATTAGATTGGTCCCTCGCACCAAGCGCTCTACATTGGTCCGTTTGAGCCAGCTATTATGATTCCCTGACATCCCATGTAAGAGATAGAGGACAGGAATATCTGTAGAATCTGGCTCCTCAACCCGAGACGCATCTGGGTAGAGAACATTCACTCCCCACTCCATATCTAAAACTTCTGAGTAATACTCAATCTTCATTACTGCCATAACTTGCTCCTTATTCGTTTAAGATAAGAAAAAGCCGAAACTCGACTTTCTCTTGCTATTTGATCCTATTTTGCTTCCATGACTACTGGTAAGATAGCTGGGCGACGCTTGGTTTGGTCAAAGAGGAACTTAGCCAAATGATCACGTACCTTACCTTTGAGTTCAGCCCAATCAAAATCTTCACCTTGGAGGTAATCTTCTACTGTTTGATTGACTAACTCTGTACTTTCGCGCAAGATATCACGACTCTTCTTGAGATAGACAAATCCACGCGTGTGCACTCGAGCTTTAGCAATGATTTTTTTCT
Organism: Streptococcus sp. DTU_2020_1001019_1_SI_AUS_MUR_006; assembly: GCF_032340315.1. Taxonomy (NCBI): domain Bacteria; kingdom Bacillati; phylum Bacillota; class Bacilli; order Lactobacillales; family Streptococcaceae; genus Streptococcus; species Streptococcus sp. DTU_2020_1001019_1_SI_AUS_MUR_006. Next base: position 912,799 of record NZ_CP135436.1, on the reverse strand, counting down.
CACGACGGTTAACAGTGATAGCCACGATGAAAATACCATCTTCTGACAAGACCTTACGGTCACGAAGGACGACATTCCCAACATCCCCGATAGCATTCCCATCAATCAAGACATCGCCTGCTGTCACTGCACCAGATGGAACAAAGTCCCCATGCTCATAAGACATGGTTGTTCCTTTTTTAGGGATGAAAATCCGTTCCGGCAACATACCAACTGCCATAGCCGCCTTAGCATGGGCATCCAACTCACGGTATTCTCCTTGGATCGGGAAGAGATATTTAGGTTGCAAGAGATTGATCATCAATTGCAAATCACGCGCATTCCCATGGCCTGAGACACGTAAGCTATGAGTAATTGGCTTGACAACTCCACCCGCTTGGTAAACCATATTTTCTACACGTGCCATCACCGCTTCCTTGGCGATTGATGGCGTTGTAACGATATAAACTAGGTCACCTTCTTTGATTTCAACATAACGGTGACGACCGATAGACATCTTGCGTAGGCCGTTAATGGGTTCACCCATACGTCCAGTTTCAAGGATGATCAATTCGTGATCTTCAAAACGAGACATATCTTTTGGTTTAATCAAAAGATTTTCACTTGCTAGAGACAATTTTTTCAAGCGAATCGCTGTACGGACGATATTTTCAATGTCAAATCCTGTCAAGACAACACGGCGTCCAGTCTCCGCAGCTGCATCAAAAACTTGCTGGATACGAGAAAGGTTACTTGCAACTGCAGCAACGATGATACGTCTATCCCAGTCAGAAATGGTTTGCGTGATTTCTACACCAACTTCATTTTCACTAGCTACTTGGATATTGCTATCTGCATTTGCTGAGTCACTAAGCAAAGCCAAGACCCCTTCGCGACCAATCTCTGCCAAACGCCCAAAGTCAGTGGCGTAAGATTCACTAGCCGTTTGGTCAAACTTGAAATCCCCTGTATAGACGATGTTTCCTTCAGATGTTTTCAAGACCACACCCAAACTTTCTGGAATAGAGTGGGTTGTACGGAAGAAGGATACTACCGTTCCACCAAAATCAATCTCTGTATTTTCATCAATGACATGGAAATCATCAAATTTCTTGACGCTGTCATTTCCCTTAACAAAGAGTTTGGCCAGTTCGATAGTCAACTCTGAGCCAAATACAGGAACCTTAGCTTCTGCCAAGAGATAAGGGAGGGCGCCAATCGCATCCGCATGCCCGTGTGTTAGGAAGACCCCAGCAATACGGTCACTATTTTCAAACAAATAGTCCATGTTGGGAATAACGACATCGACACCCAACTGTTCATTTTCAGGGTATTTCAAACCTGCATCTAATACAAAAATCGAGTCGTTAATTTCTGCGATGTACATGTTTTTACCATTTTCACGCACACCACCAAGTGTTGTTAATTTAATAGTATTCATTTTTCCTCCGAATAGTCACTTCAACTGTTTGTAGAGCTTTAAAAGCTCTCTTTTTCTGAAAGTCCAATTCACTTTCAGCCGAATCTTTTCCATTCATTATACCATTTTTTTACTAATTTTCAAAATGAATCTTACAGATAATCGTACTTCAACTATCTCTTTCCTATCATTCTTACAGATACTGGAGGAGAGTTTGCTGGTAAAAAACAGGAATGACCTGCACCCTAAATGTTAGATTTTTCTTGGCTGCTGGTCAGCATTATATGACTTTAATAATGAATGAGCACTTATACCCTTTCTACTTCAGCAAATCAAAAACAAGTGAACGGCATGTTAGCAGAGGCTTTCAAAATTGACCAATCCGAGTATACTATCTCTCATAGCTACCAAGGACGGGAATAACACCCTGATTTTTATCATCAATTTTTTAATAACAAGTATTCTTATAAATAAAAAGGACACGATGATTCTCTTCTTTAGTGCTTGGAAATGGGATCTCGTTCTAAGGCTATGGGAAAATGTTTAAGGCCCTGAACCAAATGTGATATGAAATTGTAAACAATATTGATTATTATAGTGGATTAAAATAAGATATGAACAAAGAAATTAGGAAAGTCAAATGAATTTCTATAAATGTTTTAGAATCCGTAGCCTACTATTCTAGGTTCAATCCACTATACTTAAATACTCAATGAAAATCAAAGAGCAAACTAGGAAGCTAGCCGCAGGTTGCTCAAAACACCGTTTTGAGGTTGTGGATAGAACTGACGAAGTTAGCTCAAAACACTGTTTTGAGGTTGTAGATGGAACTGACGTAGTCAGTATCCTACATATACAGTAAGGCGACGCTGACGTGGTTTGAAGAGATTTTCGAAGAGTATAAAATCAAACTAAAAGGACTCAGCCCTGTGCAAGACAGAACTAAATCCTTCGCTTGAATTATTTGTGTAACTTTTTGAAATCGATATAAATCAATCCTAAACTTACAATTTTTTATTTTCCAAGGTAGTATTCAGAAACTACGTTCAATTTTTCGTCGAATTCGAATACCAATGGTGGGAAGTTAGGGATTTCTACATCCATGATTTCGTCGTCTGACAATTGTTTGATGTGTTTTACAAGAGCACGGATTGAGTTACCGTGTGCTCCTACGAATACGTTTTTACCATCTTTAAGAGCTGGAGCGATTTTATCTTCCCAGAATGGAAGAGCACGTTCCAAAGTCACTTTCAAGTTTTCAGCATCTGGGATAACTGAGTCGTCAAGTGAAGCATAACGACGGTCTGTGTGAGCTGAATATTCGTCATCACGAGGCATTGCAGGAGGCAACACATCGTATGAACGGCGCCAGATGTGAACTTGCTCATCACCAAATTGTTCAGCTGCTTCAGCTTTGTTTTTACCAGTCAAACCACCGTAGTGACGTTCGTTCAAGCGCCATGATTTTTCAACTGGAACCCACAATTGGTCAGATGCTTCAAGAGCCAAGTTAGTTGTTTTGATCGCACGTTTCAATACTGAAGTGTAAGCTTGGTCAAATTCGATACCAGCTTCTTTGATCAATTTACCAGCGTCAATCGCTTGTTGTGTTCCTTTTTCAGACAAATCAACATCAGCCCAACCAGTGAAAAGGTTAGCTTTGTTCCATTCAGACTCACCGTGGCGAGCAAAAACCAATTTTACCATTTGATGGATACTCCTTTTATTTTCCGAGGTTTCCCTCGTTTATCTATTCTATTTTACACAATTTTTCACAAAAAAGCTAGTCAAAATCGATTTAAAAGAGAAGAGGTGACCTCCCCTTCTCTCAATAAACAACTATTCTTGAACTTGAAATTGTTTCAAGCTTGTCAGGAATAGGGCACCACCGATGACAATGACAATGCCACCAATCCAGCCTAAAAATGGAATCAATCCGACTACAGAACCTACGATTAACAAAACAGATGGTGCCATTGACATGCGCTTATCATCCTTATAGTAGATTAGAGAGAGAATTCCAAGAATGAGAGTTGCGATTTTTACTAAGGTAAAAACAATGAAGATAATCGCTAAAACTACTCCTGCAAAATCTTCATTCGCAAAAATAGATGCAACCATTAATATTACGACTGGCAAAATTGCCAAGAGCGAGCCTGCAATAGTCCCAATAATTCCAGAAATTTGCGCTAGTGTTTTTGTTTTCATAAATGTCTCCTTCAAATTGTAATAATTGTTATTCTACCATATTTTAGGTTAAATTCAAAGCTCTTCCAAGTAGACCACAATATCATCAGCGACACTTTATTTTCCTTTACTCATATATTCTTTTTTTATATGAATTTCCAGAGTAAAAATCCCTAAGCCTTTTTAGACTTAGGGATAATGCTACTTACCAAAATAATACTGCGGCTTATTTGGTAAAGATAGACTGACGGAAGTCATCCGTTGTACGAAGATAAGCATTATAAATCTTTTTCTTCAGTAAGTTAACCCAGCTAGCTTCGACGCGACTTGTAGCATTGTCAATATTACGAACATCCTCTGCTGTCGCCTCATCCATTAGCCTTTGCATATCTTTATAAGATCGAATAGTTACTTGCTTCGTACTATTTGGGTTTCTGAGTTCATATTCAATGGTGATCGGCTTCAATTTTGTCAATTTGTCAATCCGCTCTTGGTACATGGCCTTCTTAAAGGCTGCCCAAGAGTCATACTCACCTTTGAATACATTTTCTAGAACCTTCTGGTCTGTCACTAGACCAACATCTCTTCCGAGCCATCCATCCCAAGTTGCGCTTCCCTCTTTCAGAGCTTCTTCTGACAATTTACCAGATACATATGGGATAAATCCTTCATGATAGCCCTTAGCTGCCAGCAACTCATAGGCTGTACGACGGAACATGACATCACCTGGCGCACCAGTTGGATTGCTAAGCGCTGAATAAATTGGAGAGAATAGACTGAGACTGAGATAACCATTTCGTGCATACTTGCCACTATCCTTGTTTTCACGACGAGTAATGACATCATTGTCAATCAAGGATTCAAAAGTTTTTAGTTTCTTAATCTCTTCAGCAGTGAAGGTCCGTGTCTGGTTACCAGCATGGGTTTGTTTGCCATACTTATCAGTAATGTAGTAGTTTTCCATTTTTCTAAACCACTTCATCTTGGCTTCATCTGTCTGCTTCAAGATAGAGCTTGCTTCTAGGTAATCAAGCGTATAGATCATATCAAACATACCATGAACGTAACCTTTTAGGTCTGCTTCATTCTGAACGCGCTCTTTAAAGTTATAAGTATGGAGACGTGTCTTAGAATCCTTATCAACCTTGAATAGAGTATTGAGGGTGATTGTCGCTTCATCTGGACTTGGTGTAGATTGTAAAAGACCACGAGCGTAAAGTTCTGCCCCTAGACCTTCACGACGACCAAAGCCTTCAAAATAAATGGCTCCATCAGAGTTGTGTGTCATCTCGTGTGTATAAACAGAGTTTCCGTAATCTTCTAGCAGACGAGCATTGTCAAAATGGGTCATACTTCCTGTTGCGTAAGCATTATAGCCCTTGCTTGGATACCACTTACCAGCTGGTCCAAAGAATTCCTGCATTGCAGTGGACTGCTTGTCATGTGGTTGGGCCCAATATCTTTGACCATTCTTATCTTTGAGAGCAAAACCATCATAAACCAAGACCGAACGGAAGAGTTTATCTTTACTTTCATCACTTAAAATCTTGTACCAGAAATCGTAATGGTCTCTCTGCCATTCAGCTGACTTTCTCACTCGATCTTCAACATAGCTAGCAAGTTCAGCATCTGTACGGACCTTCCCATCAACAATATCTCGGTAACGATCATAAGCTCCCATAGAGATGGTAGACATATTGGAAATGATGTAGACACCCTTTTCAGTCATAGTCAAAAGCGGTAGCAACATACCCTTATGTTCCCAACTATCAGATGTAATCTTATCATAAACTCCGACAGAGTACTTACTCTTATCATTCGCATTGTCTTGGAGCGCCTTAGCTTCTGCAATGTCCGACTTGGCCTCGATAATATAGGCTTTTGTATTATCCTTGAGCCATTCATTATTGGTCTTATACGGCAAAAAGAGATTACGATAACTTTCAAGATAATTGAATAAACCTCGCTTACCAGTTGCCTCAGACAAGGAAGTATCATAGGTTTGATAAGTATTTTTTGCCTTGAGATTTTCAAAACCAGAGCGACCTAAGGCAATGATCGTGTCTAGTGTCGACGCATCGTTATTACCAAAGAAATCAAACTTATAGGCAGATAAATCTTTGACATTGATGGTGTCATAATTGATGTTATACCAACGATTTAGGTAGGTTAAACCAACTAAGAAGGCTTCTTTATTATCGGTGATTTTCTTAGCGATATAATCAGCTACTACAGTTCCCTCAGTATTGATGGACTTGTCCATAGCCAGAACCTTTCGTAACTCCACAGATAAGTTAGCTTTGACTTGATCAAAGGCTTTATCCAAATAAAGATCATCCAGAGAAGTTTCTGCATTTATACCTAAAACCGTTCTCACAGCAGCTGAATCTAAAACTACCTTATTCAACTCTGGTAAAACTTTGGTGAGAATCTTGCTATAGTCAGATAGGAAGGCTTCCGGAGTATAGAGAAGATTCAAGTCCTTGATGGTATATTCTGCTATAGCCTTATTTTTAAAGTCTCCCTTATAGGTAACTTCTAGATACTGAATGGTATTGTCTTCGTAATGAAGCATGAGACGATTGATGCCTGTCTTATTTCCATGAATATCCGTGATGATCTGCTGATCTTTCATCGGAACTACATCGAGCAAATAGCTGGTGTTGAGCTTATGATCCTCCGCTAGCTTGTTGGCATAAGCTACGATTGTTTCCTTATTATAGAATGGCAGAAGTTTTTCCATATTTAAGTAAGCTATAGTACGGTTACTGTCTACTTTCTTCGCCTTACTATAATCTACTGCATAGAGGTTCAGATTGGTGTCGTCCAGGCTTGTCGTGATTCCAAACTCTCCTAGCTTGTCTTGGGCTTGTTCAAGACTAAGCTTAGAGCTAGCAAATGGATCTTCTGCTAGTGTTTCAATTCCTTCGACTGCATAGGCATTGGTGATACGGTCATTTTTATAACCTTGATCGCCAGAAATACTATAAACTCTTGATCCACTGACATTACTCAAGACGTTGTCAATCAAACCATTGTAGTAATTTGAACCAACTACTCCACCAATTTGGCCATTCTTGGTTGAGTTCTGAATTTTCCCTGATGCATAGGAATTAGTGATACGAGCATTGGCTTCTAATCTTCCGACTAAACCACCAAAGCGTTGCTCATTAGTCTTGGCACTCGCTAAAATAGTAACATCTGCTCTACTTTGTGTCAGTAGGGAAGCATTTCCTTTCAGATTTGCGACTAATCCTCCGACATTATAGGCCTTGCTTTGCTTATCATTAGTCTGAATAGTACCTGTAAAGGAACTATTTGTGATTTGTGTGTTAGTTGCAACAACCACTAGCCCCGCAACTTGACTTGCATTCCCTACCACGGCAACTCGTCCTTGAGCAGAGACATCTTGAATGTGAGCGTTTTCTGCAGAACGGGCCAAGCTTGCAGAATCATAAGTCCCAACAATATTGACATCCTTCAAATCGATATTTGTAATCCTTGCACCACTCTTGAGATTCTCAAACAAAGGCTTGGCTAGGTTGTAAATAGCATACTGTTTACCATTATGACTACCTGTAAGGCTACCTGTAAAGTTGTTTCGTAAATAAACATAATCGCTTGCTGCCAAGCTTACTTCACTAGCATCTAAATCAGCTCCTAGCACATAGTTGCCTGCCATGTTGCTCTTCATCGCTTCTAACAGACTTGCAAAACTAGTATAAACACCTTGCTGATTTGAATGAGACTTGCTGATGTAGAAGTCATATCCTGGTTTATAACCTGTTTCACTTTCTTGCACAAGCTCAGGCAGAGATACAGTGACCTTATAAACTTCCCTACCATCTTTAGTGCTTTCGGCAATACTCTGAACTGGCAGGAGCATTTCTTTCGACTCGGCAGACTTAACTTTGACAAAGTAATTTGACAAATCACTTGGAACTGCGTTCATGGAAATCAAACGTTTATACTGCTCATTTTCCTTGCTGTAGAATTCAACAGATTCTACATTTCGGATAGAAATTTTCTTATACTCGAGTTCAAATTGACGACTGTCCTTTTCAAAGTCTGTAACCTGGCCTTGATCTAATTCATAGGTCAATTTTGTCTTCAAAGTATAATTTGTATAATGATCCAAATCACCAATCTTGAGACTGCCTGCAAAATTCGTAATCGGAAGTGAGCGTACAAGCTGGTCACCTTCATATAATTCTGCTGTAGCTGTCCGTAATGATTGAGTTTCATCAGTCATGTTGTACTGAACCGTAACAGAACGATCTTCTGGATTTTCTGTAAGACTGAGGATACTTAGATTTGGTCTAACTTTTGCAACTCCATTTAGAGCCGTTCTGGCTGCTGTCAAGTTCGCCAAGGCTTGATCAACTTGAACTTGGCTAGCTAGTCGATTTGCTAAAACTGTCTCTGCATTTGCAAATTCTCTTGTAAAGTTTGTTTTTTTATCTGAGTCAGCATTTTTGTATTTGAAGCTATCCTGGATGTCTTGACTTTCTCGGTATTCTGTTTGTAAAGCTACCTTAGTGACATCTGGGCCCTGTAATTGCTCTTTCGCATTCTCAATGCTTGCAACTGCTTGGTTGACTTGCTCTTGGCTAGCTTCTGATTGCGTCAATAATTCTTGACCTTTAAGGAGTGCCGAGTCGTAACTAATTTGGCGAGTTGAGATATCGTTAAAATAACGTGCCTGTGATTTAACTTGCTCTGCTTCCGACAATAGATTGTAGAGAGGAATTAAATCAAATTCATCCAATGCTTCAACCTTTGGAGCATCATTTGGAATCATAAACGGACTTGCTGTTCCAATCTTAACAATCTGAGTCACTGGTGGCAAGGTTTCTTCATTAGATAATTCTAGACGATCCAATTCTTGATTATTTGAATAGTAGACCCTAGTTTTGATTGTACGCTCACCTTCCACTCCAGGAACACTTACAATACGTGAATCCTTGACCAACTCATCAGTATACTGCTCCTCAATCTTAAAGGCTACTTTTTCAACTCTCGTTTCATCTACATAGCTAAGCTCTAACTCAGGAAGGTCAAAACTTGGTGTAGGCTCTGTGCCAGCTGTGCCGACTGGGTCTGTATACTCTGGTAATTCATAAACTGAGGCTGGACCGTCGCCTGCTGTGCCTACTGATTCTGTATACTCTGGTAATTCATGAACAGGGGCTGGATCGTCGCCTGCTGTGCCTACTGAATCTGTGTAACCTGGAACGTCGTGAACTGGAGCGGGTTCGTCACCTGCTGTGCCGACTGGGTCTGTATACTCTGGCAAGTCATGAACCGGAGCAGGTTCGTCACCTGCTGTGCCGACTGGGTCTGTGTACTCGGGAACCTCATGAACTGGTGTAGGCTCTACACCAGATGTGCCGACTGGTTCTGTATACTCGGGAATTTCGTAAACTGGAGCGGGTGCGTCACCCACTGTGCCGACTGGTTCTGTATACTCTGGTAATTCATGAACCAGGGCTGGATCGTCGCCTGCTGTGCCGACTGAATCTGTATATTCTGGGATTTCGTGAACTAGAGCTGGTTCAGCACCTGCTGTGCCGACTGGGTCTGTATATTCTGGGACTTCATGAACGGGGGCAGGTTCGTCACCAACTGTGCCGACTGATTCTGGGTACTCTGGTAATTCATGAACGGGGGATGGATCTGTACCAGCTGTGCCGACTGGATCTGTATATTCTGGGAATTCGTGAACTGGGGATGGATCGTCACCAGCTGTGCCCAACGAATCTGTATACTCTGGCAATTCGTGAACCAGAGCGGGTTCGTCGCCTGCTGTGCCGACTGAATCTGTGTACTCTGGCAGTTCGTGAACCAGAGCTGAGTCTTCACCAGCTGTGCCTACAGGATCTGTATATTCTGGAATATCATGAACTGGAGCGGGTTCGTCGCCTGCTGTACCAACAGGTTCTGTGTACTCTGGCAAGTCATAAACGGGGGCGGGTTCTGTACCTGCCGTGCCGACTGGATCTGTATACTCGGGAACCTCATGAACCGGAGCTGGGGCGTCGCCTGCTGTGCCGACTGTTTCTGTATACTCTGGTAATTCATGAACTGGGGCGGGTGCGTCACCAGATGTGCCGACTGTTTCTGTATACTCGGGAACATCGTGAACTAGGGCGGGTTCTTCGCCAGTTGTGCCGACTGGTTCTGTATACTCTGGTAAGTCATAAACCGGGGCGGGATTGTCGCCTGCTGTGCCGACAGGGGATGTATACTCCGGCAATTCGTGAACGGGAGCGGATTCTGTATCTGCTGTGCCGACTGGATCTGTATACTCTAGGACTTCATGTACCGGAGCGGACTCTGAACCTACCGTACTTACTGGATCTATGTACTCTGGAACTTCATGTACCGGAACGGGCTCTGAACCTACCGTATTTACTTGATCTGTATACTCTGGTAATTCATGAACTGGGGTAGGCTCTGCACCTGCTGTGCCGACTGGATCTGGGTACTCGGGAACCTCATAAACCAGGGCGGGATCTGCACCTACTGTGCCGACTGATTCTATATATTCAGGGACTTCGTGAACTGGAGCGGGTTCGTAACCAGATGTACCGATTAATTCTGTATACTCGGGAACGTCGTGAACTAGGGCTGGTTCTTCGCCAGTTGTGCCGACTGATTCTGTGTACTCGGGAACCTCATGAACTGGGGTAGGCTCTACACCAGATGTTCCTACTGATTCTGTATACTCGGGAATTTCGTAAACTGGGGCTGGATCTGCACCTGCTGTGCCGACTAATTCTGTGTACTCGGGAACCTCATGAACTGGGGTAGGCTCTACACCAGATGTGCCGACTGGATCTGTATACTCCGGCAAGTCATGTACGGGGGCTGGGGCGTCGCCTGCTGTGCCGACTGATTCTGTATATTCTGGAACGTCGTGAACAGGGGCTGGTTCGTCACCAGATGTACCTACTGAATCTGTGTACTCGGGAACGTCATGTACCGGAACAGGTTCTGTACCTACCGTCCCTACTGATTCTGTGTAGGCTGGGACTTCGTGAACGAGGGCGGGTTCTATACCTACCGTCCCTACTGAATCTGTATATTCTGGAACTTCATGAACGGGAGCTGGGTCTGTGCCAGCTGTACCCACAGGAGCTGGGTACTCTGGCAAGTCGTGAACAGGAGATTCTTTAAGCAATTGATTACTTTCTGCCGTGCCCACCAAAATAATCTCTGAAATAGGTTGGACTGTCACTTGATCAAACACCAACTCAGATTTTATCACCTTCTGATTAGCACTGTAGCGACGAGTAATCACTGTACGTTCCCCAGATACACCCACCTGAATGGTCTTTGTTTGCCCCTTAACAAGATTATCCGAATAGCGATATTCTGTTTGATAAGGAAGCACTTGCGTTTGACTTTCATCTTGACTAGATAATTGTAACTCAGAGCGATCAGAAATTGAGCTTCCCGATGGCACTCGGTTTGCTCCATTGACAAGCTCCAGTTTTTCATCTGTCGACTTGTCTGAACTATCTGCTTTTGATACTGCCACCGCTTTGTCATTTTCAGATCCGTCCACTGATTGATTCACAGTCTGATTAGCTTTATGCTTAGATTCTTCACCTTGCTCCAAAGAATTTTTCAAAATAGCCTGACTCTTCAGATAACCAATGTATTCAAAATTTTCAATGTTCAAGGGCTGAGGTAGTTGCTCTCCTAGTCCCAAATTTAAAAGCTGATTATAAGCAGCTAGCTCAATATTTGTAACTGCAAGTATTGAAGGAGAAAGAAGAATGGATCCTAGTCCAGTCACCAATAAAATCGAAGATAGATATCTTTTCCCGTTTTTCCCCTTAGAAATTACCAAGACCGCAAGAACAATACCAGCTGTTGCAAAGATTGCTTCCCATATACCGGAGTAGCCAGTACTTGGTAAGTTTCCTATCAATCTTCCTTCTTTTTTAGGACGATAAACCAAGTAGTATGCATCTGTACTTTCCTCTACAAATTTTGGAAGTTCCTTAACAACCATCGCATTTTCAGCATCTGTCAATTCTGATTCTATAACATACTTATACTGAATCTGAACAGCTTGATTCGCTGCTAACTCTGCTGCTTCAACAGGCTGTGTACTAGTCCCAACTACAGAACCCAAAAAGAAGCTTCCAATAGTCGCTGATATCAGACCTACTGATAACTTTCTAAAAGAAAAACGCTGGCGCTTTTCTCCGTAAAATTGATGTTTCATCACTTAACTTTTTCCTTTATAATAAAATATTAAATCCTTTCTATTTTATCGAATTTCCCTCCAATAAACAAGGATTTTGTTTGCCTCTTGAAATTATTTTACGCTACATACCGTTAACAAGATTCTTATCAGTGGATACTGTTTATCAAGCATTCTCAACTTCCTATTATTTTCAATTTCATACACAAGAGTTTTTATGAAAATAATAAGAAACAACGAGCATCTCCAACTATGGAAATGCTCGTTGTTTTGATATTTAGAAGTGAGTTTTTACCCAGCTTCTTTTCTAGCAATCTCATAGAATCAAGATTCTAAGATTTGCTTTATCCGAGTAATGGTTTACTCTTCTTCCTTACGTTTTTTAGAGATAAGGAGTCCTCCTGTCGCTGCTGCAAGAAGTGCTAGAGCAAGTGAAGCGCTAGATTGTTTTGTACCAGTGTTTGGCAATTCTTTCGCTCCCGCTTTCTTAGATGGTTCTTGAGCAGGTGACTCTTTAGTTGCTTCTTTAACGACTTTTTCAGATGCAAGTACTGCTACTGAACCGTCTGCAAATGTTACAACCACAGTTCCATCGTTGTTAACCTCAACATCTGTCGCTGTTGGGTTAGCTTTCTTAACTTCGTCAGCTACCTTAGCTTTTTCGGCATCTGTCAAGTTGTTAGGATCTACTACTGGAGTAAGAGCTGGTACTTTAACATTATCCGCATCCTTACCATCACCTTTACCAACTGTTTTCTCTGTTGGAGTTGATGTATTGCCTGATGCATCTTTTGCTACGGCAGTCACTTTATCACCAGCTTTCAAGCCAGATACTGGAATGCTGAAGGTTCCATCTTCACCTGCTGTTGCTGATTTCTTAGCTCCGCCTGGAAGAGTGACTTCGACAGTTGAACCTGGCTCAGCTTTACCTGTGATGGCTTCATCTCCAGCTTTAACTGGGTTCACAACTGGCGCATCTGGTGCTGTCTTATCATCGGCTTTCGCTACTGTTGCTGTAGTTGGAGTTGATGTGTTCTTAGCTGCGTCTGTTGCTGTAACAGAGACTGTTTGGCCTTCTTCCAAGCCACTTACTGGAACACTGAAGTTACCATCTTGGTCGGCTGTTGCAGTTGCTTTAGTGCCATCTGGAAGAGTTACTTCGACTGTTGAACCGGCTTCAGCTGTACCTGTTACTGCTGTGTCACCAGCTTTAACTGGGTTCACAACTGGGGCATCTGGAGCTGTCTTATCATCGGCTTTCGCTACTGTTGCTGTAGTTGGAGTTGATGTGTTCTTAGCTGCGTCTGTTGCTGTTACTGAGACTGTTTGGCCTTCTTCCAAGCCACTTACTGGAACGCTGAAGTTACCATCTTGGTCGGCTGTTGCAGTTGCTTTAGTGCCATCTGGAAGGGTTACTTCGACTGTTGAACCGGCTTCAGCTGTACCTGTTACTGCTGTGTCACCAGCTTTAACTGGGTTCACAACTGGGGCATCTGGAGCTGTCTTATCATCGGCTTTCGCTACTGTTGCTGTAGTTGGAGTTGATGTGTTCTTAGCTGCGTCTGTTGCTGTAACAGAGACTGTTTGGCCTTCTTCCAAGCCACTTACTGGAACGCTGAAGTTACCATCTTGGTCGGCTGTTGCAGTTGCTTTAGTGCCATCTGGAAGGGTTACTTCGACTGTTGAACCGGCTTCAGCTGTACCTGTTACTGCTGTGTCACCAGCTTTAACTGGGTTCACAACTGGCGCATCTGGTGCTGTCTTATCATCTGCTTTCGCTACTGTTGCTGTAGTTGGAGTTGATGTGTTCTTAGCTGCGTCTGTTGCTGTTACAGAGACTTCGTCGTTTTCATTCAAGCCAGATACTGGAATGCTGAAGGTTCCATCTTCACCTGCTGTGGCTGATTTCTTAGCTCCGCCTGGAAGAGTGACTTCGACTGTTGAACCTGGCTCAGCTTTACCTGTGATGGCTTCATCTCCAGCTTTAACTGGGTTCACAACTGGCGCATCTGGTGCTGTCTTATCATCGGCTTTCGCTACTGTTGCTGTAGTTGGAGTTGATGTGTTCTTAGCTGCGTCTGTTGCTGTTACTGAGACTTCGTCGTTTTCATTCAAGCCAGATACTGGAATGCTGAAGGTTCCATCTTCACCTGCTGTGGCTGATTTCTTAGCTCCGCCTGGAAGAGTGACTTCGACTGTTGAACCTGGCTCAGCTTTACCTGTGATGGCTTCATCTCCAGCTTTAACTGGGTTCACAACTGGCGCATCTGGTGCTGTCTTATCATCGGCTTTCGCTACTGTTGCTGTAGTTGGAGTTGATGTGTTCTTAGCTGCGTCTGTTGCTGTTACTGAGACTTCGTCGTTTTCATTCAAGCCAGATACTGGAATGCTGAAGGTTCCATCTTCACCTGCTGTGGCTGATTTCTTAGCTCCGCCTGGAAGAGTGACTTCGACTGTTGAACCTGGCTCAGCTTTACCTGTGATGGCTTCATCTCCAGCTTTAACTGGGTTCACAACTGGCGCATCTGGTGCTGTCTTATCATCTGCTTTCGCTACTGTTGCTGTAGTTGGAGTTGATGTGTTCTTAGCTGCGTCTGTTGCTGTTACTGAGACTTCGTCGTTTTCATTCAAGCCAGATACTGGAATGCTGAAGGTTCCATCTTCACCTGCTGTGGCTGATTTCTTAGCTCCGCCTGGAAGAGTGACTTCGACTGTTGAACCTGGCTCAGCTTTACCTGTGATGGCTTCATCTCCAGCTTTAACTGGGTTCACAACTGGCGCATCTGGTGCTGTCTTATCATCGGCTTTCGCTACTGTTGCTGTAGTTGGAGTTGATGTGTTCTTAGCTGCGTCTGTTGCTGTTACTGAGACTTCGTCGTTTTCATTCAAGCCAGATACTGGAATGCTGAAGGTTCCATCTTCACCTGCTGTGGCTGATTTCTTAGCTCCGCCTGGAAGAGTGACTTCGACTGTTGAACCTGGCTCAGCTTTACCTGTGATGGCTTCATCTCCAGCTTTAACTGGGTTCACAACTGGCGCATCTGGTGCTGTCTTATCATCGGCTTTCGCTACTGTTGCTGTAGTTGGAGTTGATGTGTTCTTAGCTGCGTCTGTTGCTGTTACTGAGACTTCGTCGTTTTCATTCAAGCCAGATACTGGAATGCTGAAGGTTCCATCTTCACCTGCTGTGGCTGATTTCTTAGCTCCGCCTGGAAGAGTGACTTCGACTGTTGAACCTGGCTCAGCTTTACCTGTGATGGCTTCATCTCCAGCTTTAACTGGGTTCACAACTGGCGCATCTGGTGCTGTCTTATCATCTGCTTTCGCTACTGTTGCTGTAGTTGGAGTTGATGTGTTCTTAGCTGCGTCTGTTGCTGTTACTGAGACTTCGTCGTTTTCATTCAAGCCAGATACTGGAATGCTGAAGGTTCCATCTTCACCTGCTGTGGCTGATTTCTTAGCTCCGCCTGGAAGAGTGACTTCGACTGTTGAACCTGGCTCAGCTTTACCTGTGATGGCTTCATCTCCAGCTTTAACTGGGTTCACAACTGGCGCATCTGGTGCTGTCTTATCATCGGCTTTCGCTACTGTTGCTGTAGTTGGAGTTGATGTGTTCTTAGCTGCGTCTGTTGCTGTTACTGAGACTTCGTCGTTTTCATTCAAGCCAGATACTGGAATGCTGAAGGTTCCATCTTCACCTGCTGTGGCTGATTTCTTAGCTCCGCCTGGAAGAGTGACTTCGACTGTTGAACCTGGCTCAGCTTTACCTGTGATGGCTTCATCTCCAGCTTTAACTGGGTTCACAACTGGCGCATCTGGTGCTGTCTTATCATCGGCTTTCGCTACTGTTGCTGTAGTTGGAGTTGATGTGTTCTTAGCTGCGTCTGTTGCTGTTACAGAGACTTCGTCGTTTTCATTCAAGCCAGATACTGGAATGCTGAAGGTTCCATCTTCACCTGCTGTGGCTGATTTCTTAGCTCCGCCTGGAAGAGTGACTTCGACTGTTGAACCTGGCTCAGCTTTACCTGTGATGGCTTCATCTCCAGCTTTAACTGGGTTCACAACTGGCGCATCTGGTGCTGTCTTATCATCGGCTTTCGCTACTGTTGCTGTAGTTGGAGTTGATGTGTTCTTAGCTGCGTCTGTTGCTGTTACTGAGACTTCGTCGTTTTCATTCAAGCCAGATACTGGAATGCTGAAGGTTCCATCTTCACCTGCTGTGGCTGATTTCTTAGCTCCGCCTGGAAGAGTAACTTCGACTGTTGAACCTGGCTCAGCTTTACCTGTGATGGCTTCATCTCCAGCTTTAACTGGGTTCACAACTGGCGCATCTGGTGCTGTCTTATCATCTGCTTTCGCTACTGTTGCTGTAGTTGGAGTTGATGTGTTCTTAGCTGCGTCTGTTGCTGTTACTGAGACTTCGTCGTTTTCATTCAAGCCAGATACTGGAATGCTGAAGGTTCCATCTTCACCTGCTGTGGCTGATTTCTTAGCTCCGCCTGGAAGAGTGACTTCGACTGTTGAACCTGGCTCAGCTTTACCTGTGATGGCTTCATCTCCAGCTTTAACTGGGTTCACAACTGGCGCATCTGGTGCTGTCTTATCATCGGCTTTCGCTACTGTTGCTGTAGTTGGAGTTGATGTGTTCTTAGCTGCGTCTGTTGCTGTTACTGAGACTTCGTCGTTTTCATTCAAGCCAGATACTGGAATGCTGAAGGTTCCATCTTCACCTGCTGTTGCTGATTTCTTAGCTCCGCCTGGAAGAGTGACTTCGACAGTTGAACCTGG
The DNA here is from genome assembly GCF_032340315.1 of Streptococcus sp. DTU_2020_1001019_1_SI_AUS_MUR_006. Taxonomy (NCBI): domain Bacteria; kingdom Bacillati; phylum Bacillota; class Bacilli; order Lactobacillales; family Streptococcaceae; genus Streptococcus; species Streptococcus sp. DTU_2020_1001019_1_SI_AUS_MUR_006. The sequence goes on along the minus strand of NZ_CP135436.1, from coordinate 896,207 downwards.
CTCAGCTTTACCTGTGATGGCTTCATCTCCAGCTTTAACTGGGTTCACAACTGGCGCATCTGGTGCTGTCTTATCATCTGCTTTCGCTACTGTTGCTGTAGTTGGAGTTGATGTGTTCTTAGCTGCGTCTGTTGCTGTTACTGAGACTGTTTGGCCTTCTTCCAAGCCACTTACTGGAACGCTGAAGTTACCATCTTGGTCGGCTGTTGCAGTTGCTTTAGTGCCATCTGGAAGGGTTACTTCGACTGTTGAACCGGCTTCAGCTGTACCTGTTACTGCTGTGTCACCAGCTTTAACTGGGTTCACAACTGGGGCATCTGGAGCTGTCTTATCATCGGCTTTCGCTACTGTTGCTGTAGTTGGAGTTGATGTGTTCTTAGCTGCGTCTGTTGCTGTAACAGAGACTGTTTGGCCTTCTTCCAAGCCACTTACTGGAACGCTGAAGTTACCATCTTGGTCGGCTGTTGCAGTTGCTTTAGTGCCATCTGGAAGGGTTACTTCGACTGTTGAACCGGCTTCAGCTGTACCTGTTACTGCTGTGTCACCAGCTTTAACTGGGTTCACAACTGGGGCATCTGGAGCTGTCTTATCATCGGCTTTCGCTACTGTTGCTGTAGTTGGAGTTGATGTGTTCTTAGCTGCGTCTGTTGCTGTTACAGAGACTTCGTCGTTTTCATTCAAGCCAGATACTGGAATGCTGAAGGTTCCATCTTCACCTGCTGTGGCTGATTTCTTAGCTCCGCCTGGAAGAGTGACTTCGACTGTTGAACCTGGCTCAGCTTTACCTGTGATGGCTTCATCTCCAGCTTTAACTGGGTTCACAACTGGCGCATCTGGTGCTGTCTTATCATCGGCTTTCGCTACTGTTGCTGTAGTTGGAGTTGATGTGTTCTTAGCTGCGTCTGTTGCTGTTACTGAGACTTCGTCGTTTTCATTCAAGCCAGATACTGGAATGCTGAAGGTTCCATCTTCACCTGCTGTGGCTGATTTCTTAGCTCCGCCTGGAAGAGTGACTTCGACTGTTGAACCTGGCTCAGCTTTACCTGTGATGGCTTCATCTCCAGCTTTAACTGGGTTCACAACTGGCGCATCTGGTGCTGTCTTATCATCGGCTTTCGCTACTGTTGCTGTAGTTGGAGTTGATGTGTTCTTAGCTGCGTCTGTTGCTGTTACTGAGACTTCGTCGTTTTCATTCAAGCCAGATACTGGAATGCTGAAGGTTCCATCTTCACCTGCTGTGGCTGATTTCTTAGCTCCGCCTGGAAGAGTGACTTCGACTGTTGAACCTGGCTCAGCTTTACCTGTGATGGCTTCATCTCCAGCTTTAACTGGGTTCACAACTGGCGCATCTGGTGCTGTCTTATCATCGGCTTTCGCTACTGTTGCTGTAGTTGGAGTTGATGTGTTCTTAGCTGCGTCTGTTGCTGTTACTGAGACTTCGTCGTTTTCATTCAAGCCAGATACTGGAATGCTGAAGGTTCCATCTTCACCTGCTGTGGCTGATTTCTTAGCTCCGCCTGGAAGAGTGACTTCGACTGTTGAACCTGGCTCAGCTTTACCTGTGATGGCTTCATCTCCAGCTTTAACTGGGTTCACAACTGGCGCATCTGGTGCTGTCTTATCATCGGCTTTCGCTACTGTTGCTGTAGTTGGAGTTGATGTGTTCTTAGCTGCGTCTGTTGCTGTTACTGAGACTTCGTCGTTTTCATTCAAGCCAGATACTGGAATGCTGAAGGTTCCATCTTCACCTGCTGTGGCTGATTTCTTAGCTCCGCCTGGAAGAGTGACTTCGACTGTTGAACCTGGCTCAGCTTTACCTGTGATGGCTTCATCTCCAGCTTTAACTGGGTTCACAACTGGCGCATCTGGTGCTGTCTTATCATCGGCTTTCGCTACTGTTGCTGTAGTTGGAGTTGATGTGTTCTTAGCTGCGTCTGTTGCTGTTACTGAGACTTCGTCGTTTTCATTCAAGCCAGATACTGGAATGCTGAAGGTTCCATCTTCACCTGCTGTGGCTGATTTCTTAGCTCCGCCTGGAAGAGTGACTTCGACTGTTGAACCTGGCTCAGCTTTACCTGTGATGGCTTCATCTCCAGCTTTAACTGGGTTCACAACTGGCGCATCTGGTGCTGTCTTATCATCGGCTTTCGCTACTGTTGCTGTAGTTGGAGTTGATGTGTTCTTAGCTGCGTCTGTTGCTGTTACTGAGACTTCGTCGTTTTCATTCAAGCCAGATACTGGAATGCTGAAGGTTCCATCTTCACCTGCTGTGGCTGATTTCTTAGCTCCGCCTGGAAGAGTGACTTCGACTGTTGAACCTGGCTCAGCTTTACCTGTGATGGCTTCATCTCCAGCTTTAACTGGGTTCACAACTGGCGCATCTGGTGCTGTCTTATCATCTGCTTTCGCTACTGTTGCTGTAGTTGGAGTTGATGTGTTCTTAGCTGCGTCTGTTGCTGTTACTGAGACTTCGTCGTTTTCATTCAAGCCAGATACTGGAATGCTGAAGGTTCCATCTTCACCTGCTGTGGCTGATTTCTTAGCTCCGCCTGGAAGAGTGACTTCGACTGTTGAACCTGGCTCAGCTTTACCTGTGATGGCTTCATCTCCAGCTTTAACTGGGTTCACAACTGGCGCATCTGGTGCTGTCTTATCATCGGCTTTCGCTACTGTTGCTGTAGTTGGAGTTGATGTGTTCTTAGCTGCGTCTGTTGCTGTTACTGAGACTTCGTCGTTTTCATTCAAGCCAGATACTGGAATGCTGAAGGTTCCATCTTCACCTGCTGTGGCTGATTTCTTAGCTCCGCCTGGAAGAGTGACTTCGACTGTTGAACCTGGCTCAGCTTTACCTGTGATGGCTTCATCTCCAGCTTTAACTGGGTTCACAACTGGCGCATCTGGTGCTGTCTTATCATCTGCTTTCGCTACTGTTGCTGTAGTTGGAGTTGATGTGTTCTTAGCTGCGTCTGTTGCTGTTACTGAGACTGTTTGGCCTTCTTCCAAGCCACTTACTGGAACGCTGAAGTTACCATCTTGGTCGGCTGTTGCAGTTGCTTTAGTGCCATCTGGAAGGGTTACTTCGACTGTTGAACCGGCTTCAGCTGTACCTGTTACTGCTGTGTCACCAGCTTTAACTGGGTTCACAACTGGGGCATCTGGAGCTGTCTTATCATCGGCTTTCGCTACTGTTGCTGTAGTTGGAGTTGATGTGTTCTTAGCTGCGTCTGTTGCTGTAACAGAGACTGTTTGGCCTTCTTCCAAGCCACTTACTGGAACGCTGAAGTTACCATCTTGGTCGGCTGTTGCAGTTGCTTTAGTGCCATCTGGAAGGGTTACTTCGACTGTTGAACCGGCTTCAGCTGTACCTGTTACTGCTGTGTCACCAGCTTTAACTGGGTTCACAACTGGGGCATCTGGAGCTGTCTTATCATCGGCTTTCGCTACTGTTGCTGTAGTTGGAGTTGATGTGTTCTTAGCTGCGTCTGTTGCTGTTACAGAGACTTCGTCGTTTTCATTCAAGCCAGATACTGGAATGCTGAAGGTTCCATCTTCACCTGCTGTGGCTGATTTCTTAGCTCCGCCTGGAAGAGTGACTTCGACTGTTGAACCTGGCTCAGCTTTACCTGTGATGGCTTCATCTCCAGCTTTAACTGGGTTCACAACTGGCGCATCTGGTGCTGTCTTATCATCGGCTTTCGCTACTGTTGCTGTAGTTGGAGTTGATGTGTTCTTAGCTGCGTCTGTTGCTGTTACTGAGACTTCGTCGTTTTCATTCAAGCCAGATACTGGAATGCTGAAGGTTCCATCTTCACCTGCTGTGGCTGATTTCTTAGCTCCGCCTGGAAGAGTGACTTCGACTGTTGAACCTGGCTCAGCTTTACCTGTGATGGCTTCATCTCCAGCTTTAACTGGGTTCACAACTGGCGCATCTGGTGCTGTCTTATCATCGGCTTTCGCTACTGTTGCTGTAGTTGGAGTTGATGTGTTCTTAGCTGCGTCTGTTGCTGTTACTGAGACTTCGTCGTTTTCATTCAAGCCAGATACTGGAATGCTGAAGGTTCCATCTTCACCTGCTGTGGCTGATTTCTTAGCTCCGCCTGGAAGAGTGACTTCGACTGTTGAACCTGGCTCAGCTTTACCTGTGATGGCTTCATCTCCAGCTTTAACTGGGTTCACAACTGGCGCATCTGGTGCTGTCTTATCATCGGCTTTCGCTACTGTTGCTGTAGTTGGAGTTGATGTGTTCTTAGCTGCGTCTGTTGCTGTTACTGAGACTTCGTCGTTTTCATTCAAGCCAGATACTGGAATGCTGAAGGTTCCATCTTCACCTGCTGTGGCTGATTTCTTAGCTCCGCCTGGAAGAGTGACTTCGACTGTTGAACCTGGCTCAGCTTTACCTGTGATGGCTTCATCTCCAGCTTTAACTGGGTTCACAACTGGCGCATCTGGTGCTGTCTTATCATCGGCTTTCGCTACTGTTGCTGTAGTTGGAGTTGATGTGTTCTTAGCTGCGTCTGTTGCTGTTACTGAGACTTCGTCGTTTTCATTCAAGCCAGATACTGGAATGCTGAAGGTTCCATCTTCACCTGCTGTGGCTGATTTCTTAGCTCCGCCTGGAAGAGTGACTTCGACTGTTGAACCTGGCTCAGCTTTACCTGTGATGGCTTCATCTCCAGCTTTAACTGGGTTCACAACTGGCGCATCTGGTGCTGTCTTATCATCGGCTTTCGCTACTGTTGCTGTAGTTGGAGTTGATGTGTTCTTAGCTGCGTCTGTTGCTGTTACTGAGACTTCGTCGTTTTCATTCAAGCCAGATACTGGAATGCTGAAGGTTCCATCTTCACCTGCTGTGGCTGATTTCTTAGCTCCGCCTGGAAGAGTGACTTCGACTGTTGAACCTGGCTCAGCTTTACCTGTGATGGCTTCATCTCCAGCTTTAACTGGGTTCACAACTGGCGCATCTGGTGCTGTCTTATCATCGGCTTTCGCTACTGTTGCTGTAGTTGGAGTTGATGTGTTCTTAGCTGCGTCTGTTGCTGTTACTGAGACTTCGTCGTTTTCATTCAAGCCAGATACTGGAATGCTGAAGGTTCCATCTTCACCTGCTGTGGCTGATTTCTTAGCTCCGCCTGGAAGAGTGACTTCGACTGTTGAACCTGGCTCAGCTTTACCTGTGATGGCTTCATCTCCAGCTTTAACTGGGTTCACAACTGGCGCATCTGGTGCTGTCTTATCATCGGCTTTCGCTACTGTTGCTGTAGTTGGAGTTGATGTGTTCTTAGCTGCGTCTGTTGCTGTTACTGAGACTTCGTCGTTTTCATTCAAGCCAGATACTGGAATGCTGAAGGTTCCATCTTCACCTGCTGTGGCTGATTTCTTAGCTCCGCCTGGAAGAGTGACTTCGACTGTTGAACCTGGCTCAGCTTTACCTGTGATGGCTTCATCTCCAGCTTTAACTGGGTTCACAACTGGCGCATCTGGTGCTGTCTTATCATCGGCTTTCGCTACTGTTGCTGTAGTTGGAGTTGATGTGTTCTTAGCTGCGTCTGTTGCTGTTACAGAGACTTCGTCGTTTTCATTCAAGCCAGATACTGGAATGCTGAAGGTTCCATCTTCACCTGCTGTGGCTGATTTCTTAGCTCCGCCTGGAAGAGTGACTTCGACTGTTGAACCTGGCTCAGCTTTACCTGTGATGGCTTCATCTCCAGCTTTAACTGGGTTCACAACTGGCGCATCTGGTGCTGTCTTATCATCGGCTTTCGCTACTGTTGCTGTAGTTGGAGTTGATGTGTTCTTAGCTGCGTCTGTTGCTGTTACTGAGACTTCGTCGTTTTCATTCAAGCCAGATACTGGAATGCTGAAGGTTCCATCTTCACCTGCTGTGGCTGATTTCTTAGCTCCGCCTGGAAGAGTAACTTCGACTGTTGAACCTGGCTCAGCTTTACCTGTGATGGCTTCATCTCCAGCTTTAACTGGGTTCACAACTGGCGCATCTGGTGCTGTCTTATCATCTGCTTTCGCTACTGTTGCTGTAGTTGGAGTTGATGTGTTCTTAGCTGCGTCTGTTGCTGTTACTGAGACTTCGTCGTTTTCATTCAAGCCAGATACTGGAATGCTGAAGGTTCCATCTTCACCTGCTGTGGCTGATTTCTTAGCTCCGCCTGGAAGAGTGACTTCGACTGTTGAACCTGGCTCAGCTTTACCTGTGATGGCTTCATCTCCAGCTTTAACTGGGTTCACAACTGGCGCATCTGGTGCTGTCTTATCATCGGCTTTCGCTACTGTTGCTGTAGTTGGAGTTGATGTGTTCTTAGCTGCGTCTGTTGCTGTTACTGAGACTTCGTCGTTTTCATTCAAGCCAGATACTGGAATGCTGAAGGTTCCATCTTCACCTGCTGTGGCTGATTTCTTAGCTCCGCCTGGAAGAGTGACTTCGACTGTTGAACCTGGCTCAGCTTTACCTGTGATGGCTTCATCTCCAGCTTTAACTGGGTTCACAACTGGCGCATCTGGTGCTGTCTTATCATCGGCTTTCGCTACTGTTGCTGTAGTTGGAGTTGATGTGTTCTTAGCTGCGTCTGTTGCTGTTACTGAGACTTCGTCGTTTTCATTCAAGCCAGATACTGGAATGCTGAAGGTTCCATCTTCACCTGCTGTGGCTGATTTCTTAGCTCCGCCTGGAAGAGTGACTTCGACTGTTGAACCTGGCTCAGCTTTACCTGTGATGGCTTCATCTCCAGCTTTAACTGGGTTCACAACTGGCGCATCTGGTGCTGTCTTATCATCGGCTTTCGCTACTGTTGCTGTAGTTGGAGTTGATGTGTTCTTAGCTGCGTCTGTTGCTGTTACTGAGACTTCGTCGTTTTCATTCAAGCCAGATACTGGAATGCTGAAGGTTCCATCTTCACCTGCTGTGGCTGATTTCTTAGCTCCGCCTGGAAGAGTGACTTCGACTGTTGAACCTGGCTCAGCTTTACCTGTGATGGCTTCATCTCCAGCTTTAACTGGGTTCACAACTGGCGCATCTGGTGCTGTCTTATCATCGGCTTTCGCTACTGTTGCTGTAGTTGGAGTTGATGTGTTCTTAGCTGCGTCTGTTGCTGTTACTGAGACTTCGTCGTTTTCATTCAAGCCAGATACTGGAATGCTGAAGGTTCCATCTTCACCTGCTGTGGCTGATTTCTTAGCTCCGCCTGGAAGAGTGACTTCGACTGTTGAACCTGGCTCAGCTTTACCTGTGATGGCTTCATCTCCAGCTTTAACTGGGTTCACAACTGGCGCATCTGGTGCTGTCTTATCATCGGCTTTCGCTACTGTTGCTGTAGTTGGAGTTGATGTGTTCTTAGCTGCGTCTGTTGCTGTTACTGAGACTTCGTCGTTTTCATTCAAGCCAGATACTGGAATGCTGAAGGTTCCATCTTCACCTGCTGTGGCTGATTTCTTAGCTCCGCCTGGAAGAGTGACTTCGACTGTTGAACCTGGCTCAGCTTTACCTGTGATGGCTTCATCTCCAGCTTTAACTGGGTTCACAACTGGCGCATCTGGTGCTGTCTTATCATCTGCTTTCGCTACTGTTGCTGTAGTTGGAGTTGATGTATTGTTTGAAGCGTCTTTCGCTGTGACAGAGACTGTTTGACCTTCTTCCAATCCGCTAACTGGAACGCTGAAGTTACCATCTTTGTCAGCTGTTGCTGTTGCTTTAGTGCCATCTGGAAGTGTTACTTCAACTGTTGAACCTGCTTCGGCTGTACCTGTAACTGCTTTATCACCAGCTTTAACTGGGTTCACAACTGGTGCATCTGGAGCTGTAACATCTGCTTGACTGACAGTTTGTGCTGGTGTCAATTTCGCTGTTGAACCATTTGAGTAGGTTAATGTTGTAGTACCATCATTTCCTACTTCAACCTTAGTTGCAGTTTTGTTCGCTGTCTCTACGGCTTTCTTAACTGCATCTTTTTCTGGTTGAGTTAGGCTTGATGGATTTTTAACTGGTGTAACTGTAGGTGCAGTTGGTTCAATTGTAAATACTGAATTTGCTGGAATGACATCTGTACTTCCATCTTTATAAGTAACAGTTACATTAGTTCCATTTAACGTAACACTATCAATTTTATCGCTGAAAGTTGGGTTAGCATCTTTAACAGCTTTTTCAATAGCACTCGCTTCTGGAACAGTGTTTGATGTGATAGGTGTTGATGGAGCTACTGCAGTATACTTGAATGTTTGTGGTTTCCAAACAAAACGAATACGGCCAGGTGCACCTGTATCACCAGCAGCTCCTACGTTATCATAATTTGTATTTCCAGCTAAATCTTCAGCATAGACATAACGAGTTATTCCTGTACCATCTGTGTAAGATCCATTTGGAATATTTGCTGTTAATTTAATGATAGCCGGATTTGTTTCAGTAGCTGTTGTTTCTGAACCAAATCTGTTTGCTTTTAAGTATAAAGCACTCTTCGTTTTACCATTTAGATATCCAGCATCTTCTGTTCCTAAACCTGTACGATTATCTTGAGCAAATACTAGATATGCTTTAGCAATTTTACCTGAGTTATCAGTAATTTTTAGTTCGATATTATTTTCTTCACCTGAATATACATAGATAATTTGGTTAGCTTTATCATCATACGGAATATTTACTACAGGACGAACTGTCTCTTTTACAGTAACTTTAGTTGGAGTTGATGTGTTTTTAGCTACATCTGTTGCTGTAACACTAATTTTATCATCAGCATTCAAAGCTGGAACTGGAATTGAAAACTCACCATTGTCACCTGCTTTTGCAGAGGCTTTTTGTCCATTTGGAAGGGTTACTTCTACAGTTGAGCCTGCTTCTGCTGTACCTGTAATGGCAGTAGCGCCTGCCTTAACTGGGTTTACAGTTGGAGCTGCTGGCGCTGTTGTATCTGGTACTGTAACTGATGTTGCACCTGACTTGTTACCTGCTGCATCTGTTGCTGTAACAGATACTGTTTTACCTTCTTCCAATCCGCTAACTGGAACGCTGAAGTTTCCATCTTGGTCAGCTTTTGCGGATACTGTAGAACCATTTGGAAGGGTTACTTCTACGGTTGAGCCTGGCTCAGCTGTACCTGTTACTGCTGTAGAGGCTGCTGTCACTGGGTTTACTTTTGGTGCTGCTGGTGGTGTTGTATCTGCTGGTTTTGCTTCTACATTAATTTCTTTCCAACCAACAGGACTTGTGTATTTATCTTCTTTAATGTTTGAAACTACCTTAGCCTTACCTGGTTGGATTTGCTCTTTCATTTCAAGGACAATAGTATCAAAGAAACCATCAGTAGAGTATGACTTAACAACTGCTTTTGATTCGTCTTTTGAAGTCCATGCCCCTGGAATTGAATCGCGTTTAATAGCTACTACACTTCTAGCGTTACCAGCTTTAGGATAATCAAAGTAAGCAATTCCCGCATCATGTGGCACTTTCAAAGTAACTGTAGTAGTTTCTGCAACAATACTTTGTTTATCAGAAGAAGTTTCAGACGGTTGAACAACTGATTCACCAAGTCCAACTTTAACCTCTGTTTCAGCACTTTCTTCACCATTGATCGTTTGGGTAACTGTCAATGTATCTCTTGGAACCAACTGATCTTGCTCAGTGATATTACTGTTTACACCAGTTGGAAGAGTTGCAGACCAAGAACCATCCTCAGCAACAGTCACATTATCAACAATTGTCTTACCAGCAACAGCAATTTTGATTGTTGCGCCTTTTTTACCAATTCCTGAGATGGTATTGTCTGTTGACTTGATACCTGGCTCTGTCATAACACCGCCAACTTGTAATGTTGGAGTGACAGTAGGTCCAGCTGGTGCAAATACATAAGTCAACAACTGCCCACCTGGAGTTAGGGTAACGGTATTGTTTCCTTCGTTATATGAAGGTGCTTTGCTTGCATCGATTCTCTTTAATTTATAACCTTTAGCTTCGACTGCTGCAATTTTGCTGTCTTGGGTGCTAAGGTTAATAACCTCATTTTCATCACCTGGAATCGCACTACTTGCTTCGATTTCATTACCTTTTGCATCAACAAATTTCATGTGGACGATTTGTGGCGCTGTAAACTCAAATTTTTCAATCTGAACACGTTGCAAGTTTGTACCAGAACCTGTACTTCCGACAAATGAGAGGGCATAGGTAGCATTTCTAGCAGTCAAAGCATTCTTGGCTTCATTTGTCATACTACGGCTAGATTTATCAAGTTTTGTTGTCCAAGTTTGGCTACCGTATGTTACCGTGAATTCTTTTTTAGTTCCATTATAGTTATAGTTAATCTTGAAATCAACCCATTGTCCATTTGGTGCTGGATTTAAAGGTTTCATCTCTGTAATAGAATTTACTCTTCCTTGATTGTTTGATGAATAAAACGCACCGAACGCATGATTCGTATCTCCACGGTTGTATGAAGGATCTGCCATTGATTTGATTTCAGGTTTTGGAGTACCTTTATTCCACCATGAGTCAAGTTTGAAACCAAAAGCTGCATTAATTCCACCCATACCGATTGATGCACCAGAAAGACCTAGTTGACTTTGCTTACCTGTATGGAAGACGAAACCGACTCCGTCACCACCAGCACGACCATCCACTTCGTGTCCTTCATATTTATTACCAATATCTACTTTACCAGTGAAAGAGAAATCTTGGCTAGGATCGATTTTAAAACGTAGGTAGGCATTACCAGCCTGTCCTGATACATCTTCTGTCAACTTAATAGTTCCTGAAGATTTTTCATAACTTGCAGTTCCACCTTCTTGGAAGAAACTTTCAAAGTTTTCCTTGGTTACGATAGCACGAGCAAGGTTAGTTTCATCAATTGAACGAGTTGTTCCTTCAGTAGTCGCACGTCTGCTTCTTACTTTAGGAGTTGCTGAAGATTCTGTAGTTGCTTCCGATGTTTTCTCAATTGCTGCTTCAGTAACTTCCTTCACACTTGCCACTGCTTGAGTCAAACGTTCAACACTTTGGTTTACTTGTTCTTGGCTTGCAGATCCGTTCGCAACTAATGCTTCAGCTTCTGCAATTGCAGATGCTACTTCAGCTTTAACTGAAGCTTCTTGAGCATCCAAGTTTTTAGCTTTAGCTTGTGTCAAAACAGCTTCTAGTTGAGATTTGTCAGCTGAAACGACAGTTGTTGCTGAATTTGCTTCTACTGCTTCAGTCGCAACTGGGCTAGTTGCAGCTGGTGCCGCATAGGTCGTCGCCTCTGCAGTAGGTTCATTTTGTGTTGCTGAATTTGTAGCTTCTGTCTTAGCTTCTACACTGTCAGCGTGAACCGTTGGAGTAGCTAGTGTAGCTCCAACCGCAAAGACTAGCGAACAACCAAACAAGAAATGTTTTCCTTTTTTGATCATACGCCAATTCTTTTGTTCTGCATTTTTACGATTAAAACACATATTTATTTCTCCTTTTGTGTTTATGTAGTATTATACATACAACTTTATTATAATCTTTTTACTTAGATAAATCAAATTTATTCTTTCGATTTCTTTCAGTTTATTATATTCCAAATGTATACATATAGGTTTTTATAATATCTAAATATAGTTTTTCTCTATTTTGTTAATTTTTTTCTTAAAAACTTGATGTTCTTTTAAAATCAAAAAGAGCAGAAATTTTCACCACACAAACATATATATTTTATGTTTTGTTAGAAACTCTTCCTTAGCTTCCTAGAATACATTGATTATTAGCTGCTAGAATTCCAAATTTATACACGGACTTAGATATTTCTTAAGCAGCCTGCTAACAAAAAAGGGCAATTTTATTTTATAGTGTAATGAAATCAAATCTGAACAAATTGACTAGGGAAATCAGAGTGATTTTTATCCATGTTTTAAAAGCAACAGTGTACTATACTATATTTGATTGAAATAAGATATGAACAAAGAGGTCAGGAAAGTCAAAATAATTTCTAGAAATATTTTTAGCAGTCGTAGTGTACGATTTTAGATTCAATCTACTGTATTATGGATTCAATCCACTATACAAAAAAGATACTTGGTAAAAAGAGCATTACAATCATGACCACCCGTCAAACGGGTGGTTTGTACCAGGGCTATAAGCCCAAATTACCAGCCAGCGCCTAAAGACGCTGGCTTTTACCTTGTTCAAGCTGACTCATCACCTGCCTCTTAAAGAGGCTTTAGTATTACTTACCACTATCCTTAAAGGGATCCTCATATTCTTTTACACTTAATTTATCTAGTGCTATATCATGCTGTACTCGCTCTCAAATTTTTATACTCGTGAAAAAATCATACACTGGATAATTTCTTTAATCTTGGATGTATTTCCTTACTGTGGCTTCATTAAGCCCTACTGTACTCACATAATAACCTTCCGCCCAGAAATGGCGATTCCCAAACTTGTACTTGAGGTTGGCGTGTTTGTCAAACATCATGAGTGCACTTTTACCTTTTAAATATCCCATAAAACTTGAAACACTTATCTTCGGTGGAATACTTACTAACATATGTACATGATCAGGCATTAAGTGTCCTTCGATAATCTCAACACCTTTATAACTACATAATCGGTGGAATATTTCTCCCAAACTACTTCGATATTGATTATAAATGATTTTTCGTCTATACTTAGGGGTGAACACAATGTGATATTTACACATCCACTTTGTGTGTGATAAACTATGTGCCTTTTGTGCCATATTTTTCTCCTTTCGCTTTACAATTGGCTTGAACACCTTTATTGTATCGCGTTTGGAGTTTTTTGGGTATAACCTTCGACGCGCACCCGCATAGCGGGTGGTTTATTTGTCTCGCACCTAACGGAGCGAGACGGACTGAAAGTCACATAATAAAAAAACGCATAATACCAGACTTGCAAAAAGTCTTGATATTATGCGTTTAATGTTGGAGAGTGCTATTAGCCTTTCTTTTCAAATTAACCTTTGGACTACCCTCGCCATTTTTTACTTTTATTTTACTTCAAATCCTTCAGCAACTGCGTCCGCAAAGTTTTCTTCTACGATGCTTGCACAGTGGTCACAGATGGTTGCGTTATAGCTACGTTCTGCTGTACTTGGATCGATACGACGGCAACGATCACATACTTCACCTGTAGCGCGTTCAACTGTAAAGGCCACATCTTCAAAGGCTACTGCACCTTCTGGAGCTGCACCTTCTTCGATAGTCAATTCTGAGACGATCAAAAGTTGAGCTACATTGCTATCAACAGCTCCAAGAAGAGTTGTCACGACTTCGTTTGGATAAACTGTCAAGTGAGCTTCAAGGGATTTACCGATGACTTTTTCATTACGAGCTTCTTCCAAGGCTTTTTGAGCTTGTCCACGGAAGTCCATGAAGGCTGCCCATGTGTCCAAGATTTCCTCTTGATTAGCAAATGTTTGAGCTTCTGGCAATTCTGACAATTGAACAAAGTCTTCGACTTCAAACTCAAGATATGACCAGATTTCTTCCGCAGTGTGAGGAAGGATTGGTGTCAAGAGTTTAGTGATTTTCACAAGGATATCATAGAAAACAGTCTGCATTTGACGGCGTTCCAATGATTTGGCACCTTCGATGTAGACAACGTCTTTGGCAAAGTCAAGGTAGAAGGCTGACAAGTCAACGTTGATAAAGTTCACTAGTGCTTTATAGATTGTCAAGAATTCAAAGTCAGCATAAGCATCACGAATTGTCTTCACAAGCTGGTTAAAACGAATGGTCATGTACTTATCAACTGAACGAAGTTCTTCGTAAGAAACTGTATCCTCAGCTGGATTAAAGTCAGATGTATTGGCAATCAAGAAACGAAGAGTGTTACGGATCTTACGGTAAGTTTCAGAAACTTGGCTCAAGATGTCCATAGAGATACGCACGTCATTGCTTGAGTCAACACTTGTTACCCAGAGACGCAAAATTTCCGCACCAAATTGTTTCTCAACGTCACTTGGAGCAATGGTATTTCCAAGAGATTTAGACATCTTCTCACCTTTACCGTCAAGGGCAAAACCTTGTGACAAGATTTGTTTGTATGGTGCTACACCATGGTTAGCTACAGATGTGATGAGTGATGAGTTGAACCAACCACGGTATTGGTCAGAACCTTCAAGGTAGAGGTCGGCTGGGTATTTGAGTTCTGGACGGTTAACCACGACCCCATTCCATGATGAACCTGAGTCGAACCAAACGTCCATGATATCTGTTTCTTTCTTGAACTCGCCATTTGGTGAACCTGGATGTGTAAATCCTTCTGGCAAGAGGTCTTTAGCATCACGTTCCCACCAGATGATTGAACCATGCTCTTCAAAAAGTTGAGCTACATGTTCAATCGTTTCAGCTGTCATGATTGGTGTGCCGTCTTCTGCGTAGAAGATTGGAAGAGGAACTCCCCAAGCACGTTGACGAGAGATGACCCAGTCACCACGGTCACGGATCATGTTGTAAAGACGGACTTTACCCCATTCTGAGTGGAATTTCACTTTTTCGATTTCATCCAAGATATCTTGACGGAATTTTGATACTGAAGCAAACCATTGTGGAACCGCACGCCAGATGATTGGTTTTTTCGTACGCCAGTCAAATGGGTATGAGTGAGAGATTTCTTCTTGAGCAAGAAGTAAATCACCAAGTTTTTCGATAACCGTTGGAACAACCTTGTCATAGAACTGACCTGCAAAATCAGGACCTGCATTTTCCATCATAAGTCCACGTTCATCAACAGTGACAAAGACTTCCAAGCCATTAGCAACACCGACATTGTAGTCATCCTCACCAAAACCAGGGGCTGTATGGACGATACCAGTACCAGAGTCTGTCGTAACGTGGTCACCAAGGATAACGAGTTCATCTACTGCAGTATCCCATGGGTGCTCTGTCACGATGTGGTTCAATTCTGAACCACGGTATGTTGCCAAGACTTGAACATCAGCCCAACCAAATTTCTCAGACAAGCTAGTCAATAATTCTGCAGCAACGACAAACTTACGAGCTTCACCTGCAGGTTGAACCAAGACGTAATCAATATCCGCTCCGACAGTCAAACCACGAGAAGCTGTAATAGTAAATGGAGTAGTTGTCCAGACAACGATATAAGTATCTGTATCTAGGACACCTTTTCCATCTTTTACCTTATTGGCATAGTAAAGAGAAGTTGAAACCAAGTCATGGTATTCAATCTCCGCTTCAGCAAGAGCCGACTCAGATGACCAAGACCAGTAAACTGGTTTTGCACCACGATAGATATAACCTTTGTTAGCCATCTCACCGAAGACACGGATTTGGGCCGCTTCATAGTCAGGAGTCAAAGTCACATATGGATTTTCCCAGTCACCAGAAACACCCAAGCGCTTGAAGTCTTCGCGTTGTTTATCTACTTGAGAAAGAGCGTATTCACGGCAAAGTTTCAAGTACTCAACCAAGTCCATTTCTTTGCGTTTAACACCTTGTTTTGCCAAGACTTGCTCGATTGGCAGACCATGTGTATCCCAACCTGGGATATATGGCGCGTAGAATCCTGACATAGACTTAGAACGAACAATGATATCTTTTGAAATCTTGTTCATAGCATGACCAACGTGGATATTTCCGTTAGCGTACGGAGGTCCATCATGAAGAGTGAAGTGAGGTTTCCCTTCATTCAACTCTTGACGACGTTGATACAATTTTGCTTCTTCCCACTCTTTTTGCCATACTGGCTCTTTTGTAGGAAGGCCTGCACGCATTGGGAAGTCAGTTTTCCCAAGATTTAAAGTTTCTTTGAGTTTCATGATATCTCCTTTTTTATATAGACAAATTAAAAACCACGATTCGCTAAAAAGGACGAAAATCGTGGTACCACCTTTGTTCGGAAAAAGAACTAGTCTTTCTCCCTCTTTTCCCGTAACGTGGGCAACGTCAAATCCTACTAACTTCAGACTTGATAACTTGAGAGGATAATCTCATCAACAGGGATTGTAGGACTTCCACCATCTCCTACTCGCTGGAAATATGTTTGATTAGATCTTGTTCTCAGATTTTACAATTATAAATGTTGAGAAATTGTTATTCTGAATCCTCTTTAGACTCAGAACTCATTTCATTATTTACTAACGAAGATAAGTCAGATAAAGTTGATTCATCCTGTGCTTCCATCAATTCACGATTAGTTGCTTCTATACGTGCTTGGAGCTCAGCAACCTCTTCAGGTGAAAACTGACGAGTCAAATCATTGGATTCCTCCTCATGAAATGCTGAAATATTTTCCCCCAAAGCCTCTCTAACCACCTCTTTAAAGACTTCATCACTAGTTTGTAAATAAGTTGCTGTTGGACGTAAAATTTCTTCCCAATCAGATGAATCAACGATGGCCAATTGACTTTCAATTGTAGATTTCAAGCGTTGATGGAAGACGCGACTCTTATTCTTCAGTTCTTCTGTCTCAATCGCAACCTTCTTAGCATTATCAGTTGCTTGACGTAAAATTTCATTTGCCTTGTACTTAGCTTCATCAAGCAAACGTTGTGATTCCTGTTCAGCATGATGAATGATATTATGAGAGCGTTCAGTAGCTGCTTGTTTAACTCGCTCAGCAGTATCTTGAGCAATTAAAACAGACTGACTCAATGAATCTTTCATCTCATCAAAATAAGACAAACGCTCTTCTAAATTTCTAATTTGTTGCTCTTTATCATGGTTACTTCGAACCAATGTTTCATAGTCTCGAACTACAATATCGAGAAATTCATCAACTTCTTCAGGATCAAAACCTCTAAACTTAGTACTAAAGCTTTTATCCTTAATCTCTAACGATGTAATTGGCATATTTTCCCCTCACTTACTTAATAATAATTGTATTGTCAATTTCTTCTTATCCCTTTTTGTCTGACCATTTTCTCTCAGAACACTAATTCTTCCAAAACGTCTGACACTTACTAAATCACCAATCTTAACTTGATAATCAGATTTTTCAACCAGATGGTAATTTACCTGAACATATTTTCTTTCTAATAACTCAGCTGTCTGAGAGCGAGACAATTTCAGAACATTTGACAAGAAAGCATCCAAGCGCATACTCGGAACTAAAACTTCCTTTTCCTGATAATCACTCTCGGCTTCTACCAATTCTTCAAAGGATTTGACTTCAAGTTTGACAGGTAATCGAGCAATCTTTTGAATCCCATCTTGAAAGAGAGAAGTGAATTTTTGGTCCACAATGATTTGAGCTCTATTTTCTGTTACCAATATATCACCAAATAACTTGCGATCGATTCCCAGACGATTCAGAACAGTTCCTAAAATCTTGGAATGAGTCAATTGGTCAAACTTGCTAGAATAAACAATCTCAAGCAAGTCCATTTCAAAATCCGTCAAAGTCGGTATGAAATAATCTGGTGCAAGTAGTACACGACTATACTCGCTAGCTATAAAATCATTGCTAGAAAAAACTTTAATTCCTTGATGATTGCCCAATGTCTTTAAAATAAAGACCTGATGAGGGTTGATAAAGGGAGTTAAGATGGGAGCGTAGTGCTCCTCAACCTGCCTGAGCCACTCCAAACCTTTATCAATAAAAGGTATATCCTCGACTGAAAAATGCTGATAGATATCTTTTCTCATGCTAGTATATAAAGAAAACGAATGAGATAGTTTCCAACAAGATGAACCAAGATGACAGCCACCCAGACTGAAAAATCTAAACCACCAATACTTAGTGGCAAACGTCTCAGGGGTTGAAGAATCGGTTTGACTAAATTAGTCAACAAACGACCTGCTCTAGTCTCATAGGCAGTTGGAAACCAGGATAAGAGAGCAAACGCTACAAGTATCATAGAATAGATATCTGTAGCGTTTTGAATAAAGCGAACTAGAAATATCATTATCTCACTCGTTTTCTCTTCATATCGAAATCAAACTCTTCACCATGAGTTCCCTCAGGTAAACGAATATCTTCAATGTTAACCACAACTCCTACTGGTGTCAAAAGGTACATGGTATTTGCAACCTTTCTTAATTCACCAGCAAGTACATGACGAGCTCCATCTAAATAGTCTAGACAACGACGCGCTTGTACTTCAGTCATGTATTGGAAATCGATTAAAATACTTTCATTGCCTGCTAGTAAATCAACGATATCCGTTGCATCTTCGTAGCGACGAGGATAACGAACATCAATGGTTACCTTTTCTGTACTACGATGACTCTTCATCGCTAATTCTTGCTGACGAGCATGAAGGCGCGTAATATTTTTTTCCTTTGAATTCACTTGTGAAGGCTGAGGAAGTTGTTGAGCTTGTGGAAGTTCTTCCATGGGGGCAGAAACTGATGTTAGCGTTTTTTCAGGCTTTAATTCAGCAACGTTTGGTGCCACTTCTTCTCCATCTTCAGTGAAATAATCTATAAACTTTTCAAATTTATTTTTTAGTGACATGGTTATTTCCTACTTAAAAAATGCTGTGCCGATTCGAACGAAAGTTGAACCACATTGAATCGCTTCTTTGAAGTCTCGACTCATACCCATACTGAGTTCTGTCATCGGCATATTGGGGAGATGTTTTTCTTGAATGTTTTTTTGCAATTCTTGCGTTTCTTTAAATATCTCTAGTAACTCTTGACTAGTTGCTTCAAATGGAGCCATGGTCATCAGTCCCACATACTCAATCTGGTCTAATTCTGAAAGTTCTGGTAAGAGGGCTAACAATTCTTCTTTCGAAAAACCGTGCTTGCTCTCTTCCTTAGAAATATTTACTTGCAAAAAGCACTTAATCTTGTGGTCTGCTCGTTTTTGAATTTCCTGAGCTAGCTTTAAGGAATCTAAGGCATGAAAATAATCCACATAAGAAATCACTTCCTTGACTTTACGTCTCTGTAAGGTTCCAATCAAATGCCAGGTAAGATTCTTATCACTTAGAGCATGATACTTGTCAAGAAATTTATCAACACGGTTCTCACCAATGTGTTGCACCCCTTGCGAAACCAAAGCTGAGGCTGTTTCAACATCTACATATTTGGTCACCGCAATCACAGAAACCGAGTCGTTTTCACGACCAGCTTCCTGAACTGCATTCGATATCTGTTGAAAAACAAGGTTCGTATTTTCTTTTAAATTCATCTTCATTAATGATTTTTAAAGAATGGTGGTGTTTCCAACTCATCTTCATCCGTAGCTGCTGGAACTTCAAAACGTTCCACTGGAGAAACAACTGGCTCTCCTTGACGAACGATGGCATCGCGTCTCAAGTCCCAGTCACCAAAAGCTGATGTCTTTGGAGCTTCTTGACGGCGATAACTTGGAGTTGGAATTTCTGCTGTATCAGCCATATCAAAATTACGATCAAAAGTCTGCGCATGACTAGTTCGAGCAGGTTCACGGTGTGTTGCTTGGCGCGGTTGAGGAGTTACAACTTTCTCAACTTTATCCTGACGTACTCCTGTCGCAACAACCGTCACGCGGATTTCGTCTTTCATTGTCTCATCAATAGATGTTCCAAGCCAGATGTTAACGCCATGACCAGCTGCTTGGTTAACAATTTCTGATGCTTCTTCAGCTTCAATCAAAGTCAAGTCCAAACCACCAGTTACGTTGACAATAACATCCTCAGCTCCATCGATAGTTGTTTCAAGAAGTGGTGAGTAGATTGCTTTACGAGCAGCTTCTACAACACGTTCTTCACCGCTACCGATACCAATCCCCATAAGGGCATTACCTTTATTGGCCATAACAGTTTTAACGTCTGCAAAGTCCAAGTTGATCAAGCCAGGATTTGTAATCAAATCTGTAATCCCTTGCACACCTTGACGAAGAACGTTATCTGCTTCACTCAATGCTTCAAGAAGTGGAGTCTTCTTGTCAACGATTTCTAGCAAGTTGTTGTTTGAGATAATCAAGAGTGTATCAACATGCTCACGAAGTTCGTTAATCCCTTCGATAGCAAATTGTCCACGTTTGCTTCCTTCAAAACCAAATGGGCGAGTAACAACACCGACTGTTAAAGCACCAAGACTTTTTGCAATACGAGCGATAACTGGTGCAGCACCTGTACCAGAACCACCACCCATACCAGCAGTGATGAAGACCATATCAGCACCGCTGATCGCTTCTGTCAATACTTCTTCGCTTTCTTCTGCAGCTTTACGACCAACTTCAGGTTGACCTCCTGCACCAAGTCCACGAGTCAATTTAGGGCCGAGCTGGATAACTGTCTCAGCTTTTGTACTGCTCAAAGCTTGTACATCTGTGTTGGCTGCGATAAATTCAACGCCAGAAACGCCTTCGTCAACCATACGGTTGATGGCATTTCCACCACCACCGCCGACACCGATTACTTTAATTACTGCACCTTGTGCTGCTGCTGTATCAAATGAAAATGTCATATTTATATTCCTCTATTTTATTCGTCAAACATGCTTCCAATCAAGCTACGGAAACGATCTGTTAATTTACCTTTGCTCTTTTCTTCCGATTGAAGAGGAGCTACTGGTTCAACAGATTGGTTTGTTTCAGGCTCAGGTGTTGTCACTGTATTAAATACTGGTCGTGGAGAAACAGGTGAAACAGGTTGAGCTGAACTTCTAAAGTCAAGTGGCTGGTGGCTTAAAGCATTTTCCCCTCGAATTGCTCGCTGAGCTAGAACATTCACTTCAGTAAGGCTTCCAGCGAATTCTGACAAGCTAATGACATGGGCAAAAGCAGGATTACGAATCCCAACTTGATTTGGTACGAATAACTTAACACGGACTCCAAATACTTCTTGGGCCAATTCAACGACGCCTGGAAGGAGGGCATTTCCACCAATCAAAGCAATACCTCCTGGCAAGTCTAATAGGTGACGTCTTTCCAAATCTTGCTTAATTTGCTCAAAAATGTGCTTAAGTCTTGCCGAAATAATCTCAGCCAAGTATTCTTCGGTCACTTCAACTGGTTCAACTTCACCGATCACTTCAACTTGGAAAGTTTCTTTGCTTGCTAGCGGTGGATAAGCTTCACCATAGTTCAATTTTAGACCTTCTGCAATTTTCTTAGAAGTCTTAAGAACTTTTGAAATGTCTTTTGTGACATAATCGCCACCCTCTTGGTTAACATTTGTATATTGAAGTTCTTGATTGCGAATAGTGGCAACCGTCGTTTGGCCACCACCCATGTCGATAACAGTCGCACCAAACTCACGTTCACCTTCATTCAAGACAGAGTGAACCATTGCAAGAGGTGAAATAATCACGTTATCAACTTGAATGCCTACACGCTCTACAGTTTTACGAAGATTATGGAGAATCGTACGTGGGCCAGTGTACAAGAGACCGCGCATTTCCAAACGCACACCCATCATTCCGCGAGGATCACGAATTCCTTGGAATCCATCTACGACAAATTCCTCTGGAATAAAGGTGATAACTTCACGGTCTGGAGTCATACTTTTAGTCAAAGCTGATTTAACTACATTTTCAACATCTTGATCTGTAATTTCTCTTGTATCTGATGTCACCGGAATCATGCCCTGAGTTGGCTCAACTTGTAGCAAATTAGCTGGCAAACCAACGTTTACAGACTTGATTGAAATTCCTGCTTTTTCTTCTGCTTGAGAAATTGCAGACTTAATAGCAGTCGCTGCTGCTTCGATGTCAACGATAATCCCATCTTTGACACCTTTACTTTTGGCATTACTTACGCCAATTACATTTACTTCACCATTTACAAGCTCTGCAACCAACACTTTAATAGAGCTAGTTCCGATATCTAAGCCTGTAAAAAAACCATTCCTAGTCATTACACTGCGTCCTCTCTATCTTACCAGTTTCACACTTCTATTTTTAATAGCTACACCAAGGCATAACTACTCACAGAATATTATAACACAAAAAATACATTCGTGCTCGAATTTTCTAACATTTAACCAAGCTTTTTCTTGAATTTTTATAATTATCCGACGATTTCATCGGTGGGTAAATAAAAAGAAAACGGCTGGGCAAACGCCCCCTTAAAATAAGAAAACGCATAATATCAGATGTTCAAAAAACTTGATACTATGCGTTTTATAACGGAAAGATTTACTCAATTTTATCTTCAAATTGAGTTTTTAGCTCCTCCGCCTTTTTATAAAATCACTGGAAAATTGGTCCTATTTCCTGCGACTGTCCAAAAGAAAATTCTATAAATTTATTTCCTAGTGCGAGTGTCTATCACACATAGTTCGGATTCTCTAATAAAACCATTTCATCCTTTAGCATGAGTAATAAGTCACTAATCCTGAAATAGCTCTAGTTCAAAATATACTTTATAGCAATATTTCAGCATTTATTTTTTAAGGTCTTGCTTATAAAATTCTTTCAAGGCATCTTGCCAAGTTGGAATGACAAATCCAGTAGCTTTAGCTTTAGAAAGGCTCATTGTTGAGTTTAGCGGACGTTTAGCTTTGGCAGGGAATTGGCTTGAGTCTACTGGCTTGACTTCGACATCTGTATCCTTCAAAATTTCAATTGCAAAGTCGTACCAAGTTGTGTCTTCCGTCGCATCATTTGACAAATGATAATAACCAAATTCCTTGCGGTTTTCAGCTAGGTAGGTCATGAACTCAGCCAAGGTACGAGTCCAAGTCGGACGACCGTGCTGGTCATTTACAACTGTTAAAGTCTTATGATTTTTCGCAAGATTTTGCATGGTAAAAACGAAGTTTTTGCCATAATTTCCAAAAACCCAGGCAGTACGGATAATATAGAAGTTTGAAACGTGTTTTTCTACAAGCTCCTCTCCCATACGCTTAGTACGACCATATTCCGTTTGAGGATCTGGTTTGTCATCCACTTCCCACTCTTGTCCAACTGGTTTCTTACCGTCAAATACATAATCTGTAGAGATGTAGACTAGAGTTGCACCATGCTTTTCGGATGCTTTGGCGACATTTTCTGTCCCCGTAACATTGATGGCAAAGTCCAGTTCTTTTCCTTCATCCTCAGCTGCATCAACAGCTGTGTAGGCTGCACAATGGTAAACTAAAGTCGGTTTCACCTCTTCAAAAACTTTCTCCACCATTGCTGCATCGGTAATATCCATCTCAGCCACATCAATGTTGAAAGTGAATAGTAAATCATCGGTTTATCATAAACCGGTATCAGTTGTTTTGATGCAGCTCGAGTCAAAGGATATAAACGTGTCCCCGAACCACCCGCGAGAATAATTCCTTTCATAGTAGAGTACCTTTATTTGTTGTTGTACAATAATTAAATTGTTAAAAATGCAAGTTTCAGTAACCAAACTCATCCGTTACTACACTAAGTGCACGTTCAATAACCACATGCATGTCGTAGTATTTATAGTCTGCTAGACGCCCACAAAAGATAACCTTATCATTTTTGGCTGCTTCTTCTTGGTACTTAGCAAATATAGCATTATTTTTGTCGTCATTAATCGGATAGTATGGCTCATCCCCACGTTTCCAATCTGCTGGGTATTCGCGAGTAATGACTGTCTTCGGTTGTGTACCATACTCGAAGTGCTTATGCTCAATGATACGAGTAAAAGGAATCTCACGCTCTGTGTAGTTGACCACTGCATTTCCTTGATGGTTTTCCTCATCCAAGACTTCATGTTCAAAGCGAAGACTGCGATACTCCAACTCACCATGTTTGTAATCAAAGTACTGGTCAATCATTCCTGTAAAGACAACTTTTTCAGCTGAAGCTTCAAGTTCTTCACGATTAGCAAAGAAGTCAACACCAAGTTCTACTTCTACATCACCTAGCATGTTTTCAATGATGACGTTGTACCCACCGATTGGAATTCCTTGGTAACGGTCATTAAAGTAGTTATTATCAAAAGTCAATCGAACTGGAAGACGTTTGATGATAAATGGCGGAAGGTCTGTTGCAGAACGGCCCCATTGTTTTTCAGTGTATCCCTTGATCAACTTTTCGTAGATATCTGGACCAATCAACTTGATAGCTTGTTCTTCAAGGTTTTTAGGCTCAACATCTTTCATGTCAGCCGTTTGCTCGGCAATCTTATCCTTAACTTCTTGCGGAGTCTTGGTTCCCCACATAGCGTAGAATGTATTCATATTAAAGGGAAGATTGTATAGACTGTCCTTGTAGTTGGCTACTGGTGAGTTGATATAGTTATTAAACTCAGCAAACTGGTTGACATAGTCCCAAACTTTTTTGTTTGAAGTATGGAAAATGTGAGCACCGTACTTGTGAACGTTGATACCTTCAACATTTTCACAATAGATGTTTCCACCAATGTGATCACGCTTGTCAATCACTTTTACTTTTTTGCCACGTTTTGTGGCTTCGTGTGCAAAGATTGCCCCTGACAAACCTGCACCAACGATAAGATAATCGTACATTTTTTCTCCTTTTTATAATTTAATGATTCGATTAAGATAAGGAACTTTCATTAACATTCTAATAACAATGAAACTTACACACAATGTAAATATAGAAAATAGTAAGTATGCCCCTACAAAACTAAAACCAAATAGTTTTTCCCACATCTTCATAACATAAGTGTGTACTATGAAAACCCCCATAGTTTGATTAGAAAGAGAAACAATCCATTTACTCTTATCTCCATTCAAATCAAGTGTGAATACTGTCAAGAAGATACCTAAAGTTACAATCTTTACAAATAGAATATCATAAAAATATTCAGCAAAAAGATTATGATAAATAGTTTTCGCTAGGAAAAACAATATTATCGGTGAAATCAAAAACAAAAGTAGGCTAATTATTTTCATCCAATTCTTAAACTTTGATTTGAGACTACACACATTAAATTGCGCTATAAAACCACCTAAAATATAATAGAAAAACCAGGTCCATAATCTGAAAGTTTGTACAACATATGTTTGTATTGGCATTTGAAGTAGAATATTTGATAACTCAAAAATCAATCCAATAGCGACCAATAAAGATAAAATGTATAAATATCTTCTTTTTGAATTTAGAAATTTTTTCAAAATCGGCAAACATAAATAGATAAGTATTAGTGCGCCGAAAAACCAAAACTGAAAGAAATAACCTTTTTGTAGCAAAGAACCTACAACTTTTTTGATTGGATTAGTTGTGAAATCCCGCTTAAAAAACCATACGATAAATGTCCATGATGACACTGTTATTAGAATCCATTTTACTTTCTGGAGTATGTAGGGATAAGTTATCTCTCTCTTTCTTAACAATAAATAACCATTAACCATTAAAAATAGGGGAATAGAGTAGGTACCTAAATAATATAAATATGCCAAAAGATTCCATGAGCCAGTCTCTTTAAATCCGCCCATTGTTGTATGAAGTAAAACAACTCCAACACAGGCAAGTACTTTTATTAAATCTAGGTTGATATTTCGAATTTTTCTCATTCTAGTTTTTCCTAATAAGTTGTTTTAGTTCTTTCACATTTATCACTTTCAGAGATAAAATTGCAAAAAGATAGATGATTCCACCAAGAACTGCAAATATTATAACATTTAAGGTTGGTGAAAAATGAATAACTGTTTTTGAACCTAACAAAAGGCCATACATGATAGCCGATGCGAGTACAATTTTTGCCATTGATCCAATAATAGGAACTTCTTTTAGATGTCCGCGGGTAAAGTACAATTGAATTGCCCACACTAACGCTTCTGTTAAAACAGAAACAATAGCTGCTCCGATATAGCCAAGTTTAGGAAGGAATAGCAAGTTCAAGCCTACACTGATTATTGCGGGAGCCGTTGTTGAAATCATGAATTCTTTATTTTGGTTATGAGGTATCAGTATCTGAATTCCCATTATATTAGTCCAACCGATGAAGAACATACGGAAGATCATAATAGCAATGGCATAACGTGCATCTTGAAAATCTTGACCAAGGAAAAATTGAACAAAATCATCATTTACAATTAACATCCCCGCCATTATTGGAAAAATGACTAAATTATAAATGAGGAAGGACATTTCATGCATCTTATTGACTGCTTTGCTGTCACCTGTCGCTAATAGATGCGAAACACGTGGCAACATAACACTTCCCAGAGATGTTACTAAGGTCAGAAGAATATTTACTAATTTTAAAGCCTGATCATAGATCCCTACATCTTTTGTAGAAGCCAATGCTCCAAGCATAGTACGATCTAGCGTCACGTACAAAGAAATAGCCACTTGGGGAAGGAATAATAATATGATAGGTTTCAAATGATGCCTAGCATAATCTATATCAAAATGAGGTCTACCTATAAACTCTCGAGCTGGTAACCACATACTGAGTTGCCCCAAGAGTTCAAAAATGGTTAGCAAAAAGACATAGAGATAAAGATCATTTGCAGACTTGACAAACAGGAAGATGGAGGTGACTCCAACTAGTTTAACAGTGATATTTCGAACTGTAATCTTTCGAAAATCCTCTAAACCTTGAAACAACCAAGAAATATCTAAGCCTTTAGAAACCAAACTCAATCCTAGAATATAGGCAACTGGATTTTGCATAAAGGGAAGTGTCAAACAAAGAACAACATACAATGATAAAGAAAGAAATGTTGCACCTAATTGCAGAGAATAGATTCCCCAAAAGTTTTTTCCAATTTCCTTGCGATTCCCCGAAATGACCTTGGTCCCATAGTTGGCAACCCCTAAAGTCGCTAAGAGGATAAAATAAGTAACAATGGAGTTAAAATAACCATAAGTCCCTAGATCATCCGATGAAAAAACCCGTGTTACATAGGGAGTCGTAATAATCGGGAGAATAATCACCAACAATTGATAAGAAAGATTGTAGGCGTAATTTTTTAAGATTTTCATTTCAAAGAGAGACTCCTACTTCGTTTTTATTAAATATATTCTATTTTACAAAATAAAAATAGATCATTAGAAATTTCAAACTACATATTTTAAAGTAGTCTCTAAAAATTCTTTTTTCTAAAGAAAAAAGAATTTTTTGGCTTTTAAATTTTTACATTTTGAGGTGTTTAGAAAAATCATCATGTTCCAAATTCTTGATGCAAAAACAGGTACACTTAAAAATGAAAATCTCTTATAATTTTTGCGATAATCAACGAAAAATCAACTTAAGTATCCTCAATAATATCTAATAATACAACCTCTGCCAAGAATAGATATTCTTTGATCCCTTATAAGTGAATATAGAAAAAATATATATTGTTTTTAAAACTGTTGATATACATAATTTTTTTCAATTATAATCCATAGAAATGACTTTTTTTATCTCATCTTCATTATATATAACATATCCTAAAAACAAAATCGCTGGATTATACATTATATCTATTAATTGAGGGTCAAACATAGAATGTAGTGACAAAAATACAATCATCATTGTATAATATGTATTTCTACTGAGATTCTTTGATCCAATAATATAATATCCAACTAATATTAAAAGTAAAATTATTGTTCCAAATCTAAATAAAATATTTAGATATGACGAATCTACATAATTATATGTTAACTCTGAAAACATATTTTGTTCAAAAATCCATCTTATTTTTTGTCCAAAAAACGTTATGTCAAAGTTATTGAAAGCAGCACTTCCAAGTCGTAATCTACCTGTTAATATTAAATTTAGCTGTTCCAAAATTGGTAGTCTATACCTATAACTCCATGACAAAACTCCAGCTATAATTGCTGAAAATAGCATACTGTACTTATTCAAAAAAAGACTATATGTTTTTATCTTAAATACCTTTAAAAACAAACAAACAATAATAGCAGCTGTAGAGTAATAAAATACTGCTCTCGTATCAGTTAAAGAATATAGATATAAATTTATGAGAAATAAAGCTATTAGTTCTACATATTTAATAATATGTTTTCTTAAATATAAATAGAAAATTGTCACATGGAAAAAGTAATTCGAGCTAAATGTTGAATATGTATACCCTAGAGCATATCGTATTTTCCCACCTGTTCTAACTCCTGAATTTATAACTTCCCCTACTATATTTAGTCTATAGCATATTGATAGAAAAATCATTAATGCTATAATCTCTATAAGCCAAATTTTTATAACCTTATTTATATCTATATTATTCATATTTAACATTAGTGCTACTATAGGCATTAAAATGAAAAAACTATCTGAATTATACGATACTGCTACTACTATCATCGAAATAACTATCGAAAAGATAATGAACTTTTTAGTATGTGGTTCTAAAATATATTTTAATAATAAAAAGATACATGCTAGAATTATTAAAATTTTTATCAATTCACTAAATAGAGGGTATTCATTTACAAAGGCCGTTTGCCCTAGATATTTTGAACCAACTATAATAATAAAAGATATGTAAAAAAGTAACTGATATATATTTACTTTTATACTCATGCTGGATGCTCCTATATCCCGTACTTGCTTAACCTATTTAATTTAAAACTAACTATTGGATATATTATAAATGAATATCTTCTATTATGTATTTCATTAAAATATAATAAGTAGCTTGTCTTCATACGAGAATCATAGGTGTATTCTAGTTTATATTTTCTAATATAATCTGTAGTTTCCTTTAATAATCGCTCTCTATCATCTGACAAGAACGCCAATAGATATCTCGTGTTCAGTAAACCTTTTAAAAGAGAGTGAACTAGATCTTTAAAATATACATCTCCCAATGTGCTATAGAATTCCAATATGCTTTCTGTAACTTTTCTACTATGTTCAATATTTTTCATTCTATTTTCTATAGTCATACTTTGATCAGGTCTACCTAAGAAATACTGATATACATCTAAATCCCAGTACTCCCAATCGTTAATATATTTCAAAGGAAATACTATATACTGAATATCTACATAAAAGATTTTTTCTGTCAATTTGATATTATTTTCTTTTAGGATACATGTTTTATATGTAACACTATGCATTGGAAAAATTTTGGGAATTTTATTATTTTTATAATAATCTTCAACATTGATTACCTTTTCTGATTCCACTCTATTTTCATAAGTAAATTGCTTGCTAAAATTCGTAACAACCATATCTACATCAGTTTTTTCTAATCTTTTTAAGTATTCTTCAAAATCTGATTTTTTTACCCAATCATCTCCATCTACTATCTTAAAATACTTTCCTTTAGCTTCCTCTATGCCTTTATTTACTGCTGAACCATGTCCACCATTACTCTTGTTTATTACTCTTATATTTAAACAATCTATTTTTTCTATTAATTCTGTTACTACTTGTAGAGTATTATCTGTACTTCCATCATTAATAATCAATACTTCAAACAAACTCTTCAACTTATCCTCTACATTGAGAAAAGACTCTATATTTCTCTCTATATATTTTTCTATATTATATGTTGGAACAACAATACTTAAAATCATTACTCCCCTCCTTATTTTTTAATTATTTATTTGTTGGTTAGATATTTTTTTAGAACAAAGGCATATAATTTAGGACTGATACTGAATAATATATGCTTTATTTTATGGTTTTTTGTGATTTTACTATTAAAAATTACCATGAGTAAATCTTTTCTATATTCTAAAGATTTAGCTTTTACTTCTTTAAACATTGCAGATTCAATCATAGAGTTTACTACTTGAAAACCTCCAGTAAACATTCTTGTTTTCAAAGCAATAGATAATTCTCTATTATCTGGAAAATCTTCTTCCAAATATCTATAATTTTTTTCTATAGCTCTGTAAAAATCTTCTAATTTTGATGTATATTTACTCTTCGTTGTACTTCCAATACGTTGATAATAATTATAATAATATTGATTCGACACAACTACCTTCTTAGCATCCATTAAATGCTTATAAGCTATAGCTAGATCTTCAAAAAGTTGATCTGGGAAAGGCCACTTTTCTAATATTTCCCTTCTATATAATTTTCCACATGGTGTAGCCCCCAAGAGTCTTCCGTAATACATTTCTTCTATCAATCTCTCTTTATTTAAGAAAACTATTTTTTCATCCTTGATTGAACAGACATTGCTATCCTGAGTGTGATCTCTTACAACTCTTAATGGAGTTACTACTAAATCTGAATCATATTGTTCAGCTAATTCTACAAGATATTCTACTGCATTATTATCATAATAATCATCTGCATCTAAAAATAAAATCCAGTCAGAAGTTGAATGTTTTAATCCAATATTCCTAGCTCTTCCTTGTCCGCCATTCTCAACTGAAATTATTTTAATTCTATTATCTTTCTTAGAATATTCTTCACATATAGCAAGAGAATTATCTTCGGAGCCATCATTTACTAGAATAATTTCTAAATTTTTATAGCTTTGTTTTAGAATACCCCCTATACTATATTTTAAATATTTTTCAACATTATATACTGGAACTATTACTGAAACTTTTTCCATTACTCCTCCTGCTAATATTTCTACTAAGATGATTAGGTTATTGTATATATTCTATGATGTTCTTTTGATTTTACTTCTATCTAAAATTTTATATGTACTCTCTAATCCTTCCTTAGCTTCAAACATACCTACCCATCCTAACTTTTCCAATTTTGTACTATCTAAGCTAGAATTATCCATAGGATTTTTTTGTTTTTCTTCTAATTCATTTGGTAATTCAAATAGCAACTTTACTCCAGCTACTTCAGCTATTATTGATGCCATCTCTCTTATTGAAATAATGGATTTTTTATTTGAAATATTGTATGCATCACCAGACTGGCCTTGCAAAAGAACTGTCAATATTGCACTTGCACAGTCCAAACTATGACAATATGATCGTAGTTGTTCTCCTTTGCTTTTCATTACTAAGTTTTGTCCTCTGATTGCATCATACATAAAAGCAGATGAAATCCTTTTATCTGTTATTTTTAAGCTAGGACCATAAATATGACCTGGACGAACAATTTTTATAGCTACGCCATATTGTTCAGAATAACTTTTACATAATGTCTCTGTTGCTCGTTTTGAACTTGAATAGGAAGCTCTCACATCTAAAATATTTACATATCCATACTCATCTTCTTGATATGGGGTATGATTCTCTTTTTTTCCATACACTTCACTAGATGAAACATAAACTACAGACTTTACTGATTTTTTCAAGGCATAATCTAGTAAATTTTTCATACCTAAAAAATTACTAAGCATTGTATCTACAGGATTACTGATATATAAATCTGGACTTGCATTACTGGCTCCGTGAATTATATAATCAACAGAGAAATTAAAATCAATATCTTTATTAGCATCATAAGGAACATAAACAATATTTTCATTATCTACATAATTTCCAAATCGTTTTTTTAGTCCTTCTTCATTCCTTGCACAAGCATAAATTTTAACTCCGAATTGGTGATTCTTATTCAGTATAATCAATTGATCAATAATAGTCGAACAAATAAGGCCTGTTGATCCCGTGATAAGAATTGATTTATCCTTTAAAGTCTCAACACCAACTATATTTTTTATAGATTTGTCTACATAATCCTTATATAGACTTATGTCAAATAAGTTCACAGTTTAATCCTTAATCCAATTTTCTTTTTTAGATTTGAGAAGGGCTTTAAAAATTTCGAGATCATCTAACGTGGTTATTTTTAAATTTTTTTCAGACCCCATAGAAAAATACGTCTCTTTTCCGAACATCTTCATTAATTCACAGGAAGCTGCAACCTCAGTTATTCCTTTTTCTATAGCTCTGTTATGAAGTTCCAGTATATCATCTAAATTATAAATATGTGGTGTCTGCGTTCTCCTCAATAACTCTCTTTTTAAAGAGCTAATAGAATGATTTTCAGTCTCGTTGTCTAATACAAAAGTAACCTCAACACAAGGAATTGCAGCCACTGCATTTCCATACCTACTATAAGTTGAAAATGCATCATCAATAATTTCGTTGCTTACCATCGGTCGATTACCATCATGAATTAAAACAGTCACTTGCCTATCTATATTATTTTTCTTTATTTCATTAAGACCATTATAGATAGATAACTGACCAGTTTCTCCACCATTTACTATATACTTTAATTTCGTAATATTAAACTGTCTAGCATATGTTTTCAACATTTCTTCCCAGCCTTTTAATACTACTACACATATTTCATCAATGTTTGGATGATTTTGAAATTTTTCTAGCGTATGAATAATGAGAGGCCTATTGTCAACATGTATAAATTGTTTCGGTATATCTTGTTTTATTCGGCTTCCTATTCCTGACGCTGTCAATAGTGCGATTTTCATAACAACCCTCCTTAGTTAATTCCAATTTTTTCTAACAATCTTTTACTATTATTTCCATCTCTATATTTATTTACTTTTTCATTAAATTCCCTTCGTTCTTCTTTAAATTTATCCACATTATGTGTAATTTCATTTATGAAATTACACATATCATCTAAGGATTTTATTTTATTTCCCTTTAGGTAGTCCATAGGTTTCTCTACTATAAATCCTCTATTTTTATTGTAATCATCAAAGTCTCTTATACAAAAAGCTATTGGTTTATCTAACAAATAATAATCGTAAAAAACTGAAGAATAATCTGTTATTAATGCTTTACTGTCTCTTAATAATTCATATAATTTTATGTTCTTTTTCCTACTATTTTCTTCTGATAGTATCTGAATATTACTATAGCTAGGCATTTTAGCAGGAAGGGTTTGAAGCGGGTGAAGCTTCACTATCATATTTAGATTGTCTTCTTTTAGGAGATTATTCACTTTTTTTAATTCTTCGAACGAATAATCTCCTATCAAAATTTCTTCCGAATTTGTATCACTATATCCTAATTTCTCAGATTGCCTAAATGTTGGCAACCAGACAATGTAATTAGAAGTAACTTTTTTTTCTCCATTAAAAAAAACATCTGTTCTACTTTGACCACAGATTTTAACAACTTCGATATCACAAGAATGAACTTTTGTAGCTAGTTCTTTAAACATCTCGCTTGTAACAATTACGTCTGTGTAGTATTTTTCTTTTTTTACAATTTTTTTCTGGTATTTATCAATATCTTTAAAAAACATACCATGCCACATCTGGACTACACGTTGATTAAAAGGAATAATAGGAATTTTCCCAAAAGAGTAAAATACGAAGCTACTTGTAAAGTATTTTAATATCCCATTAATTCCATTTATAAAATATACATTTTTTAGATTCTTATATTTCAAATTTAAATTATGATAGTCTGTACAAGAACAGTATATCTTATACTTTGTATAATATTCATTGTCTATCAAGTGTTCAAATAGAGATAATGAATTATCAGAGAGTTCTTTGGGGGAATATATAAGTATTTGTTTTTCTTTTTTTATATATTTATTAATAACAGAAAATACTTTAAATATTGTTTTTTGAGCAAATAAACGGAATGATTTCTTTAAATTCATCACAAGCTACCTATTCTTTCTTCCAATTTCCTACAAAACTCCTTATTATTACTATTTATTGTTACTTCTGATTTATCGTTTCTTAAATTTGTAAGTAGTTTTTTTATATCATTAATTACAATAATTGGATAATACTGCTTTACTTTATTACAGAATTCTAACTGATGGTCATTCACATGTTCTCCAAATTTTTTTTGTCTTGGAACAACTATAGGAACTTTACCTTTAGCAATAACACCCATAAACGTTGCTGGTCCACCATGTGTAATGATAATATCCGATTCCTCAATCATTTGATTCATTTTTTCATAAGAAATTATCTTTTCCCATTCACAATATTTTGGAATATAATTGGAATATCCTGTTTGAATAAATACTTCATCTTGAATAAGATTTTCTTTTTTTAGACGATCAACTTCTTTGATCAAGCGATCAAATTGTTGTTCATGTGTACCTACAGTCACAAAAATCATTAGAATATCCCTCCTAGGTTAATTGCTTTTGGGTATACTTTTTTCATTTCTTCCCATTGGACAATGAACCTGTCAGTTACCGGATAAACGAGTTTCCCTGTCATTGTCGGAGCATCAATTCTATCAAATACTTCTATATAGACCGTCTTTGATCCAAACAATTTTCCAATATAAAAGAAAGGAACAGCGACAGCAGCACCAGATGAAATAATTACATCTGGTCGCTCTTTTTTTATTATTTTAAAAGCAAGAAAAGTATTTTTTATTAAATTTTTGATATTACGGTTGGTTGGATAATAACAAGGATATAAAACTTCCTCAGAGAGCACACTCCTAGCATCCTCCTTATCAAAAGTAACCCAAAATCTTTCTTTATCTTGCCAAAAAGGTTTTAACAAATACAAATGAGCTAAATGACCTCCACTAGATCCAACTAGACATACTTTCATCCCTTACTTCGCTCCATCTCTCATCAATACAACTTTTACAGTTTTTAACAAAATTTCAATATCTTTCCAGATTGTCCAATTATCAATATAAGCCACATCTAGTTTTACAACATCGTCAAAATCGGTTATTTTACTTCGGCCACTAATTTGCCACAAGCCTGTAATACCAGGTTTAAAGCTAAGACGACGTTTTTGCTCAGGTGTGTACTTTTCGTACTCATCTACAGTTGGTGGGCGTGTGCCGACCAGACTCATATCTCCAATCAACACATTCCAAAATTGTGGCAATTCATCCAAACTAGTTTTTCGGATGAATTGTCCGATCTTAGTCACTCGAGGATCGTTATCAATCTTAAACATTCCACCTTGCATCGTAT
Source organism: Streptococcus sp. DTU_2020_1001019_1_SI_AUS_MUR_006 (assembly GCF_032340315.1). Taxonomy (NCBI): domain Bacteria; kingdom Bacillati; phylum Bacillota; class Bacilli; order Lactobacillales; family Streptococcaceae; genus Streptococcus; species Streptococcus sp. DTU_2020_1001019_1_SI_AUS_MUR_006. The sequence goes on along the minus strand of NZ_CP135436.1, from coordinate 861,640 downwards.
TTTGATCCATCAACTGTTCCTTGATCGCTTCAGCATCGATTCTCATCGAGCGAAATTTATAAAAGGTAAAGTGACGGCCATTTTTCCCGATACGAGTTTGAGAAAAGATTGCAGGTCCTCCATCTTTACGAATCAAGGGAACTAAAAATAGACTAGCAATTCCACAAAGGATCAACCCAACAATGGCACCACAAATATCAAGGATTCGTTTGGCAATTATGTGGCTTATCTTGTAAAAATTTGTAGAAAATGTCACTACGTTCAAACCCGCCATCTCATGGACTTGTTTATCTCGACCTAAATTTTTATCGAAAGCATTTAAGTTAACTGTTACATCAATTCCCATTGTTTCAAACTGAGAAATAACAGCTCCAATATCATAGTCCTCACTTGGAAGATTGACAAAGACTTCATCCACCACTTCATGTGTCGCATAACTCAGTAATTGCTCCTTTGGTACCACAATCACCTTTTCATGAGTGAACTCTGGCATGTCTAAAACGCTTACTGCAACCAATTTCCCTTGAACATCATTAGCTGTTAATAATCGATCCAATACTTTTTCGGTACGTGATGTTGCTGTGATCAACAAAATCTTACGACTACCCTTCAAATTATGGTTAAAGGGTTTCCAATAACGCTTCACAAAGAAACTGAGTAGATAATTCAAAACACCATACAAGGAAAGCAGATAAAGCATTCCTCGTCTAGAAATTACAAATTTCTCTTTTAGGAAGAAACTTGAAAAACTGATCAGCAGAGCATAAAAGATAATATATTTAATTGTTTCTACTAACTCCACATACTGACCACGTTTAAAAAAATCCTTACCGTATCCACTGATGTAGAAGGCACCAAAGTGAAGAAAAAACAGAACAAATACTGTATTTAAAACAATGTCAGTTTCTGAAATTGCAATCAGTACATAAGCTAATAAACTAACAAGTATACTCTGCAAGAATGCCAGAGTTACATTGTAGAAACCCCTTCCTTCCATATCGAACTCCCTATCCTATTTTTACCTTTTCCCATAAGAACCGTAAGATCCGTATTTTTCTCGTTTAACATCAAATTTATTTAAAACAACACCCAAAAATGGGATCCCTGTTTGTTCTAACTGAACCTTAGCTTTTTGAACATCTCTTCTTTTTGTTCCACCAGCTTCTGTAACCAAAATCGATGCATCGCATTTTTGCACAATAATTGCTGCATCAATTACAACTCCGATTGGTGCTGTATCAACAATAATATAATCAAAATATTTCCGTAGTGTTTCAATCATCAATTCAAAATTAGCACTTTGAAGAAGAGCTGTTGGATTTGGAGAAGGTGACCCTGATTGGATCATAAATAAGTTATCAATGTTTGTTTCACAAAGACCATGAGATAAGTCTTGCGTTCCAGCAAGATAATCAGTTAAACCTGTGATTCGTTCTCTTGATTTGAATACTCCAGACATGACTGAATTTCGGATATCAGCATCAATCAGGAGTGTCTTGTAGCCTGCACGCGCAAAAGCCAAGGCAATATTTGTAGAAGTTGTCGATTTTCCTTCGCTTGGTTCAACAGAGGAAATCGTTATAACCTTTAAATTATCTCCACTCAACTGTATATTGGTACGTAAAGCATTGTAATATTCTTCTGCTTTTTTGGCAGAATCAAGTTTTTGTTTTGTTAATTCTAACTTCGCCATAAGTTCTCCCTTACTTTAATTTATCAAGATCTGGAATGACTCCAAGGAGTGATATTTTCATAACATCCTCGATATCTTCTGGACGTTTGACACGGTCATCGAATAGTTCAAGCAACAAGACCACTAAAATCATTAATCCTGCACCTACTCCAACTCCCATTATAGTATTACGACGAATATTTGGTGAGGAAGGTGAAGTGGCAGGGCGAGCATCTTCTAGCGTAGTCACATCCGCAACACGGGTGACCGCAATAATCTTTTGTGCCGCAACTTCTCGAAGAGCATTCGCAATTCGACTTGCTTCATCTGGTTTATCGTCGATAACTGAAATGGATACAATACGCGTATCCGCAGGAACAGTCACCTGAACCTTCTGTGACAATGCTTTCGAGTTGATAGTTAGTTCAAGATCTTTAACTGTTTTTTCCAAGACATCTTGAGAAAGGATGATCTCTCGGTAGTCCTTAACCAGGTAAGCTCCTGCTTGTAAATCTTGATTTGTCAATCCTGGTTTATCATCTTGCTTACGATTAACCACATAGATACGCGTGGTACTAGAAAACTGAGGCGTAACAAGAAAAGTACTATAAGCAAAAGCTGCAGCTCCTGTCAAAATTGCAACTAATATAATCAATAACTTTCTTTTCCACAGTCCTTTTAACAATTGAATAACGTTAATTTCAATAATATCTTGTTCTTTCATTATAACTCCTAAATAATTTGATCTTTAATGACTTTTTCGGGATTTAATATAAAGAGTTCCCGAGCCTTATCTTGGCCATACTTTTTACTCACTATTTCGTAGGCTTCCTTCATATAAGGAGGGCGACCATCTAGATTGTGCATATCACTAGCAACTATATGAACCAAATCCCTCTCTAAGAAATAGCGAGCCCGTTTTTTCATGAATTTATAAGTATCACCAAACAATTTTGTTTTAAGGATACTCGAACTGTTGACCTGTGTATAACATCCCATGTTGATGAGGTCTCGCACTCTTTTTTCATTATTTTCCAAAGCATCATAACGTTCTATATGGGCAATAACAGGGGTTATTCCCAACATCAAAACATTGGTCAATGCGCTATGGATTTCACGATAAGGGGTATTCATGCTGAATTCTATCAAGGCATAACGGGTGCCATTTAGTTGTGGAATCTGCTGATTCTCTAATTTGTTTAAAGCATCACTGCTGTAATAAATCTCTGCTCCATACAAGATGGTTAAATCAGGAGCAACCTCTTTAGCCAACTCCTTGACAACTTTAAAATTTCTTAATATGTCCTCTTCTGGTGTTTCAAACATTCCCTTTCGACGATGGGAAGTCGAAACGATGGTACGGATTCCTTGAGCATAGGCCTCCTTCAGAAGCGCTATACTTTCTGCCTTATCCTTAGGACCATCATCTACATCAAAAACTATGTGTGAATGGATATCAATCATCTTATTTTCCTTCCATGATATCTTTAATTTCTGTTTTGAGTGTCTCTAAGCTATTTGGGTCCACCTCTAGCATATAAAGACTGCTGTCAGGCATGGCATAGGAAGGAAGATCCATACGACCAGTTCCCTTTAGATCTCGAGTGATGACAGTATATTTCCCTCCACTTGCTAGTTGGGCGTTCACTAAGCTAACCATTGTTTCAGGTGGCATATTAGTTTGGACAGAATCCTGTAAACTTTGCATAATATCATCAAAATTTTTCAATGCTTCTGCCGAAGTTAGTTTCTGGACAATTGCAGAAATGACTTTCTGTTGATTGCGCCCACGGTCTCCATCGCCGTTTGCTAATGAATAACGCTCGCGTACAAAGCCTAGGGCCCGCTCAGAGTCTAGATGAACATTGCCAACAGGAAAATGGTAATTGCCATGAAGTGAGGTGAATTCCTGGTCATTATTAACATCGACACCACCTAAGAGATCAATTAATTTCAAGAAGGAAGTGAAATTGAGTCGTGCATAGTAATTTAGATCAATTCCATAAAGATTTTCCAAAGTATGAATCGAAGCATCCACACCATAAATACCTGCATGGGTCAATTTATCATTTTGGTTATTGCCTCCATCAGCTATGGGCACATAAGCATCACGAGGGGTCGTTGTCAAGAGAATTTTCTTGGTTTCTTGATTAACCGTCATGATGATATTGACATCCGAACGAGAAACGGAGCTAATCGGTCCGTATGTGTCAATCCCACTAATATAGATATTAAAAGCCTTGTTTTGAGAAGACTTAGGTGCCTCAACAGTTTTGGTTAGTTCTTTGGTATAAATCTTCTTGATCTTTTTGGCATGATCTGGATACTCTTGTTCAATCAGATTTTCAAAGACACTATTCAAAACAATTGCCTTGGTCTCGCCAGCTAAGAGACTCTTATAAGCCGCAAGATACGAAGAACTATCCTCAACCTTTAGGTCTTTATTCTGACTTGTCTTAATATCATCGAGCAGTTTTTTGATATTCTCCGCATCTGTTTTTGTCGGAGCTGTCACACTGGATAGTTGGGACACATTACCAATCTCACTATCCGCCAAAACTGCAACACTGATGGAGTAACTAGAATAGTTAGATGTTGCATTTAAATGATTGGCCAAACTAACGAACTGATGAACTCCAACCAAGGCTAGTGAGCTAGCTACAATAGATAGCAAGAGCATGATTAAAGTAAACTTCTTAGCTTTTCTATTTGATATTAAAAATAAAGCTACTAGCGCAATGAACACCATAATAGCTGCTAGAAGAAGATTGATATAACTGACGGCTAAGATATGATATCTGAATATTAAAAACAGCAAAAAACAAGTAAGCACTATATATAGAAACAACAAAATAATATTGAAACTTTGCTGAAACTTGCTCGTTTTATTTTCTTTTAAACGTCTCCCCACCTTACACCTCTATTAATTATTTTATTTCTATTATATCACAAACTAACACCGGATGCTATCAACACCTGAATTGCAACCGTTTTATTTCACCTCAAAACCAAAAATATTATATTTCAATCATTAAATGCCTCATATCTTTTTTTTGAAAGAAGACTGCCAACAAAAATACCAGGAGATAGAAATCGGTTGACAAGTTCTCAATACCATACTCTCACACCCTAAAACTTTCAATAATTACCAAGAAAGTGGAAGATTTTAGCTAGAGAAACTCATATTTTTACAAAAATAACCTTTTAGAGTCTCAAAAACAACCCACTATCGCAGCAAAGATTTATCGTTAAGAAAAAACAAGAGGCAGGGTAAAAGTCTTCAAAATAAAAAAACACATAGTATTAAGTGTTCAAAAACTTTATACTATGCATTTTATACTTGAAAGCTTCACTCAATTTCATTTTCAAATTGAGTTTTTACCCAACCTATCTTCTTAAACTTATTTCACGTGACTTTCAAAGTCTTTTTGACTCTTTTCGACAGAATTTTTACGTTCTTGTTCCCATTTAGCCTTCGCTTCAGCAAATTGAGAGCTTGTAACAACATCTGTCTGTAATCTCATGTATTTGTAGTTGCTTCCAGTTCCTTTGATACCAACTAGTGAGTAAGCACGTGTAAATGGTGTCACGCGTGTCACCGAAGCCCCACCACCGTTTGACACAACTGGGATTAGAAGGGAACTATCAATCAACCAAGCTTGTGCATCTGCGTAGTTTTCATAGCGTTTCGCTACGTCTGTATTTTCTGCATCTGCTGTTTTTAATTTTTGAGTAAATTGGTCCAATCCTATACTTGTAATCTTATCAGCATCCTTGCTTGGATCAAGTCCCAAAATCTTGAGATAGAATCCATCTTCAGCGTTGAAAGGATTGAGGTAAGTTGAAGGATCTTGGTAGTCAGCTGACCATCCATCCAAGTTCAAATCATAGTCATGATCAGCTGGAGTTGGTGCTTGAACTGTTGCATTTATATAATCATCTGTCGACAATTGGATAACATCAACCACTACATTTTCAGAACCGAGCGTTGATTCGATTGATTGTTTGATTGAGTTTGTTCCAGAAAGCAAGGTCTTGTTAACCTGGTCTACAGGCAAGTCCAAATGAATTGGGAAGCTCACACCTTGGGCCTCTAATTCTTTTTTAGCTTCAGCAAACTTAGCTTGCGCTTTTTCTTTGTTGAAATAACCATCTTGAGCATCTTCAAGATTCATATTTGACCATTGTGTACCATAGTTGACCAATTTGGAAGCAACTGTTTCACCAAAAGTCTTGTCTCCAACTTGTACGAAAGTTGGTGGTACAAGCGAGTTACGAAGAGTGTTCTTAGCTGCTTCTTCACCGTTTGATTGAGCTGAGTATGCTGTACGATCAATGGCGAAGTTAATTGCCTGACGAAAGCTTTTATTCGAAACTGCAGCTTGAGTTGCTTGTTTTTGCTCATCACTTGTTTTTGCAGTATGGTTATAAGCACCACGGTTGACGTTAAAGTTATAGTACCAAGATGTTGCATCTTGCAAGCTATAAACGATATTGTCCTTGTATTTTTCCTTTGTCTTAGCGAAGTTTGAGCTATTCGGATAAACACCTGCAGATGAGTAAGCACCACTTTCAAAGTTACGAATTGTCAAGTCTTGGTCTGAACCATCAAAGTAGGCCAATTTTACCTTTTCAATCGTTACTTTTTCTTGGTCATAGTAATGTGGGTTTTTCACATATTCGATAGAAGACTTAGATGTAAAATCTTTTAACAAATATGGTCCGCTATAAAGAATGCTATCTGGTTTCAGGGTTCCGAAGTCTTTACCTTTAGAAGCAAGGAATTCTTCGTTTACAGGGAATAAGATACTGTTGGTTGTTTTTGAGTTCCAGAATGGTTCTGGTCGTGTCAAGGTATATTGGACATTATAGTCATCTAAGGCTTTGACACCAACATTTGAGAAGTCAGTATTTGCACCTGTTATATAATCATCTAAGCCCTTGATAGAGTTCTGAATCAAGTCCAAGGCTTGTCCCTTGTTGTCAGCAGCGTACTTGATACCAGTTACAAAGTCTTGTGCTTTAAGGGGAGCGTATTCTTCACCGTCAGCTGTAAACCACTTGGCATCTTGGCGAAGTTTGTAGGTATAAGTTAAACCATCCTTAGAAACACTCCAATCCTCTGCAAGGGCAGGAATGAGGTTTCCGTAGTTATCATTTTCAAGCAAACCATCAACCAAGTTGGTTACAATAGCAGTGTTATCACCAGCGTAGTCCAAGAGATAGTTGAAGGTTGTTGGATCTGCACCAAAGGTAGACGAGTATGTTTTGCCGTCTGATGCTGACTGGCCGCATGCTGTCAATAGGACCGCAGCAGCAAGTGTCAACCCCGCTCCAATCAAACGTTTTTTAAGTTTCATGTTTTATTTCTCCTTATATGTTAGGTTTTATAACATGGTTATATTTTAACAAATTTTGTCCAAAAAGTAAAGTTATATACTGATTTGACCTCTCATTGAAAATCAAAAAACAAAGAAATCCCGCTTCAAAACAGGATTTCTTTATTCATTACAAAAGACTATTTAACGTGATTTGCTAGTTCTTTTTGGTATTTGGCATTCGTTTCAATTTTCTCTTTTTGCCATTTCTTGAGAGCTTCTTCGTATTCTTTAGCTGTTACAATATCGTTTTGTAATTCTAAACCTTTAAATACAAATGGATCTCCCTTGATACCAACTTGAGAGTAAGCTTTTGTGAATGGCACTGTACGACTAACTGTCGGAGAACCACCTGAAGAAGCTACAGGGATAAGAAGTGAACTATCTGAAACCCAAGCTTGTGCTTTGGCATATTTTTCATAGCGTTTGTTAAGATCGCTTGTTTCTGATGCTGCATCATCCAAGAGTTTCTTGTACTCATCAAGTCCAACTTGAGCCATAACTTCTGGATCTTTACCTTTTGTGATACCCAAGTGTTTAAGAGCAGAACCCTTCTTAGCATCTAAGATATTGAGGTAGGTTGCTGGGTCTTGATAGTCTGGTCCCCATCCAGTTCCGTTCAAGTCATAGTCTTTTTGAGAAGGCACTTTGGCTTGAGATGTGATACTCATTTTCTCATTGTCAGTCATTTGAAGTACATCGATGACAACATTCTCACTTCCAAGTGCTGCTTCGACAGACTGTTTGAGAGAGTTGGTTTGCTGTACAGCAATGACATCAGTCTGCTCAACTGGAATATCCAAATGGATTGGGAAGGTTACACCTTTAGCCTGCAATTCTGATTTTGCTTTTTCAAAGGCAGCTTTTGCTTTTGTTGGATTGTAAAGGGTATCTTTACCATCTGTCAAAGCCACATCCTTCCACTGGTCTCCGTATGTTACCAATTGTTCTTGAGCCAATTCACCGAAGGTCTTTTCACCAACCTGAACATAGTCATAAGGCACAAGGCTGGTACGGATAATCTTGTCTGCACCTTCTTCGCCATTCATCTGTGCAGAGTAAGCATGACGGTCAAGAGCGAAGTTGATGGCTTGACGGAAGTTTTTATTAAGAAGCGCTTCTTTAGTTGATGTTTTTTGGGCATCATCTGTCTTAGCTGTTTTATTGTAAGACTGACGATTTACGTTGAAAGTAAAGTAATAGCTAGTGGCTTCTTGTGGACTATAAACGATCTTATCGCCGTATTCTTTCTTAGTTGAATCAAAGCTTGAGCTAGTTGGGAAGAGGCGAGCTGTCGTATATGAGCCTGACGCAAAGCTACGAATCAATGATTCTTGGTCAGAGCCGTCGTAGAAAGTAAGCTTGACGTGGTCAATCTTAACATTGTCCTTGTCCCAGTAATTCGGGTTCTTTTCGTACTCGATCACGGATTTCGAAGTGAAGTTCTTCAAAATATAAGGACCATTGTAGAGAATACCTGAAGGCGCTGCTGCACCGTAATCTTTCCCTTGAGAATTTAAGAATTCTTCATTAACTGGGAGCATGGTTGCTGTTGTTACCTTAGAATTCCAGAAGCTTTCTGGTTTGTTCAAGGTATACTCAACCGTATAGTCATCAACTGCTTTGACACCGACTGTTGAGAAGTCATTCGTTTCACCGCTAACGTACTCTGCCAATCCTTTGATGGAGTCTTGGATAAGTGTTAGACCATCTGACTTACCATCAGCAGCATGTTTCAAACCAGTCACAAAGTCTTGGGCCTTGACTTCAGCATACTCTTCTCCTTCAGAAGTATACCATTTGACACCTTTACGTAGCTTGTATGTGTAAGTCAAACCGTCCTGTGAAACAGACCAGTCTTCAGCAAGCGATGGAATCAAGTTTCCATATTTGTCATTCTCCAAGAGTCCGTCGACCAGGTTGGCGATGACATCTGATGTTGAACTTTTACTAGTAACGCTATAGTCCAAAGTTGTTGGATCAATAGCATAAACATACGAAAATGTTGTTGGAGCATCTGCTTTTTTCTCAGTCTTGCCACAAGCCGCCAAAAGAAGAGCTGCGCTCATCGTTATCCCTGCTACTGCGAGCCACTTTTTCGATTTCATCGGTATTCTCCTTTAAAATACTATTTTTCACCATTATACCCTATTTTTATATAAAAGCAAGGGTTTGCAGGTAATTTTTTAGAAAATTCAAACTAATATTTATTAAAGAAATTTCTACACTTATTTTAGTAAAAATCTCAAGCGCCATGCGACACTTGAGATGGTAATTTTAAGCAACTAATTCGACACAGAAGGCATCCCAGGGAGCTAATGTTAATTGTTCTAAGGTAGCTTCGACATCTGTATTTGCAATCAAGACTGACTTAAGGACTGCATCCAAGTGAAACTCTTGTTCTTGACTTGAGAGGTTAACTACCACTAAGAATCGACGGTCGCCATCTTTACGGATGTAAGCAAAGACTTTTTCAGCCGTTTCAAGGAGTTCAAAATCAGCTCTCACCAACCAGCTATTTTCCTTACGAATGTTTACCAATTTTTGATAAGTATAGAAAATAGAATCTGGGTTTGCCAGTGCTTCCTGAACGTTGATTGCTTCGTAGTTTGGATTAACAGCCAACCAAGGTTGTCCATCTGAGAAACCAGCATTTTTGCTCTCATCCCACTGCATCGGGGTACGAGCATTATCACGCCCAATCACACGGATACTATCCATAATTTCTTCTATCGGAACGCCTTTTTCAAGAGCTTCACGCGCATAATTGAGGGATTCGATATCCTCTATTTGATCAAGCGTTTCAAACGGGAAATTGGTCATCCCAATTTCTTCTCCTTGGTAAATGTAGGGAGTTCCTCTCATGAGATGAAGCAAGATGGCATACGCTTTGGCAGATTTTTCGCGGTAGTCTTGGTCATTTCCCCAGATAGAGACGATACGAGGGAGGTCATGGTTGTTCCAGAAAAGTGAATTCCAGCCATCTTCAACTCCCAACTCTGTCTGCCATTTGTTAAAAATCTCTTTTAATTTCCCTACATTTAGCTCTTTTTGGTACTGCCACTTAGGTTGTCCTTCCTGATACTGAAGACAGATATGTTCAAACTGGAAAACCATAGACAATTCTTGTCCTTTAGGATCTGAATAGAGTTTAGCGATCTCTGGTGTTGCTCCCCAAGTTTCCCCTACTGTCAAGAGCTCTTTGTCGCCGAAAGTAGCCTGATTCATTTCCTTGAGATAGGGATGAAGCATAGGACCATTGTTGACAATTTTCTGATCAGGAATCTTCCCAATCATGTCAATAACGTCCATACGGAATCCACCAATCCCTTTATCAATCCAGAAATTCATCATCTCATAGATTTTTTGGCGTAGTTCTTCATTTTCCCAGTTAAGGTCTGGTTGCTTCTTGCTGAAAAAGTGCAGGTAATATTGACCTGACTTTTCATCATATTGCCAGGCAGATCCACTGAAAATTGACTCCAATTCGTTAGGTTCATCACGCCAGATATAGTAGTCTCGCTCAGGACTATCAGGATTTTCACAAGCTTCGATAAACCAAGCGTGCTCATCTGATGTATGATTGACCACCAAATCCATAATGATTCGGATATCTCGTTTTTTAGCCTCAGCAATCAGCACATCCATATCTTCCATGGTTCCAAAGATAGCCGCGATATCTTGATAATTGGCAATATCATAACCATTGTCATCCATGGGGCTATCATAGACTGGAGAAAGCCAGATCGCTGTAATCCCTAACTTAGCTAGATAGTCTAGCTTACTGGTAATCCCAGGCAAATCACCAATCCCATCTCCATTGCTATCCTTAAAACTTTTTGGATAGACCTGATAAACAACGGCATTGTGCCACCATTTTTCTTGCATCTTTGTACCTCTATTTAAAATTGACTTTACTCCATCATAGACCTTTTATCAAAATTATGCAAGCGTTTGCTTTATCTTTTTTTCTCACTTTTGCGACTCTCTAGTTTCTAATCTTCCATTTTTTTTATATAATAGAGCTCAGAGGTAAAAAAATGAAAAAACAAGCTTTTAGTTCTGAACAATATTTGAATCTACAACGCGACCATATCTTGGAGCGCATCAACCAATTTGACGGCAAACTCTACTTGGAGTTTGGTGGCAAAATGTTAGAAGATTTCCACGCTGCTCGTGTCCTTCCTGGATATGAACCAGATAACAAAATCAAACTCTTACAAGAATTGAAGGAGCAAGTTGAGGTTGTTATCGCTATTAACGCTAGCAATATCGAGCACTCAAAAGCTCGTGGAGACTTGGGCATTTCTTATGACCAAGAAGTGCTTCGTTTGATCGATAAATTCAATGAACTCGGTATCTTTGTTGGTTCAGTTGTCATTACTCAATATGCAGGCCAACCGGCAGCTGATGCTTTCCGTAATCAATTAGAGAAAAATGGTATCGACTCTTATCTCCACTACCCTATCAAGGGGTATCCGACAGATATGGATCACATCATTTCTCCTGAAGGTATGGGGAAAAACGACTATATCAAAACGAGTCGTAACTTGATTGTCGTGACTGCTCCTGGGCCTGGTTCAGGTAAGTTGGCAACTTGTATGTCTAACATGTACCACGACCAAATCAATGGTATCAAGTCTGGTTATGCCAAATTTGAAACCTTCCCAGTTTGGAATCTCCCACTTCATCACCCAGTCAACTTGGCTTATGAAGCTGCTACAGCAGACCTAGATGATGTCAACATGATTGACCCATTCCATCTCCAAACTTATGGAGAAACCACAGTCAACTACAACCGCGACATTGAAATTTTCCCTGTTCTTAAGCGTATGCTGGAACGTATCTTAGGTGAGTCTCCTTATGCATCTCCAACTGACATGGGTGTAAATATGGTTGGTTTTGCAATCATTGATAACGACGCTGCCATTGAAGCATCTAAACAGGAAATTATCCGTCGCTATTACCAGACAGTTCTTGACTTCAAAGCTGAGAAGGTTGGAGAAACTGCTGTGAAGAAGATTGAGCTTCTCATGAATGACCTAGGTATCACACCAGCTGATAGAAAGGTTGCTGTTGCCGCACGTCAAAAAGCAGAAGAAACAGGCGGACCTGCTCTAGCTCTTGAATTACCTTCTGGTGAAATCGTTACTGGTAAGAACTCAGAACTCTTTGGTCCAACAGCCGCTGCTTTGATCAATGCAATCAAGAAATCAGCTAACATCAATGCTGAAACAAAATTAATTGAACCAGAAGTGGTGAAACCAATTCAAGGTTTGAAAATCAATCACTTGGGTAGCCGTAACCCTCGACTCCACTCAAATGAAATCCTTATCGCACTTGCAATCACAGCTATGCAGAATCCTGATGCAGATCGTGCCATGAAAGAACTCGGAAACCTCAAAGGAAGCGAAGCTCACTCTACGATTATCCTAACAGACGAAGATAAAAATGTTCTTCGCAAACTAGGAATCAATGTAACCTTTGATCCTTACTACCAATACGATCGTTTATATCGCAAGTAAAATACGACACTCACTCCTCTAAGAGTTGGATCCTTATCGTCCAGCTCTTAGAGGTTTTTTATAGCTTTCCAGCCTTTCACAAGCATATCTTTCAAAAAGAATTCTAGTTTTAATAGAAACTGGGATAACACTTAATTTTAGATTTATTTCTAATGAATCCTTAAAAGGAGTGATACTCAATGAAAATCAAAGAGCAAACTAGGAAACTAGCCGCAGGTTGCTCAAAGCACTGCTTTGAGGTTGTAGATGAAACTGACGAAGTCAGCTCAAAACACTGTTTTGAAGTTGTGGATAGAACTGACGAAGTCAGCTCAAAGCACTGTTTTGAAGTTGTGGATAGAACTGACGAAGTCAGTAACCATACCTACGGCAAGGCGACGTTGACACGGTTTGAAGAGATTTTCGAAGAGTATGAATCAATCCTCTTCAATCTTGACTTGAACTACCTTGACTGAGGTCTTGATCCGTTTTCTCTACAATATCAAATTGGTGTAATGAGACTGACTTCGTCACTCTTATCTAGAACCTCAAAACTATTCTGTGAGATATCTACCTAAACACCTTAGTTTGGTCATTGATTTTCATTAAGTATACAAAAAAGTGAACAAGATAGCATTCTGATTTCCAGAAAACTATTTAGTTCACTTTTTCTTATGATTTAAACTTTGGGTTTATTCTACCGTTACTGACTTGGCAAGGTTACGTGGCTTGTCCACATCAAGTCCACGGTGTAGGGTTGCAAAGTAAGCGACCAATTGTGTTGGTACGACCATTGAGATTGGTGAGAGGTAAGGGTGTACGGTCGTAAGGACAATATCATCGGTATCTTTAGCAACATTTTCTTCTGCAATAGTAAGGACCTTAGCACCACGAGCTGCCACTTCTTGGATATTTCCACGAGTGTGGTTGGCAAGAACTGGGTCAGACAAGAGGGCCAATACAGGTGTTCCTTCTTCAATCAAGGCAATCGTTCCGTGCTTGAGTTCTCCTGCCGCAAAGCCTTCACACTGAATGTAAGAAATCTCTTTGAGTTTGAGACTGGCTTCCATGGCTACGTAGTAATCTTGACCGCGTCCGATGTAAAAGGCATTGCGTGTTGTTTCAAGAAGATCACGAACTTTTGCGTCGATCGTTTCTTTCTCTGAAAGAGTTGATTCGATAGACTGAGCCACGATAGACAACTCGTGAACCAGGTCAAAGGCTTTGGCTTTTTCGTTGTCATTTGCTTCACCGACTGCTTTTGCAAGGAAGGCAAGGGCTGCGATTTGGGCTGTATAGGCCTTAGTTGACGCTACGGCAATTTCAGGGCCTGCATGAAGCAACATAGTATGGTTGGCTTCACGTGACAGAGTTGATCCTGGAACGTTTGTCACTGTCAAGCTTGGAATCCCCATTTCATTGGCCTTGACCAAAACCTGACGGCTGTCAGCTGTTTCACCAGATTGACTGATAAAGATGAAGAGTGGTTTCTTGCTGAGAAGCGGCATACCATATCCCCACTCAGAGGAGATACCAAGTTCAACTGGCGTATCTGTCAATTCTTCCAGCATCTTCTTAGAAGCAAATCCTGCGTGGTAAGATGTTCCAGCTGCGAGGATATAGATGCGGTCTGCGTCTTGAACAGCCTTGATGATAGCTGGATCTACGACAACTTGACCAGCCTCATCTGTGTAGGCTTGGATTAACTTACGCATCACCGTTGGCTGCTCATCGATTTCCTTGAGCATGTAGTAAGGATATGTCCCCTTACCGATATCTGACAAGTCAAGCTCCGCAGTGTAGCTAGCACGCTCACGACTGTTGTCATCATAGTCTTGTACTTGGACGCTATCAGCTTTCACGATAACCAATTCTTGGTCATGGATTTCCATGTATTGGTTGGTCTCACGAATCATAGCCATAGCATCTGAGCAGACCATATTGTAGCCATCTCCAAGACCGATCAAGAGAGGTGATTTGTTCTTGGCCACGTAGATAACATCTGGATTTTCAGAGTCGATCAAGGCAAAGGCATAAGAACCACGGATGATGTGAAGAGCTTTTTTGAAGGCTTCAAGAACTGACAAGCCATCTTCTTCCGCAAATTTTCCAATCAAGTGAACGGCGATTTCTGTATCTGTTTGTCCCTTGAAGTTGTGTCCTGCAAGGTATTCTTCCTTGATTTCAAGATAGTTTTCGATCACCCCATTGTGGACCAAGACAAAACGTCCTGTCTCAGAGCGATGTGGGTGAGCGTTATCTTCTGTTGGTTTTCCGTGAGTCGCCCAACGAGTATGTCCGATACCAGTTGTTCCCTCCACACCAGCTGTCTTAGCAGACAATTCTGCGATACGACCGACCGCCTTAACCAGGTGATTTTCAGCACCACCTAGGACAAAAATTCCCGCAGAATCATAGCCACGGTATTCAAGCTTTTCAAGCCCTTGAATCAAAATATCAGTTGCATTTGTGTTTCCAACAACACCAACAATTCCACACATAGTATATACGACACAGGCAAGCTGTGCTTTCTCCTTAAAATTGGTATAGTCTAATTCTTCTTTTATAGAATCAGCAAAAACAGTATATACTTGTTTCTTTTACTTGTCAAGAGTAAAAATTGGTATAGCGTTATTCTACTGATTCTTTATACTAAAAGTCTATCATATTTCACCTAAAGCAAGTATTTAAAAAGGGCTCTATCGCCCTTAATAACTACTATTTTGTAGCAAGCTTGTCTGCCTCTACTACTTCTTGAAAGGTTTTTTGATAATTTACTTTAATCGTCATTTTCATGTGAGAGTCCTCGTTTCTTTTTGATGAACCTAGTATAAAATCCCTTCCTAAAACATAGCTTATATTTTCCTTAGAAAAAACTAAAAGTAACTTGTGACTCAATGAAAACGAAAGAGAAAACTAGAAAGCTAGTCACAGCTTTCTCAAAGCACTGCATTCAGTTTACCAGATAGACTAAGACGTTGTTTGAAGTGATGTTTAAGTTTATATATTCCGTAAATCAAATTATAGTGGATTGAAATAAACAGAAAGATTAGAAAAGTCAAACTAATTTCTAGAAATATTTTTAGCAGTTGTAGTGTACTGTTCTAGATTCAATCTACTATAACATAAGCATTTTTCTAAATCCCTTAGCTGCGAATCCCCACACAAAAAGAGCGTTATCGCTCTTTTACTTAGTATTTAGGAGAAGGTGCTTGCTCCTGTTGAAACGTTTTTTGGTAATTTACTTTAATCGTCATTGTCATGTGAGAGTCCTCGTTTCTTTTTGATGACTCTAGTATAGGCAATAACCCTAAAAGCAAACTTAAGATTTTCTTAGAGAAAGCTTATACTCAATGAAAATCAAAGAGCAAACTAGGAAACTAGCCGCAGGCTGCTCAAAACACCGTTTTGAGGTTGTGGATAGAACTGACGAAGTCAGTAACACATATACGGCAAGGCGACGTTGACGTGGTTTGAATTTGATTTTTGAAGAGTATTAATCTAAATGTTCTTTCTTTTCTAGATTTAGAGCAATCATATGCCACTCTGGGTCCTCCTGCCAGTTAGGAAGGGAGCTGATATAACTAGCTACCTTACGTGCTTCCTCAAGTATTGGGAAGTCCTCTATAATATCAGCCACTTGGAATTCTGGTAAGCCCGACTGTCTGGTTCCAAAGATTTCACCAGAACCACGCATTTTTAAATCTTCCTCTGCAAGAACAAAGCCATTTGTTGTCTCCGTCATGATGCGCATACGGTCTTTTCCAGAATCAGTCTTGGGATTGGCCACAAGAACCGCATAGGACTGCTTGTCTCCCCGACCGACACGACCTCTGAGCTGATGAAGCTGACTAAGTCCGAAACGGTCAGCATCCATGATAATCATGACGGTCGCATTTGGAACATTTACCCCAACCTCGATAACCGTTGTAGAGACCAGAATATCAGTCTTTCTATCTTTGAACTCCTGCATAATCTGGTCTTTTTCATCACTCTTCATCTTACCGTGTAAGAGAGCAACTTTTGCTTTTCCTGCAAAATGAGCCGTCAATTCTTCCGATAAAGCAATAGCATTTTTAAGATCTAGGGCTTCAGATTCTTCAATCAAGGGCGAAATAACATAGGCTTGAGAACCTTTTTGAATTTCTCCTTCCAACCAAGTCAGGACCTGTTGTAATTGCTCATGCTTGATCCAGCGAGTTACGATTGGTTTGCGCCCAGCAGGCATCTGGTCAATAATGGAAACATCCATATCTCCAAAGGCGGTGATGGCTAAGGTTCGTGGAATCGGAGTCGCCGTCATCATGAGGACATCTGGATTTTCTCCTTTTTCACGTAAAATACGTCTTTGTCCCACACCAAATCGGTGTTGTTCATCGATGATAATCAAACCAAGTCGAGCGTATTCCACCCCATCCTGTATAAGAGCATGGGTACCGACGATCACATCAACCTCGCCCTTAGCAATCGTTTCCAAAACCGTGCGTTTTTCTGCAGCTTTCAGTGAACCTGTTAGGAGGGCTAGTTTCAAATCTGGAAAGAGACTCTCTAAACTTTCAAAATGCTGCTCTGCAAGGATCTCTGTCGGAACCATTAGAGCTGCCTGATAACCAGCCGTTATAGCCGCGTACATCGCTAGCCCCGCAACCACTGTCTTCCCACTACCAACATCCCCTTGTAAGAGTCGATTCATGTGATGGTCCGACTTCATATCTGTTAGAATTTCTTGCAGGCTTTTTTCTTGGGCTTGGGTTAAGGCAAAAGGCAATTTCTCTTTTACTGCAGTTAGTTTTTCCTGGGACCAATTCAGGACCAGACCACTTCCATCAACCTTATTTTCAGACTTGAGGGTCTGTAATTGCATTTGGAAATAGAAAAGTTCCTCAAACTTGATTCGACGGAGAGCCTGCTTGTATTCTGCCAAGTCCTTAGGAAAATGCATAGCACGAACAGCCTGACAGCGAGACATGAGTTTGTATTTATCTAGCAAGGACTGAGGGAGATTTTCCTCTATCAAGAGATCTAGCCCCTGATCAAAGGCGGTTTTAATGACCTTAACAAGGCTTGCTTGACTAACTCCTTGTGCGAGACGATAGACAGGTTGAAGATCGTCCTCCACTTGGGCTAAAACCTTCATCCCTGTTAGACTAGCCTTGGCGCGATCCCACTTACCAAAAACGGCCAGAGTCGCTCCTAGCTCAATCTTGTCAGCCAGGTAGGGTTGGTTAAAGAAGTTAACTGCAAACACAACCTCTCCCTGCTTGAGACTAAAGCGTAGACGATTGCGCTTAAAACCATAATACTGAACACTAGCTGGCATCACCACCTGACCAGATAGGACAGCCTTTTCACCGTCTTCTAGCTCTAGCACCTGCTTGGTCTTAAAATCTTCATAACGGAAAGGAAAGTAGAGCAAGAGATCTTGCAGGTTTTCGATTCCTAGTTTGGCATATTTTTCGGCTGACTTTGGTCCCACACCAGGCAAGACATGCAAGGGTTGATGTAAATTCATGCTCTTCTCCTTTCCTTCTGTTTCTTAATGATATTCTCTCGGAACTCGATCACTGAGGAGGCAAACCACCTCATAATTGATAGTTCCTCTGTAGACTGCTACATCTGTTGCAGTAATTTCTTGATCACCGTCTGCACCAATCAAAGTTACCTTGGTACCTAATGGATACAGCTTATGCAAACGAACCGTGATCTGGTCCATAGATACCCGCCCTACGATAGGGCACAATTGTCCATCCACCAGAACTGAGAAATTCTGCATGTCTCTTGTCCAACCATCAGCATAACCGATTGGTAGCGTTGCAATGACTTGCTCACCGTCTGCCTGATAAGTTGCTCCGTAACCCATACAAGCACCAGCCTCTACTGTTTTGATATGAACGATGGCTGTTTCCAAAGTTAAGGCTGGTTTTAGTTCATAAGGCAATTCTAAAACTTGTCCGCTTGGATTGAGACCATACATGGAATCTCCCATGCGAACCGCATTGAAAATCGTTTCTGCATGCCATAGAGTCGTTGCGGAGTTACTCGCATGGACTAGTTCTGGTACTTCTTGCAAGTCAGCTAGGATTCCCTTAAAGCATTCTAACTGTTGATTAAAGTAACTATCCGACTCTTCATCAGCAGTTGCAAAGTGCGTAAAGATTCCCTCAACATTTGCTCCATGTCCCTTGAGTAAAGTTTGAGCTTGTGCTGCCTCGCTTGCACTTCTAAAACCAATTCGTCCCATACCTGAGTCAATTTTAAGGTGAACGGTTAAGCCTGATAAATCTGAATCAGTAGCAAGGAGATTCTCAATCCATTCCAATCCAGCCACTGTCAAGGTAATCGCATACTGCTTAGCCAATGAAAGAGATTCAACCTCAGATACTCCCAAAATGAGAATCTTCTTAGAAATTCCTGCCTGACGAAGCTCGATGGCTTCATCGATATTAGAAACGCAAAAACCATTGACATCATCCTGGATAGCCGTAGCAACAGCTACCGCTCCGTGTCCGTATGCATTGGCTTTCACAACCGCCCATTTTAGGGTATCTTTGGGAATATGCGCACCCATTTGTTGGATATTGTAGCGAATAGCACCCAGATCGATGAGGGCCTTAGTTGGTCTATGTGGACTAGTTTTCATAATCTTCCTCCAAAATAACACTAGCTGTCACAAACTGATCTGTATGGCTGATCGATAGCCACACTTTTCCTGAAAACGGGGATTTACTGAAGTAGGGGGCTCCTCTCTCATTGTTCAAGACTTCCAAGTCCTGAAAACCTAATTTCCCAATTCCCGTTCCCATAGCCTTTGAAAAGGCTTCTTTAGCTGACCAACGACCAGCCAAATACTCGACCTGTCTTCGACCCTTGAGACTGGAAAAGCGCTCCATTTCCTTGTCTGTCAAGACACGCTGGGCAAAACATTTTCTTTTTTCAACTGCATTTTGTATGGAAGCTAATTCTTCGATATCAATTCCGTGTCCAACTATCATTTTCGTCAAAAGGAGTTGAGATACCCCCAACTCCATCCTTTTCACTTATTTTGTTAAGGTAGTATAAATTTCTTCTACCAAGGCAACTGTGTTTTCCCATCCTAGACATGGGTCTGTAATAGAGCAACCAAAGATTTCTGGTTGATTTTGGCGACCATCTGCCAAGTAGGATTCAATCATGAAACCTCGAACTGTTTTCTTAATCTTTTCATTCCAGTCACGGTTGAGCAGTGCTTGGCGAACAATTCGAACTTGCTCCATATATTGTTTCCCTGAATTATCATGGTTGGTATCAATCATGATAAAGGGATTTTCAAGCCCCATAGACTCGTAACGCCCGATAGCATTTAAGAGAGTTTCATAGTAGAAGTTTGGTTCATTCTTCCCATATTCATTCATAGCTCCACGAAGGATAACGTGAGCTAGGGGATTACCTGAAGTCTCAACTTCTTGTCCATGGTAAAGAAATGTTTGCTTGTTTTGTGCAGCATAGATGGCATTAAACATAACAGACAGATTTCCAGAGGTTGGATTTTTCATACCCACTGGTGCATCAATCCCTGAAGCTACAAAACGGTGTTCCTGATCTTCTACTGAACGCGCACCCACTGCATGGTAGCTCACCAAGTCGTCAACCAAGACTAGATTGGATGGATAAAGCATTTCATCTGCTGTGGTTAGTCCAGTTTCTGTAATAACACGATAATGAAGCTGACGAACAGCCTGCAAACCATTAATCAAACTTGGTGCTTTAGAAGTATCTGGCTGATGAACCAAACCCTTGTAGCCATCTCCATTGGTACGTGGCTTAGCTGTGTAAACACGCATGACCATGAAAATCTTATCCGCAACTTTTTTCTGCAAGTCTGCCAAACGACGAGCATATTCAAGCACTGCTTCTTCATTATCAGATGAACAAGGTCCAATGACCAAAAGAATACGGTCATCCTTACCAGATAGAATATCAGCCAGTTCTTGGTCTCGGCTTTCCTTATGTTGCAAGGCTTCTGCAGATAATTGCGTTTCCGCCTTAATCGCTTCAATATCGATTTCTTGACCTTTTTCAATAAATGCCATATTATTCTCCTAGTCTTTGGTAGATTTCGCGTACAAGAGTCTCAGTATTTTCCCATCCTAGACATGGATCGGTGATAGATTTTCCAAAGACCTCTGGTTCATTTTGACGACCGTCTTCTAGATAAGACTCAATCATGAAACCACGGACATATTTTTTAATCTTTTCATTCCAATCGCGGTTAATCAAGGTCTGACGTACGATACGAATCTGATCCATATACTGTTTGCCTGAGTTATCATGGTTGGTATCAATGATGATAAATGGATTTTCAAGGCCCATCTTTTCATACTGGGCAATGGTATCCATCAAATTATCATAGTAGTAGTTAGGAATATTTTTCCCGTATTCATTGAGGGCACCACGGAGAATGGCATGCGATAGAGGATTTCCAGTCGTTTCAACTTCTTTCCCTAGGAAAAGGAAACTTTGTTTGTTTTGAGCTGCATAAATACCGTTGAACATAACATTGAGATTACCAGACGTTGGATTTTTAAAACCTGTCGCAAAATCTGCTCCACTAGCTACAAAACGGTGTTGTTGGTCTTCAACCGAACGAGCTCCAACTGCCATGTAAGAAATCAAGTCATCTACCAAAGGAAGGTTTTCTGGGTACAACATCTCATCCGCAGTCGTCATTCCTGTTTCAGAAATAACACGGTAATGCAGGTGACGAACCGCCTTGATCCCATTGATGAGACTAGGTGCTTCTTTGGCATTTGGTTGGTGAATCAAGCCCTTATAACCATCACCATTAGTACGTGGTTTAGCAGTGTAGACACGCATCACCATAAAGACGCGGTCTTTTACTTCTTCTTGCAGTTTTGCCAAACGCTTGGCATACTCAAGAACTGCTTCTTCATTGTCAGACGAACACGGACCAATCACTAACAAAATGCGTTGATCTTCACCACGAATAATCGCTTCAAGTTCTTGATCGCGTTGTTGTTTATTGGCAAGTGCTTGTCCTTCTAATTTAGACAAACTACGAACTTCTTCAATATTAATTTTAGGGCTTTTGGCTGTAAATACCATGGTTCATCCTCCTTATAAAGCAAACGGACGCCAAGCGAAAATTCACTTTTCACTAGGCATCCGCCTGAAAATTAGTCATTCTTAATGTCGTTTACCGTGACAGTTTTTAAATTTCTTACCAGAACCACATGGGCACAAGTCGTTACGCTTAACTTGACTAAGATCCAAATCTGCAGGAAGCTCAGTCTGTTGCGCAGCAATATTACGAGTTGCTGTCGTACTGATATGACGCTCTGCTTGTGGACGCTCTTGTTCATGAATTTGTGCTTTCATCATCAAACGAGTCACATCAAACTCAATGGAACCAATCATATCATTAAACATACGGAAACCTTCTGCTTGATACTCAACGACAGGGTTGTTTTGTGCATAACCACGGAGGCCAACAGCATTACGCAGCTGATCAAGAGCATCGATATGGTCTGTCCACTTGTTATCTACAACACGTAGGATCAAGACTTTTTGGAATTCTTTGACGGCTTCCTCATCACGAAGCTTAGCAACTTGGCTATCGTAGACTTTCAAGGCACGTTGGTATAGTTCATCTTTGATTGCTTGATCTGACAAACCTTCTAGGTCTGAAAGTGAAATTGAATCTTCTGGAAGCAAGTTGTATCTTGCAAAATTCAAGATAGCTTCTAGTTTTTCATCTTGTTTCGCACGCGCATGATTATCAACAACACGATTAATAGTGCGTTTAATCATTGCATGAATCTCAGGAGCCAAGTCGCGATCAGCAGTGATGACATCGTAACGTTGTGAGTAGATAATCTCACGTTGCTCACGCATGACATCATCGTATTGAAGGACTTGTTTACGTGTATCGTAGTTATTTCCTTCAACACGTTTTTGTGCTGCCTCAACCTGACGTGTCAACATACGAGATTTGATTGCTTCGTCTGACATATTGAGACGTTCAAAGACACCCTTCAAGCGCTCTGAACCGAAACGTTTCATCAAATCATCTTCAAGAGAAAGGTAGAATTGAGATTCCCCTGGATCCCCTTGACGTCCTGAACGTCCACGAAGCTGGTTATCGATACGACGACTTTCATGGCGTTCTGTACCAATGACACAAAGTCCACCAAGTTCACGAACACCTTCACCAAGCTTAATATCAGTACCACGACCGGCCATGTTGGTCGCGATTGTAACTGCACCACGTTGGCCAGCATTCATGATGATTTGAGCTTCTTTGTAGTGGTTCTTAGCATTCAAGACTTCGTGAGGAACACCTGCAGCTACCAATTTTTTAGAAATATAATCACTAGTTTCAACTGCAACAGTACCTACCAAGACTGGTTGACCTTTTTGGTAGCGAGCTTTTACATCTTCAACAACAGCCTTAAATTTAGCTTCAAGACTAGCATAAAGTACGTCTGGATGGTCAATACGTTGAACCGGACGGTTTGTTGGGATAGGAATAACACGAATATTGTAAATTTCGCGGAATTCTTCTTCCTCAGTCTTACCTGTACCTGTCATACCAGACAATTTCTTGTACATACGGAAGAGATTTTGGTAGGTAATAGAGGCTGAAGTCTTGGTTTCATCTTGGATTGGCACACCTTCTTTAGCTTCAATCGCTTGGTGCAAGCCATCAGAATAACGACGACCTTCCATGGTACGACCGGTAAATTGGTCGACAATCAAGATTTCCTGCTCTTCGCTGACTACATAGTCAATATCGAGAAGCATGATGTAGTTGGCACGAAGGGCATTATCGATAAAGTGAGTCAGAGCAACATTTTCAATGTCGTAGAGGTTGCTTAGATTGAAATAGCTTTCGGCCTTGTCAATCCCTGAATCTGATAGACCAATAGTCTTAGACTGAATATCAATGATATAGTCATCCTTACCCAAAGACTTCACAAAATGGTCAGCCATATGGTAGAGTTGGCTGGTTTCAACTGCATTGGCTCCTGAAACGATCAAAGGAGTACGAGCTTCGTCAATCAAGATAGAGTCCACCTCATCGACCAAGGCATAGTTAAGCGGACGTTGAACCATATTCTCCGCACGAACGACCATGTTATCACGAAGGTAGTCAAATCCGATTTCTGAGTTGGTTGAGTAAGTGATATCACACTCATAGGCTTCTTTTTTCTCCATTGGAGATTTGGCCGCCAAGTTAATCCCTACTGATAAGCCAAGCCATGAGTACAACTCACCCATCTCAGTCGCATCACGTTCAGAAAGGTATTCATTGACCGTAACTACGTGAACCCCTTTACCTGAAAGAGCATTGAGGTATACAGGCATAGTCGCTGTCAAGGTTTTCCCCTCACCAGTACGCATCTCAGGAACGTCACCATGGTGAAGAACGATCCCCCCCATAACCTGAACCTTATACGGGAAAAGACCAAGAACGCGCTTAGCTCCCTCGCGTACAACAGCAAACGCCTCATACAAAAGTTGGTCAAGAGTCTCACCATTTTGGTAGCGTTGTTTGAATTCTTCTGTTTTTGCTTGCAATTGCTCGTCTGTTAACACAGCCATTTCATCTTCATATTTTAGGACTTTGTCAGCCATCTTCTCCAGACGACGAATTTCTCCTTTATCATTTTCGATGATTGTTTTTAGTAAATTTGCCATTTTTTTCCTTACTTTAAATTCTGAATATTTTAGAATGTTCTTTTTATTGTAGCATATTTGCCCAATTTTTTCAAGAAATATTCCGTTTTCCCTTAGGACGAAAAAAGGGCTAACCAAGGTGATTAGTTCCCTTAAAATTCCTATTCCGAGGCTAGTTTTCTTCATTAATGCTTCTAGCTAGTTTTTCCATGAAAAATTGACCATCATTTTCTATCAGATACAAGTTTGCCTATTTCTTTCAAGGAAGACTGGATTTTTTCTTTTCCAATCGTAGCTTATTCATAAATTTTAGACAAGCATAGATTTTCCAGTCATTGACTAAGGATAAAAGGACTAAAAGTAGCCATATCATCCATCTAGCAAGATCCCTTGGTTCTTGTAAAATAAAGTTAAATAAGACTAGCGAAAAAAGAGTGAAAACTAGACTAAACAAGGCTGCTAGAGGCATATAAAACCAATAAAAATAGTAAAAGACAGAAAAGTACTTACTTCCTGGCTGTACCTTCCCTTGCCAACGAAAAAAGTAGAAGTAGGGTGCCAAAATCAAGAATTTTAATAGTTTTTCCATCTCCTTACCTCTCCAACGCGTTCCTTATTTTATTATAGCAAAAAATCTGGAAATATCCTTCCAGATTCTGCTTTTTTTATTTCCGTTTTCTTGCGATCAGATGAATCGGTGTTCCTTCAAAGACAAAGGCCTTGCGGATTTGATTTTCCAAGAAACGTAGGTAAGAGAAGTGCATGAGTTCTTCTTCATTCACAAAGATAACAAAGGTTGGTGGTTTGGTTGCCACTTGAGTCGCATAGAAAATCTTGAGGCGTTTCCCTTTGTCTGTCGGTGTTGGATTGATGGCGATAGCATCCATAATCACATCATTCAAGACAGCTGATGGGATACGGGTATTTTGACTCTCGCTGATTTGCTTGATCATCTCAGGCAACTTGTGGAGACGTTGCTTGGTCAAAGCTGATACAAAGATAATCGGTGCGTAAGGCAGGTATTGGAACTGCTCACGGATATCTTCCTCCCAGTTTTTCATGGTGCGGTTATCTTTTTCAAGCGTATCCCACTTATTGACCACGATAATCATCCCTTTACCAGCTTCATGGGCAAATCCAGCGATACGCTTGTCATACTCACGAATACCTTCTTCGGCATTGAGGACCATCAAAACTACATCTGAACGGTCAATAGCACGCATGGCACGCATGACAGAGTATTTCTCAGTATTTTCATAGACTTTACCAGATTTACGCATACCAGCAGTATCAATCATGGTAAACTCTTGACCGTCAGCATCTGTAAAATGAGTGTCAATGGCGTCACGAGTGGTACCAGCGACAGGGCTGGCAATGACGCGATCTTCTCCCAAAATGGCATTGATCAAGCTAGATTTTCCGACATTTGGACGACCAATCAAGCTGAATTTAATGACATCTGGATTTTCTTCTTCAACTTCATGTGGGAGGTTTTCCACAATAGCATCCAGCACATCCCCTGTCCCGATACCGTGAACAGATGAGATTGGTAGAGGTTCGCCCAATCCAAGAGCATAGAAATCATAGATATCATTTCGCATCTCTGGATTGTCAACCTTGTTAACGGCTAAGATGACTGGTTTATGAGTTTTATAAAGTTTACGGGCAACGTATTCGTCCGCATCTGTAATTCCTTCTTTACCAGACACGACAAAGACGATAACATCTGCTTCTTCCATGGCAATTTCTGCCTGGTGCTTGATTTGTTCCATGAAAGGCGCATCGACATCATCGATCCCTCCAGTATCAATCATACTGAAAGAACGATTGAGCCACTCACCTGTGGCATAGATACGATCTCGCGTTACACCTTCAACATCTTCTACGATTGAGATGCGTTCTCCCGCGATACGGTTAAATAGGGTTGATTTCCCAACATTGGGACGTCCCACAATGGCAACAGTTGGTAAGGCCATGTTTTCTCACTTTCTACAATAACTTCTTCTGCTCAAGATTTTCTCGAGTCGAGCTTGGTTCTGGATTGCCGAATTGCTCTGCCAAACGTTGACTCCAAGTTGTAGTCGCACGCGCACCTGCATATTCAGTCTGTACACGGTCATAGGCTTCAATTGCCTCAGTTGACTGTTCTTGGTATTCTTCCTCAAACACCACCTGATTCAATGGCAAGCGAGGTTTGACTTCATGTTCCTCATTTGGCACACCGAGTGCAATCCCAAAGACTGGATAGGTATAGTCAGGAAGCTTGAACAATTCTGCTAACTCAACAGACTTGTAACGCACTAAACCGATAATCACTCCACCATAGCCTAAGCTTTCTGCCGCAAGCAAGGCATTTTGTCCAGCTAGAGCTGCATCTACTGAAGTGATGAGGAGTCCTTCCACCCCTTGAGGTTGGAAAATATCCGTATGAAGACGGGCCCCTTTTTCTGCACGATTTAGGTCCCCAACAAAGAGGAGAAAGGCTGCAGACTGGCGAATCGCTTCTTGAGGAACTAACTCAAATAAGGCATCCTTCTTTTCTTGACTTCTGACTACAATCACAGAATAGGATTGGAAATTTTTCCAAGAAGAAGCCATTTGTCCTGCAGACAAAATGGTATTTAAATCTTCTTGGGGAATCTCTTGCTCCTTAAATCTACGCACTGAAGTATGAGCCTTCATTAATTTGATTGTTTCTGTCATCGGCGGTTTTCTCCTTCAAGTCTGGTTTCCTCTGCTAAATAACGAATGCGTTCCATGACGCGTCTAGCTTCCCAGGTTTCGTCATTTCCATTTTTCCCTTTAGCAAAATGCTTCTCCAAATCTTCAAAATTGAAGTTGGAGGTGAAAAAGGTCGGTAAATCTTCCTGCATGCGATATTGGAGAATGACCTGCAAGATCTCGTCACGCACCCAAGCTGTTGATTGCTCGGCACCAATATCATCTAAAATCAAGACTTCAGCCAGCTTAATCTCATCCACCAAGGTCTTGACATTGCCATCACCAATGGCATTTTTGACATCGATGACAAAGCTAGGATAGTGGAGGAGCGTTGATGAAACACCACGTTTTTCAGACAAATCATGGGCTAGAGCAGCCACCATGAAACTTTTACCCACACCAAAGTCTCCATATAAGTAGAGACCTTTTCGAATAGCTGGATATTGCTCCACAAAGGCTAGGAGCTTTTCAAAAACTGGCAGGCGCCCCAAATCATCCAAGTCTACTTGAGCTAGGCTAGCTTTTTTAAGACTAGCTGGAAGATTGATTAACTTGAGACGGTTTTTAATCGCCACTTCTTTTTCTGCTGCGATTAGTTCCGGAGTCTCTTCATAGGAAACATCTGCATAGCCATGGTTCATGACTAGGATAGGCTTGTAGCCACGCGCGATATAGTCTGTATCTCCTCGGAGGAACTTATCTCTCTCAGTGATGTATTGGTTAAACTTGGAAATACTACGGTTTAACTCCTCCTGACTGAGAGATTCTTTCTGGATAAAGGCTGCAACATCAGGGTCCTTCACAATTTGCTGGACCAAATCTTGATACTGAAATCGGCTTGGTTGACGCTTGAGTACGTCTCCGACACTTTCCATCTAGTCTCCTCCTTTTTCTAATCGAGCTAACATTTCTTTTTTCTTACGTTCTAGTTCTAAGCGAGTTTCTTCGCTAGTTTCATTCTTATATTCAGGATTGCTCCATTTAGGCACATTGGTTTTTGCTGGGGCAGTCTGAGTCTGCTTTTGCGTTTTTGCTTTTTGGCCACGTTCACGAATACGGAGAACTGCCTCCTCTGCACTACGGATATTTTGATAGGCGTAGTCATTAGCCACCTTCATGGCGTATTTTTCATTGATATTGGCCGAATCGACCTTATTAAAGGTCAGGAGCAAGATAACATTGATTACTTCATCCAGCAAGCCCAAGGCCGCCATCTGCTGGAGCAGGTCTCGTTCAGTCTGGGTAATACTTCCCTTGCGAGTCTGCTTGATTTCAGCAAGGAACTGCAAGGCTGTCTTTTTCTTAGCCTCTCGGATAATGGTTGCCTCCTTGGGACTAAAGTCAGAAGTCACAGGCTTTTGCGCTATCTTTTCACGGATGCGTTTGACAGAAATCACTTGCGACACTGCTGTCGCTTTGGCTACTTGATAAGTTTCAAACCAGGTCCACTTCTGCTCGTCTGCTATTGCAAACAAGGTCAAAACATCCGAAGTCTCATCTTGAAAACGAAGACCATCACGGGCCATGAGCTGACGGAAATGCTCCAAATCAAAATCATCTGCTGCTGGCTGACTGCTAGAGGTTTCTTGACTCGCAGACTCGGATAACTGAGGGAAAATTTGACTTAAGGCCACCGTGATAGGTTCCCCTTCAACACTTTCCTGTCTCATGGCTGCAACCGCACTATCCCCAATCATTTTTTCTAATAAGGTCCGATAAACTGTATGTTGTAAAAATTCTTGAGTTGATAAGGGAGAATGGAGTAACAAGTTATAGGCCTCCCCCTGCTGATAGAGGGTCACCAATTTCATAGCTGTTAGAGTTTTAAAAGCCTTTAAAAGGGTATCCATCCCAAAATTCAGATGGTTGAGCATAGCTGCAAAGATATGTTCCTTTTGACCACCATCCCAAAAAGTCACAGCATAAAGATAGAGGCTCAGCGCCTCCTGACCGATAATCGGGAGGTAGCACTGCACCATTGATGAGGTATCTTGCGACACCCGATTATTCTTTACAAAAGAAAAACGGTCATTTGGCTTCATTTATTTTTCCTTTTTCTTTTTAGAGGATTGTGTGATCTGCTGGAGTAGGCTTTCAAGCTCACTCACATCCTTAAAGCTACGGTAAACACTGGCAAAACGTACATAAGTAATCTCATCTAACTCTGCCAACTCTTCCATAACCAAAGAGCCAATAACCTCACTCTGAATTTCATTTTCATTGCGACTACGGAGTTTTTGTTCGATGCGATTGACCACCATGCCAATTTCATCACTGGACACTGGACGTTTCTGGGCTGAACGAATAATCCCGTTAAAGATCTTATCTCTTGAAAATTGTTCCCGTGTACCATCTTTTTTGACCACAACTAGTGTTCTCTCTTCAACACGTTCATAGGTTGTAAAACGATGCTGGCACTCTTCACACTCACGTCTTCTTCTGATTGTATTTCCTTCTTCAGCCTGGCGACTATCGATCACACTTGATTTTGTAGCGCCACATTTTGGACAACGCATGCCTTTCCCTCCTTGTCGTTTTCTTTTCATTATACCATTTTTTAAGAGATTCCCAAAATAATTCTCCTTTTGGCTTGACAAGTTTTTTGTTTTGTTGTATTATTGAATTAACACAAAGGTAATTAGAAAGGAGATCGTGATGTCTTGGACATTTGATAACAATAAACCCATTTATTTGCAGATTATGGAGAAAATCAAATTGCAGATTATTTCCCATAAACTCGAGCCCAATCAACAGCTTCCAACCGTTAGAGAATTAGCTAGCGAGGCAGGGGTCAACCCCAACACCATCCAGCGTGCCCTATCGGACTTGGAGAGAGAAGGCTTCGTTTATACCAAGCGGACGTCAGGACGCTTTGTCACAGAGGATTTGGACTTGATCCTCCAATCCCGTAAGCAACTGTCAGAAGAACAGTTACAACAGTTTGTAACAGGCATGGTAGAATTTGGCTATGAAAAAGAAGAACTACCGACTGTTGTGAGAGATTATATTGAAGGAGTTTAAACTATGACCTTGTTAGCATTAGAAAATGTGTCAAAATCCTATGGAGCAAGCCCTGCTCTTACAAATGTTTCCCTTGAAATTCCAGCTGGAAAAATCGTTGGCCTCCTTGGCCCAAACGGTTCTGGAAAGACAACCTTGATTAAACTAATCAACGGCTTACTACAGCCAGAGGAAGGGCGTATCCTCATCAATGGCATGGAGCCAAGTCCAGCAACTAAAGCGATTGTTTCTTATCTCCCTGATACGACCTACCTCAACGAGCAGATGAAGGTCAAGGAAGCTCTCACTTATTTCAAGACCTTCTACCAAGATTTCAATCTGGAACGTGCTCAAGGTCTTCTTCGTGACCTTGGTATTGATGAAAATAGCCGTTTCAAGAAACTCTCAAAAGGGAACAAAGAAAAGGTTCAGTTGATCCTTGTCATGAGTCGTGATGCTCGTCTATATGTTCTTGATGAACCAATCGGTGGTGTCGACCCAGCAGCTCGTGACTATATCTTGAACACCATCATTAACAACTACTCTCCAACTTCGACTGTCTTGATTTCAACTCACTTGATTTCAGATATCGAACCAATCTTGGATGAGATTATCTTCCTCAAGGATGGAAAAGTCGTCCGTCAAGGAAATGTTGATGATATTCGCTATGAGTCTGGAGAGTCTATCGACCAGCTCTTCCGTCATGAATTCAAAGCCTAGATAAAGGAGATTATTATGTTTTGGAATTTAGTTCGTTATGAATTTAAAAATGTTAACAAATGGTATTTAGCCCTCTATGGTGCTGTGTTAGCACTTTCTGGTCTTATCGGAATTCAAGCAAAGACCTATAACAATCTACCCATCAAAGAAAGTCAACCTATTCTACTTGTTTTTCTAGCACTCGTATTTGGTGGCTTGATGATTACGCTTGGGATTTCAACCTTGATTTTGATCATCCGTCGCTTCAAGGGTAGTGTCTATGACCGACAAGGTTATCTCACTTTGACCTTGCCAGTTTCCGAACACCAGATTATCTTAGCTAAACTCTTGGGGGCCTTCATTTGGTCTCTGATCAGTTCAGCAGTCTTGGTTCTGAGCATTTATATCATTCTTGTGATAATTGAGCCTAATTCTGTTGATTTCCTTGCTTTTAAAGACTTGTTCCAACAGTACCTAGACAGTATCAGCTTATCTCTGATTTCATTCATCCTCAGCACTGTAGCAGGCATACTATGCATCTACTTGGCAATCTCAATCGGACAACTCTTTAATGAATACCGTACAGCTCTTGCAGTTTTAGCCTATATTGTCATTCATGTTGTCCTTGGATTCAGTGATCTCTTCTTAAACTTTGGTACCCATTACAATATGATGCTTACTTATGAAATCTTCAAAGACCTAATCCTTATCGCAGTCTTCTATCTCGGAACCTACTACATCTTGAAAAACAAGGTTAATCTTCAGTAATCATTCAGAGGATGGTCAAAAACTTAATTTTATAGTGGATTTAACTTAGAGTAGCACGTCATGGATTCTAAAACATTTTTAAAAATTAATTTGACTTTTCTAACCTATTTGTTCATATCTTATTTCAATCAACTATAGTAGAAAATGAAATAGATCTGTCTATGATAAAACGCATATTATCGGCTCTATAATATTTGTAGTGGGTAAATCCCCTATGGATGTTATGGAGCCTATTTTTGTGTAGAAAACATACTAAGATTAGTAGTGAGAAAATCTCCGACGGGAGAGAGTACTCACTACTTTTTCTTTATGTTAAAGTAGAGGTGTCTTGTAAAGTCGTAGGGCTCTTTGGCGCTAGACGTCGCGTATTGAAAATAAAATCACTAAAACACGGAATTATTCAAGACAAAAGAGGTAATATCATGCGTACAGTATTTGGGATTGATGTGAGTAAGGCAAGTTCTGAGGTGGCAATTTTAGTCAACGATGAAAAGATTCATGGATACACTATGCTCAATGATGCCATTGGCTTCAATCGGCTTTTGAATGACTTGAAAACTGTTCATAACCCTGAGATTATATTTGAAGCTACTGGTATCTATTCTCGGCGTCTTCGAGCCTTTCTTGAGGAATACGGCTACGCTTATACACAGCTGAATCCTCTGGAAGCTAAGAAGCAACTGGACAGTCTGCGGGTTCGTAAAACAGACAAAATTGACGCTGAAAAGTTGGCTCATTCTCAGTTTATACTCAATCGTAAACCAACTTATGCGCAGGAAGAAGTTTATCAACACCTGCGTGATTTAAGCCGTTTCTATCAAAATCTTACAGAAGACATTGTTAGAACTAAAAACCGTCTACACAAGGTCTTACAAGTCACCTTTCCTGAATTGGAAAGTGTCTTATCCACACCAACTGGAGAGCAATATTGGAATTTAGTGATGGCTTTTCCATGCAAAGAGTTTGTATTAAACCTATCTCAAAATGAATTGTTTAAGATTCTCCGTCAATCTACCTCCAAACGAATCTCTAAAAAGCGTATTGCTTACCTGACTGACAAACTCATAAAACTCGCTAAACAATCTTTTTGTGCTGTCAAGAAAATCTCCCCAATGCTTGAAGAGGTTCGTTACTATGCTCAAGAATTGCTTCGTCTTTCTGAGTACAGACAGGTTGTCTTAGACGACATGGTAGCTCTAGCTCAGCCTTTACCACAGTATGACATCTTACGATCAATTCCTGGCATCGCAGAAACCACAGCGACATCTATCATTGGCGAATTGGGAGATATTCGTCGCTTTCAGTCTACCAATCAAATCAACGCTTTTATTGGCATTGACCTGAGACACTATGAATCTGGGAACTTTCTCGCCAAGGAACACATTACTAAGCGAGGTAATCCCTATGCCAGAAAAATCTTGTTCAAGTGCATTCATAACATCGCTTCAGCTAGTCATACCAATCCCTGCCATATCGCCGACTTTTATGAGAAACGAAAAAGACAATCGACAATAGCTTCAACATGAGGTGTTTTTTAGCGTGCCCTTTTATGGATCAATAAGTGGTAAAAATAGGCTCTATAATATTTGTAGTGGGTAAATCCCCTATAGATATTATGGAGCCTATTTTGTTGTAGAAAAAAAGTCCCATATGACCTATAATGAAAAGCGACAAAACAACTCATTAGAAAGATTCATATGGAACAATTACATTTTATCACAAAACTCCTTGATATTAAAGACCCAAACATCAAGATTGTAGATATCATCAATATGGATACACACAAGGAAATCATCGCCAAACTGGACTACGATGCTCTATCTTGTCCTGATTGTGGAAGTCAAATGAAAAAATATGACTTTCAAAAACCGTCGAAAATTCCTTATCTTGAAACAACTGGTATGCCTACTAGAATCCTCCTTAGAAAGCGTCGATTCAAGTGCTATCATTGCTCGAAAATGATGGTCGCTGAGACTTCTATCGTCAAGAAGAATCATCAAATTCCTCGTATTATCAACCAAAAAATTGCGCAAAAGTTAATTGAAAAGACTTCTATGACTGATATTGCCCATCAGCTATCCATTTCAACTTCAACTGTCATTCGAAAGCTCAATGATTTCCACTTTAAGCATGATTTTTCTCGTCTTCCTGAGATTATGTCCTGGGACGAGTATGCCTTCACTAAGGGAAAAATGAGTTTCATTGCACAAGATTTTGATAATCTCAACATCATCACTGTTCTTGAAGGCAGAACACAAGCTATCATCCGCAATCACTTTCTTCGCTACGATAGAGCGGTTCGCTGTCAGGTGAAAATCATTACTATGGATATGTTTAGTCCTTACTATAACTTGGCTAAACAGCTTTTTCCTTATGCTAAAATCGTTCTAGATCGTTTTCACATTGTGCAACATCTTAGCCGTGCTATGAGTCGTGTCCGTGTTCAAATCATGAATCAATTTGATAGAAAATCCCATGAATACAAAGCTATCAAGCGCTACTGGAAGCTCATTCAACAGGATAGTCGTAAACTAAGTGATAAACGTTTTTATCGCCCTACTTTTCGCATGCACTTAACAAATAAGGAGATTCTAGACAAGCTTTTGAGCTATTCAGAAGACTTGAGACACCACTATAATCTCTATCAGCTCTTGCTTTTTCACTTTCAGAACAAGGAGCCAGACAAATTTTTCGGACTCATTGAGGACAATCTTAAACAGGT